>JBIJBE010000001.1:0-178024 GCA_044345405.1 Bdellovibrionota bacterium
ATCCTATCATTATCAAACCCTTTAAGTGGTTGGAGGTCTTCGGAATATTCGAGCCTGAAAAGATTGAGATGATCCGTCAAAAGATCATCGCTCGAGTTAGAGAGACCGAGCGAGCAAGCGCTGAGGCGCGTTTAGCCGCCGGGAAGAGAAGTGTTCCCCGTTCCGTGCAAGTTCGGGAGCCTTACCTGAAGCCCCACACGCCTAAGAAAAAAGAGCGGAAGATCCACCTTATCTGTGGAGACAGGGAGCTACGATTGGGGCTCCTTGAACGCTTCAGGCAGATCCTCGACCGTTGTCGAGAGTGTTACCGAAAAGCTAAGGAGGGGCTCCGTGTCGAGTGGCCCCCGGGGACCTTTACTCCTTGGTTTCCTCCTGGATTTACGTTTCCTTTGCCCGTTACGGCGTAATGGGGCGGCAGAATCACGTTCATTTTTCGATCACAGGAAGACCCGTCCGTCAAAATATGACCTTGCCCGCCGTTCCTTGTCTCACTGTGGACGGATCGCTGCACTGCAAGCACTGTTACCAGGCAGGCCAATAGTGCTGTACCGCAGATTATCCGCGGCATAACTGAGTGTTTTGGTTCCACGGTCCAGGAGCAATTTAAAGTAGAGTGTTCCAGCATCTTGGGGGGAAGGATCGCTGCACTGCAAGCACTGTTACCAGGCAGGCCGATAGTGCTGTCCCGCAGATTATCCGCGGCATAACTGAGTGTTTTGGTTCCACGGTCCACGAGCAATTTAAAGTAGAGTGTTCCAGCATCTTGGGCTGTTCCGTGGATTATCGGTCGCATAACTGAGTGTTCCAGTTCTAGGGAACGGAATTAATTCTAAGTAGGGTGTTCCAGTGTCTTGTTGGAAATTGAGTCTCCATTCCTTAAGGTTCCGGATGGGCATTCCGACCGAGTAGCTGTATAGATCGTAGGAGACCACTGACTCACATAAGGGGCTATGGATACATCAACTTTCCTCAAACGCTCCCTGATATTTCAGGCTGAGCTCCAACGTAACAGCTATCCTAACGCTTCGACGTTGGCGGAGTTGTGCGGTTGTTCACGAAGCACCGCCGTGCGAACGATCGACCGATTGAGGTACGAGTTCGGCGTGCCTCTTGAGTATGACGATTCAAGTAGAGGGTACTATCTCACCAAATCCGATTTCTCTTTCGCATCACTTCCCCCAGGTCGAGACGAATTAGTGGTGATGATCTTGTTAGGGGAGTTGCTCAACTTGATCGATGACGGTTCACTTAAGAGCGCGGTGTCCACCTTATGGGCGCATCTCACGAACGGACGATCCGATGTGCACTACGATCTGGAGCATATTCGGGGTCGATTCACCTCTGAGACTACCTCAGTGGCAAAACTCGCCGATGTGGACCTGCTGCGCCTTCTTGATCTGAGCCACAAAGGACAACCGGTCAAGGTTCGGTATCGCTCCCCGTGGCGTCACGAGGAGGACAAGGAGTACCTGGGACTCTTTGAGCGCTTTCACTTCTCCGATGGAATTCTCTACGCGATGTTCGAGGATAACCGTGGTCGGCATATCGTGTTTAACGTGTCCTTCATTAAGGAGATTACGGAGCTTGAGACTCTGCCTTCCCGTTCGAACGATAGTGTGCCCGCACAGCAAGGTAAGGATTACTGGTTGGAAGGTTTCGGCGTATGGTCGGGCGCCGAGCCTTTGAGCGTTGAGGTGGCGATCCTCGCGCCTGCCTCACGTTACTATGCCGCGCAGACGTGGCATCCCGAGCAGGAGGATAGTTGGGAGGGGGATACCTTGATTCGTCGCTTTCCGGGTATCCCGTCCCCTGAATTAAATCGTCGAATATTGAGTCTTGGTCGCTTCGTTCGCTCCGTTAAACCGGAGAGTATCCTTGAGGACCTTCAGAAAGACGCTCTGCATCTGAACGCCTTGTGCTCAAAGGCATAGGCGCTCTTGAAGGCCCCGCGGAATACAAGATTTTCGTAGGAGTTGCGGAAGAACCACTTTGTTCAGCGCTGATTCCGTATGCTTTCCAAAGGACGGACCGATAGACCCCTCAAGTTGCTCAACGCAAGACGCGGGGCGCTCGGGAAGTTCCTATGGTTACGCGCGGAAAAGGTATTCGTGATCTCTCTTTTTTACGGGGCGTTCGATCGGTAGCGAGTCGGTGCGCTGGGATCATCGGACAGGCTCTGGGCTCCGCGGCGCCCCGTGAGTCTGAGGTACCCCACACCCTTAAGGTTGAGGTGTTGCATGTCACGTTTGAGGAGCTCCCAGAGGGGAATCGCCGCGGGCACAGTCGGGTTTCTGTCGCGAACCTCTCTACTGATCTCGTTGAACGGATAACCCTCTCCCTGACCCTCAAACAAGATGGAGCTGGTCCCATCTACACCGTTGAGCACACCTACGATGTGCATGTTGAACCGGGAGATTTTATCGAGCTCGACCTCGACCTAGGGAGCGTCCCGCTCGATGAATCGGTTGGCGCAGTCACAACAGAGGTCACTGTTCTCGCGTCTCGTCACGTTAACCGGTCTGTGCCTACCTACGTGTTGCCGGATTCCTCGACCGGTGTGTGCGCGATAGAGGACTCGTGCACGCTCGCCCGAGATATCGCGTTGGAGCGGATTGATATCTCGCTTTCGCGTAACCTTCTTCGAAATAAAGGGTGGGCACGGGTTATGTATGTCATCCGAAATAACAGCGGTATTACGCATTCCTCGTTATCTCTCGTGACACGCTTCTACTCACTGTCCGGTGAGCCCCTTGGCGAGGGAAAGGAGACCTTCATCTTAAGCGCGCTCGGGCAGAGCCGAGTAACGGCTAAGGTTACCTTGCGGCAGGTTCGTGGCCTGGGGGCTACTCGATTTCAGGTTGAGTTCGATGGCTTCGAGGATATCGGCCGCGGTATCGCCTTGTATCGTGGAATAGATAGCTCATCGCGCGTAACGGAGGCCCGTCCCGAGACGTGGGAAGGGGAAGAGGTCAAAGGCGCCTACTGGCTTAATCGTCCCTCGTCATAAGTAGGAACTCTACCATGTATCCAAAGAACGGTGTGGCTCACCGGTCCTGCCCCGACATGGTAGGGTTCCCAGCGGTGTATTTGCAATCACTGTGCCCGGCATATCCTCTCGAAGTAATCAGGACTTGGTGTCACATGAGGAAGTACATAAAAGCACTGAGAGGTTGTCGTTATGAAAACTTTTCCCGATGCCTACCGTTTTTCGTGAAAATGGAGAGATAGATTAAAGCTTTTGATAAAGCGCTTGGGAGATGAGCCTCGCGAACCTCGGCGCTTGTTTCCTCCCCGCTAGGTATAGGTGCTGGGGGCATCGTCGTGCCACAGGTTGGCTTTCGCCAACGGGAACTCGCCCAAGGGACGTATCGGTGGGCTCCGATCAGTAACGCGCTGCAGATATGATCTCGCGTCGGAAGTGATCCTCAACAATCAACGCGTCTTCGGCAGATCTTGGAGCGACATTTCCCGTATCTCTCGTGGCAAGTTCCGGCTACCGAAGGAGCCCCTGGTCGTGTCGTCTCTCATAGACGGGGCGATGCATCGTCTTGAATCAGGATGTGCTCCCTAAAACGGGTAGCTTGTCGGTCGTTGGCAGGTGGCTTATCTTTCCCCTGTGAGGCCGGATACCTTTCTCATTCCACTTTTCTACATCGTTACTGTCGTAGGCGCCGTCCTGGTTGCGTGCCTGACGAAGTGGTCAAGCCGTTCAGTGAGCGCCCAGTGTGGCCGCGCGGTTGTTGCGGGGCTGATTGGGCTTCTCGTGCTGGAGGTTAGTAGCCTCATCGCGCTGAGGGTGAACTATGGGTATTGGCTCTACTCGGTGGCACCGAACCCGAACGCATGGTTGTTTGCGCAGCATCCGAACATGGTAGCGCTTATGCTCGGTAGTAAGCGGTATGTCGTCGAGGACAAGGGACGGCCAGTAGTTGTTTCTCATAACTCCCTTGGGTTTCGAGGTGGAGAGTTCCCAGCCAAGGGGAGTGCTACGCGGGTGGTGGCGATAGGCGGTTCCACGACCTACGGGGTGGATGTATCGGACGACTCGACGTGGCCGGCCCTGCTACAAGATCAGATGGGAGCAGGATATGAGGTTTTGAACCTCGGCGTCGCCGGTCATGCAACCGCGGAACACCTCTACATGATGGGCGCGGTGGCGAGTCGCTTGGAGCCCGATGTGGTTATTTTACACATCGGACTCAATGACATGCACTGTATGCACTCGCCCGAGATCACTCCGTTGGTGAATACATGTCACAGCGATCTCCTGTATCTCTCCACGGGGCGGTGTTTTGTAAGTAGACTGCCTCGACTCGCGATGATTCATGCCTTGGTTTCGACGATGCAAAATATCGGATTTGCTCCTCGATGTCCGGACGTGGCGAAAGGGCGAGATGACTACACGACGATCGATGAGCGGGTTCTAAAGGATTTTAAAGCGCGAACAGCGGCCATAATCTCGGCCGCTCTTGGAATTGGGGCTCGCGTTATCGTTGTGCCACAGGTCGGCTTTCGCCAAGGGGAGCTTGCCCAGGGGACGTATCGTTGGTGGACTCCGTACCTCAATCAGAGTTCACTTCCGGGATTGATGAAGGTGTTTAATCAAGAGCTTCGAACCATCGCTCAACGGATGCGGGTTGCGTACGTCGACGGCGTTGATCAGGTTGCCTGGACGGATGATCTCTATATCGACGTCAGCCACCTTGGCCGGAACGGCAACGAGCGTCTGGCGTCACTTATCGCGCCGGAGGTGCGGAAGGTAGCCTCGACTACAGGTGACAAAGTCGCACTCGCAGCGCGACCTCAATTCTCTGAATAGGATCTGAGTCGGAGATATCACCTGTTCCGTTCATCAACGCTTCGATTACCTCACACGGAAGTCTGGTTTTTTCGTGCAGGTGGTACACGCTCATCTCCTGAGCCGTCATCGCCTCCCGCATGGCTTGAGCGATTGCGATCTTTGACTCTTGCTCCGACAAGATGAGTGGATTGCCGGAGTCGAGGTCGTGTGCAACGGCGCGCTCCAAGGCTTCCACGGGAATCGAGGTGAGTTTTTGGAGCTCGTCCTGGGTTGGTGTAGGATCGCCGCGTGGCGGTTCTTGCTTTGGATTCATGCTCATAGTCTCTATTCTCCAAGGTAAGGGATCTGAAGATGTCGGACCTCCGCCGCTGAAAAGTAGAGGCCCCACATATGTCGGTCGTACACATGGGGATAGTATTTCTTAATAAGGACCGCTTGCATCAGCAGAAGCGAGAGGACAAGGAGGATAATTCCCTCAGAGCGCAGACGGGTCCTCGTAAAGACGATGAGGGGCAAAAGGATTGGAGCTCCTCCGCAGGCCGCGAGGGCGAGCAGTATTATCTCTCGGGGACGAGGTCTATGAGTCCTCGGAGTTCCAGCGACGAGAAAGAACATAATAGCGGTAATAAAATTAATCGCGGGAAGGTACGCGAAGATTGGAGGGAGCAAGAGGAAGTGTGAGAGCATGTAGGTTGTCGCCGCGACCATCAGGGGCCCGACCAGGCTCGCTACGAGCTCTCGTGATTCGAAGGATCTCGGTGGTTTCTCATTCAAGAGAAACATCTGGATCGCCGCGTATCCTTGGGGTGTTTGCACTACTTCAAAGGAGACCCGTTGCCCAAAAAGAGGTGAAGTCCTGTGCCAATTCAGAACATCCCCTTCCGTGAACGAGATCGCCTGTGAGTTCCCGTCAGGCAGCACCAGGCCCGTATGAAGGGATAGGTCGTGTGAGACTATCGTACCAGCGAACGGCATACATGTTACCCCCTCATACCTTAGGGGAGATTTCGTTGTTAAAGCAACGTGGAAAGGGGGGTGGTGCGTGTGGGTGTGTCAGGCGTTTCGGCAAGGGGGCGAATTTCTTAGATAATGCCTGACTCCGGAGTGACTCTCTCTTCTCTGTGCTAGTTATTTCGAAAGGTCCTCTTTTTAAGAAGATAGAAGGCCCTCTTAAAGGGGAGAAGGTAGAGCCTGAGAGGACTTGAGTAGTGTCGATCCTCATCATTTCCGATCCCGAACTCGATCGTTTCCCGCTCCTTTGGCACGTACAGAGAGCCGAATAGGTAGTCCCAGATCGCGAGGATGAATCCGTAGTTCTTGTCCCAGTGACGCTTCGCTTTGCTGTGGTGGATCTGATGTTGCGCGGGGCTGATAAAGATCGTGCTTAGGAACGGGCCGTACGAGAGCCAGATGTGCGAGTGCCGGAGATGATAGCCGGTTAGGAAGAACAGATACGACGCTATGCCGAGACCATAGACCGTGTAGAGCGAGATAGAGGGGGAGACGAAAAATCGAGCGAGCGCGTCCGCTGTTCCGGTGAGAACGCCGATAACGGTCATAGTGATTATGTCATCGAGGGGATGCATTCGATACACGGTGAGAGGGGTGAGTACCTCGGCTGAGTGATGGACCTTATGGAACTCCCACAGCACAGGAGATCGATGCATCCAGTAGTGGGCGATAAAGGTACCGAAATCCGCGAGGAGCGCGATGACGATTGAGAAGAGGAGCGTCGCCCAGAGTGGGGATAGGGTTGTCAGGATAGTTGGATCGAAGACGGTATCGAGAGTGGTGTAGAGGTGTCGAGAGACGAATAGGCCGAGCCCCACAAATGGCGCCAAGATAACGGCGTAGAGGATAGAGTTGAGGATGAAATAAATGTAATCGACCTTCGCGGAGGTGTGGGTGTAGACTTTATTGGGGAATATTCCCTCAAGAGTACCGGTTGGTTCCTTGAGAGCGCGATTTTGTTTGAGATGAACAACGAGCGCGATGATAAAACTGGTAACGAGGTAGATAATAAACGTGCGACTTCCCGGGTTCGTGAAGGATTCGAGGGGGGCGAGAACGATGTTAGAAGCCGGTTTCTGATAGTCCATAGGACACGAGGTATCTTACACCGATGAGTATATCCAGACGAGCCATTTTACTTGCGGGGCTGGTTGTCACCGCTAGCTGGGGGGCACTTGTGGTGTATGGACCGAGTTGTCCGTTGTGCAGGACCTCCACCGTGAGTTCGGGGGTAGTAGAAACACCGAGGGATCTTTCCTCGGCTAATCCACTTCCGCTCTCATCAACGGTTGAGCTCGAAAAGATGACGTGGATGGAGGTTCGGGATCGCATTAAGGGTGGCGATACCCGTGTTATCGTGCCCACGGGTGGTATCGAGCAAAACGGACCGTTTGTGGCCCTCAATAAACACGACCTGATTGCGAAAGCGGTGAGTGTGCGAATCGCGGAGATGCTTGGCGACACATTGGTCGCTCCCACGGTTTCTTTTGTGCCGGAGGGGAACTTCGAGCCTCCCTCTGATCACATGAGATACCCAGGCACGATCTCACTTTCCTCGGAGACCTTCCAGAAACTACTTGGTGATATCATCACGAGTTTGAGTTTGGCGGGATTTAAGGAGATCGTGGTTGTGGGGGACAGTGGCCAGAGCCAGGCCGACATCGTTCGAGCGGTGACCCAACGAACTTCTCAAAATACCCACGGCGCCTCGGTTCGCTACGTGTCCGAGTTTTACAACTATGACGATGTTAGAAGATTCATCAAAGAACGAGGTATTGAGGAGATACCGGAGCCCTTTCACGAGGAGCTGGCATTTTCGTTGCAGTTGTTAGCGATCGATCCGGAGGCCTTGCGGTACAACGAGCGTCTCGCGGCGGGGGCCGCGACTTTGGGTGGTGTTTCGCTCGCGGATAGAGAGAAGTTGACCGCTCTTGGTGGCGATATCCTGAGGCGCCGCGCGGAGCAGGTCGCAAAGGTACTCAAGGATCGCCCGGCTAGATAACTAAAAAGCCAGAGGGGTTTCCCCCTCTGGCTCTCACGAAGCACGATCGTTTCGCTTCCGCTATTTCGCCCGGCGTTGCCACGCGAGTGGGCCGGTTACATCGAACAGCTCTCGTGGAGTATCGAAGACCTGATACGGTTTGACGTCAGTTACGGTACCGGTTTGCCATTCGAGAGGAGCTCCCCGACCGTAAAGCTCTACGGGCGTCGCGAATACCTGAGCTGGTTTGCACCCGTTATTGTATCGATCGATATGCGGTCGAGCGAGTGTTGGGAGCTCGAGGTCTAAGAGGCTCTCAAGCGTGTCGCAAACGGATTGAACTCCACCAATCGTCGGGCGCTTCTCCTGCCGATCTGGGTAGTGTGTCGATGCGTTAACGGTGTCGATGTACCAATTCTCCACCGCCTTCACCGCGCTAAAGAGAGGCACGCCAAGAGCGTTTTCGGTCGGGACCACAATTCGATTCCCGATGACGACTGTGCTTTCAGCCGCTGGATGCGCAGCGCTGAGAGAGGTCAGCTTAGAGTACAGCGCGACGATCGTTTCCTCTCGTGGGGCTCCTTGCTTTGTCTCGGCGAGGAGGTTTTGAGCAAGTTGATGAGCGCTGAGTAGTGCCATCTCAAGCTTCGTCTCCCAGGTCCGAGCGCAGAGATGAGCGGTGTGTGGATCGCGGGTCGCGAGGAGGTCCTGCGACATGAAGGGATCAAATGTATTGGCCGTAGCTGAAGCGAGCATGGGGATACCTACTATGTATAATGGTTACCTCCGCGGAACTGTGGTGCTCGAAATAAAGTGAGCGTCGGCGGAGGATATGTTGTTGGGCTCGATGGCCCGGGGGGATAAGTTAAGCGGACGGTACCATTCCCCGCTGAGCTATTCAATTCGTGCTCCGTTTGAGGCGTGTTGAAAAAAGCCCTGAAGTTCAATTGGTTGGGAGGCGCTTCGAGGTCGGCGCATCGTTCTTGTTTCCATAACGGGCTGTTCCGAACAGGGGGTGGCGCAAGCATGGGTTGCTCTCGGGGAGATGAAAGGAGAGGACCGTGGGGTGCACCAGCCTCTAGCCTCTTTTGACCTTTCAGGGGGTTAGTAGGTGGAGACTTCCCGCAGTACGATAAATATCCTTGGAATCATTGGGTATCGTGCTTACATACTAAAGTGATGGGGACGGTGAGCGTTCCCGGTCTTTTTTCTTAGTACGGTCAAACAAGTGAAATTTAGAGACTACTACGAGGTGCTCGGCGTATCCCGGACGGCTTCCGCTGATGATATTCAGAAGGCCTACCGCAAGCTCGCTCGAAAGTACCACCCTGATATCAATAAAACGAAGGAGGCTGAGGATCGCTTCAAGGAGATCAACGAGGCCAATGAGGTGTTGAGCGATCCTGAGAAGCGTAAGAAGTACGACACGCTGGGCGCCAACTGGAAGGCCGGACAGGAGTTCCGGCCACCTCCGGGATGGGAGCAGGCCGCCGGATTCGACTTCAACGGCGGTGGAATGAACGGCTTCAGCGATTTCTTTGAGGCGTTCTTTGGTGGCGGTGGATCGCCGTTCGGTGCCGCTGGGGGCTTCGGTGGAGCTGGTGGTTTTGGTGGCCAGGCCGGTTTTGGTAGTCAGTCCGCCTTCGGATCTGCCGGGGCTCGGATGCGTCGTGGGCCCGAGCCTATGGAGGCGGAGTTCGAGATCTCTATCGAGGATGCCGTTACCGGAGCGACGAGACAGATTCAGCTTCGTGATGAGAGCGGGAAAACCCGTTCGCTCACCGTAAAGATTCCAGCTGGTACTACCGATGGAACAACGATGAAGCTTACGGGAAAGAAAGGGGAAGCGGATGTCTACCTCAAGGTACGCCTCGCGCAGCATCCTCGGTATTCGGTTGTCGATCACAATCTGATCGTTCGCCTACCGGTGGCTCCATGGGAAGCGGCGTTGGGCGCGAAGGTAGATCTGCAATTGCCGGACGGAAGTATTAAGCTCTCTGTGCCTGCCGGCTCGCAAAGTGGCGGCAAGTTGCGTGTCCGCGGGCGTGGATTGCCGAAACGGGGTGGTGATCGCGGTGACGTACTCGCGGAGCTGAAGGTGGTCGTGCCCACAACATTGTCCGACTCCGAACGGGAGATTTTCGAGAAGTTAGCGAGTGTTTCACGATTTAATCCACGAAGCGCGGCCTGAGGGTCGAAAAAGAGAAAGTTCGTGGTTATGAAAGATGTAAGGCAGGCGTAACTGTAGGGGAATTACAACCGATATGGATTTAAACCGATTCACTCAAAAATCTCAGGAAGCTCTTCAAGACGCGCAGTCTCAAGCTGTTCGCCGTGGCAATACGGAGGTTGACGTTGAGCATCTCGTTGTGAGTTTGCTCAAACAACAGAACGGACTCGTGCCTCGACTGTTCGAGAAGATGGAGTTACCGGTTGAGCCGTTCCTCGCTGAGGTTGAGAAAGAGCTTGATAAGCGACCGAAGGTTTCCGGTCCTGGTATCGAACCGGGCAAGGTGTATCTCACGCCGAAATTGGGGCAGCTCTTCGTGAAGGCTGAGGAGGAGGCGAAGCGTCTCAAGGATGAGTACGTCTCCGTAGAGCATCTCATGCTCGCCGCTCTTGAGAGTGATCCGAAGGGGGCGTTCCGAAAGATCTGTTCAACCTTTAACCTCACTCGTGATCGCTTTTTCGCCGCTCTTAATGTGGTGCGGGGAAATCAACGCGTGACGAGCGCTAATCCAGAGGAGACCTACGAGGCGCTTGAGCGGTATGGTCGCGACCTGGTGAAGGAGGCGAGTAAGGGTAAGCTTGATCCGGTGATCGGCCGAGATGGCGAAATTCGGCGCGTCATTCGGATCCTATCGCGTAAAACCAAGAACAATCCGGTGCTCATTGGAGAGCCTGGTGTTGGTAAAACCGCGATCGTCGAGGGGCTCGCCCAACGGATCGTGCGAGGGGACGTACCCGAGGGATTGCAGGACAAAACTATCTTCGCCCTCGATATGGGCGCCCTTATCGCGGGAGCTAAGTATCGAGGTGAGTTCGAGGAGCGACTGAAGGCTGTTCTTCAAGAGGTGAAGAAGTCTGAGGGGCGCGTCATCCTTTTCATCGATGAGCTTCACACTATCGTCGGCGCTGGTAAGGCGGAAGGGGCGATGGACGCTGGTAACATGCTCAAGCCGATGTTGGCGCGTGGAGAGCTCCACTGTATCGGCGCGACAACGCTCGACGAGTACCGTCAACATCTTGAAAAGGACGCGGCCCTTGAGCGGCGGTTCCAACCGGTGATGGTTGATCAACCGACCGTTGAGGACACGATATCGATCCTTCGTGGTGTTAAGGAGAGGTTCGAGATTCACCACGGTGTTCGTATTCAGGATAACGCCCTTGTAGCGGCCGCGACGCTCTCGCATCGTTACATCTCAGAGCGGTTTCTTCCAGATAAAGCGATCGACCTTGTTGACGAGGCGTGCGCTACTATTCGAACGGAGATCGATTCGATGCCGGGTGAGCTTGATGAGGTGACTCGTCGTATCATGCAGCTTGAGATCGAGGAGGCGGCGCTCAAGAAGGAGAGTGACCAAGGAAGTAAGGATCGTTTGAAGGCACTTGTGGATGAGTTGTCAGACGCTCGCACGCAAGCCGACAAGATGCGCTCGCAGTGGCAAAAAGAGAAAGACGCGATTCATAAACTGCAAGGTGTTCGCGAGGAGATCGAGCATGTTCGGCGTGAGATCGAGATCGCTGAGCGTCAGTACGATCTGAACAAAGCGGCTGAGTTGAAGCACGGCAAGTTGCCGCTCCTTGAGAGACAACTCATTCAAGAGGAAGAGTCGATCTCCTCTGACACGGCGACCAGATTACTTCGCGAGGAGGTTACTGAGGAGGAGATCTCCGAGATCGTCTCTCGCTGGACCGGAATTCCGGTCACTCGCCTCGTTGAGGGTGAGAAGGCGAAGCTGTTGAAGCTCGATGAGATCTTGCATGAGCGAGTTGTCGGGCAAGATGAGGCGGTGCAGTTTGTCGCTGATTCGGTACTTCGCGCTCGCGCGGGGATCAAGGATCCTCGTCGTCCGATCGGGTCGTTTATCTTCTTGGGACCTACCGGTGTTGGTAAGACCGAGTTGGCTAAAACGTTGGCTGAAGTTCTCTTCGATAGTGAGCAAAACCTTATCCGGATCGATATGAGTGAGTACATGGAGAAGTTCGCCGTGACTCGCTTGATTGGCGCCCCTCCGGGATACATTGGATATGAGGAGGGTGGACAGCTCACCGAGCAGGTACGTCGGAAGCCCTATAGCGTGATCCTGTTCGACGAGATCGAGAAGGCGCACCAAGATGTCTTCAACGTGTTGCTTCAAATCCTTGATGATGGTCGGGTGACCGACTCTCAGGGACGGGTTGTCGACTTCAAGAACACGGTGATTATTCTCACCTCGAACATCGGCTCTCCGCATCTCCTTGAGGGGGTAACATCCTCAGGTGAGATTAAGGAGTCGGCTCGAGAGCTTGTGATGCGAGAGCTTCGTGGGCACTTCAGGCCTGAGTTCCTAAACCGAATCGATGAGATCGTGCTCTTTAAGCCGCTCTCGCTCGCTGAGATCACCAAGATCGTTGGTCTCTTGGTTCAGGATGTGCAGAAGCGTGTCGCTGAGCGAGGTGTCACACTTGAGGTTTCGCAAGCCGCGAAGGAATTTATCGCGAAAGCAGGATACGACGCTGTGTACGGCGCTCGACCCCTTAAGCGATTTATTCAGCGGGAGCTTGAGACCAAGGTTGCTCGGTCGCTCATCGCTAATGAGATCCCGGCTGGCTCAGTGGTCAAAGTTGATGTGGCCGGTGATAAACTTGAGGTCGCGCGAGTGACGGAAGGTGCCGCGGATCAGAAGGTTGTTTCGATGAAGCGGTAACACCATGAGTCCGGAACTTGGGAAGGGCGGCTATCACGACGATAGTCGCCCTTTTTTTATGAGGCACATGAGGGACCGCCCTTCGATTCAGCTGGTTATGGTAAAACGCGCACTTTTTCGACGCAGACTCTTTAGATCCATACCCCGCAGGTCGATCCTAGGGGCAGGAGATTATCGATATGGTACTGCCAAACGAAGGGCCCGCGGAGATGCTTACAATCGGAATCCTGGTAGGAGCGATGGGTCTCGGGCTCTTCGGGGGAATGTTGTATCGGTTGGTTGGCGGAGGGCGAGGGTTCGGATGGCTTGCCGGCGGAAAGGGGCGAGCGGAGACCCTCGTCGACGAATTCTCCTCGAAGATATCGCTCATTGAGCATAAGCAGCGCGTGCTCAGTGTGTACACGAACGAATATTTTACAACATTCCATGAAGCCGGCTGGGAGGATCTCCAGATACTTGTCGATAACCTTCGCACCATCGAAACATCTCTTCGTGTTATGATCGAACAGCGGCAGTATGCCCAGGTCGTTCAGGTTTGTGGCTATCTTTTGGGGCGAAGGTCGGCTGACTCCGACCGTTCGCTTGTTGATTCGTATGAGGGGTTGTCTCTGGTGGCGAACTGGCGCGAGGATTCGAGAGTTATCCTCCTACGACTGATACAAGCCACTACCAACTCGGCGGAAAGGACCGCTGAGCTAGGTGTGACCAGAAAGAAGATAACCCGCCGACCAACCCTTTTATCGCTAGCCGAACTCAGAGATTCGATGGGTGACTTTTAGGTGTAGGATACGGTCCTGTATCTGTGTCCCTAACCCTTTGTAATTTCGGGGTGAATTGCCGTTGTACGATAAGGCTCATGATCTCGTTGCCGCCAACCGATATTCCTAGTGGCTAGGAAAACATCCGGGGGACGGTATGTCAGACGCACACGCACCTAAAACAGAGGAAGCTCCAGCAGAGGGCGCGCCAAAAAAGAAGAGCAAGAAGGTGCTCTTTATTGGCCTTGGTGTCGTGCTTTTGATCGCTGGCGCTGGCGTTCCGATGTTCCTTATGGGCGGCGCTCCAGAGGAGACCGCCGAGGCTCATGAGGAGGAGCACCATGAGGAGGAGAAACACCTGGAAACAGCGGACCTCGGCTCGTTCGTCGTTAATCTCTCTGAGGCCACCTCTTTCCTCAAGGCTCACCTACTCGTTGAGTTTGACAACACCGTTGTTGAAAAGCAGATGAAGCCACACGCCGAGGGCGAGGAACACGCCGCTGAGGAGGGGGGAGGCGGACATGGCGGAGGAGAGAAACCTGGCGCGGCGCCCCTTCCTGAATTCATGGCCAAGCGAGAGATTCAGATCAAGGACACTATCTTAAAGGTGCTTTCATCGAAGAAGTCTGATGATGTTCTCACCCCTGATGGGAAAGAGCGCCTCAAGGACGAGCTCATTGAGGGCTTAAACGAGGCCGTTGGACTTGAAGAGCCTCCGTTGACCGCGGTGTATTTCACCGAGTTTATCATCCAATAGTCGCAAGCTCTCGCTGTAATTCAGCGTACGAGTTTTTGAGGGGGACCTTGTCCCCCTCTTTCTTGAGCGCTTCAGCCAACTGGGCAGGGACCTCTGGGTGGTGCCCTATCGCGTGAGCCACCGTGCTCGCGAACTTAGCGGGGTGCGCGGTGGCGAGTACCACACCGGGATTCGTAGAGCGTGTCTGAAGTCTTGACCGCTCCAGAGCGAGGACGCCTACGGCCGTATGCGGGTCGAGTACGTACCCGGTCTCTTGGAACGTTCTTGAGATCGTGGCGTTCGTTTCTTCGTCCGTGATCCGGTCCCCTGAGATCGTTGCCCGCATCCTTCCTAGCTCGTTCCCGTACAGGGAGAGGAGTCGAACGTAGTTGCTCGGACTTCCCACATCCATGGCGTTTGAGATCGTCTCATGTGAGGGGTGAGGATGATACTCGCCGGAACGAAGGTACTCAGGGAATGGAGCGTTAATGTTACACGCCGCGATAAACTGAGCGGCTGGCATCCCCATCAGATGTCCGATTATTCCTCCGGTGAGGTTGCCCAGATTACCGCTCGGTACGGAGAAGATGGGGGCGCCCATCTGATGTAGCTTCAGGGCCGCGTACACATAGTAGAACATCTGCGGGAGGAGCCTCGCGATATTAATCGAGTTCGCGGAGGTGAATGCGTGGCATGAGGTGAGTTCTTTGTCGGCGAGCGCCTGTTTCACGAGCGCTTGGCAGTCATCGAACGTTCCATCCACCTCGTACGCCGTGACGTTGTGCCCCAACGTGGTCATCTGCTTCTCTTGTACGAGGCTGACCTTTCCCTTTGGGAACAATATCGCCACCCGAATAGGTGGTGAGGTTGATTCATTGAAGAAGGCGTTCGCGACAGCGCTTCCCGTGTCTCCGGATGTTGCTACGAGAACCGTCAGGGGACGATCCGGAGATCCAAGGAAATGGCGGAAGAGTCTCGCCATAAATCGGGCTCCGAAGTCCTTGAAGGCGCACGTTGGTCCGTGGAAGAGCTCAAGTATATGGGTATGCTCGGAGATCTTTCTGAGGGGAACATCAAAGGTGAACGCCGAGGAGCATATCTCTTTGATGGTGGCGTCGGGTACTTCATCAGCGAGGAAACGTTTGGCGAGCTCGTAGGCGAGGTTGGGAAAAGGGAGTTCGGAGAGTTGCGCGAGGGTGGCTCCGGAGAGATGCGGGATCTCAACGGGGAGGTAGAGTCCTCCATCGGGAGCGAGTCCTCGAAGAACCGCGTCTGACCATCGGTGGCGAATCGAGTTGTCCTTGGTAGAGAAGAGTTCCACGAGCTATTCCTTGTGCGTAACGACCGCACCCGACGCGTTGATCTGGGAGACGTAGGGGATTGAGGAGATATCAAGAGCCGCGAAGGCGTCCCGCATCGCCGCGCCAACCCGATGAGCGCTCTCTTCGGATTCGGTAAGCGCGAATACGGAGGGACCAGAGCCTGATATTGAGCAGCCTGCTGCTCCGGCCTGAAGGGCGGCCCGCTTCGCCGCGGCGTACCCCGGGATGAGTTGCGCTCGCTCAGGTTCAACGATCTTATCCTCAAGGGCTCGCCCCATCAGCGCTACATCGTTTTTGTAAATGCCAGCGACGAGAGCGGCGACGTTGCCCCACTGGGATATCGCGGATTCGAGCGATACCGATCGTTTTAATACTTTCCGCGCGTCTTGCGTTTTGAGTTCGAGGTTCGGTGAGAGAACGGTAACCCACGCGTTCGATGGTGTTGGAAGGTGCACCACATCAAGGGGATCGTAACTTCGAATGAGGACGAATCCCCCGAGAAGTGCTGGCGCCACGTTGTCAGCGTGCGCGGATCCACACGCGACCCGCTCCCCCTCCATCGCGAAGGGAAGAAGCTCCTCGCGCGAGAGCGGCGAACCGCACAGCTCGTTCGCGGCAAGAACGGCCGCTACGGTGCTCGCCGAGCTTGAGCCGAGGCCGCTTCCAATTGGAAGGCCTTTTCTGAGCGAGATCTCGATGCCGATAGCACCGAACGCGTTGGGATCTCTCGACGCTAGATGTTTGAGAAGCCCGACGACCGATACCCCAGCGGTATTCTTATCGCTGTCTTTGCTGAGAAGACCGTTGTCCCCTGTAATCTCAGCGATCGTGACACCGGGGGTCGGTATTCGTCGAACGGTGACGGTGTCGCCGGGGGCGGCGACGGCGAATCCGAGAACGTCAAACGCGGAGCCGACGTTAGCGACTGTGGCTGGGGCGAAAACGGTTACTGAGCGCATACACTCCGTGGGTTAGCTTGCTATTCGAATGATGTCAGCGAAGACACCGGCCGCGGTTACCTCGGCACCCGCTCCTGGTCCCTTCACCACGAGCGCGTTTGGAGAGTAGCGCCGCGTTGAGAACGCGACGATGTTGTCGCTCCCGGAAAGGGCGCAGAACGGGTGATTGAGAGGGACCGCGCGGAGTCCTATCTCAGCGCGACGTTCCACGCAGTCGATGAGCGCCCCAAAGAAGAGTCGCTTGCCATGCTCCTTCGCTTGATTCACCTGAGCCTCAAAGTGAGGATTGAGGGTTGGGAGTCGTTCCATAAATTCGTCGACGGACCATGAGGCGGCCTCTGGGGGAAGGATTGGGTTAATCGTGACCTGAGACACCTCGAAGGGGAGTCCGGCGTTTCGGGCGAGGATCAAAACCTTGCGCGCGACGTCGGCGCCTGAGAGATCGTCTCGGGGATCGGGCTCAGTGTACCCGAGCTGCTTCGCCTCTCGCACCGCGTCGCTAAAGGATCTTCCCTCGGCCATCGAATTAAAGATGAAGCTGAGGGTGCCTGAGAGTACCGCTTCGATGCGATGAACTTTGTCCCCACTTCGCACCAGATCTCGAAGGGTGCTCAGTACCGGCAACGCCGCTCCGACGCAGGTCTCATGGAGGAACGGTGTGCGCCGCTCATGAGCCGCGGAGATGATCTGGTTATAGAGGTCGATCCCAGAGGAGATGCCTCGCTTGTTCGGGGTCACGATCGCGATATTCTTTCTGAGAAGTTTCGGATAGTGCGGGGGAATATCCTCACTCGCCGTACAGTCCACGAAGACGCAGTTCGGTAGATGCGCGGTTCGAATATGATCGATGAAGTCAGAGGCGACAAACGCGGGCGTCGAATCAGAGAGATCAATCGTAAAATCGAGCGCGTCATCGCTCTCCTTCGCGAGGATCATCTTTCGACTGTTCGCGATTCCTCGAAGCTGGAGGTCGAGCGCGAGGGACTCTCGCAGCACATCTTTTTGAGACTCAAGTTGCTTGAGCAACGTGCTTCCGATGAGGCCTGTTCCGATTATCCAAAGATTAAGGGTCTTCGCGCGGTTCGAGAAAAACTCGTCATGGAGCGCGTTAAGAGCCTTTGTCTCATCCTCGTTGGAGATAACCGCCGAGACGTTAAGCTCGGAGGATCCTTGAGCGACCGCCACAACGTTGATCGCGTTTGATCCTAACGCTGAGAATATGCGCGCCGAGATACCCGGCGTTTGTCGCATTCGTTCGCCAACGATCGAAACAATCGCCAGGTCCTCCTCGACGACAAGGGGTGAGATCATCCCGGCTTGAATCTCAAGTGAGAACTCCTCGTGCACCGCGGCTCGCGCAGACTCAATCGACATTGGGTCGATAGCGCAGCAGATCGTGTGTTCTGATGAGGCCTGTGTAATGAGGATGATGTTGATGCGGGCGGCCGCGAGCGCTTTGAAGAGTCTCGCCGCTATACCGGCTACTCCCACCATGCCGCTTCCCTCAAGTCGGATGAGGGCGATGGAACCAATTGAGGATATGCCAGTAATCGGGTAGGGGAGTGTCGCCGCGTTTTCAACGATCCTCGTCCCGAGGCTATCGGGCTTTAAGGTGTTCTTAATGACGAGTGGGATGTGCGCGTCGATAGCGGGTTGCATCGTGGGTGGGTAGATGACCTTCGCGCCGAAGTGACATAACTCCATCGCCTCCTCAAAGGTGATCTCCGGTATCGGGAACGCTTTGGGAACCTTTCGTGGGTCGGCCGTTAACATTCCATCGACATCGGTCCATATCTCGATCTCATCGGCGTTGAGCGCCGCTCCAATGATCGACGCGGTGAAATCCGAGCCTCCTCGGCCGAGTGTCGTTGTTAATTCGGTGTTCGATGTGCCGATAAATCCGGTGATGATCTGAAGCTTCGGATGAGAAGCGAAGTACGCTTGCGTCGCGCGCTCCGTCCTTTCCTTATCAGGGCGAGCGTTGCCGAACATTTCGTTTGTCCACACGATCTCTCTCGCGTCGAGCATCTCCGCTTCATGTCCACGAGAGATGAACGCCTCGGAGACGATGAACGCTGAAAGACGCTCTCCAAAGCTCATGATGAGGTCGAGGGTGCGAGGGCTGCACTCACTGACGAGGGTGATTCCATGGAGGAGATCCCCGAGCTCATTCAGAGTGACCTTGGAGCTCGCGAGGATGGCGCTCCTTCGAGCTACGGGAACGAGGGCCTCAATAGCCTCAAGGTGGCGCTTCTCAAGCGCCTGGAAGGTGGTCTTATAGGCATCGTCTCCCTTCGAGGCTTGGTGGGCGAGGGTAATGAGGGTGTCTGTTACCCCTTGAAAGGCAGACACGACTATTCCGCGCACCTCACCTGGCGCGTACCTGCCTGCATCTGTCACTAACGCTATGATTGAGGCTATGCGCTCTGGGGTGCCAACGGATGAGCCACCGAATTTAAGGATCTTCACACGGTTCCTACTAGTGCTCCGTCCCAAAAGTTTTTACACCTGCCGACGGAGCGTTCATGCGACGGGCCCTAGTGGTTTCTATTGTGTTTTCAACGCCATAGGCGTTAAAAACTAACAGCCCTAGTGCGGCAAGCGACATTTTCAAGTAAAAAACGTTGTGGGCGCCGCACTAGAAATTCTTATCTCTTTTGAGGAACTTACCACGATATCTGGGGGGTAAGGAAAGGGAGAATGCGAGGTGAGGCAACTTGAGGGCGAATCGGGGTGAAAGGATTTGAACCTTCGACCTCACGGTCCCGAACCGTGCGCTCTAGCCGGGCTGAGCTACACCCCGATATTCCTGAATAAGATAGGGGTATTATCGGATCCTGGCAAGAAAACTTAAGGGGCGGCTTAAAGTCAGGATCATTAGGCTACAGGCTGAATCAGTTCGCCCATAACCCAACTAGATCCTTCTGAGGGTGGGTTTTCCTTATGTGTATGTGGAGCCCTATCTCCCGACGGCGATCGTGAGCGGTATGGAGCAGAATAAAGCGCATCAGAACCAGCATGAACAACAGCACGAGGCGGCTCACCGTGACGATCTCACATGGACGCAGTACATCACTAATCTCGCCGCTAACAAACTCGCTCCGCCCAAATCACAGACTTCAAAGGTCCTTGAGGATTTTCTTACACGGCTGAGTGAGGAGCTCTACGTAAAGGGCGAGGGCCGTGTTCGAGAGCGTCTGAAGGGAAGCGATGGCGACGCCGTTAAAGACCCCGCGTTTGCATCTGCTGAGGTTAGTAAAGAAGGGACCGCGCCTCAAAATGGACTCGTAGCCTCGAACGTCGATCTTACGGGAGCGGAACAGGCGCTCGCACGACAGCAGGCGAATCCTGAACTCAATGTCGCGACCGCGAAGATGGATACCTTTTCATTCGCTGGCAACCAGGAGGTCGCTCGTCCGACCGGTCCGGTGCAGCAGCTCCATAACGAGATCATCGCGGGTAACCGATGGATCGATGTGTTATGGCAGTTTATCGCCACGCATCAGAAGCGGGTCGTTGATCCGGAGCGCCTTGGTATCGAACCTTCCGAGCGTATGGATATTCAAGTTGAGTTGATACGTCAGGTGGCCGCTTCGTACGAAAAGCTTGGAATGTTGACTCGTCTTCCTGATTCCTTGAGTGAGGCGCGCGAGTTGAAAGTTGTCGATGATATTCGAACGATGGCGCTTGTTTACGTGACGAGAAGTCTCATGGATGTCGCGTCACCGTCGGAGATCGCCGGCGATGACGACGAAAACGCTCCAAAAAAGAGGCGCGGTATTGAATTCCCGCGTTCAGTTGTTAGCCCGTACGAGGGGATCTCCCCGATTGATTTTGATCCGATGGAATTACTTTTGAACGTATAACCTGAGAGATGTGTATGTTTCCTGTACTAAACCGATACGATGAAGTGTTTCAGATCGAGATGGATGGATGGTGCTTCGGTATCACCAACTATCCCGGTGAGGTGTCCGCTCAGGTTGTTCACCGGATCATCCGTTTGCTCGCGTCCTCATTTCAAACCGCGATTGAGCACAACGTAGTGTTCGACATCCTCGACCTTGCCTCCAAGTTTTCAGTAGCCGCTCGATGCCTGGTACACGAGCAGGAGATCGCCTACAGCATTATCGCGCAACTCCCGAACCCAGCTAATCTTCACGAGGACCAGCAGTGCGTTCTAGGTATGGTGATCGACAAGGTCGAGCAGAAGTACCCAGGAGTTCTTGAAACGTTCTATAAGCGTTGGCAGATCGGTACGCGAGAGGCGGCGTAAATTTCCATCTGGTTCGGTACGCCATACAATCCGGAGGGCCTGTGTCCTCACAGGCCGGAAGCCTGAACTTAATATCCATCCGGGTTCCGCCTGTCCCCATACCGCAGCGACGGGGGAGCCCGTCAGCACCCTTTCGCTAAAGCTACAGGGCACAAGGAGCGCGGCCCTCCCGATCGCGCTTGCGGCTTGCCAGTCCGCCGCCGCGTTTGCGCTCGCCTGGATGCGTTTCATCGAGCGCAGTCGAGCCCCCGTCACGGCGTAGTACGCTCGCGCTTTTTCTGGTTACCCCAAATGTTCCACAGCATCGTTCCGCACCCGCCCTCGCGTCGTCGGTCGAACTCTTTCCACTAAGAGCGTTTGACGGTGTCGAGCGATTATTCCAAGAGATCTTCCACCTTCGCGGCGGCAGCTTTCGCTTTATCTCTTGCCTTCTGGAGAGCTTCCTCCTGTTTCTTTACCTCGGCGTCCGCTGACTCCCGCTCCGCGAGCTGTCGAGCGTTCGCCTTTTTGAGGTCAGCTAAGAGATCCGTGTCGAAGGTCTTCTTGTAGTGCTCTCGTATCTGATCGCTCTGAGCCTTGTCCGAGCCGAGAGCCTCTCGAATGACCTTCTTTCGCTGCGCGGGATCCGCAAGGTCCCCAGCCTCAATCAGAGAGCGGAGGAAAAGTGCTTCTGCCTCCGCTTTGTTACCTGTGAGTCGCGCATCGAATGCCTTTTGATGGATGCCGTCCTCCTTGAAGATCATGCCATCCTTGGGAAGTTTGTTTCGCACACTCTTGACCTCAGGATTTTCCGCGATGAGTTTTAAAACTTCTTTTAGATCGCTCACGGAACGAAGAATCTCGGTGACCCGGATAGGGTCCGGTTCGTAGAAAGTTGCTGGTCTTCCTAAGGTCGGCCCACTTGATGGAAGAAGTACCTCTCGACCTCTCTTCGCGTTGGATATCTCTTGGGCCGCCGCATCCGCTATCTTTCGATTGAAGAAGCTCATCGGGTCGAAGGTTTCTTGCTCCTGCTGAAATTTATAGTTGTTTTTGATGTAGTTGATGAAGGCTTTTTTGCCTTTGTCATCGAGCGAGTTGTGGAGATCCATGTTCTTGGTGGTCCAATCACGAGTTTGCGTCACGCCCGGGTTGGCTTGGAGTGTAGCGAACGAGTCGTTGATCTTCTTCACGAGCTCCTTTTGAGCTTGAATCTCCTTCTGCTTAGCTTGCTCTCGGAGCTCTGTTACCTTGGTGGCGACCTGCTCAGCTGTTGGAAGATCTTTTTGTTCCGGTTTGGTAATAGCGGTTATCGCTTGGTCGAGCTCTTTACCGTTCGCGATATTTTGCTTTTGCTCTCGAAGGATATCGTTCACGTCGCTCTTCAGCTCCATGCGCTGCGCTCTCCGCTCCGATTCCTCAAGGCGCTTCATGAGATCGGCGTTGCGAGCTTCGCTCTCTTGAAGCTTCTTCATCATCGCTTCGGTGGTGTCGGTTGCTTTCTTGAGGGTTTCCTCGAGCTTCGCGATGGTCGCTTCCATCTGCTGGGTTGGAGCCTTCGTTACCGGGTCGGGAATAGGCGCGGGGGTGGCTTTCAGCTCGGGAGTCGACGCCGGTACTGGTGGCGTTGAAGGTACAATTTTAAGTTCCCCCGTCACAACGCCTCCATCGACGAGAGGTATGGCTTTTGGCGGATTCGCCGCCTCACGCATAGGAGGGCGGATGGTTGGAGCCGCTTCCGGCACCATGTGTAGTGGGCCGAGGACGGGCGCACCAGCTGTTGTTGGAACCTCCGATGGTTTTATAACGGGCACTTCTATTCCACCGTTTGCTTTCGGTGGCGCTGGAATCGGGGAGTTCGTTGGCTTTGCGTTCCCGACCCCTTGTGTCGATTTATCGGCTACCATCTTTGGAAGTTCTGTTGGAGGAGGAGGTGTCGCTACCGTTTTCAGCGTGCCCTGAACCTTTTCCCCAGTGGTCGTTGGGATGCCCAGGTTAGGTTGAGCTGGTTGGGTGGTGGTGGCCGGGGCTCGCATAGAAGGCGCCGTTGTCCTCTCACTTTGATACGCGATGGCGGCGACCTGTTTAAGGTCCTCGCCCGCTCGCCGGCTCTTCATCGCTATCCCGATGTCGTGTTCGATGCGAGAGCCTTCCGCGTTAAACCCGTTGTTTTCGATCCGGTTTCGTATCAGTTCGTAGGCCTTCGTCTCCATGCCGCCTGAGGCACCGACAGAGATGAGAAGCTTGTCCATGTACTCTCGAACGCGGCTCCCTTTGGCCGTTTCTCCGGCGTTAACCTCCTGTTGAACTCTCTGATACAGCCCGCTTCCGGCATTTTCGCGTAGGTGTTTTCCCTCCTCGGTAAAGGGAACGTTCTTATGCAGCGTGTCTCGCATTTCAGGGAAGCGTTGTCCTAAAAGCTGTGCGGTCTTCTCAGGGTTTATGAGGTAGGCCCTCACTACGGCGGGATTCTCGAACTCTTTCATGAGAGCGGCAGCCTGTGGGGAGCGAGATTGTGATAGCTCCGGCATCATCACAGAGACAACTGCCATCATTGATTGGTCGGCGTGACGTCTGTAGTCGAGGGGGGCGGGAGTTCCGGTCTCGGCGTGCTGATGGCCGAACTTTCCATCCTTGAGCACCTCCGCGCCCTTGCGCATATCCATCGGTTTCTGCCGACGCACGTCCTCTCGCTTGCCATCGGGCAGGTTGGCTTTATCGAGTTCCGCTTGTTTTTGCTGCTCTTGACGATTTCGATCCTGTCCCTTGTCAAAGCCTATTCCCATACTCCGTTCTCCCCGCCTTACCAAGCGTCGACCTCTGTGGTCGACCTGATTTGGATAGATTCAAGGTTTGTAGCGGCTGTTTGGTAAATCCTCTTAAGTGTCCGGCTCTCTTTCATGTTTTTTTCAGAAAGGAGAGGGGCGAGGGGGAGTGAAAATATCCTTTTATCGACGCCTTACGTGGAGTAGAACCACTCTGTCTAATCCGCCACCCTGCATGTCAGATGGCCTCTATTGGTAGGAACCTTATGCGTATACTTGTTCTCCTCACGTTCGCCCTCTCTATCCTTGGCGTTGGTGTCGCCTCTGCTACCCCTAACTGCCGCGCATGCCCGTATTCGTGCAGCGACCTTGGGCTTGGTAAGAAAGATTGCAGCTTCGTAAGTGAAGCTAAGGGGATCTGTTGCGTTGATCTCACTCAAAAGGGGCTTGAGATCGCCGCCGCCCAAGAGGCCGCAATTAAGGCTAACGCCTCTAACCAGGCCACTCAGTGTCCTCGTGGCTTTACCCCTCGTGAGCGACGATGTTCGGACCAAGAGCGTGCGAAGGGATGCAAGGATATGCGCCTTTCAAATGGGCAGGGGTGCGTGAAGCCGTAATACGGTCGCCTCACGTAACGCGGCGGTCGGGGCAACCGCGCTCCCGTTGCGCTGCCCGCGACATCGGAGGGCGCTCATTCCTGAGCGCCAAGTGGTTACGCGTCATGAACGTCGTTCGTAATGCGCGATATGCCGGCGACCAGGAATGGTCGCCCTCCGATGTCACGAGTTGTAATGACGGCGGTGTTTAATACGGCTTATATCGCACGCCGTGTTCCGCTTCTAACTTCACCAAACGCTCCCGAATTGAATCCAATCCCTCTTTCTCGGCGTGATAAATAACGCCCCCACGGAACGGTGGAAATCCGATCCCCATCACCGTCCCAAGATCGATCTGTTTCTTCGCGAGCTCTCTATCGTCGCCAGCTACCCCCTCGTTGAGACACTTCATCGCTTCATTCACGAGGTGCAGGATTAACCGATCGGCAATCTCTTGCTGTGATCGTTGTTTGGTCGGTTTCGTTGGAAGACCGAGCGCCTGAGCGAGCCCGTTCCATGGCGTACTCTCTTTCCCCGTGTAGGTGTAAAACCCGGCGCCGTTCTTGCGACCTTTCCGGTCAAGCGCTACCAGCTTCTCGGCAAAATCGGGAACCGCCATGCGGTCACCGTAGCCATTCACCATCACCTTAGAAACGTGCGCCGCGACATCGAGCCCGACCTCATCGAGGAGTCGGATCGGCCCCATCGGCATACCGAACGCTAACGCCGCCTTGTCGATCGCTTCGATTGAGTGCCCTTCCATGAGAAGGTACACCGCCTCATTTAAATAAGGGATTAAGATTCGGTTGATGAGAAACCCCGGCACATCTCGAACAACGATCGGGAACTTCCCGACCTCTGTCGTGAGGGCGGCGACCTTCGCTATCGTCGCTTCGCTCGTCTTTTCGCCCCGAATGATCTCTACGAGCGGCATCTTCTCAACTGGGTTAAAAAAATGCATGCCGATGAATCGCTCCGGATTTGAGATCGCGGTAGC
The DNA here is from genome assembly GCA_044345405.1 of Bdellovibrionota bacterium. GTDB lineage: Bacteria > Bdellovibrionota_C > UBA2361 > UBA2361 > OMII01 > OMII01. Next base: position 25,089 of record JBIJBE010000001.1, read on the forward strand.
CATCTCGGTGACGGAGAGCGAAGAGGTATTCGTCGCGAGGATGCTGTCAGGATGAACCTGTCCGGCGATGTGAGCGAAGATCTTCTTTTTAAGGTTCATATCCTCAAAAACCGCCTCGATAACGATGCCGGTGCGCGCCATCGTGGGGCTCGCGAATTGGAGCCAGTCGATACGATTGGTGATGGCCGCTCTTTCAAAGGAGGAGAGGTAGCGAAGTTTTCCGAGCTCCTTCGCGGTATGATCTTTTCCTCGTTGAAGACTCGCGTCAGTCGTATCCTTGACGATCACTTGATGGTTCGCTTTCGCGAGTGCTCCCGCGATTCCGGCGCCCATCGTTCCCGCTCCGATTACGAGCGCGTGCAGGTCAGTGATCTCTTTGCGGGCGGATTTGCCGAGCCCCTTCGCGGCTTCGGTGAGGAAGAAGAGGTGGACGAGCGCTTTACTCTCCGGGGTTATAATGAGTTTCCCGAGCTCCTTCGCCTCAACCGCGAGTCCGCTCTCCCGTCCCCGGCCGAGTCCCGCTACCGTTACATCGAGAGCTCTCACAGGCGCTGGATAGAATCCCTTCGTTTGCTTGAGGAGCGCCTTCTTCGCCTGCGTTAGTACGAACGAACGTCCGAGGGGATTGGATGAGAGGATTCGATCCATCAACCGAACCTTCTTGCGTTTGGGGGGGCTTTCACCCCGCGCGATCTCCTCAGCTCGAGCGATGAGCTTTTCGGGAGCTACTACCTCATCGACGAGAGAGGCCTTGTACGCTTGCTGTGCTTTGAGGGTTTTCCCAGCGAGGATGATATCGAGCGCCTTCGGAAGCCCCACGACCCGCGGCATTCGGTAGGTTCCGCCGAAACCGGGTAGGATGCCAAGTTTTGTTTCGGGTAGTCCGATCGAACTCGAGGGTGCATCGGTGATGATTCGATAATCGCACGCGAGCACCATCTCGCATCCGCCTCCGACGCACGGTCCTCCGATAGCGGCGACGGTGATGCAGGGAAGATCCTCTAGGAGATCGTACGCGCCCTGTCCCTCGGCCGCGAGTGCCGCGCCCCGCTCTTCGTCAGTGACGCTCTGAATGAGTGAGATGTCGGCTCCTACGCAGAACGACTCAACCGATGGCGCGCGAATAACTAATCCTTTGACCCCTGATGTCTTCACCTCTCGAAGAGCTTCGGTGAACGAAGTAAGTCTGACAGGAGTGAGCGTAATCGCTCGCTCGTCCGGACCTCCGAGTGTTATCGTGGCTACCTTTCGATCCTCCGAGAAGGTCAGGACGACGGTGGAGGATTGGTGGGTGGGGCGAGTCATGGCTGCGGCGTCGGTCATCTCGTTGTCTTCCGTTCGATAGGTGGGCGTCGACCGTCATCCTATAGGTGACGATAACAATTGAAACTATCGGCGTTCAAGAGCGCTTGGCAAAGGGCGTTCTCATGCCGCTTATATCTATCACGATATCAAGGTGTTGGATGATATGTCGACATAGATTGTGAGGGTGGGTAGAGTTGGGAGATGACGTTTGAGGTCGCCGCAAATCATGATGCCCCGTTAGGTTCCGATTGGAACACCTTTCTCGCCTCTATTGGAGGCACTGAATTTATCGTTGAGGTCGCCCGTCACGCCTCGTCTGCCATTATGGAGATCTATGCGCGGAACTCCATCACGCACAAACAGAAGAACGATGGATCTCCAGTATCTGAGGCTGATGTTGCCGCCGCGGCGATTATCGAACGAATGCTCGAAAGGACCGGTCGGCCTGTCGTGTGCGAGGAGGGATTGCTTCCCTCGATTCAGGGCCATTCGCTCTATTGGCTCGTCGATCCGTTAGATGGAACCAAGGAGTTTATCGCTCGAAATGGGGAGTTCTCCGTGAATATCGCCTTGGTCGCTGGAGATGAACCGGTTGTTGGTATTATCGCGATACCGGTCACAGGCGAGGTCTATGTTGGTGTGAAAGGAAAAGGTGCTGAGCGGTGGATGAACGGTGAGCGTTCCGCGATCTCAAATACTCGCAGCTCCGTTTCGTATATCGCCGCGTCTAGTCGTTCGTATAGTTCTCCCGAGATCGACGCGTGGCTTGAGCGTTTCGGAGTAGGGGAGCGACTTCGGTGCGGCTCCGCTATCAAATTCTGTCGCCTTGCGGAGGGGAAAGCTGATCTTTATCTCCGACTCGGTCGAACGATGGAGTGGGATACCGCCGCGGGGCAGGTAATCATAGAGGAGTCCGGATGTCGACTCGTGACACTCCCCAACCAGGAGCGTTTGCGATACGGCAAACCCACCTTCGCGAATTCCGATTTTGTGGCACTGCGCGCCGACATCTCCCTTCCCGATACCGACGTAGTTTCGGCCATCGCCGTGAACCAGTCGTAGCATCGCACTCTCCCTCTAGGGAGTTCCTTTTCGCAGTCCCTGTATTTCTCCGCTTTATACGCCGCTACGAGTGTGTATCTGCATGTATCTGTCTGAGTGCCGCCTCAAGAGGGATGGAAGCGCGCGTGACTTCCCGATATGGTCGTGCCTTCCCTTAAGGTTTTCTTTCACTAGAAAGGAGCTCTCTCGTGAATCGTATCACGTGTCGAGTTTGGTGGGTGAATGAGTACGGCAAGATGCATGCGTATCGCGCGTTCGTCACGCGGCGTGAGAACGGCGGGGATTGCGCTCTGTATCTCACCTACGTGAAGAAGTTTAACTGGAGCGCGCCCTCTCGAGGCGCACGGGAAGATTCCTCAAAGGTTCCCACACTCTCTGTTGGAGAGCCGTGGGTCGACCACCAGGACATCGTACTCGAAGGTCTGCGGTACGTTGAGTGTCATCACTCTGAACCCAACGGTTTAACGTATTATCGCTCAGCGGATAGAACTTTAATCTATGTTGAGCATTTTGCGGAGAATTAGGTTTATTCGGGGAAGGGCTATTTGGGTTGCGTAGCCGACAGTCACCTGACTGTATTTTCAAGCAACCCCTCATCTTCTCCTACCCGAAGCCACGTGGTTAGGGTCGATAGAGATCCGATGGCGCCATCTGATTGCATCGATCGAGTTGCGAGGAGAGCGAATCTCGCCGCTTTGACGTTAATGGTCCCATCTCAAGGGTCGCTCCAAGCTGAACGTCGAAGTTCTCAAGACATCCTCGATCTACTATCTCTGGTCCGAGAAACGCTGGCCCCTCCTCACCACGGGGAACCATGGGGGCGAAGTGTGAGCGTTTCGCCGCGATCTCTCCGACTTGAGAGCCGACACAAATGGGTGAGACCGAAGCGCTTTCAAAACAAACGTCACGAGTTTCCGTCGGACGAGAGAGACAAGCCCTGACCATCTGAGAGCAGTCTTCCTCATCGAAGGCTCGAGCTTGAGTAGCTAACGCCCCTATGCTGAGCGCCGAGAAAAGAAGTGATGGGCCGAAATGATTTCGCATGTCGTTATCGTAGAAACGAGACGCGATGAGGCGCATGATTACGCACAGGGGGGAACGGTCGAGCTTGAGAGTGTATCGGGTGTTAGGCTTCTTTAGCTGGTACCACAAGTACTGGCTTAGGGGACGCCCGTAATACCTGCTCCGCGACGCTGCCCATAAAGGTGCGTCGTATGCCGGAACGTCCGTGCGACGCCATGACGACAAGGTCCACGCCGCTCTCTTTGATGAAGTCGGCGATGATATGATGTACCGGCATCGCGGCTTCGCGAACGATGTACTCTGGGGATTGCTCTGGGAAATGGGTTTGGAGGTGCGCTTTGAGCTCGTTGATCGTCTTTTCCTTTATCGCCGCGATCGTCTCGGGAACGTACATCACCGGCATCTCCATCGACCCGCCGACACCGAGTTGAATTGAGGTGTCGATGCAGGTGAGAACGTAGATCTTCGCGTTGTATGCCTTCGCGAGGGAGCGAACGAAGGGATACGCCTTAAGGGCTTCGTCTGAGAGATCGGTAGTAACGAGGATTTTTGTGAAGTCACCTGTAGACATGTCCGCAAGCATCACGCTACGGCCATCCGTTGTCTAGGGGGATGATCATACCCGCATCGTAAATCTCTTATTGTCATCGCCGCGACGCTACACGATGATACGGTTGTAGACCTTTTACCCATCTAAATCGGTGATTCGTATGGCACTTTGTGACCTCGCAACGTTCGGCTTGAGTGAGACTCGGGGATTTCTTCCTCACTCAGACCCCCTTATGAGCCTTCCGCCTACCTTCTCGGCGTGGGAGACCGTGGCGCAACGGCTGCCGAAGTATCTAGCCGGTCTGAGCCTTCGAAACGCGGTGAACGCGCTTCCTCACTTCGACGTTAACGCGCTCAAGAGTGACGCCGAGATTCATCGCGCTATGGTTATTCTCTCCTTCATCGGTCACGCGTATGTGTTTGGCGAGAAGCCCACCGTTGATCGTATTCCTGAGGTCCTCGCGAAGCCGTGGTATGAGGTCGCTAAGGTCCTTGGCCGCCCACCAGTGCTTTCGTACGAGTCGTATGCTCTCGATAACTGGCAACGAATTGATCCGAACGGGCCGATCGCGATGGGGAACGTCGCGCTCGCGCAGAACTTCTTGGCTGGCATCGACGAGGAGTGGTTCGTTATCGTTCACGTTGATATTGAGGCGCGAGCCGCGCATGCGCTCCAGGCTATAGCGAATGGCCGCAAAGCGGTTATCGCGGGAGACGTGAACGCGCTTACCAAGGAGCTTAAAGAGATGGCGTGCGCCCTCGACGGGATGTACGCGTCCTTGTGCGCGATGGTGTTGCACTGCGATCCGTTCATCTACTTCCACCGTGTGCGTCCATACATCCACGGTTGGAAGAATAATCCATCACTTCCGAATGGATTGATCTACGACGGCGTTCTTGAGCACGGGGGGCAGGGCCAGGTCCTTCGGGGTGAGACCGGCGCTCAAAGTAGTATTATTCCTTCACTCGACGCTTTCCTTGGGGTTGGTCACCAGGAGGATATCTTGAAGACCTACCTTATGGAGATGCGCTCCTACATGCCGCCAAAGCATCGCGCGTTCCTTGAGGCGGTTGAGGCGGGCCCCTCGACTCGTGACTTCGTGACGGCCAATGTGGCGAACGCGGAGCTCAAGAAGGTCTATGACGAGTGCGTCGATTGGGTAGAGAAGTTCCGAACGAAGCATCTCGAGTACGCGGTGAGCTACATCGCCAAGCAGGCACAGACTGATCCGAGTAACCCATCTCAGGTGGGAACGGGTGGTACGCCATTCGTGAAGTACCTGACCAAGCATCGAGATGAGACCGGGCAGCACAAGATCGGGTGTCCTGTGACGGGACGTCCGTAGGTCGAGGTGTTGCTGTTAGGACTCACCCGATTCGGTGTGGGTGAGTCCTTTTCTGCTCGTTTTCTTCAGTGGGCTTAGTGGGGAGTTGGCCTGACACACCATGCTATGGATCTGCCCCGCGGGGGGATTTCGTATCCGCGTAATCTGTGATGAGGGTAGTTGTGTAATGCTGGTCATCGATGTGACGGGACGTGACATCGCTGACTAGGGGTGTTCCTAGGAGGTTTTCTCTGTCGTAGGAGGTTTTGCGATGGATCGATTCTGCCTCTATCTTGGAGTCGCTCTCGTTCTCTCCTCGGTTGCAATACCGCTCGCGGCTCACAGCTACGATGCGCGGGCTCACCAATGCCGAGCGCTTGATGAGGCTTTGCACACCATTGATGAAGTTGACCTTTGGGTATTTCAGCACGCGATCTCAGAGTGGCTCCGATATTTTGATGAACTCGGTCCTGTTGAGTCCAAGTATCGAAACGTTCGGGGCTCGGTGTTGGGGATTCAGAGTGACCTTCTGAGGTTGCAACGGGTAGGAGATTCGATGTCGGCCCTCGAAAAGCAGACTGAGGTGCGACGGATCGAGGAGCGGTTGCGAGACGTCCCGTATATAGGGGAAAAGCTCGCGCATACCACGTACTCAATCGTCCCTTATATCGGAAGAAGATTTCTCGCTACCTTTGTCGTTATTCTTATCCTACTAGCTCCTAGTATGGTGATGGATCAATTGATCGCTTCATCGGAACGGGACATGCGCTATCGGGTATAGTAACGGACGGCCTTCAACGTCTAGAGGTTTATCAGTCGACACCGCCTGGTCAGCCTCTTTTTGCCTTAAGACCTCGGCGCCTAGGCTTCTGGATGCTCGTATGGATACTCTCTAGGTGGATACCCCCCACCATGGTAGGGTGTCGGCGTTGATAGACCGAACAGTTCACGGTAGGTACCGGTGAGCTGGTTTTGGTAGCCGTCTTCGATATGTCATTTTCACTGAACCACACGCTCGGCTCTGATGGAACGCTCCTCGTCTCCGTGAGCGCGAGCTCTGCGTCCAATGGTGTGGACGCCAGTGGGGTTTTACGTGCGATCGATGGGCTTCCCAAGGGGGCTCGGGTCGTTCTCTCCGCCGCGGATTCTCTAGCGCCTGACTCCCTCCTGCTCGCTACTCTCTTTAGGCTCTCGTCACTATGCGCCCAACGAGAGGTTTCCCTCTCTCTTTCCGGATTTCCCGAGCAGGTTACCCGGCAGATATCCCTGGCGCTCTCGGTTCCTCCGAGAAAGGGGGCGAGTCGCACTCACGTTGAGGATCGTTTGATCGTTTCTGTCGGGCGAGCCTCGGTAGCGCTGGTTGAGAATCTTACAGGGTGGCTGACGTTCCTGGGCGAGCTTCTTGTGGCTCTATGGCTCTTCATTCGGCGACGGGCTCGGGTGCCGGTGCGCGATATTTGGGTGATACTTGATGAGTGTGGGCCTGGTGCGCTTCCGATCGTGACCCTTATTAGTGTTCTTGTGGGAGTGATCCTCGCATTTATCGGGGCGCAGCAGCTCAGGCAGTTCGGGGCCCAGATTTACGTGGCGAACCTGGTGAGCGTCGCGATGCTCCGCGAGATGGGCGCTGTTATGGCAGGCGTTATCATGGCGGGTCGTACCGGGGCGGCGTTCGCGGCGCAGCTCGGCACGATGCAGGTAAACGAGGAGATCGACGCGCTGAAGACCCTTGGAATCTCGCCCATGCAGTACCTGGTGGTGCCTCGGGTCGTCGCGCTGATTATCATGATGCCCCTTCTGTGTGTCTACGCGGACGCGCTTGGTATTATCGGGGGCGCTCTGGTGAGCTCGCTCACGATGGATATCTCGCTCGTGCAGTATTTCAATCAGGCTCAGACCGCTGTGCACATGCGGGACTTCTGGTTGGGGGTGAGCAAGAGTTGCGTCTTTGGCGTCCTTATCGCTATCGCTGGATGTCTAAGTGGTATCCGGTGTGGCCGAAGCGCCTCCGCGGTTGGAGTCGCGGTGACCTCCGCGGTGGTTTCCGGAATTGTAGCGATCGTTTTATCTGACGCCGTGTTCGCGGTTATCACGGAGATTCTAGGGCTCTAACGTATGAACGCGCCACAACCGCACATCACCGTTGATAACCTCACCATGAAGTACGGAGATTTCCTGATTCAGAAGGACCTCTCGTTTTCTATAAATCGGGGAGATATCTTTATCGTCATGGGCGGGAGCGGGTGCGGAAAAAGCACGCTCCTGAAACACCTCGTAGGGCTCGTCCCACCATCGGCTGGTCGTGTGTTGTATGATGACCAGAGCTTCTGGGAACTCTCCTCCTCGGATCGCGACGTGTTGCTTCGGCGGGTTGGGATCCTCTACCAGAAGGGGGCCCTTTGGACCTCAATGACACTGGCTGAGAACGTTGCGATGCCCCTTCGGCAGTACACCAACTTCTCAGAATCGGATATTCGAGATATCGCGAGCTACAAGCTGGCGTTGGTGGGGCTCTCCGGATTCGAGGACTACTATCCATCGGAGATAAGTGGTGGTATGCAGAAAAGGGCCGGGTTGGCTCGGGCTATCGCGTTAGATCCTGAGGTGCTCTTCTTTGATGAGCCATCAGCGGGACTTGATCCTATCAGTTCAAAGCTCCTTGATGATCTGATATTGGAGTTGAATCGAGGGTTAGGGGCGACCATCGTCGTGGTAACCCACGAGCTTCCGAGTATCTTCGCGATCGGCTCAAACTCGGTATTTCTCGACGCTGATGTGAAGACGATGATAGCGACGGGGGATCCGAAGGAGATGCTACGAAGCTCGAAGGACCCAAGAATTTTACGATTCCTCACCAGAGGAGAGCGCGAAGCGTAGAGACGTATGAGTAAAGAACCCCGATACGCTTGGATAGGAACGTTCGTCGTTGGAGCGGTGTGCCTCATTGTGACCGCGGTACTGTTCTTTGGACGAGGGCGGCTTTTTGAACACACAACAACCTACATCGCCTTCTTTAGTGGCTCGGTGAAAGGTTTGCAGGTCGGAGCGCCGGTCAGTTTCCGAGGCGCTCGGGTCGGTAAGGTGAAGGACGTGTCGATCGTTTATAAGCCCGCCAAGGATGAGTTGATCATCCCGGTGCTGCTCGAGCTCGACGCGGATTCCGTGCGGGGGCTCAATACCGTCGATCACAAAAGAGGGGATGACTCTGAACCAGGATTCATCTCTCGCCTCATTGCTCGCGGCCTCAAAGCGCAGCTCGGTCTGGACAGTATCGTGACAGGACAGCTCTTCGTGCAGCTCGACTTCATGCCAGAGGTTCCGATACGGATGATGGCCGAGGACGATGAGGATTATCAGGAGATCCCCACAGCGCCATCACCACTTGAGAAGCTTCAAGAGACCCTCCAACAGATTCCTCTCGCTGAGTTGGCGCAAAAGACGGTCGCCGCTATTGAGAAGATCGAGGATCTTCTCTCATCGAACGATATCCAGGATGCATTCAGTAACCTTAACGCGCTCATGAAGGAGCTCGAGGTGGTTACGAAGAACATAGACTCGAAGACCGATGGTCTCGCTCAGGAGTTTAAGGTGGCTTCCGCGCAGCTCACGACAACGCTCAAGACTTTGCAATCAAGCCTTGAGCAGAGCGATCCGTTGTTGGGCAAGACATCGGCGGCGATGGATGAGGTTTCTAATTCGGCTCGGGCGCTTCGGCGACTCGCTGATTACCTGGAACAGCATCCTGAGTCGCTCTTACGAGGAAAACGGTAGGGAGAGATATGAAATTGGTACAACGAGCTCTCGTCGCGGTTATTATTGTTTCGTCGGTAGGTTGTTTTCGTTCCCCGCCCTCTCGCTTCTATTCGCTTCTCTCTCAACAAGAGGTCGAGTCGAATCCTCCTCTGTCGTCCGAAGGCATGCAGCTTGAGGTAGCGTCAGTTGTGTTTCCGCAGTATCTCAACGATCCCCGCATCGCCGTGAGAACTGGTGTTAATGAGATTTCGCGTGATGAGTACGAGCGTTGGATTGAGGATCCAGACGTCAACTTTAGGCAGGCGTTGCTCGATAACCTCTCCCGAGAATTGAAAAGTAGCAACGTGTTCTCATCGGATGTGTATCCCCAACGTCGCGGCGCTCAGGTTCTTCAGGTCGAGGTGCTCCAGTTTGATGTTACTGAAGAGGGAGCGGCGCTGTTGAAGGTTCGATGGGCGGCTGGCAGCGATCGCGCCGCGCTCGTTGGCGCTCCGCTAACGGTTTCAGAGTTTACCGCGCGCGCGGAGCGATCTGACAGCGAGGCGCGGGTTGAGGCTCTAAGTTCGCTCGTTCGTGATTTCGCGCGCAAGATGGCGGCGCAGCTCGCGCCAAAGTAAGGGGGCCGTCGGGAACCGCGTCATGGCCTCTGATGAGGGGCTAGCTTTTTAGGCTGGCTCGACAGACACGATAGGGACGCCGTGAGCTATCTCCTGTCCCTTGTTCACATGCACCTTGGTCACGCGTAGGTCGGTCGGCGCCTTAATCGGATTCTCCATCTTCATCGCTTCGATCACGACGAGCGTTGCTCCCGCGGATACGATATCGCCCTCGCTCACCTTGATGTCCGAAATGATTCCCGGTAGGGGAGCTCTGACCTCTGGGGGAAGGGCGGTTTTCGAAGATGATGAGGTGCCGCCGGCGCGCTGTTTTGGGAGATGCTCTACGGTTACCTCCTTCGACGACATCCGAGTGGTCGAGTCGACGGATACGGTGTACTCACGGTCATCGATCAGGAAGGTAAGGGAGCTTCCCGTCCTTCTCTTAAGGAATACGGTGAACGTATCGCCCTTAACCGTGACGGTGTACGCACTCATCGAGAGCTCCGGTCGATCGCCTCGAGCCGTCCGGAGGAACGCCACAGAGAGGGAGTTTCATTGCTTGTGTAGATGAGGTTGCCGGACGCGTCGACCGTAAAGTCTCCCGGGGGTAATCCGTTGCTGAGCGTCGACGCTATCAGCGAGAGCGTTTCTTGAGATACCTCGCCTGAACGAGTGGCACCGAGTACGAACCGAATGCCGTCATGGGAGAGTGGTGGTGGTAGGGGTGGGCGCAGTCCGCTCATAAGCCTTACAGGGGAATATTGCCGTGTTTGCGTTTCGGTGGGCTCTGTCGTTTGGTTGAGAGGGTGGCGAAGGCTTCAATGACCTTGCTTCGAGTCTCTCGTGGTTTAATGACCGAGTCGATAAAGCCAAGCTCAGACGCCTCCCACGGATTGGCGAACTTCTCTCGGTAGTCCTTCACAAGTTGGGCCCGCTTTTCGGCCTCTTTACCAACCTTAGCCGCCTCGTCGAGCTCTCGTCGGAAGATGATACTCACGGCTCCATCGGATCCCATCACCGCGATCTCAGCCGATGGATAGGCGAAGTTCATATCGGCTCGAATGTGTTTCGACGCCATCACGTCGTACGCGCCTCCGTATGCCTTTCGGGTGATGACGGTGACCTTCGGCACGGTAGCCTCGGCGAACGCGTAGAGGAGCTTCGCCCCGTGTCGAATAATCCCTCCGTGCTCCTGTTGCACACCTGGCAAGAAACCCGGTACGTCAACGAGCGTGAGGAGCGGAATGTTGAAGGCGTCACAGAAGCGAACGAATCGAGCCGCTTTCGTGCTCGCGTTGATATCGAGACATCCGGCCAGGACCGATGGTTGATTCGCGACGACGCCGGTTGAGCGGCCGTTCAGTCGTACAAACCCGACAACGATATTCTGCGCGTACGCCCCTTGAACCTCGAAGAAGTGATTTGAGTCAGCTATTGAGGTGATAAGCTCCTTGATATCGTACGGTTGGTTCGGTTGCTCAGGGATTAAGCGGTCGAGAGCAGGGTCTTCCCTGAGGGCGAGGTCTCCCGAGAACACCATCGGAGCTGGGTCGAGGTTGTTCTGTGGAAGGTACGAGAGGAGCTCTTTGCACATGGCGATGCACGAGGCGTCATCGGTCGCTTCGAAGTGCGCGACGCCACTGATCGAGGTATGGGTGTCCGCTCCTCCAAGTAGCTCTTTGGAGACATCCTCTTTGGTCACCGTCTTGATCACATCGGGACCGGTGATGAACATGTGGCTCTTCTCTTTCACCATCAAGATGAAGTCTGTGATTGCGGGTGAGTACACCGCGCCTCCAGCGCATGGCCCAAGGATGAGAGAGATTTGAGGAACGACCCCTGAGAGGAGGGTGTTGCGAAGGAAGATATCCGCGTATCCCCCGAGACTCTCAACGCCCTCCTGAATGCGGGCACCACCTGAGTCGTTGAGGCCGATGACCGGGCAACCGATGCGTTCCGCGAGATCCATGATCTTCACGATCTTTTTGGCGTGCATCGCCGCGAGGGAGCCTCCAAAGACGGTGAAGTCCTGCGCGAACACGCACACTCTTCTGCCGTTAATCGTACCAGTTCCGGTCACGACGCCGTCTCCCAGGTAGCGCTTCTCCGCGAGTCCGAAATTAGAGGAACGATGGGTGACGAATTTATCGTATTCGGTAAACGAGCCCTCATCGAGAAGGGTTGTGACTCGCTCTCGGGCGGTCAATTTTCCGCTCTCATGTTGTCGGGCTACTCGTTCAGCGCCACCACCACTCTCGGCTTCGGCGTTTCGACGCTCAAGTTCATTCGTTTGACTCATAGTGGCATGATGTTACCACGGAAGGTGGCTCGGGAAAGGACCTCTTTTGTGAGGGGAGGGCTCGGTCATGTGGCGCTTCAGCACGGCTTTGGATACGGGTTTGTATGACCCGGTCTTTCATAATGATGTTCGCTTCGAAATCCTTCTTTACTCCCAAAGTGTAGGGGGTCTATCTTCTCTTGTATGGTTACAGTTACGTCCCCAGTATCTCGCGCGCTCCGTTCCTTCGCTCTTGGAGCAGTTCTTGTCTTCTCAGGGTGTTCCGAAATGGCACCGCAGCCCCTTCGGACTCCGGAGCCCGCTGAAAAGATCGTCTTCAATGCCATGTCCTCTTTCTACTGCGCTGAGAAGCGGTGGCCCAAGAGTTGGGATGAACTCGCGCAGTTTGAGGGGCTTTCAATAGAGGCTCACAGCGCTGTCGGCGAGATGCTCACGCCAGATATCTCCTCGCCACGAGCCATCCTGCTCGTCGTTCGATATAAGAACGCGCAGGGACTCGATCGGCGGGTTGTCTACATCGCGCCCCCCGAATGTGATGGCGAGGCCGATGCGAAAAGGGTGTCGATGGCCGGCGGTCGGGTAAGCTTTGACCGCCTCCCTGGTTTTACGCAGCTTGATGGCGCGGCGGTGAAGGCGAAGTGGAAGGATGGCCCATATCCTGATGTCGCATGGCATGACGCGAGCCGTGGGATATTTGTGACGGTTCGCTTTGGCGAGGTTCCGGTCTCTCCGACGGATCTCCCCGCGCTCAAGGAGGAGCTTGAGGGCGCGTATGAGTCCTCTCTCCGTAATCTGACCTGGATTGAGCGAAGTGTCGCCGCTGATGAAGAGCCTCCGAAATTGGTGCATATCCTCTCGAGTGACTCCTCTTCGGGCTCCACGATTTCGTACACTATGTCGATGTCCTTCGATGAGCGTTTGCTGACGATCTCCGTATCGGGTCCGGCGGAGAGGGAGAAGGGGATCGAACAGGTGGCTGGCTCCCTCCGTCGCTCGTTGAGGCTTCGGTAGTCTATGTCCGAGCCACGAACGTACAAGACATCTTCCGGTATGACGATACGGGAGGTGTATGACTCCTCTGAAGCGAGACCTCGCTCCGACGAGCGTCCAGGAGAGTATCCCTATACTCGCGGAATTCACCGAAGCATGTATCGAGGGAAGGTCTGGACGATGCGGCAGTACGCCGGATTCGGTTCAGCCGCTGAGACGAACGCCCGCTACCACTTCCTGCTTAAGCAGGGAATTACCGGATTGAGCGTCGCTTTCGATCTCCCGACGCAGATGGGACGCGATCCGGACCATCTTGTCGCGCGCGGTGAGGTTGGGCGTGTAGGCGTGTCGATCGCGACCCTCGATGATATGGATCGCCTCTTTCAAGGGATCAAGCTCGAGGATGTCTCGATCTCGATGACGATCAACGCGACCGCTTCGACTTTGCTCGCCTTTCTGATCGTGCTCGCTGAGCGTCGAGGAGTTCCGCTCACCTCTCTTCGGGGAACCACGCAAAACGACATTCTCAAGGAGTATATCGCTCGGGGAACCTACATCTATCCCCCTCGGCCAGGGATGCGGCTCGTCACTGATATCTTCTCGTACTGCGCCAAACACGTGCCGAATTGGAATACCATAAGCGTCTCTGGGTACCACATTCGCGAAGCGGGGAGCACCGCCGTTGAGGAGGTCGCTTTCACCCTCGCTGATGGTATCGCCTACGTTGACGCCGCGTTGAAGCGGGGACTCAAGGTTGATGACTTCGCTCCACGTGTGGCGTTCTTCTTTAACTGCCACAACAACTTCCTTGAGGAGGTCGCTAAGTTCCGCGCAGCGCGGCGCATGTGGGCTCGGATTATGAGGGAGCGGTTCGGTGCGCAAGACCCTCGCTCCATGATGTTGCGCTTTCACACGCAGACCGCGGGTAGCTCTCTCACCGCGCAACAGCCGCACAATAACGTCGTGCGAACTACCGTTCAGGCGCTCGCGGCTGTGCTTGGGGGAACGCAGTCCTTACACACCAACGGCTTCGATGAGGCGCTCGGTTTGCCGACTGAACAGAGCGCTCAGCTCGCGTTGCGCACGCAGCAGATAATCGCTGAGGAGTCGGGGGTGACCGCATCGGCGGATCCTCTTGGGGGAAGTTACCTCGTTGAGTCCATGACTGACTGGTTAGAGAGCGAGGCCCAGCGGCGGATCGACAAGATCGATTCGATGGGTGGAATGCTTTCAGCGATTGAGCAACGGTATCCTCAAGGGGAGATTGAATCCTCCGCGTACGAAGCTCAACGAGCGATAGAGCAGGGGAGTTCGGTCGTTGTTGGGGTGAATCGGTACTGTGAGCAGAGTCGTGGTGAGGCTCCTTCAGTTTTGAGGATCGATCCGAAGGGAGAGGGTGACCAAGTCGCTCGAATCGCCGCGTACAGGGCCGGTAGAGACTCGACGAAGGCCGCTGGGTCGCTGTCCTCGCTTGAGGCGGTTGCGCGCTCGGACGCTGAATTGATGCCCGCGATAGTGGAGTGCGTTCGTTCCTCATGCACGTTAGGAGAGATCTCTGATGCCCTTCGAAGGGTATTCGGTGAGTACAAGGATCTATAGGGTTGGCGTTCCGTCGATCTTCCCGAGGTGATAGTGGTGTTCTGGTGAGGCCGCCGAGTTTAGGGCTGTGTTCGACCTCTAGTGTTCGCCTAAGTTCTTGAAAAGACCAGTTTTTATCCCTGGCGCTGCGTTGAGTATAGCCATCGTTTGGCCCATGTTTTGAAATTTTATTTATATATTCTGATATTTGAATATATGATACTCTGAATGCACGAATAGCTCGCCAGGTAGGTGGGATTGTCGTCAGGGGGAAAAATGCCTCAGCAACTGCTCGTCGCTCAACAATTGGCGGAGATATTGGCGGTTATCGCCCATCCGCATCGCATTCGAATAATTGAGGAGCTCGGTCGTCGAGAGCTCGATGTTCATACATTAGCGGAGAGGCTTAATCTGCGACAATCAACGCTCTCTCAGCATTTGGCCCAGCTTCGGGCGAAGGGGATTGCGGTCGCGGAGCGTGACGGTAGAACCGTGCGGTATCACCTGACTAATGTGTGGTTAGCGAGTTGGCTTGTGGACGCCTTTCAGCTTTTGGAGATGCAGAACGACCGGAGCTCTAAGGTCATGGAGGCCGCCAAGGCGGTCAAAAAGATGTGGCGTCTTAAGAGCCGATAGTCGAGTAACGGGGGAAAGTTATGGGTAGTCAGACGAGCGCCAAGCGGAGTGAACTGCAGATAGCAATGCGGGTTCTTCGCATGCTGCATGGTGAGTCGCACGACATCGCGGTTGTATTTCTCTACGCTCTAGCGGTAGGTCTTTGCTCTCTTGCCATACCGGTTGGCGTGCAGTCGGTTGTCAACTCGGTAGCTTTCGGAGTTGTATTGCAACCGCTCGTGGTTGTTACCTGCCTCGTGGGAGGGGTGCTACTCTTCTCCGGCATACTTCGGATTCTGCAGCTTGTGGTTGTGGAGATTCTCCAGCGACGACTGGTTGTGCGAATCTCACTGGCGTTAGCTGAACGGATACCTCATGTCGAGTTTTCTCAGTTCCGAAGTAAGTACGGACCGGAGTACGTGTTACGGTTCCTTGAGAGCTTCTCGGCTCAGAAGAACGTCTCGGCTATCCTGCTTGACGGCATCGCGCTTTTTTTCCAGGTCGCGGTCGGTCTCGTTCTGGTCTCGTTCTACCATCCATTCTTTCTCGCGTTTTCCATCCTGCTGACGCTTCTTCTCGTTGTCTTGGTTGCGCCCCTAGGAGTTGGCGCCGTACGCACCGCCATCAAAACATCGGACGCGAAATATGAAGTGGCGACCTGGTTACAGGATCTCGCTCGAGTGCCGATACTTTTTAAGTCTAATCGGGGAGACGCTTTTGCCATCGAGCGAGCGGATCAGTTGGTGGGTTCCTACCTAGAGTGGCGGCAACGGCACTTTCGCGTTCTTTTGCGACAGATAGTTGGTTCGGTGACAATTCAGGTTCTCGCCAACACCCTCCTACTTGGATTGGGAGGATGGCTGGTGATTCGACAACAATTAACCCTCGGGCAGCTCGTGGCGGCGGAACTTATCATCGGTGTGATTCTGAGTGGAGTCGCTAAACTTGGTCGGTACCTCGACAAGTTCTACGAGCTGTGTGCCTCGGTAGCGAAATTGGACGCCCTCTTTGACGTTCCGTACGAAAAGGAGTCCGGCTCGTTCTTCTCCCCAGGGGGTGAGCCCGCGAGTTTGGTGATTAGTAACTTGGTTGTTCGTCACGATGACCACATAGATCCGATACTAAATGGAGTGTCGCTCTCAATCGCGCCGGGTGAGAAGGTTGCGATTTGGGGTCAAAACGGGTCTGGAAAGAGCACACTCGTTGATTGCGTCTATCGCATCACCTCACCTCGGTCGGGTCGAGTCGAGATCGACGGGCACGACGTTCGAGAGGTTCACCCCCTCGAATTAAGAAGTGAGATAGCGCTCGTGCGAGGTATCGACCTCTTCCACGGAACGATCGAGGAGAATCTTACGCTGTCGAACGGTGGGGCGTCTTCTTCCCGCGTGCGAGAGGCGTTGAGTTTGGTTGGGGTACTTGAGGATATCTACGCGCTTCCTGATGGGCTCCAAACGGTGCTCCAGGGACAGGCGGAGCCGCTCTCTCGAGGGCAAGTGACGAGACTGATGATCGCTCGAGCGGTGCTCATGGATCCTCGACTCATCATTATAGACGGCATGCTCGATGGGATCGATGAAAGCACGATCGAGGGGCTGCTTAATGAGCTCACAGGACCGAAGGCTCGCTGGTCTCTCCTCGTGCTCACGCACGAGAGCACTATCGCCCAACACTTTTCAACATCGTATCAGCTTCACGCGGGAAGCTTGGTGCCACGCATACAGTAAGGAGAACTGACAATGGTTTTCGACGATGGCCGAGTTGGTGACTTTAGTGATGGTAGTGACTACCTCACCCTTGAAGAGGTAATCGCGGGGGCTCGCGTTGAGTTGCGGTCTCCTAAGCTTGTTGGGTCTCACGGTAGCTTGAGGTTTGGAGCTCTGTTACTCCTCGTGATGATAGTGCTCTCCGCCGTGGCGATGATATTCGCTCCTTGGACGCAGAACGTGCGTGGAGTTGGTAAGGTATCCGCCTACTCACCAGATGAGCGACAGCAAAATCTAACCGCCCCCGTCGACGGAATTATCAGACAGTGGTTCGTTCTTGAGGGGACAAGGGTCAAAAAAGGGCAGAACATCGTCGATGTCGCCGATATCGATCCCGACATTATCTCTCGCCTGGAACGGGAGCGCGCGGCGCAACAAGCTAAGTTGGACGCCGCTCAAAACGCTGTGGATACCTCTCGCAAAAATCTTGAGCGACAGAGGACCCTCGTCACCTCGGGGCTGAGCTCACAGCGAGCCGCGGAGTTGGCGGAGCTCGAATATGCCAAGTACCTCTCTGAGGTCTCCTCCGCGTCCGCGGAGTTAGCTCGCATCGAAACGAAATTAGCCAGACAGGCTTCCCAGTCTATTGTGGCGCCTCGGGATGGGATTGTTCACCGTATCCTTGCTCCGCAGGGCGGGGTGATGGTGAAAGCGGGGCAGGTATTATCGGTAATTGTCCCGGAGACCGCCAGTCGAGCCGTTGAGTTGACCGTGAGTGGGAACGACGCCCCACTTCTCTCAGTTGGGCGGCGTGTTCGGTTGCAGTTTGAGGGGTGGCCCGCGGTGCAGTTCGCTGGGTGGCCGTCGGTCGCGGTCGGAACCTTTGGCGGCGTGATTGGAGTGATCGATCCGGGCGCAGGAGAGGATGGAACGGTTCGGGTAATCGTATTTCCTGAGAACGGAGAGGAGTGGCCTGACGTGACCTATCTGCGGCAAGGGGTGCGGGTTATCGGATGGGTTTTGCTTGACACCGTTAAACTAGGATGGGAGTTGTGGCGACAGTTCAACGGCTTCCCGCCGACCTTGCGAAACGTCAATCCGAAAGGTGGGGATAGCGAACCCAAAATGGAAGAGGGGGCGTAGCGTATGCGCGCGCGGCGTAAGGTTTGGTGGAGTATGCTCGGTGTCCTCGCCGCGCTCGCCGTGTCCTCGGTACAACCGGGGCTCGCGGAGGAGTCGAGCGATGTGAAGGGGAGCAGTAAGGGGTCTAAGAGCGTCACGGGGCAGGTGCTCTCGCTCGACGATGTCATCGCCGCTACCCTCGAACGCCATCCAGCGCTCAACGCGGAGAAGCAGGAGCGGGTGTCGGCTGACGCGGATGTCCTCTCCGCTGAGGGCGCGTTCGATCCGAGCCTCAAGGGGGACGCTCTCTCCTACGTCACGGGCGGATATTCCGGAAACTACGGTTCGGCGTATGTGGAGCAGCCACTCAAATTTTACGGAAGTAAGGTAGTTGGTGGATATCGAATCGGCGATGGAACCTTTCCCATTTATGATAACTGGTACGAGACCAATTCCGGTGGAGAGGTGGGCGTCGGTGTTGAGGTTCCGCTTCTTCGGGATGGCCCGATCGATCGGAGACGAGCTCAAATCGGAAGGGCGGAATCTGGTCAGGTGATCGCGGACTCGCTGATTGAGCAGCGAAAGATTGAGCTCGCTCGCGCGGCCGCGCTAACCTACTGGGATTGGACCGCCGCTCGAAACAAGGTCAAGGTGTTTCGGCGATTGCTTACGGTCGCTGAGGAGCGTGATCGTCAGATTGCGGAACGGGTGGCGAAAGGGGACCTGCCGGACTTCGATCGAGTGGATAATCAACGGGCGGTGTTGCAACGTCGCTCGCAACTTCTCACCGCGGAGCGCGCGGTAAAAGCGGCCGAGTTCTCGCTTTCCCTCTTCTACCGTAACTACGCGGCGGAGCCGCAGAGCGTTGAGCGGTTCCAATCATTGGACCGAATCCCCGTTCCCCTGTTTGCGCCCGTACATCATCCCGAAGACCCCGTCGCTGCAGCCGCGGAGGCCCGACCGGAATTTAAAAATATCAAGGCGCAGAGCGAGCAGAACAAGATCGAGTTGGAGCTTGCTCGGAATCAGGTCTTGCCCCGCTTAGACCTCCGGGTCTTCTCGTATAATGATTATGGAACTGGGGATCCCAAGCTCGAGGATCCTGAGGTGAAGGCGGGACTTCGGATCGAGATTCCACTCGCGACCCGAACCCAGAAGGGACGGATCGATTACTACGAATCTCGTCAGAAGAAGCTGCAGTTCACTGAGACCTTCCTTCGCGAGCGGATACGAGCTGACGTTCAGGACGCGCTCAACGCTTTGGATATCGCGCGAAGTAAGGTCGAGGTCGCCGCCGCGGAGGTGAAGGCGTCGGACGACCTGGCGCGTGGCGAGCTGAAGAGATTTAATCTGGGCGATAGTAACCTCATCTTTGTGAATTTGCGGGAGCAGAACGCGGCTGACGCCGAGGTGCGTGAAATCGAGGCGCTGCAGGATTATCAGAAAGCGTTCGTGACCTTTGAGGCGATCCTGGCTCGTATTCAGGATGTGAAAGGACAAAAGCAAGCCAAATAGAACGGAAGGGAGCGATGAGATTGCGCTTGATGATCCACGGTCGTCTTGTGCCGTGAATTGGCCGGGGCGGGGGAGTGATGGTGGATGTGCCCCCGGTCCGATCGCTAGATAGTCCGAAACTCTCGTAGCGGGGTCTCTCAAGCATCTCTCTCATTTTCGGAATGTGCGCCGCGACATGGAGGTAGCCATATTTGAGGTCTAGGAAGCCCTATGCCCCTGCTTTCATGATAGAAAGAGAATTTTCCGGATGGGTAACATCGGGAGGCAGGCTCCGTTGAGTGGAAAAAACGTATGGTGGCTCATTTTTACTTGTACCGGTTGTTGAGGTCGTCTATCCTTCAGGATTACAAAAAATGTAACCCCCGTCCCAGGTTAGGGTCGGAGGTTCGTCGGAGTGACTGAGAGGATTTTCCCCTCGATCCGAGCACGCAGGTTTCAGTCGCTTGTATTTATCGCGGTAGGTCGTGCGCAGAAGGTGATGGTATGAAAAAGAAAGATCTTGATACCTTGAAGAAGATCCTCGAAGACGAGAAGAAGCGTATCTTCCACCACCTTCAAGAGATTAGCGAAACATCCGTAGCTGACCTTGAAACCCCGTCAGGAGATTCTGTCGACCTTGCGTCCCTTGAGATCAACCAAAACTCTCTCGCTAAGATCGGAAAGCGTGAACAGAATCACTTGAAGAAGATCGATGCCGCCCTTAAGAAGATGGAGGATGGAACGTTCGGAGAGTGCGAGAGTTGCGGGGAGCAGATCGCAGTGGCTCGCCTCATGGCTCGTCCGGTAGCTCAACTCTGTATCGATTGTAAGACCGAGCAGGAGAACGAGGAGCGGAGGTACTCTGACCGCGCTGGTGATTCCGAGAACGACGGATTCCCAGAGGAGGGAGAGGAGTTGTAGTTCCTCGATGAAAGGGCGCCTGGGGCGCCCTTTTTTATTCCGCATGAACCCGCGGTTGGGAGGGCGGTCATTCCTGACCGCCGTGTCGCGTGCAGCCAAATACGTTTGTGATGCGTAACCTTCCCGGCGACCGAGGACGGTCGCCCTTCCTGTGTGCGCCTTCGGATTTACACCCTTCCCAACTCCCGCATCACCTCCTCAAATACCCGTGGCGCGGCGACGACGATGTTGTCCATGAAGAGATCGTGGGCGTAGTTGGCGGTCTTTTTTTGTGATTCATGGTCGTAGGGATAGTGACCGACCTTGGCTCCCGCTTCTCGGGCGATCAGGCAACCGGCCGCACCATCCCACGGGCTCAAGCCCTCCTCGTAAAAGGCATCGAGTCGACCGCAAGCAACCCATGATATGTCTACTGAGGCCGCGCCGATTCGTCGGATATCTCGACAGGTGCGGAGCAGATGAAGAAGTCGGGCGCAGATGCGGTCGATGTTCACGCGGTCGTACGGAAAACCGGTCGCGATAAGTGCGTCTGAGAGTGTCTGGGTTTCGGTCGCGCGAATCGGCTCGTTGTCCCGGAACGCGCCGCCACCTTTCGTCGCGGTGAAGAGCTCCCCTTGAAAGGGCGCGAGGACTGCTCCTGCCTGCACAACTCCGTCAAGGGCGTAGGCTACAGAGACCCCCACTTGATTGTGACCGTGCGCGTAGTTGGTGGTTCCATCGATCGGATCGATTACCCATGTTGGTCCCGTATTAAATGTCTCGGCAAGCGCGGCGTCCGATGATTCCTCCGCGAGGATCTTATGACCGGGGAAGTGTCCAAGGATCGTCTCTATGATCGCTTTTTCTGACGCGAGGTCCGCGGTGGTTACGAGATTTCTCGCCGCTTTTAGGGTTATGTTAACCGACTGGGAGGCTCGTTGGTCGCGGGCGATGGCGCCGCCCCGTTGAGCTGCTTCAATCGCTACCGCGAGGGCGTCGGCAGGTGAGGGGAGGTGTGGTGAGGTCATGGCAGATTCCAATAGGCCGTTTCTGTTTTGGCTCTCTTCATAGTACTGTACCGAACTATGTCAGGTAGCTCCTCAATCAGCAAACCTCTCCCGCCCGCTGTGTCGCGAGTCGCTGAGGCGTGGATAGGGCGTGAGGTGACCATCAATGCCCCCTCTAAGTTGAATCTACGGCTGAAGGTCGAGGGGCGTCGGGGTGATGGGTATCATCTCTTAAGCATGATTAACTGCTCGACCTCTCGGCAGGACACTCTTCGTGCTGTGTTCACCGCTGAAAAGGATTGCCTGGTTACGACAAAGCCAGAAGGCATTATTCCCCCGGGTAAACGAGAGAACCTAGTGACCCTCGCGTTTCGAGCGTTTTGGGGTGAGTTCGGTTTTGACCCGGTGCCGTTCGGATTTCGGTGTCAGATCAAGAAAAATATTCCTATCGGTGGTGGTCTTGGAGGCGGGAGCGCCGACGCCGCGGCTATGTTGCGCCACCTCGAGTCGGTTTTTGGACCGGCGCTGAGTGAGACGTTCGATGTGACACCTGAAGGTATCCGGTCCCGAGTCATGCGCGCCGCGCTCCTCTGCGGGGCAGATGTCCCGTATGCTGTTGAAGGTGGATTGTGTTGGGTGGGCGGGATAGGCGAGGAGGTTGTTTCGCTTCGCGCCCGCGCACTACCTCGCACTACTAAGGCCCTCATTATGATTCCGCCGAAGCCCATTCCGACGGCCGCTTTTTATGACCGATTTCGTCGTGAGCGTCCGACGATAGCTACTGCCCCTGACGAAATCGGCAGAAACTTTATCACCTCCGACTCCGTCGATATCGCCTCCCTTGTGGAGAACGACTTTGAAGCGACGGCGTGCGCAATGGTCCCGGAGATTGGTGAGGGGCTCGTGGCTGCTCGCGAGGTTTTTCCTCGCGGAACGGCTCTTACCGGTTCCGGATCGGTCTTCTTTAGCCTCGTTTCAGAGGGTGAGGAACCTCGGGCCTATGAGTTATCGGCTCGATTGCTGGAGCGGGGGATTGAAAGTTACCTATGCTTCCTCATTTTCTCGTAAGATACCACGCATATAGTGTCGTGCCGCACTTGCCAAAGTGCGCTACTTGTTTTACTCAACAGGGGCGCATGTGAGGGTGTTCCACCCTCGTACTGCCCGGTAGCCAAGTGGTAAGGCAGTGGATTTTGATTCCACCATACGCAGGTTCGACCCCTGCCCGGGCAACTTTTCCTCTCTAAAGTGGCGTTGAGGGAGGTGTTGTTCTCAACACGGTCTGTGCTCCCTACACAACGTATTGAGTAAGCAGTTCAAAAAGGGGCCATTACTCACTGCCATTACTCTCTTCCAAGGAGCTTCCGTGTCTGGTCCACTTCTCGTTTTCAGCGGCCGTTCCAATCCTCTCTTTTCCCAAGCTGTTTGTAAGTCGCTCGAGATAGAGCCCGGTCGCATCGAGACAGTACAGTTCGCTGACGGTGAGCTGTCAGTAGAGATCGGAGATAACGTGCGCGGTGGCGATGTGTTCGTATTACAGAGCACGTGCAAGCCAGGTAACGATCACCTGATGGAGCTTCTGATCATCATCGACGCGCTCAAGCGTTCAAGCGCGGGTCGGATCACCGCGGCGATTCCGTACTACGGCTACTCGCGCCAAGATCGAAAGGTAAAGCCCCGTGTTCCGATCACCGCGAAATTGATCGCTGATATGCTCACGGCCGCTGGCGCGGATCGAGTTCTCACGATGGATCTCCACGCCGGACAGCTGATGGGATTCTTCGATATCCCGGTGGACAATCTCTACGCGTTGCCGACGATGATCCCGTACTTGAAGCAAAAGTTCGGGGTCGAGGACGTTACGATCGTATCGCCTGACGTTGGGGGACTTGAGCGCGCCCGCTTCGTCGCTACCCGCATGGATAACTCCCCATTCGCGGTTATCGACAAACGTCGCTCCGGCGCGAATCGTGTTGATTCAATGACGGTAGTGGGAGAGGTGCAGGGACAGACCTGTATCATCGTTGATGATATCGCGGATACCGGAGGGACCCTTGTGAAGGCCGCTGAGACCCTGATCAAAGCGGGCGCTAAGCGGGTTGTGGCCGTATGCGTTCACGCGGTTCTGTCGGGTGAATCTCGCGCGAAGCTTCGCGCAAGTCCGATTGAGGAGCTCGTGGTTACCGATACGATCCCGCACGCGGAGCTCGACGCAACCGATCGAATCTCTGTTATCTCTGTCGCTCCCGTGTTCGCCGAGGCGATTCGACGCATTCACTCGGATGACTCGGTGAGTAGCCTCTTTACGTAAGGATCCTCGGGCGAGGAAAAAAGGTGCCGATATATTGTAATCCCTATCGGCTGGGGAAGAGGTGTTAGGTAACCTGAGCCAGATCCTCGAGGTTGCCAACGAAGCGACCTTGAGATTCGAAGGGGTTCAGTCTGTAAAAGATCTGAATAATCCCGTCCTTCATCCTTGCGAGATAGTTGCCGTCATCGACGGGCATATACATCCAGTCGACGAGCTCGTACGGCAAATTGAGGCGCGAAGTCACAGCCACATCCGCAGGTCCGTCGTAGAACGGGCCCTTCGTGATCGAAAGGCCGTCGTACAACATGATTGCGGTCCGTCCGAAGACCCGCTTCGTCGGATCGGAGTCGTTCTTGAGTCCGACGATGGAGAATCCCAACGCCGATCGTTCGTGCACGACCGCGATGTTGAGGGCCTCCTCCGTCGGCTCCGGGACCTCGGCGCCCGCCTCCATGATGTAGGCTTGCGCACAATCAACCCGAACGATCTCTCCATCCCTTCGGATGGGGAGCCACAACGCAGCGCCAACGGCGATCGCCGTGGAAGGGTTGGTGCGGATTCCGACCTCCTCGAACGCTTCCCTCGAAGCCGTCAGAGTGAGGGTTTCGTAGTCGTCACTGCTCATTCCTCCTCCGGGGAGGTCGAAGAGGTAAGGGGATGAGCCGTTACCGTTTCGTTGTTTTATGAGTACCCCCATTCCCTCACCGAATCGTTGAGGGAGGATCGCGAAACCCCCGTGGCTTCGTGGCATTCCGTTGAATTCATAACGATACCCGTACTGTTCGTACCTCATTGCAAAACCGCTCCTTGAGACCTCCTCGGTCTCCCTGAAGGAATGTGAAAAACCGTAAACACCAGCCGGAAAGTATGGAAAAAAGTGGGTTTCTAAGCAAAAAGGGATGGGGATTTTCTTCTGGGGTGTTACTTTTGTCGGCCGCTTTGAAGGCGGTGATGGAAGATAGGCTGGAGCATTATGTGCAATAGTGCTGTAATTGCAGTGTGTTGCGAGTTTCCGAAGGAGCGGGTGCCATCGCCCTCAGCGTGAACACGAGCGCCCGCCCCGCCACTTTACCCGAAGTGCCTGTTCTGCTACCTTCCACCGGTGCTTTTGTAAGCTGATAGCTTTTGCAGGCCAAGATTTGTAAAGAGAAAGCTCTCTATTCGAGAGATGTTTTTGAGGAAGTAACGTCGTGGAAAATTTCACAATCGAAGTATCAGAGCGTCCAAGCATCGGTAAGTCTTCTGCAAACCGTTGCCGCAGAGAGGGATTCATCCCAGCTGTCGCGTACCACAAGGCTGAGAAGCCTCTCGCTGTTCAAGTTCCTCTTAAGGAGTTCACGGCGCTTGCTTCTAAGGCTCGTCGTTCTCAGGTGTTCACCTTCAAGAGCTCCGTTCCATCTCTCAATGGGAAGGCCGCTATCGTGAAGGAAGTTCAGCAGGATTACCTCAAGGGTCGTGTTATCCACGTTGATTTCCAAACCCTCAAGGATGATGAGGAGATCACAGTTGATGTACCAGTGAAGCTCGTTGGCGAGGCTCCTGGCGTTAAGAACCAGGGTGGAGTTCTCGCGGTAGTTACGCACGAAGTTTCCGTAAGCTGCTTGCCGAAGTATATCCCTTCAGCTGTAATGGTTGATATCTCGGCACTTGGACTTGGCCAGTCGATTCACGCTGATCAGCTTCAGCTTGGTGAGGGAGTGACCCTCGCTGACGACGCTTCCGAGACGATCGTGAGCGTTGTAGCTACCCGCGCTGAGGAAGAGGCTAAGCCAGCTGCTGAGGCTGCTCCAGCCGCTGCTCCAGCTGCTGCCGCTAAAGCTCCAGCTAAGTAATCACTAAGTTCCCATCGTGAGCGCCGGATTTCAAACCATCGTAGGTCTTGGTAATCCCGGCGCTCGTTACGATTCTACCCGACACAATATCGGTTTCGCCGTTGTTGACGCCCTTCGATCGACAACTATCGCCGCTGATGGCAGTGGTGTTGAGGCTGACTGCCGGGCCAATGCTCGCGCAGGCATATCTGGTAATCTCGCTGGTTCGGGGTGGCTTGAGCGTAACGGATACAGCGAGGGGGCTCTTCGAGTAGGTGATTGGTCTGGAAGTTTGATTAAGCCTCAGACCTTCATGAACCGGAGTGGTGAGCCCCTCCAGTCCTTCCTTTCATTTAGAAAGATTCCTATCGGTGACGTTATCGTTGTTCATGACGAGATCGACCTGCCGTTCGGCGTGGTTCGGGTCAAGTTTGATGGCGGGGAAGGGGGGCATAACGGTCTCCGGTCGATATCGGAGCGGTGTGGCGGCCGGGGGTACACCCGCGTTCGGGTGGGCGTCGGAAAACCCCCTCCTGGGTCCCCTCTTGCGATGGCTCCGGATGGTGTGGCTACGTGGGTTTTGGGTCGATTCTCTCAGGAAGAACAGCCTATTGCCGAGGAATTAGTCGGAAAGGCGTGCGGGGCGGTAGTGACGCTGCTGCTTTCGGGCCTGAAAAAAGCCCAGAATAAATACAACAGTTAGTCTTTTAAGGGGGCTCCGTCAGTTGTGTTTTGCCCCCGATCTGATACACTTCGCCGGCTTTTAGGGTATTGGTCGATCTCGTGTTGCGACTCTCGTCGCGTTTGTCATGGGTCCCAAAACATGGTCGTTCGCGTCTCGAAGACGGGGGCATGGCTAAAAAGAAAAGCGATATCGAATAAGATTTAGTTAATGAAATAAAGGTGTTCAATGGAAGCACGCCGGTATGAGTCAGTAGTGGTGTTTAACCCTCGTTTGAGTGACTCGCAGATCAAGGATGAAGTGAAGAAGGTTGAGGCCTTGCTCGCGGCTCAAAACGCGAAGGTCTCGACCGTTGATACGTGGGGCAAGAAGGAGGCAGCGTTCTCTTTCGGCAAGCAGAAGTTTGGCTACTACGTGGTATTCAATTACGAGACAGCTAACCACCAAGCCGCTAACGAGCTTCAGGCTGTTCTTCGAATCAATGAGTCTGTTCAGAAGTTCCAGACTCATCTGATCGAGTCGAAGACTCGTAAGTTCAAGGGGAATCCTAAGCGTCTCCAGAATCCTCGCTCTGAGGGTGATGATGACTTCGGTATGGATTCATACGATTAGTCGGAACGATTTGTAGTTTGCTGGAAAATTCATAGGAACCAGCCCATATTCATAGGAGCCAGACCATGGAAGTAATTTTGCGAGAAGATTTTCTCCCTCTCGGGTACGTAGGTGACACGGTAAAAGTAAAGCGAGGCTTCGCTCGAAATTTCCTCATCCCTCGTGGTGTTGCTATTGAGTCGTCATCTCAAAACGAGAGAGCTCTCAAGCACAAGCTCAGCGCCATCGTCGCTAAGCGAGTTAAGAAGAAGGCTGAGGCTGAGGCTTTCGGAAATACCCTTTCCCAGATCATCGTTGAGTTCACTCTCAAGATGGGAGCTGGTGGAAAGAGCTTTGGAGCTATTACAGCTCGAGACGTTGAGGGTGCTCTTAAGAATCTTGGGTACGGTGTTGATCGTCGCCAGATCCGCCTCCTTGAGGTAATCAAGACCCCAGGTCAGCACAAGGCTGAGGTTAAGCTTCACTCTGAGGTTACCGTTCCTCTCCAGATCAAGGTAATCGCAGCTCAGATCGTTGCGCCTCCTGCTGAGGGTGCCGCAAAGGGTAAGGGTAAGAAGGGCGCTAAGAAGAGATCTGAAGAGGGCGAGGAGGGTGTTGAGGCCGCTTCTGAGTCTGCTACTGATTCTTCGGTGGAGACAACTGAGACCGCTGAGTAGTCGAGTTTCGGTGTAGCCGCTCAAAGCGCCGCTCTTCTGAAGAAGGAGAGCGGCGCTTTGTGTTTGGAAGGAACTATCTTGTTCTGCCGAGGCTAGCCGTAGGAAAATCGGGGGGATGGTCTCCTCGGTTCTGCCGCCGTAGGGAGATGTTTTTGGTATCAACTGAACCCGCAATGAATGACTCAACGCGAACCCGACCGATCTATCTCGTCGGCGCTTTCTTCGCCGCTTTCGCGGTGTCGTGGTTGGCGGTTGTCGCTGTGTTCTTCTCCTTCAAGTCCGCTCAAGTCCCGTCGTCGCCTACATCGTCTACCACCGATAGCGCGTTCGCTGACGCTGTAGCGATTTCGCGAAGTGGAATGGTGCTTACCGTCGCTCACCATCCACTGCTCAATCCAACTGAATCGGATTTTATGCTGTTCGTGTGGTTCAAGTTGAAGTCATCCCTCGATCTCAAAGAGCGGTCCTCCTTTCTTGGAAAGTTTGACACTCGTGAGGCGAATCCAGAGGGGTATTCATTAGCGCTTGTTGGCGGGGCTGACGGAGTGCGACCACACATCTATTGGCAAAATAAAGCTGGAAATGGGCGCTGGTTCGCCTTCGCCTCGACCACTATCGAGCCTGGCAAATGGTACGTTATGGGAGTGACGTTCAGGGCGCAGCGGTATTTGGGGGTTCATATAGCCCCATACGGGCCAGAGGCTAATCCTGAGGTTCTTGGCGGTTACGATCTTGATGGAGCGATTATCCCCGCGAGCGCCGCTAACCTCTCAGTCGGCCAGTTTAAGAAGAGTAAGTTCAAGGGGCATGTTGGTCCGTTTGGCGTCTTCCGAGATATCGATATCTCCAAGGACGCGACCCGCATCCTCAAGAGGATCGCGCGCAATCCCTCGTTCGATGCCGAGCCTGTGGAGGAATCACAGATTGCGCTCTGGGCCGACCCGACGGTCGATCGAGGACCGCTACACCTTCCTATTACAGAAGATGGTGATGGAGAACAGCCGTAGTCGTTGCTGATGGCGAGAATTTTCGTCTTCCCTTGGATACCTAATTTCACAAAGAAGACACCGCGGGCGGCAATTCCTTTCCTCCTCTCACCGTTCTCTATGTGAAGATTTACGTATTCGTTATTGGAACACTCGAGGGCGTCACATTATCAATACGCTCCTAGAGACTAGGGATTGAGCGCGGCAGACGCGGCTATTTCTCGCACATCTCGGTAGATCTTCTCCGCCAGTTCATCCGTCGGAAGGTCGTTCGCTTCCGTTCCAAAGGGCTCCTCGACCTCCTCGGATACGATCTCAAGTGAGGCGAAGGTATAGAAGATCACCATCACCGCGAGTACCGCCCAGTAGCCGAATTCCGCCGCGAATGGCACCGGCATCGTTACGATGTACACAAAGAGACTCTTTTTGAGGAAGAGGCTGTATGAAAAAGGAATCGGGGAGTTCTTAATCCGTTCACACGCCCCGGTTATATCGATAAGGGAGTAGAGCTCGGAGTTGATGAAGAGCATCTGTTCGTGAGTGAGGATCTTCTCATCGCGAAGTCTCTCGACGTTTCTCATGATAGAAGTGAAGGTGTAGAGCGGCTTGTGGCGGGCGTGAAGGTACTCTCCATTATTCTTGTAGAATGGTTCTGTCGGTGGAATCGGATAGACCTCACCTCGGAGGTAGTCTCGAAGAATTGCCGGAAAGAGGGCGATGGCGGAGAGGAGTTCCTCCAGTTCTTGGGGGGCGCGAGCAGCGAGAGACGCCTGTAATTTGGTGGCGAGGCTCCTGCTGTTGTTGACAAGAGACCCCCATAATTTCCGACCCTCCCACCACCTGTCATAGGCGGTGTTAATCCGAAACACGAGGAGCATGGAGAGGGCGAAGCCGAGTATCTGGTGAAAAACGGTTGACGACTTCACCTGCATCACTTGTTGGATCTGAAGATAGGCGAGTCCCGCCGTACAGATTCCAAGGAGGGTCATGGTTGGAAGGAGGATACGAAAGGTGTCGCTCCGGTGGAATTGGAAGATGAGTCGAAACCAATCTTTGGGATTGTAGGTGATCATAGAGCCGCCAGTATCGGACGAGGCGCATCGGCGGGCAATTGGAGAGTTGAGGGAAGCGCGTCGGAACGCGCGGAGGGGGCTGTCGCAAGTAATGTAAGATATTGGATTGGTGCGTGTTTTTCTGTTTTTTCCCCCTTCGTAAAGGCCGCTTAAGATTCGCAACGGAAGTGCCGATTCCCCATTTCGTATGACAACGTGTCAGGAGCTTGGTATGTGGGTCTCTCTCTTCAAGCGGCGGTACATCGTACCGGTGTGTGGTCTGATCGCGGTAGCGACGAGCGTGACGGCGGTGGCCGATCCATTTTCCGCGGCCTTTACGAGTCGAGAGAGCAAGCGCATCTCGAGTATCTTGTCGGTCGCTCCATTCACCCGTACCTATCAGGCTTTGACCGACGATAGTAAGGATCTTACCTTTCAGGAGGCGACTAATGGTCGCACCGTAGTCGTGTATGCATCAAAGGATGAGGCGCTCGACAACGCGGGCGCGGACAAGTGTAGGGGATCCGGGACCTATTCCATTTTTTGGGCGGATAGATATCAAAACCTGCCGGCGGAGTGCTTGAGCTTTTCAGATTCCACGGGCGATACCGCGAATGCCCATTCAGAGAGGCCTGTTATCGGTGGAACTGGTAGAGACTTCGGCCGATATGTGGCCTACGAAACTGACGCGAGCGATATTGCCACCTTCGCGGGGACCGCTGATCCGCACCAAGTGATACTTCACGATCGAAAGTGGACGAAGAATTTTCCATCATCTTCAAAGTGTGACGTTACGGGGTTTGCCGTTAAGGGTGCCAATGCTCCCCTCCACGTGTGGCAATTGAGCGATGATGGCAAGAACATGCTCATGACCACGGCGGCTACTAACATGCGTGACAATCTACTTCCGACCTGTGAGGACGAGTATTCGTATTCTGACCTGTTCATTAGAGATGGTTCGGACTGTAATGCGAGCATGCGAGGCGCGTGCAAAACATCCATTTTATATGACCGGTATGGCTACCACGCGGATCCGAATCTGAAGGAAACGCTAAACGCCGACTCACAGAACGCGCGAATGACGCCCGACCAGGCGGTGGTGGTATTCGATACCGCCGCGACCAATCCTTTGTACTTCAGCGCCGATATTAAGGGTTTTAGGGATGTCTATTATCACATCAATAATACATTCACTCGGATTACAGAGGCGGTGATTCCGTTCTGTGATGTGTTGGGCAATGTACGTTCACTTACGAACGAGTACGGTCCAGCCAACAATCACAGCGAAAATCCTGATGTGGACCAAACGGGCCGGTATGTTGTGTTCGAGTCATTAGCGACAGACCTCGTTGTTTGGGAGGGGAATCCAGCGATGAGGTGCGTGACGCCAGGCGCTCCGCATCCCGCGGATATTCAGTATCTTCAGACAAACGGGCTTAGGCAGATTTACCTCTATGACCACCTCACGAAACGAATTGAGCTGATCTCCAAAAAATATCGGAGTAGTTCGGCCACGCGCGCGCAAGGAGGCAACGGCAACAGCTTTAATCCGCGAATAAGTAGGGACGGGCGATTTATTATTTTTGAGTCATTTTCTACCGACTTTTTGCAGGCACCCACCACAAGTGTGAAAAACATCTTCATGTATGATCGGTATTTAGACAGCGCATTCCTGGTTACTCCGGGAGTGGCGGGAACCGGGCTCGACAAGAACGCCACGTTGACTGATATCAGTCCGGCTGGATTGACCGTCGCGTTTGAGACGAAGGCGAAAAATGTTCTCGTCGAGGGGCCTGAGGAAGGAACTACCGCTGGTGGTACGCTCGCGAACTGCGGCGCTACGGCAGAAGCGTGTAATCATGTGTATCTCGCGCGTAACAGCTGTCCACTTGATACCGATGGAGATCTGGTAGCGGATTGTCTTGATGCGTGTTCGAATGATCGAGGAAAGACCCAGCCGGGGCTCTGTGGATGCGGTGTTGCCGAAACCGATACGGATAGAGATTTCACCCCTGATTGTATCGACGGCTGCGATTCAGATGCGAATAAGGTGGTGGCCGGGGTGTGTGGATGTGGAGTCGCCGATACAGATGCTGATGGTGATGGGACGCCGAACTGCGTTGATACCTGCCCGACAGATAATCAGAAGACAAGGCCTGGTATTTGCGGATGTGGGGTAGCCGATGCCGATAGCGATGGTGATGGGTCTTTTAACTGTAATGATAGTTGCCCGACCGATCCGAACAAGAAGGGAACCGATGGATGCGCCTGCGGCACGTTGAAGGATACGCCTGGCGTGTGCGGTTGTAACGTTCTTGACACTGACGCAAATGGTAACGGTCAAGCGGATTGTCTTGACCCGGGTGCTGCCACTGCGCCGGCGATACCGAGCTATGATGTCTCGAGGCTGGGTATCGGTCGAAGTACCCTCACCATCCTCCGGATAAAGATGCAGGGCTTTGGTGGAAAGGTCACCTACTCGTACTCTTTGACGAGAAACGGATACAAACTCCAAAAGACGAGTAAGACGAACACCGTCGTTGTTCGTGGCTTGCGGCCAGGAACGTATTCCTTTAGCTACTCCGTCACAGTTGGTTCGGGAGCCACGAAGGCAACGACAAAGGTCACCAACTCATCTATTCAGGTGAAATAAAGCGGTCTGGTGGGATGAAGCCCTGTCTCTGTTCCTAACAAGCAACTCCGACCTGTAATCGTCGATACGGGGATCCTACTAATCGTATCGTGCTTCCTCGCGTTTTTGTGAGAGGGGCGCAATCTTCTCGAGGGCATGGTTTTGCGAGCCTCACTGCGCCGACGTCTGGTGTGCTTGCGGAGTTACGTACCGGGCCTCGGGGTGACGGTTGCCGTATGTGGGGGGCAGGTCGCCGCGTGGTTTATGCCCCCGCTCTTGCTTGCCATACTCGTGTGCGCCCTGGGGGTGTCATGGGCTATCGGATTCCCTGGTCGACGTGGCCCGGTCGTAGGATTTATCGTGGGCCTCGTGTTAGGCGGATGGGAGGTCGTGACTCATCCCTCTCAGGTTGGTGGAACCGATGTCGCCATGCTCGTCCAGGTTGAGGAGATCCCTCGTCGGCGACTCCCTGGAGAGATCGTTTTTATTGGGCGAGAGGTGCTGGCGTCACAGGGACGACTGATTCGGTGTAGAGGTGTCGATCTACCTTGGCGGAACCTCTCTGCACTTGAAGTTGGGGATATCGTTTGGATTAGAGGGCGATTGCTCCCGATATCTCGACCGCTGAACCCATTTTCTTGGGGCGCATGGATGTGGAGAAGGGGGGTATCTGGCGAGATGAGGGTTCTTTTCGGATCTCTACCAGTTGCGCGCAGGTCATCGCACCTCCAACGCGCTCGCGCGAGGATCGTCGAGGAGGTATCTCGAGTAACCGATGAGGGGCGTGGAGGAGCTCTCTTTCTCTCGATGGCGTTTGGAGTGAGAGATGTGTTGAGCCCACCAGTTGAGTCGCTTTTTAATGATTTGGGGCTCTCTCACCTTCTTGTGGTGTCAGGGTATCAGGTCAGTCTCGTGTTCGGGTTGACACTGACGGTGTTGTTGGGAGTAGGGCGTTCGTTGCGCTCCTCACTTGGGACGCGCAGATTGGCGGTTGGGTTGTCATTCGGGTGCGCGACGGTGTACGTCCTCGCGATTGGAACAGAGATGTCATCTGTTCGCGCGCTTCTCGCCGCGCTCTGTCTCTGCCTCTCTCTTCTGGCGCAGCGGCGACATCACTTTGTTCAAAGGCTCGTTACGACCTTTCTGTGTATGCATCTTCTGTGGCCCTGGGCGATGTTTGAGGTCGGAGTGGTGCTGACTTTCGCCGCCCTCGCGGGGATCGGTATTGGATCTCGTCTAGGTGGGGAGAGCCGTTGGAGATCCATAGCATGGGTGACCGTTTCGGTGTGGGCGCTGACATCGCTTGTCACCGTGGTGTGGAACGGAACCTTGTCGGTTAGCGGGTTGTTGCTGAACCTGGTAATGGCAGGGCCGTGGTCGGTTCTAAACTGCACGGCTGGGGTGGGAGGTCTCGCGTTCGTGTTCACCGGGCTCCCCGGCGCTGAGATGCTCTTGAGGTCGGTGGGGTATACTAACGAGGTGATAGTGTCGGGACTATTTTGGATCCAGGGGGTCATTGGGGCAGCGCCGGAGTTGTCCC
Organism: Bdellovibrionota bacterium; assembly: GCA_044345405.1. Lineage (GTDB taxonomy): Bacteria > Bdellovibrionota_C > UBA2361 > UBA2361 > OMII01 > OMII01. The sequence continues at coordinate 58,698 of JBIJBE010000001.1, forward strand.
CGCTTCAGAGGGGGCTGACGGGGATGGTGTTGTTACTCGCGATCGGAGCGCTTGCTCAAGGGGCATCTCGGCGCAACCGAGCGCTATCGCTTCGGGGCATGGTTCAAGGCGTTGTGAGACAGGTCCGAGAGGAGTCCACAAGGCTCTCGTCCCCGACGCTGGGTAGTGAGTATCGTTAGGCCGCGATGCACACGTTCTTGAGTGTATCGAGATTCTCGATGACCCGCCCAACTCCACGAACAACACAGGTGAGGGGATCGGAGTCGCAGATAAATCGAATTCCGGTCTTCTCGGTAAGCTTCTCCGCGAGCCCACGAATGAGCGCTCCACCTCCGGCGAGGTGTACGCCGTTGGCGAGGATATCTTGGGCGACCTCTGGGCTGATGTTCTCAAGCGCTGTGTAAATAGCGCCTACGATAGCGCAGAGTGGTTCCTGAAACGCTGCCCGAATTATCTCGTTGTTGAGCTCCATCGATCGGGGCATGCCGGTGCTAACATCACGTCCGAAGGTCTTCATGGTGAGGGGGGGCGAGTGGTGCAGCAGCGAACCAATCGTTATCTTGATACGCTCCGCCTCGAAGATGCTGATCTCAAGACCGCACCGTTGCTTAACGTAGCGCTGAATGGCCTCATCCATCTCATCGCCAGCGACGCGGATTGCGTGCGTGTACATCGTACCGCCAAGGCTCAAGATAGCGATCTCGGTGGTTCCTCCACCGATGTCCACAACCATGCTTCCGATCGGCTGCTCGATTGGAAGACCACTACCAACCGCGGCGGCCATTGACTCCTCAACGAGATACACCTGTCGCACTCCCGATGAGATCGCCGCGTCGAGTACGGCGCGCTTCTCAACTTGGGTGATATCCGATGGGACCCCGATGACAGCCCGTGGTCGCACGAGGGACCATCGATTGCGAACGACTCGAAGCATGTGACGAATCATCGCGGTCGTGACTCCGAAATCGGCGATAACGCCGTCTTTGATCGGACGTACGCATCGAATGGCGCGAGAGGTTTTGCCGTACATCTGCTTCGCCGCGAGGCCTACGGCGAGGAGCTCTCCTGTTTCAGCGTCGAGTGCTACGACCGATGGCTCGTTTAACACGACACCTTCACCTTTCACGTACACGAGAGTGTTCGCCGTCCCTAGGTCCATGGCGATATCAGCGCTCATGAACGCGGACATCTTCTTCCATAGTTGCGTACTGATGGGCGAGTTCTTCTCTGGTAGTTTAAGCACGTGAGCCTCCAACCACTTTACCAATCGTTGATGTCACCGGCGCAGGGAGCGCTTGCAGGATAGCGTCGATATCGAAGCCACGCGCGCGACTCGCTTTTGCCGAGAAACTTTTCCCTGAAAAATTCTGAAGCCGAATGACGAAGGGTTTTACCTGATCATTAAGGTGATTTGCCAGCGTTCGTATCTTATTTTGAAAGAACGCTGTCATCATGTTGTCGAGGGCCACGAGGATATCACCGTTTGGTAAGCGAACAAGGGGAAAGTGCGGCGGAAGAGCTTGCTGGATCAATCGAACGAACTGCTCGCTTTGATGCACCGCGGCTGTTATTCCATGAGCAGCCTCAAGGTCAGCGAAGGAGTCGATCCAGATCCGTACCATTTCGATCGAATCGTGCCCGATTGCCTCGCTCAGTTGGGTTGTTTTAGTGAGGAAGCTATCCCAGGAGTTCTCCGTTGAGGTCGTTTCCTTCTTGAAGAGGGTCCAGAAGAGGAGGCGCGAGATGAGGGTCGCCAGCTCCTCAAGGTGCTTCATCTGGGGTTTAGTGAAGGAGAAGGCCTTGCGGCTGTCGCACATGAGCACGCCGCTAAAGGTGCGAGCGTTTGGGTTCTCGGTCGGCATGGGGATGGGAACCGCTACGAGGCTCTTGAGGGGCTCCGTTTCGGTGTAGATGCCGAGAACTGAGCTGTCCATATCGAAGGGCGCTACGTGAATGGAGCGGGAGTTCTCAGCCACCCAACCGATGAGCCCGTTCCCCACCTGGATGCGACAGTCGCGAACGAGGCAGGAAGACGCTGAATGGGTCGCGACCATCTCAACGCTCCCGACCGCTAGGTCCGGTCCGAGATGAAAGACCTTTTTTAGCTCGATGGTGTCACTCTGGCCGGTTTGATGATGGGAGGCATGAGTGGGAGAGGGATATGATGCGCTCTCCGAGGGGCGTTGAGGAGTCGAAGAGGTGAGGAGTCCCGTCGGTAGAAAAACCGTGCAGGTGTGAGCGTCGCTAACGTTTGCCGCCAACTTGGCGAGTTTTTTGAGGTCTTCCCGAATCTGGCCGATCGACATGAACTTAAAACAACTAACAAAAATCTGGACCTTACCGCGAGCGATGCCTGGGTACACGAATCCCGTCACCGCAAAACGTCACGTTTTCCGGTCAGCCCCTCCCTGTTTTCGCTTTCGCTCGAAGCTTGAAAAGGGACAGCTGTGATTCAGACTGATTGTTACTTTAAGCAAACTAAACTTACCAGAAGGTCAGGAGAACTTCAACCGGTAATCGCTGAACTTTGGGATGGAATGGGGAAAAAGGCGCGGGGTCCTATGTGAGCGTCTGCAAGCGGGAGGGCGACCGTCCTCCCGCGACGTTACTCGGAATAGGCCGGTCGCCGGAATGGCACACATCGCGAACGATGATTGCCCAGCGCAACACGGCGGTCCAGGACGACCGCCGCTCCCATGTGCATGACCTGCGGCTACCTCTCCGACGCCGCGCGGCGAGGGCCTTGGCTCTCGCTCGACTTGCGTGGGGATCTGGCGTTGCTCGGCGCGGGCGCAGTCGGTGCGGATGCAGGACGAGGTTCGGGTTGACGCGCGGTTTCCACCGTCGCTCCGTCCGCCCCTTGCTTCTTCGTATCTCGAACGCCTTCCATTTCGAATTCATACTCGTCCGGTCTGAGTCGACCGTCTGGTAGGATGAGGACCTGAACGCCGTGCTCCTTCTCAAGATCCGCGATGAATCCTCTCTTGTTATTCAAAAGGAAGAACGCAGGAACGGAGGGCAGGCGGGCCTTTACCTTTGCCACATGCCCCACGACTACCGCGGCCTGAATCTTTCGGAGTGCCTCAAGGGCCACAAGCTCAGGGTTTTTGATATCTCCGGTGCCGTGACAGTGTTCACACCTGATATGAGCGTGACTCGTCAAGGATGCTCGCAAACGCTGCCGGGACATCTCAAGGAGCCCAAACTTTGAAAGCCTTCCAAGCTCGATTCGAGCCTTGTCGGTCGCGACCGCGTCTTGAAGCCGTCGCTCAACCGCGTTGCGATGTCGCTTGTCGATCATGTCGATGAAGTCGATAACGATCAGTCCGCCGAGATCCCGCAGTCGGAGCTGTCGGGCAACCTCTTCAGCGGCCTCAAGGTTCGTCTTATAGGCGGTTTCTTCGATGTTGGATGTGTCGGTCGCTTTTCCTGAGTTCACGTCGATCGCTACGAGCGCCTCGAGTTGCTCGATGACAATTGATCCACCGCTCTTGAGCTTGACCTCGCGAGCAAGTGTGTCGTGAACCTGCTGATCGATTCCGTGGTGGGCGAAGATCGGTTGATTCTCCTCGTAGAGGCGAACACGGGATCGATAGCGCGGCATCACCTGACCAACGAACTCCTTTACCGTCTGATAGGTCTCGGGATCGTCGATGATTATCTCGCGCACATCTGGTGTGAAGTAGTCCCGGATAACTCGGGTAGCGAGATCGTTGTCTTTATAGAGAAGGCATGGCGCCCCAGCGCTCTGATTCGCGACGAGGATGCTCTCCCATAATTTCAGTTGCAGCGACAGGTCGCGCGAGAGTTCGCTCTGCGAGCGATCGAGACCGGCGGTTCGGATAATCATCCCGATACCCGCTGGAACCTCGAGCTCTCGGCTCAAGCGACGAAGGCGAACACGTTGGTCGCTGTCGCTGATCTTACGGGAGATCCCTCCGCGATCACTACCGGGCATAATAACGAGGTAGCGGCCTGGAAGTGAGAGGTAGGTAGTCAGGGTCGCGCCCTTCATGTCGCGCTCTTCCTTCACGACCTGAACGACGAGCTCTTGGCCGGGTTCAAGTACATCCTGAATGCGAACTTTTCCGGATCGTGGGGGAGGGTTCTTAAAGCACGATGGGTGCACGTCGTTGATTTGAAGGAACCCGTTCCGATGAGTTCCGATATCAACGAACGCCGCTTGAAGGCTCGGTTCTATTCGCGAAATGCGTCCGCGGTATACGTTGCCCTTCGCTTTCTTTCCGATATTTGATTCGATTTCGAGTTCAGCTAACGCCGAACCTTCCACAATCGCGATGCGGCACTCTTCCTGATGTACCGCGTTGATTATCATTCTCTGATCCATGATCTACCTCCCGATGAGGAGGTGCTTGAAGAGAGAGAGTATGTGCGCAACGCAGGCACCCAGCGGACACGGGTCGCGCTCGTAACACGTCTTCACGTGTATATCGCTGAGTATCGTATGGGTAATTAAATCTACTCACAGGAACGCTCGCCGAACATTGTCGTGATGTCGGCCTCCATCTCTGTACTACCTCAAGGCTTCTTGCGTGGCCGGGAGGTAGCGTGCTCAAAGCACCATCCTAAACTTGTTTAAAATCTGTTGGCCAGTTTCCCTAGCCCTTCAGTTGTTTACCACATAAGGGTGGTAAGGGGTACCTTTTACTTCAGAACGGGACTTTAGGAATTCTCCAGCAGGTTTTGAATTCCTTTTACTAAGTCCTTGGTTTTGCAGGGTTTTGTTACTACCAGGTCGCATCCTGCCTCTCGGGCGTCCTGATGAACACTCGGATCATCGAGGGCGGTGAAGGCCACAATCGGTACCTGAATCCCCTTGCTTCGAATCTGTCGAATCGCCTCTTGACCACTCATATGGGGCATCATGAGGTCGATAAGAATGAGGTCTGGATTTGCTTCTTGAACGCCGGCGACGGCGGATTGTCCGTTGGTAGCGCGAACGACATCGTATCCAGCACCCTCAAGAACGAGGTCTACGATATCGAGCGATGTTACGTCGTCATCTACCACTAGTATTTTGTTGCTCACGATTAATCCTTGGAAAATTAATCACTTAAAATTGAATTGTCAGCACTGCCGGGCAGTGGTCTCTCATAAGGTGGCAGGGGGTCGGGGAACTCTCTCGCTCTTTAGGAACGTCGAGCGGTCGATCTGCGAACCCTGTCATAGGTGTTGATGAGCAAAGTGGTTCCAGGGATCCAAGTATATCTTCCTATCGGGACTCTCCCCGGGTGTTTGAAACGACGTTTTGCGTTAAGGGTGCGAAATCTTTGCTTTCTTTGATGATTAGGCTCAATTCAGTGATGTTTCCGTCCGATGCTCCATTTAGAGCTAAATCCTTACAAAGAGTTGGGGAGTGTCCGATACCCACCTGCGAGGGATTCTTAGATAAGGGAAGCGATGTTCGCGCTTGAGATAGGTTTCAAAGGTGAGAGTCCGGTATCGGAGACGATCTTCATTCGTCGTCCGACCGCGCTGATAAGCGCGAAGGATTCGGCGCACGTCGTGGTTGAGGACATGGCGTCGCTTGGTTATGGGATATTGATTACTCGTGATGTAGGTCGGCGATTCCGTCTCTCTCCCGTGTCAGATAACGCCGGCGCGTATACCCCACAGTTCCTGGAAGGTCTGTACGAAGGTGAGGCGGTGGTCGATCTCGGTCCGTTGGTGCTGCGATTGACCGCGCTCGATAACGATCTTTTGCCGAAGGAGGCGGAGTCCCCTGACCGCGCGGGTATACGTGTGCTGCGGCAGGCGTGTGCCGGAGATGGTCCGAAATTTCCGGCGGTTCTTCTTGTGTCAAATCCGCCGGCGACGATCTCGTTCGTCCCTGAGCAACCGTTGATGGTAGGACGTTCTCGGCAGTGCTCGTTGCGAGTGGATACGCCGAGCATCTCATCTCGCCATGCGCGTATCGGTTTTGAGTCCGGTCAATTCTGGGTGGAGGACCTTGGGTCTACAAATGGTACCTTCGTCAACAAACAGCAGATCTCGGGACGTGTAAACGTGCAACCGGGCGCGCCGATCTCGCTTGGTCGTGATGTGACCCTTGTCGGGATACTCTCGCCGGAGGAGGTGACTGGTGCTCTCCAAACGCCAGAGATACGCTTGGCCAAGCCGGTATTCCATGAGAAGCGGTATCCCTTGCTGGTGTCGCTCTCCGAAACCGCCCGCCCCGCTCAGTTAATGCTGACACCCGGTACCTCGGTCGTATTGGGTCGCGATCCCTCAAGCGATATGTGGCTCGGTGTGCCGCATGTGTCACGTAAGCATTGCCTCGTTGAGGTCACTATGTCGGGTGTTGTTCGTGTTACCGATACGAGCACGAACGGTACGAGTTACGATGCAGGCATTCTTCACAAGGACCAATCGTTCGAGTCCACGGAGAAACCGCACTGCCTCGACTTCGGTGGGGGTGTTACGGTCGGCATATGCTTCTCGCAAGCGGATGAGGAACGTTTCGTCGCTTCAGGCGGGGCTCCCTCGACCTTTGTAGACGCGAGCAACGGGCTCGCTGTCGGTGAGAGCGGCGCGTCGTCTCGCTCGAACAGAAAGAAGAGTCGAACGACCTTTTTGCGCACACCAGATGATTTGCGTCGCGCCGCCGCGGGCGCGAGCGCTAATCCGCTGCGAAGATTTTTGGGAAGGTTGTCAACCAAAGGGCGCCTAGCTCTCTTGGGAGTTGTGGGGGGCGTTCTCGTCGTCACCTCACTCATCGTTGGTTCTTTAGTATCAGGGATGAATTAGGAAGGAGCGGGTTGAGCGCGGTGGATGTGGAAGGAGATTTGAAAGGAGAGAGATATGGCAAGTGAATCAAGTGAACTTACCTTTGTGCGATGCCCCTCGTGTCGTAGCCTCGTGCCGGTGAGCGCGTCGCGGTGCCGTATCTGTAACAATCCCCTTGATGGTGGGGGAAAGCCCGCGGAGAGCGACCCATCGAAGCAGGGCGGGCGAGTTCGTCAGAAAACTATCTCCGCTACCGCGGAGGAACTGATGAGCATGGACGCGCAATCTTCAGAGAGCGTTCCATCTTCAGTCGCTCCAGCGGCGAACCAATCTCAGCCGAGCTTCGGTGATGATGGTGATCACGAGGAGGTTGATCCTTTGGCTGACTTCCTTCAGGAGTTCGAGGCTGAAGCTGAGGTGGCGAAGCCCGTGGTGTCGGCGCCTCCGCCCCCAACCGAGAATCCGGTCGCGGCGGCTAATGATGATGAGGATGATGACTTCGACTCCTTTTTGGACGAACTCGATTCCTATGACGCGTCGGTGGAAGCGCCAGCTCCTAAGCCTCAACACGTCCCCTTTACCGCGCCGGTCGCGGAGCCGCCTTTGAGCTCCGTCTCCGCCGAGGAAGACCCTCTCGAATTCGACCATGGCACCGATCCCTTGGCGAATTTTATGACAACTGAGGATGAACTAGATCTCGATATAGCTCCTGAACCGGTGGTCGCTGTTGCTCCACCGGAACCTGAGCCCCAGTATGTTCCGAAGCCACCACCGCCGCCGCCGGTTCGACAGGCTCCGCCACGTCAGCAGGTTGAAAAGCGTCCTTCACCTCCGCAGCAGCAACAGCCTCCGAAGCAACAGCCTCAGCAGCCGGCCGCGAAACAGGCCCGTCCCGTTCATGAGCAGAAGGGGAATCGCGAACAGAAACAGCACAGCTCCCACAATGAACGACGCGATAACGCTCCTCGTGATCGTGGGGAGCAACCCCGTCATGAGCATCGGGCTGAGGATGCTCGAAAGGGTGGACACCACGGCGGTGGAAGGCCCCACGAGCGGTCGCCGGAGCGACCGCAGGAACGGGCGGCAGGTATCTCCGAGGCTCAATCGTCCGGTCCGAAAACTGGAAAGATGAGACCTGGACGCCTCTTCGGTTGGTTGGTGAGCTTTGAGAGTCCCGATGGTCGAGCGATCGAGCTTCGAGAAGGAAAGTTCTTCGTTACCGGCTCTAGTATAAGGGGAACTGATCTAGTGATCGAGGACGCGAGTATCTCAACGCCTCACGCCCTCATGTCGGTGAGCGCTGACAAAGGGCTTCTCATTCAGGATCTCATGAGTGAGCGGGGCGTATTCATTCGTCCAGGTGAACGGGGACAATACAAGCGGGAGGATGGGGTGATTGAGCTCAAACACGGCGATTGGGTTCGATTTGGGGATGTTGAATTTTTGGTAACGGTAGTGCCGTCAGGAAAATAAATCGCATGAAAGCGCGCTACGCTATCACCTTAGGTTTGTGCATCGCCCTCTCGACGGGGTGCGGTTCGTCACCTGTGGCGGATGACCTAGGTCAGCGCGAGGCGAACAAGCTTGTCGCGGTTCTCGGTGAGCACGGCATTCAGGCGCATGTTGAGAAGGGGCGAGGATCTAAGGCGCGGTACTCAGTACAAGTCGCCTCGGGTGACTTCGGCGGGGCCGTCGCGTTGCTGACGAAGCTCGGACTTCCGGCGGAGCGTGGTGCATCGTTTCAGGACCTGATGGCTCCGAGCGGGATCTTGCCACCTTCTCAGGACGTGGAAAATCTTCGAATGGATCGGGCGATCGCCTCGGAGGTCGAGGAGCTTCTCCTCGGGCACGGCGCTATATCCTCGGTAAGCGTGATCGTGCGGTCTCACGCGATCCCCAACGGGACCGAGCCGTCGGTTTCGATCGTCGCCCAAGTTAAGAAGGGGTCGGTGTTTGATCAGGATAAACTGCGTGAAGCGGTAACTCGCGCGGTTCCGGGGGTCAAACCCTCGACCATCTCTTTTTCTGTCAGCGAGCAAGCGTTTGGTGGTGGCGGGGTGAGTGAGGAGCCGCTCGTACCCTTTCTCTCGTATTGGAAGGTGCCGGTGAGTGAATACAACAGCCTCGCGTACCTACTGATTGGTTTAATGAGCGTAGTCGCGTTCTTTACCGGAGTGGCTGGATACATCTACGGGCAATACGACGCTACGAAGGTTGGTGAGTCGTCTTCGAGCTCGACATCCGCGGCTCAAGCGCGCGCTCGAACGGTTCGTACTCGCGAGGAGGATGAAGGGGTATGAGTTTGGGAACTTGGAGATCCTTGAGTCCACGAGAGCGCGCGTTGGTCGCGGTCGCCGTGTTGGTTGATGGAAACGATTCGAGGATCTACCTCGAGTGCGACGCCGATAAGTCGGAGCAGCTCAAGAGAGCGGCTGATGAGTTATGTAGTCTCGAGGTGGACGCGCGTCTCGCGTTCGTTGGAACGGTTCTACGACTTGCTCTTGAGGAGGGTGAGTAATGTGGCAACCACCAAAGAGGAGTTGGAACTGTATCGAGAGAAGGTTTTCGAGGAGCTCAAGGCGCGAACGGTGCGGCTCCAAGAGATCGACACCGCGATCGCCTCAAATCGTTACCTTCTTGAGCGCGCGGGCCCCTCAAGCGGGTTACGCTCGGGGAACACCCTGCGTATCCTCGCCGGAGCTTCGCACAAGGCTCGCCTCCTCCGAGAGCATGAGCGGTTGGAGCGACAACGACGGGAGGCCGCGGCGGACCTCAAGCGAGCGGAGGAGCGACTTGCCGATGTGGATCAGGAGCTCGAAGAGTTCGAGATGGAAACGGCCAGTGATGGTGTGAGCGACGGGGACGAAGGAAGAACGGGAGAGGACTAAGTGAGCGAACGGGATATGACAACGTCAGGAGAGGGGCACGATGTGCAGCTCTGGGAGCCGCACCGAGCGCTTCGTCGCGTGCAGCCGAGCGACGCTCAATTCTCCCGTGGATTTTTGAGATGTCGACCGGAGAAGTGGTTCCCCGGATTCGCCACGCATTGGCTGCCTGTTCTCCACGCCCTTGGGGTTGAGGCGAAGATCTCCGAGATTCGACCCGTGTTAGCGAAGCCCCCAGTGAGTGATGTCGCCTTTGTCGGTACCGTTGCTGGTGAGCAGATGGTTATCGCGATGGAGGGCGCGGACGCCGACACCTTATCTGATGAATTGGTTCCAGGCGCGGGTCCTCGGGCCGCTAGTATCGTGCTTGAGTATTTCATGCGGCGATTTGTTGGAAGTCTCGGTTTGTCCTGGAGTGGTCCGGAGGCAACGACGGTGACGTTCTCGCGGGATGTTGAGGTCTCAATGGTTCCCGTTGTGGGATCTATCCGGATATCGTGTACGGTTAACACCGTACCACTCACCCTTTGGATCGGCTTAGGCGCGCGGATGGTGGAGACGCTTGACGGATTGTGGCGAAGGCAGGTTCAACTCCTCTCGAAGGTCGCGGCGGGCAGCTCCGTTGTTCGGTTGGAGATCGCGCAGCTCGGAGTCCCTCCACAGATGTTATCTGAGTATCTCAGTAAGGGGACTGTAATTGATCTCGAGGTAAAGGCGTCGGAATCCATCACGATAAAGGTCGGCGCTAAGCCGTGGATGCCCGCCCGTGTGCTTGATGTTGGCGGAAAACTAGGTTGCGAGATGACCCCTGGAGCGTTAACCGTTCCTCAGATAGCCGAGGGGGCCACGCAGCTCTCGGTGGAATTTGGATCTTTTGAGCTGGACGCCGCTCAGTTGGCGGAGTTGAGTCAGGGGGGCTCTATCTTGACGACCGTTCTTCCAGTTTCGGGATTGGTGAATCTTGTTATTAACCAGGAGAAGGTCGCTGAGGCTCGGTTATGTGTGTACGAGGGCCGATTCGCGATAGAGGTTCAGTAAGGTAGGGGACTATGTCAGGAACGATAGGTGGTCCGCCGGATTCATTCTCGCTCTCGCCGTTACTCGCGCTGTTGCCAGACGGGGGAAGTCTTTATCGCCTGGAGACGCTGGTGTCATCCCTTTACGCTCGGCAGGAAACGGTAGAGGCGTTGCGTGAGGACGCTCCCGACAGAGACAGTGAACGCAGGTACGCGAGCGAGGCCGCGATGCTGCGCCAGATCCTTGAGTGGCTCTCAGAGAGACCTGGGGAGGGGGAGTAGGATGGACTCAACCCAGCGGCGACCGGTCGATACCCCGAGACGAAAATACTCAGAGGATGAGGTCAACGACATCTATCAGCTTGGCAAGCTGTGGCTTGAGACGGGGCAACACAAGCGAGCCGAGTCAATCATGAGTGGCCTTAATGAGGTCGCGCCCGATTTTGCGCCCGCCTGGTTGGGAACCGCTTTTCTCCGGTCCATCAGCGGCAACTACGATGGAGCGCTCATTGCGGTGAATACCGCCCTTCGCATTGAGCCTGAGAGCGCCGAGGCGATGGTCTACCTCGTGGCGATCTCTCTAACGGTTGGCGACGCCAGCACGGCTGGTACCTACCTGGGCGAGATTGGAGAAGCGATAGAGCAGGGAAAGGTAGCGAACCAGAACGTGATCCGATTCTACAAGATGCAACTCGCGCGGTATCAGGCGCGGGGGAGGTAGGGCGACGCGGCGACAGGCGACGGTCGCCGGAATGCCGCGAATTTGAATGCGTCCACCTACGCTGGCTGCGCCACCACCTCTCTCACCGGAACATCGATCACGATTCCAGACTCCACCAGGTACTTGAGTAGGTGTTGATTGACGTTGTTGAGGCTCAAGGAAGCGGCTGTTACCATACCGCTCTGTGGATATGAGATCTGCTCGATGCTAAATTTAATCAGCTCGAGGTAGAAGGTGAAGAGGCTTGACTCTACCGGATAGGTGAGGAGCCTCACGTTCTGTTGAAAGAGACGAGCGGATGCTTCAAGCACACCACCCTCAAGGAGTTTGTATCGTTCATCCTCCAACAGAAGGGGCAAGAGGTTTGCGCTCACAATGAATCCGATTGGTGACTTCGAGAAACGACGCAGGTACTCCGTCAATCGGAAGAACTCTGAGTAGTTGCTCACCAGGATATTGTGTCCGAATTTGCACAACTGCTCGACAACGGTCAGAACCTCATCGTCGGTTGATTGCTGCGCTCGAAGGATGTTGTTGAGGGTTAGCTCAAGAACGTACACCGCTTCTTGGTCCCGCTCTCCCGACACGGCCCGTAGTTGATTCTTACAGGACCCAACGAGATCCGGAAACATGTGGTGGAGCGCGCGGAATGAGCCGCGCTCAAGGAGGATCGGTCGCTTGTGAAAGAACTCCGTCGGAGGGATCGGCTTTTGGTCGACGTCGAACAAGATCGCGCTCGCCAGCCCCTTGCGGAGAAGTGATACCGTTAGGAGTTTATGATCGACCTTTTCGAACGCGGGGCCGCTGAGCTCGACATAATCCACCTCAAGTCGTTTGTTCGAGATGCCGTCAAGGAGATGCTCGAGGAAGAGATTCATGTCGTGGTGGAGGTAAAACGCTCCGTAGGTAAGGTTGACCCCGATAAGCCCTAGCGCTTCCTGCTGTCTAACGTTATCCGGGTCCATCATGTGAACATGCAGGAGGATCTGATTGGGCTGAGACTTCGGTGTCGCTTGAAAGCGAATGCCGAGCCATCCGTGACACTCATTTGTGCCGGCGAAGTTACGCGCCGATACGGTGTCCGCAACCGTGAAGAATCCTGTGGTCGCGCCTCGAGAAGCATCGAGTCGCTCAATGAGCAAGCTGTACTCATGATTGAGCATCGAGATGAGTCGCTCTTTGGAGACGTATCTGCCGGTTCTTCCGTAGATGCTGTCGCTCACCGTCATGTCGTAGGCCGACATCGACTTCGCGACCGTTCCTGAGGCTCCGCCGACGTGGAAAAAGAGGCTGGCGATCTCTTGTCCCGCGCCGATCTCAGCGAAGGTGCCGTAGCGTGAGGCGTCAAGGTTGATGTGCAGAGCCTTTTGGTGAGGATCTTTAAGGGGCTGGAATTCGAGGGGGACGGCGGTATTCATGTTCCGGAAGGTTACTCCATACTCACGGTACGCAAAAGCGGCAATTTGGACGAGAATCCGTGTAAGCCACTCGTATTCCACATGATATGACGGCGGTTTTTATACGCTCTCGAGCGTGCTCGCGTTACTTTCAACCGTCCGAGCCGGGCTGAGAGGGTGTGTATGGTGAGTTTGCGCGAGTTCTTTTTAGGGAGGTTGAGATTTCTTAAGAACCGAGTTCATGGGACGACGGTAAAAGTGCTTCCTCCTTGAAAGGAAGTGCGCTACGAAACGAGCCATGTTTGACCCTGATCGTCGCGAACAAGACCCCACCAACTCAGAGCCACGAAACCCAGCGCCCACGAGGAGCTCCGTTCTTGAGAGCCCTTCACTATTTGTGGCCTCGGTTGTTGAGGCGTTGCGTGGTAGGCGATCAGCCACGGCGCAGGTCTGTGCCGAGCATCTTTCCCGACGGGGTACGCTTACCGGCACCGAGTTTTCCGCGCTCATCGACACCTTGCCACATCCCTCCCAAACCTCGGAGCTCGTGTGGGCATACTCTTACCTCACGCGGGAGCCGGTAACTGTGGAGCTCGGGCAGGGGCTGCCGGCGTTCCTAAAGCTCGCTCATAAGTGTCTGAACGATTCTTCTGATGATAAGGGAGTTACCGCTCGCCGCGTGGCTCGGGTCCTTGATCGAATGTTAGACGCTCGTGTCGGTTCCGCCGATATCGAGGAGGTATTTGACGTCGTTGTTGGTCATGGTGAGCGGTGCCTTCTTCAGAGCATTCTCGAGAGGGTGGATCAAGCGAGGGCTGGCTATTGGGAATGCGTAGAGCTACTCGGAGCGCTCTTCCCCGATCCTGAGTCTTTGGAAGATCTCCTGCGCGCTGTTGATCGACTGGGACCGGGCCCACACCGAAGGGAGGCGCTGATGGGGGTCCAACGAACGATAGCCGCGATCGGAGCCGCTGAGTTCGTTGCGTCCGCTGAATTCGTCGCGCAAGCTCTGGGTGAATGTCAGAGGATCGGCGATATCGCGCTTCTGAGAGCGGCGGCCGATGGTCTTTCCTCTCACTTGGTGGGTCGCGTCGATGAGTTGATCGATCTACTTCACTCGTTTCACGAAAACCTCTCGCGATTCGCGTGCCGAATATGTGTGAGCGCCGACCGGGGCAAAGATGTGGAGCTTGACGAGGCGCTGCGACATACACTCGCGAATACACTCAAGGTCGTTCGGGTCCGCTTTGAATATGTTTCCTCTGGGGGTCGTTTTGTTGAAGAACCGCTTACAGCCCTTGGGCATATCTCGCCGCAACATTCCGACATCGAGCAGCTGGGAGCGGTGATTCAAGAACGGCTAGAGCGAGGCAAGGCGGTGAGTTCGGAGTTGGTTGGCGCCTACGCCTCGGGGCTTGCTCGTATCGAGAAGGAGGATGGGATTGTCGCCTTACCGCCGTTGTCGGTGAAGCGATTCAAAGCTCTTGATGGTAATCCATCACAAGAGCGATTTCTCGACCGTCACCCGCGGGTTGTAACAGGACAGGAGACTGACGATGATCTTGAATGTCTCGCGTTAGACATCTCCGACCAAACCAACTTTGAGAAAGCCCTCAAGCTGTGTCGAGAGATGGAGAACCTTCTCGATGTACGTCTCTTAAGCAGCCGGAGAGGCGAGACCGCTACGTTGTTTTCTGACGTCGACCAAGCGCTGCGGTTCGCCCGCCATCACGCTCGGCTTGCCGCTGAGGGCCCAGCGGAGTTCGCGGCGGTATTGTTACCGGAGCTCCTGTCGGCCGTAGCGTGTGGCCGCGCGGCGCATAAGCGAGGAGGTGGAGAGACTATTGGCGAGTGCGCGGTGCTTTCGTTGGCCTCTCTCGCGAAGCTTGCCGCCCACGATACAAATATTCGTGAATTGGCATTGGCGCGGCTCTCGTCCGTCGATTGGGAGTTTCTGGGCCGTCTGCACAAAATGAATCCGAACTCGTTCTCCCGCTCCTATCCAGAGCTAGGGCTCTCAGGAATCGCCGTTCGAGCCGTGCTCGATGAGGATGTGACGTGGCAGAAGGACCTCTTGGATTGGTGGGGCACGATCGATCCTCGTGCTCGACACCGAATGGAACCCAACGGCCTCGCGTTTATCACGGTTGTTGCGGAGCGAGGGCGACCGGGAACGGTGTGGGAGCTCCTCCGCGCGCTGCCCCTCTCGTCGGGGCCCGCCTATGAGTTTTCGGATATCGGACTCGCGCTCCTCGCGAATCCCGAGGATTCGGTCTCTCGTGTCTGTACAGACATTGTATCACCAAAAGGGGACGACCTCGGTCGAGCGTTACGTTTGGCGCAATTGATGGCGCCCCATTGCGATGAAGCTCAACGGGAACATCTTCGAGTCGCTACGAAAACGCTTTTGGATGAGATGGGTATCTTAGGAGTTGAGGCAGTCGCAACCCTTGGCGCGCTTTCTCGCACTCGAGAGGACGCGCTTCTCTTGCTGACCCGCGAGCCGGCGCTGGGTTTTGATGAGAAAGTCTATCGGATCTCATGCGCTCGCGCGGCCGCCAAGATTCTGCGAAATATCGAACGCTCGGCTAATCGGTAATTTAGCGCTTCTTATCGTCAGAGGTCTCCTCGAGTGACGCGTCGATAACCATCTTCACGGCTTGTTCGACTATCTCTCGCTGGTTCTGGGGAATGACTCCCTGCGCGGCGAGCTTGGCCGCCTCTTCGGACACGATACTCATGAGCCTATCCCGTTGATCGAGAGTGATCCTGCCGATTGCGCCCGCGGCGCCAACACCGCTCACCGCGGTGACCCGACCAACCGCTGAGGTTGCTTTCACCTTATCGACATCTGAGACCGCCTCAGTAGATTTCACGCCCTTGGTTGAATCGGACGCTCCTACTTTGCCAACCTTTTTATCCTTGTCGTCTTTTCCCTTCGTCATCTCAATTCTCCGAGCTCAAGTTCTTGTGGTTGTATCACGCGGTAGACGCCAGAACATCTGTAAAAGGCCCCTTACCGCTCGCTGTCTTAAATTTCGCGACCAGTGGTTTTAAGCCCGGTCTCACCTTTGGAGCCGGGGTCGGTTTTCCTTGCGCGAGACTCTTTTGCAGATATCCCATGAGCACTTTATGTTCGCGCATGACGTTCAACCCGTCGGTCTCCCACTCGGTCGCTACGTTGCGTAGGGAGGTTCCATCCCAGTATACCTTGTAGAGAAGCCATTGGTGCACGGGCTCAAGTCCCGCCATGACCGTCACAACCCGTTTGTAATCCATGAGCTCATCGGGAGCCGGACCGGTCGCGATCGCTTCCTTGGTTACGACGAGGCTGGCTCCCATAAGGAGCTCTCTAATCGCCGCTCTCGCGTCGGCGTCGTCGTTTCCTGAAGATTCATAGATCGGGAGTTGTCCATCACGGAGCTCTGGGAAGACCCCGTACAGTTCCGCGGAGAGCTCTCGAGCCTTGACCTCAGCGGCTGGTCTGTTGGACGCGGCGCGCGCCCACCCTTTGGATTTGCGAGCGGCGTCGGTGCTCGCTTCGTGGATCCGTCGACGAGCGTACCCTTTGAACGGTATTCCACGGCTCGGATCGAATCTTCGTGAACAGAAGATCAGAGCCTCCATCGCCGCCCCGTCGAGGCCATCGAGTCTCCAGTCAAGGTTCCAGGCGCGCGCCACAGACCGGGCGATGCTCTCTGCCCATCCGTGATGCTCCACCACGAGGTTGTTCGCCTCCTCTTCCGAGAGGCGCTGTGATTCCGTTTCTGCTTTTCCCACGTGTCTCTGTAAGGGGCCCAAACGGGACTCCCCACTCCCCGTAGAGAGGTATCGGCACGTTCGATTCAGAGGGTTAGCTCCTTTTTGGGGCTAAAAAGGCCAATTAAACCAGAGGGTTAAAAATATCTATTTTTTCTGAAGCACGAGCCACCCTCAGGTGGATAAGGGGGTGTCTACCGCGCACTCCGGTGCCGAATCTGACGGGTTTTGGATGACTTTTAAAGGGCAAAACACCATGACTGTAGCAACAGGACAATCAGCAAAGGCCAAAGGAAAGAGCGCAGCGATCGCCGCTCGTGCCGCTAAGAAGAACGCCAAGGTGATTAAGCTCTCGGACGCTCGCAAGGCCAAAGCAGCTCCTCCAACACCGTACCAACAAGAAGCTCTTATCGTTAAGTACCGTCTCAAAGCTCGTAAGCTCGGTCGCAGCATCCTTCGTCGGTGGCATGCCCGCATGGATCTCGATGAGGTTGATTCAATCGTAGACCTCTCGTTGTGTGAGGCTGTGAAGCGATTCGATCCAGCGAAGGGCGCAAGCTTCATGACCTTCCTCTTCTATCACCTTAAAGGTAACTTGGTTCGCGCGGTAACGACTGCCGCCGCTTCCAATAGCATCCCAGTGTTCAATAGTGACGAAACGGAGACTCAGGTTGGGGAGCCTGATCACCTCTTCGGTCACCAGTTCCGAGCGATGAACTCAGCCGAGGTGGCTGATGCTGTCGCGAGTCAAGACGCGCCACTTCCAGATGAGATGTTGTGGCGTAAGGAGCTCCACAGCCAGAGCACGCTGGCGTGTGACAAGCTTGATCCACTTGAGCGAGAGATCATCAAGCGGATATTCCTTCAGGAGCAGCAGATCATGGATATCGCCGCTACCCTCGGGTATAGCCGATGTCACATCTCGCGAGTGAAGAAGAAGGCGCTTGAGACCCTCTACAACGAACTGAGCGGATCGATGAACGACATTGACCTCGGCAAGAAGCCGTCGTTCGATGACGATGGTGAGGAGGAGGTTAAGCTCAAGATCGTTGGTCGCCGTCCGATTCATCGACGTCGCCCACGTTCTAAAGTTAACCGCGCTGAGCGCTTCCTTACCGCGAAAGCGGCGTAACCTAACAACCAGTGGTGAACGAGCCCTGACGGAGCGGTGAGCTTTGTCGGGGCTTTTTCATGTGTATCGTGCACGTTAGAGTTCGCCAGGGAGCATGGTTGAGTAAGGGACCCATAGGCGGGTAGACTCGTGAGGTGAGGTATCCCCCTTATGATGTCACTCATTCAAAAGCCCATTACACTTCCCCCGGATATGACGTTGCGGAGGGCCGCTGAGCACCTCCGAGCTAAGGCGGAGGAGATCGCGGAGCAGCGCTGCTCCGCGTCGCCCCTCATCCAGATCGGGCATGAAAGGGTCGCCAACGCCTTGGACGCGCTCGCGGGTGACTGCCTCTCCACATCTCAGTTGCCGTCATGCGAGGAGGCCCGCGCGCTGTGGGCGACAGGACAGTTGCCCCGGATAGAAGTTTCGCGGGTCGGATGTATGGTTCCGGGTCGAGAGCGGAATAGGTAGGGACTTCCCGCAGACTTGTGTCGCTTGGACAACCTATAGTGATTCCGGTTTCTGAGAGCGGTGCTTTCTCCACGCCTCTTTAGTCAGTATCCATTGTTCGCTGTGTTTATACTCACTCGATACGTAAGAACTTGGAACGACCCTCACCTTGACCGCCCCGAACTTCTCTTTCAGCCGTCCCGACGCGGGATTGCCGGTCGCGTTGTCTAAAAGGAGCTCTTTGAAGTCGAGGTTGTCAAAGGCGAGGTCGGTGACTGCGAAAACGGCTTCGCTCATAAGGCCCTTGCCCCAAAGATGACGCGCAAGCCAAAAGCCCCTATTTGATGGATTCCCGTCTCTCCACAGGTCGATAGCGCCAACAAGTTCTGACGGATTCTCTTTGAGCGTTATCGCCCATACCCATTTATCCCTTCCCTGATGCGGGATGACAAATGTTGTGATGTAGTTCAAAGCGCCGTCTTTAGGGTAGGGCCACGGAATTGCGCTCGTTAAGGTCTTTACGACCTCCCAATTCGCGAAATGCTTCTGATACCCTGGCGCGTCGGTTTCGACCAACTCTCTCAAGATGAGTCGTTTTGTCTCAAGGGTCGGAACGGTGGGAGAGGGAAGTTTCGTCATGGTTTGATTGCCCTGAGCTCGGTCAAACATCGGGGCATTGTAGCACGGTGCAGGGATGGTGAGTTGGGGATTGATGGTATTTTCTGAATCCAATTCTAACGAGGAGTGTGTCTCTGCCTGGCTATCTTTTCGCCTCATCGAATCGAGCCGCATAGCCCTCAAACGAAGCTATTGAAGCCTCATTTCTATCCTCACAGAACCCAAGCAGCGTTGTTCTCAGACACGGCGCGCTAATCACAGGGTCGTACCCACCTTCGAGGACTCCGCAGAGCCCAGCATTCGGAAGCGCGTGGCGCACTCCCTTGATTAACGTATAGAACGCGTCGGGGGTCATGCCGAGCCCGCCCAGGGGATCGCCGACAGCGGAATCTAGTCCAACCGACCAAATTATAAGGTCAGGCTCAAACTCGATAAGTCGGGGGAGCGCCTCGTTGATGAATCGGGTGATGAGGGTGTCCGCGTTTTGAAATCCTTCGTGCTCAAGGCGAATGATGTTCGGAGCGTCAACCACCGGGTGCGCGGAAGCGCCGATAGAGGCGTCGTCACGGGTGTAGGGGTATTCCTTGCCCGCTCCCGCATACTGTCCTGTTGCCGGATTGTGCGTTCCGTCCGTGTATCGCCTCGTTCCCTCATCGTATGAGGATCGATACACCTGATCGATGAAGAGGATCTCAGATTGGTTCGCGAGTGTTGAAGCGCTCCCGTTGCCCCGGTGGTGGTCGATGTCGATCAGTGCGACACGGTTTCGGTGGTCCACGTTTTTTGTAGTCACGTGGTCACGAGCGTAGAGCGCGGCCAGCGCCGCGGTCGAGAGGTAGCAGAATCCCATCGCGTGGGTAGGTTCGGCGTGATGCCCCGGTGGCCACACGAGGGCGAACGCTGTGGCGTCTCTGTTGGTGAGCACAGTGTCAACGGCATCGAGCGCTGTGCCGACGGAGCTGATTGCGGCTTCGTAGGTGCCGGGGCTAGCGTCAGCCTCTTTACCAAAGGGCGCGATGGCGGTTTCGCCTCTCTCAACTCTGGCTCGCGCGGCCAGCGAAGCCGCCCGAAGCTCCTCAAGATATCCTTCGGAGTGTCCTCGCAGCAGAAGTGAACGGTCTGCGGTTCGATGAGATGTTGAGATCGAGAGCGTTGATGGCGGGCGAGAGCTCTCAAGGCTTCGCGCGAGCTCTCGGGTGGTGGCGAGAAGCGCCGATGTTTTTCCGGGTCGGTCGTACCGAATCGTTGGGTCTTCTCGGTCGCATGTTCCTAGATGGCCGTAGCGGCGATTCTCCTCGGTGTCGCTCCAGATGTGATCGTTCGTGAAGATGTAGAGTTTGCGCATAGGTTTTTCCTGAATCCTAGCAAGAGGGGCGCCGTGTATTCAAGGAATGTGTGAAGGGGAGAGTCTCGGCTACCCCTGGTGGGCTCCCGAGGTTCTTGGTAGCGTGTCGAGGGTGTATCGCTTGAAGGTTGCTATGATATCCAAAAAGAGTATCGTTTCCACGCTCGCTATTCTCTGCCTCTCCACACCTCATGTTGTCCGCGCCGATATCGATCCAGATACGTTGGCGACCCTAAAAACTCGCTTCGCCGCGGCTGACAAAAACGGAGACGGCAAGCTGACCCGTGAAGAGTGTCAGGCCGGTATGCCCCGCATCTACAGAGGCTTCGACAAGATCGACGCCGACAACAAGGGCTACATAACCCTCGACCAGATAATTACCTTCGTCGCCAATCGATAGCCTGTACCATACCGGTGGACGTCTGTGCGGGCGGCGTAAACCGCTCTTTAGGAGAGATGCGGGTTCTTGGTGATGCCACCCTTGTGGAACGCGAGAAGATGGTCCGCGCTGATCTGCTCTTCGTCTCTAAAGTGAGTCCAGCTTACCGCAAGGTTCTCAGCGGAAAGTCCTGATACTCTGGCGGCCTCAGCGATCCAAACCCCCTCTCGTGGTTCGTGCGCGAACTGCTCTTGGTTAAACACGAGGATCGGCTCAGCGTTAGGGTCGTTCTTGTTGATGACGTAGAACTTCGCGTCGACAGCGAGGATCGTCCTGTCGATGTCGTTGAATACCACTGACGGAGAGGCGCCCATAAGGAGTGGCTTATTCTCCTGGAATATCGCTCGAAGCGTATCAATGGACGGCCCGATCTCGAGAGTTCTTCCGTCGTAGACACGAATGGTGTCGGGCATCCACCGTTTGTCGGCGATAAGATCGGCGATGAGCTTGTCTCGATCCTGATAGAGCCCGGTCTGGCGAGTATACTCAGAGAGCAGGGTATCGATCAGGGAGCTCCAGAAAGAGAGGTCTCCTGTACGGGCGACTTTGTTCGTGGCGAACTCCGCCTCGGTAAGGGTATCCGCTTTCGCGTTGAGGAGGGTCTCCATCTGGGGTGTACGGTAGACCCAGCCGATCTTGTCGAAGACATGCGTGATGACCCCGCGAACAAGACACCGCAGAACCTCTTTAAGGTTCTTGTCCTCATCGTCGATGAAGTGAATCTGATCGAATGGTTTGCCCACCCTCATGGGAACAACGAAGCCCTCGTCGTTCTCCTTCAGGCCGCACGCGAAGTTGGTAAGTACGGCGGCTTTCCGCGAGGCTGTTCCGGAAAACCTCCCCGCCAAGCGCTTACTAAGGAGTGGATCGTTGACGTAGTACGTTAATTCCGCAATCGGTGCGTGCCCAAAGATCTGGCTGATCGTTTCAAGTTGAGCGCGGTGTTGGTGGTCTCGCCCCTCACGGGCCGTGAGGAGTCCGTAGAAGCCCCCCGCATAGAGGTGCGCAAGGGTAAATGCCACCGCTGGGAGCTGACTTCGCAGGTCATCAAAGCATCGTTCAAGAACAAACTGGCGAATTTCCGGCTTGCGGATCTCGCGGGCTAGGAAGAGGCTCATCTGGTTTGGAGGAAAGTCGAGAAAGAACGAAGTCGCCATCTCGGCGGTAATCGGCGTGTCGCTCGGGAGGGCAAGCTTTGCGCGGAGCGCCCCAAGGAGAAGCGGGGGCTTGGTGGCGGGAGATAGCTCTGCTTGTTGTTTCAGGGCGATATCAGCGAGAAGGGTCGCTTGTCCCCGAGCTGTGAGATTGGTGAATCGGTCCTCGCAAAACTTACTGGCGGGATCTTGTATGATGATCCGTTCATGCGCGGGCAGCGAAGCGTTGTCGAGAGGCACGGATTGATAGAGTGTTTTGACCGGCACAAGTGGCGGGTTCGCCGACGCGGCGGTTGCTTGGGCGAAAGGGAAGAAGAGCTGAGAGGGAGCCGTCATGGTCGCAAGTGTACCTGTATCGTTCGGTTGAAGTAAGTTCCTACCCCCGAACAGCAGCGACCTATCCGAGTATTCATAGACTATTTCCGACAGGTCCGGTCTGAGAGAATTTGGTTAGAGAGGGAGCGGTCTGGGGTCGGCGGAGGCTGCTCGCCTCTGGTTCTAGATTATGGGTTGGGCGGATAGTATGGTGTGTGCGCTGGGTGTTACAGAGTTGGTATGACCGTCTTCCCTCGAATACGGCGGATAGAGAGCGTTCCCCCACGCTCGCGCCGTACTAGGAATCCACCAGGAGGTCGAACGGACCTCCTGAAGAGATGGTTTAAGGTCGAGACAAGCAGCTTAAGGGGGAGCCCTCATGATTGAGAATCGTCAAGATGCGAGAGATGGTGACCGACACGATCGTGAACCGCGCGGTCAATCCCTCGAGGGAATCTCCCTCAATCGCCCTGACTGGAAGGAACACTGGGCATCACTTTCTCGCATTGGTTGCTCGAGCGAGCTTCTAGAATCCAAGATCTTTCGCCTTAGAGAGCTTCAAGAGGCACTCGCGCTGTATCACGTGACCGCCTCCACTGAGGCGGCTGCCCCACCATATAATCTCGACGACCGAGAACGGCTTCACGCAGAGATTCTGAAGCTTGATGAGAGTCTTTCGACATTTTCGAATTTCATGAAGGAGGTTCGACGAATGAATCTCTCCCCATCGCGGATGGGACTGGAGTTTAGTGACCCGCTTTTCAGCTACTATTCTTCAGAGCGGAGGTTGGCGGATTTCGCGGCATTTAAGGAGGGCGCGCCTCTTCCTCCAGGGTGCGAACACCTCCACGCAAAGCTCTTCTGTAGGGAGATCGGACGATATGTAGAGGAGCTCAAGACGCTTCTCGCGGATCCTGTTGGAGAGGCTCAGAGAATTCCAAGTGTGCAAGACATTGATCTCTTCATGGGTATGATTATCGATCCTGTGGTGTTCCTCCCTTCATCCGAGTGGTGTGGGGTCATTCAGGTATGCAGAGGCCTCACCGACGCTGGAATACTAACGCCCTCGAGGTTTCTCGATTTCGCAAACTCTTTCATCGGGCGAGATCCCGCGAGTGACACGACCATTGAGATGGTCTGTGGATCTCTTCCCTCGCTTCGGGGAGGGTTTGCTCCAGAGGCGGATGAATCCCTTTATCGTCTTGGGGTATCGCTCGCTCAGAAGCGAGGTTGGGAACACCTTTTTGAACGCCCCTTTATATCTTCCCATCCGATAACTGAGTTCGGCTATTTCTCAGAGTTGCTCCACCGAGCGGCGGATTTTAATGTGGAGAGCCGAGAGAACCGGAGGGTTATCATGTCGAGGGTTCTGTATCATCACGCGATCCTCCGTGTTAGTCCAAGTGAGGGTAAATGGTATAGCGAGGGTACCGCGCGTGCGCAGGCCGCGATGATAAAGATCATGGAGCATGATCCGGCGGACTTCGCTATCGAGTCCCTTCGGTTAGCTCACCGTGTGTTGTGGCGGAGGTGGGAAGACCTAGGACACCTCTGGAGAGGAGCTACTCTCGGGGTAGGGTTCGGGGATCCCTCGGTACAGCACACCTTTCTGCGTTATATTCTCCAAGATCGATACGCGGTCGGTGCGCTGAAGGGAATCCTATCGGAGGGCGCTACCTCGTTGGGCGCCAACTCCCATTTGGTACGGGGGCTGCGGCAGATCCTCAAGGATAGAAGAAGCGGGGATTCGGATATATTGTTTCCCGACAACGCCGTGCGCGCGCTTGAGTTGTTGGATCATACCGGCTCGCTCGGCCTGGCCGCTGCCCCTGAGGTGCTCTCGCTACTAGGCATCTCCGCCTACGAGATTCCGTTATTCGGGGGGCTGATATCGGCTCCGTGGCCGTGCTCAATGGACCCCGATAGTAGCGTCCAGCGAAGGGCGCGAGCGCTCGTCGCGCGGTGGGAGGCAGAGTACGGTGCTCTCAGTCCCGCAATTCAGTCGAAGCTCGCTCGATACGATGCCAGGTTTGCCTCCTAGGGAGGGCTGTACTAGACCGAGCGCTCCAAGCCCTACTTTCGCGCCTCCCACTGGTACGTGAGCTTCCTGTCGCCAGGCATGGACTCGGTGGTCTTGCCTGACAGGATTCCCTTCTCAAGATCGAACTCAGCCTCTGATGAGGTCATGGCGTCACCGTGAGCGTCTCTGAGGAGTGAGGTGAAGGTAACTCGATACCGTGTGCCCTCGCGGGATGAGATCGTACCGGTGAAGGGGCGCATGGTTTGAATGACCTTGACCGTACCCGATACATCTCGAACCGGGATCTCTGTGACCGAGAGTCCTGAAACCGCTCTACCCGTGCGCGCCGTAATAAGAAGCATGCCGCGAGGTAAGGTGTCCTTATCCTCCTTTGCTTTCCAGAACCATGCGCCATTGAGGCGTGGGTCATTGGCGAGGGCCGAGGTAGTTCCGTCGGGCACAGTTGAGGACGTCTCCGTTGTATGTTCGCGTTCCTTCACCAGTCCCTCGGGTTGGGTAAGCTCTCGTGCGGCGAACTGTTGTCGCGCGAGGAGCTCCGCCTGTGTGCGGGCCCCTTCGCTAAACCAGTCGACGGTCTCGCCGATTCGCTCTGTGCCGTCGGAGGAGACGGCGTAGCCCTGTTTCACATGGATGTTTCTCGTGCTGGCGTCCTGCGTACGTGGTCCAATGAAGAGTTTCGTCACTCCCAGGTCGGTGATCGTTCGCACCTCACCAGCGCCGACCACCGCGTCCGATCCACGATCGAACCACAAGGCGAGTGGTTCGAGCTCGGTGCCCGATATCTCTCCGTCCCCGTTATGATCGAGTGTTTCCAGCGCCTCGTAGCCATCGCGCCATGGTCGTGGAGCGGTTGCCGCGTCGAGCGAGGTGGTTGCGCTTCGTTGCCCACCGAAGGTCCAGTTTCCAAAGAGTTGGTCCGCCGAGGTGACCGCTCCCTTGTGGGCAGGATCGTAGACTAAGAGTGGAGTCTCTTCAGAGCCGTGCCACATGTACCAGTTGTCCGAACGACTCTTGTCGAGCGCGAACTGGACGATCGAGCCGTGAGCGGTTATCGGTCGGGAGGTGTTCCACATGAGGGAGATAGGGGATGATGGATAGAAGGTAATCTTGGTCGCGCCGCAGGTTCTCTTCGAGGCTACCTGAGACACAGGAATCACGTTACAGGCGGCGTCTAAGTAAATCTTTGTGTCGATGCATGCGCCCTCCCAATGCACATACCCAGGAGCGCCCACAGGCGCGCGTTTTACGCACTCGATCTTTCCTGGATCCTCCGCCGGTACCGCGCCATATGCCCAAATTCTTGCCTCCGGATTGCACCAACATTGTGGTGTTCTCGGAGTGTTATCTTTTGTGCACGGTGAGCTGCAATTCGGAGCGGTGTTTTTAAGGTCGTTGTAGAATACGCCGTACCGAACTTTGGCGAGGTCGTCGAGGAACCAAATAGCCCAGTAGTCGTCGTGATAGTGGAAGTTGCCCTCGATGTCCCAAAACTTCGGATCTTTTTCGGTGTACACGGCCATCTTCGATATCTTGTCCCGCCAATGATTGAGGCAGCTTGGGGTTCCTGATTTGAGCGGAGGAAAGACCTTGTCAAACGAGTAGTGCCCGAAATCCCCGATCGGATCGTCGATTTTTTGTCCCTCAACCTCAGCGACGAAGAGGTCGCATGGTGCCGGTTCGTCCTGGCACATAACTTCTGTCTTGATTGAGAACGCTGCCCAATCGTGCCAGCCTGACGTGCTCGGCACTCGAGCCTCTCCTTGGATGGTCGCGGTGCTATTCATGAGTGAGCCCTGGCGAGCTGAAACCGTCACATTGCGGACCTCTCCACTCACGGTCACGCCGTTCGGGCGTAGCAGCTGTACACTCACGTTTGGAGTAGCCCCGTTGCTCCACGAAACCGCCAACGTCGCGCGATATGACCATCCACCAAGTGAACCGGTCGCGCTTCCTGAAATTGTTGCGCTTCCACCTCTGATAAGGCGGGAGCCGGATTGACTATCCACCATGACCATTCCGGTGCCGGTTGCGCTGCGCATCGCCCATCTGTTGCCGGACGGCACGGTGCCGCCATTTACAGTTGCGGTAAATGGAACCTCAAATGTGCCCTCCGTGCACTGTGATGGCGGGGTTGGTGTACATGGTGAAGCTTCACGGGTCGTAGTCTCAGTGTCACCCACACGGTTCGTGCAGCAAGGGTCCGATATCGCTGTGACCTTCCGTATTATCCTCTGCCCACACGGTGTTGGTTGATCCTGCCAGGTAACCACACAGCTGTTTGGATCTTTTGTCTGAACCACCTTACATGTGCCGGGATTTGCGGGATCGCACTGATAGGTCGTGCATCCATCAGCGGAAGGTGGACACGTCGCTGGTGCCCCTGTCGCTCCGCACTTACCGGTTGAGGTGGCGCAGCTGTACGCTTGGCACGCGTTGACGCCGCTAGTAGGTGTGCACGGTCGCGGACTTGATGGCAGGACATTCTTTGACTGCCACGATGCCGTGCTGCCGCTCGCGACGCACTCTTTGACATAGTCCATGCAACTACCCGGTACTGGCTCAGGCGCTGTTTCATATCCGGCCGCGAGTCCGTCGCACGACGGGCCGATGGTGTTTACGGTTTCTGGGCTTTTGAGAGTGATGCCACCACCCTTGGATTGAGCCGCGAGTTCCTGCGTTTGAGGAGATAGAACGGAGATAAGAATATACGCTAGAGCGAACGCCAGCATGCCCCTACGTGCGGAGTGCGCACGCCGCAGACGTGGGTGGTGCCCCATCTCTAGGGGGGCTCTTTGATTGTTCACAGTGCGGCTCCCGTTTACTAGGTGCTTATCGGGACGGACGGCACACGGCTTCAAGGACTTAAGGTTTTATCTCTCAATTTGTCCGAAAATAGTTCGCAGGGATTAAAAGGGGTAGAAAGAGGGGGTTGGGTGGCACGGTGGGCTCAGAGCGGGGCGGCGATAGGGAAGCAGGGGATGGGTTAAAGGGCGCCTCACATCCTTAGGCCGCCCCCCTGTGCTCCTTTCGAACGATAATGAGGTGCCGTGTAATATCGGTCCCCGGCAATGGAGTTGTGATGACCCGCTCGATCTTTCCGCCGAGGCGCTTGAGAAGGGGGTCGCTCCCCTCAACTTCTTGCTCGTAACCGCTTCCCTTCATCGCCACAACGATCCCGCCGACCTTGGCGAGAGGAAGGAGCCACTCCATCAATTTCGGAAACGCCGCGACGGCGCGTGAGACAACCACGTCGTAGCCGTTTCGGTGCTGTGGCATGGTGGCGAGCGTTTCAGCGCGGGAGTGAACACCGATGCAGTTTTTGATGCCGCACTCGTGCGCCGTAAACTCGACGAACTTCACCTTCTTGAGCGTTGAGTCGAGAAGGGTGACGCGCGAGTTCGGAAGGAGCGCCGCGAGCGGTACTCCCGGGAAACCGGCCCCCGTTCCTACGTCGATTATCTTTAGGGGACTGTCCTTCGGAAGCGCCAGGAGCGCGGTGAGCGAATCCAACAGGTGGAGGGTAACGTAGTCCGTTCGAGGTATACGGGTGAGGTTAAAGGATCGGTTCGTGACGTCGAGCGCCTCGAGGTAAGCGATGAGCGACGTCGTCTGGTCAGGGGTGATCTCAAATCCGAGCTCTTTCAAGCCGTCGGCAAGTTGTTCGTGTTCAGGTTTCATAGAGAGGTTCGTTAGGGGAGTCGCTCAGCGACGATGACCCACGGTTTGTCATGGTAGCGGAAAAAGAAGACAACTCCAAATGGGGAGGTATGGGTGTGTTTCGGGAGGTCGAGCTCAGCTCGGATCTGTTCGATCTCACCCGAGAAATTTCGCTTCTTCAGCTCGGTCCTGTTGCTCCATCCCAGGCGTGTTAGGGTCTCTTTGAGTTTTTTCTTTGAGAAGGGGAGGTTCTCCAGCACTCGGTACGCGGTGTAGAGGGGGGAGGGGGCTGGCTGGGTTGAAGAGATGCCGTAGGCGACATCGTGCGCCACTGGTTGAATGTTGTGTTCAAAGAAGAAGGCCTCAAGCTTCTGACATCGGTTGAGCGTTCCGTGCGCTTCGACGAGGTAGCCCTCAAGATCGTCGGCGATGAACGGTGTTCCTCCGTTGTCTGATGGCTCCCACGCTGCCGCTCGGTCGGTTACAACGATGCTCGAATCTTTAATTGGGCTTCCGTACCACAGCGTCTGCTCAAGGCACTCCTCGCCGAAGCCGACGAACTGCCGAACCCACCCCTCGAGTGCCTCGGGGCTGGTCCCTGAGGGACTCGGCTCAACGAAGAGGCCCGGACTAATCTTGAGAGCTCGCAGTGAGGCGATGTTCAACGAGAGGAGAAAAGAGAGAGGAGGTGAGTAATCCTCACCGCTCTTGATGCGTTCCCCGGTCCGGGTTCTTCGGGCGGGATCGGCGTAGAGCGCGTCAAATGATTCGGTGAGCGTTGGAACGATCGCTTGCGCGTCTCCAACGAGAAAAGTCACGTTCGTGATCCCTTGGAGCGCGAGGTTTCGCCTCGCCAGTTCCGAAGCGACCGGATCTCCATCGATCGTTGTGACATGCTTCGCTACCTTGGCGAGCGCCGCGGTGTCGGAACCCGTGCCCGTTCCGATCTCAAGGACGTGTGTTCGTCCGGCGAAGAACTGCGCTCGATAGGATGCGATCGAGTGTCGAGAAGCTTGTTGGAGGAGGCTTAGGGAGAAGTGCCCATCTTTGGCCCACTCGCCGAGTTTGTCGGCGGCTTGTCGACGAGCGATGAACGTCTCTACGGCTAGGTTAAGTTCGCGCGTGTCAGAGTTCGGAAAAGCCTTTCGCAATTTCAACACCAGCGCAGGGGCATCCAGCTTCGATGAGCTCTCTGAGAGGCTTTGTAGCGCCTGCTCGTAGGTTGTCCATGTGTTGTTTGAGGTGCTCACGAGGCGCGTTTGTCCGATGGTGTCGTAGTGTTTGTTCGATTAGTCCTGCGTTTTGGAAAGAGTGTCAAGTCTGAGGAATATCACATCCTCTCATATTGCTGAGGCCTCCTGAGAGGGGATACTCTGCAAGCTATGGAAGTTCCTCTCAAAGCTCGACATCTCACCAAGATCTTTCGCAACGGCGGAGCGGAGACGGCGGTCCTTCGCGGGGTAACTCTCGATATTCAGCAAGGCGAATTCGTCGCGCTCATGGGGCCCTCAGGGTGTGGGAAGAGTACGCTTCTCAATATCCTTGGGCTCGCGGATCGTCCTACATCAGGGGAGGTCGTTATCGGAGGCTCCTCTACCGAAGGTGCCTCCAACCATACTCTTCAGCTGCTCCGTCGTCAGAAGCTCGGCTACGTCTTTCAACAATTCAATCTCCTCTCCACACTCACCGCTCGCGAGAATGTCATGGTGCCGCTTATCCTGAATGGTGCCATCGTCGAGTCCGCCGGAGAGCGCGCGGATGAACTATTGGCTCGGGTCGGTTTGGGGGGCCGTGGAGACGCGATGCCCTACAGTTTATCGGGAGGTGAAATGCAGCGGGTGGCGATAGCTCGGGCCGTAGCGCACAGGCCACTCGTTATCTTGGCGGATGAACCGACCGGAAGTCTGGATTCTAAGACGGGGGCGCGGGTGCTTGAGCTTCTCAAGGAGCAGACGGGCCATGGCATCGCGGTTCTCATGGCGACTCACAGTGACACCGCGAGCGCGGTTTGCTCACGAGTGCTTCATATGCGGGATGGCGTTCTGGAATAGGTGAGTCGCGATGCCCTCCTCAACCCTCATGCCCCGATGGCTCTTTGAACGCTTCATACTGAGAAGATCTCTGCGCAATCCTGTTCGGCTGTTGTTGCTTCTGTGCGCGATCGCGGTTTCTACCACTCTGGTGTCCTCTGTTCTCCGCGTGAGTTTGGCGAGCGTTACTTCGTTCGAGGAGTCCCTTGGTTACTCCGGCGATGAGTATCCGCTGATCGTGACACCGCGGGGAGGCCGTCTTTCGATGCGCGAGGTTGGGAGTTGTCTCTCCGCACTGAGGAACGCGTTCACTATCGTGACGTATCGTCGGGAGGTCGGTGAAGCGCAAACGCCAACAGGGCCACGAGCGGTGTCGGTGATCGGCGTCACCGGGATTGAGGATCTCTCAACCTCTGAGCTCGGTCAGAGCGGAGTCGTGACCTCTGAACGAATAGCGAAGTTGCTTGATCACGGGGAGGGAGAGACCCTTCGCCTTACGGTCGCTGGACGGTCGCTGGAGGGACCTATTGCTATAGAATCCGCTAGCACAGGCCTATCACTAGAGGGCGTTGTTGTTCCCCTCTCATGGCTCTCTCGGGGTGAAGGTGAGGTGATCGCCGACGCGATCCTTCTTAAGCCGCGGCGGGCCGCTCCCCTGGAGCAGTACCAACGCTCGTTGGGAGAGTTCCTCTCCTCATGCGGCTCGCTCTCGGTGCCGCTGCAGGTTGATTCCGTAACGAGTCGGATTGAACGGGGCGAGAGCCTCGTCGCCGCGTATCGTTTTAACATCATGATCATGGCGGGCATGACCCTGCTGGTGTGCGCGTTGTTGATCTCCCAGGCGACCCAGCTCAGTTTGCGGTCACTCGCCCGGGAGCTCTCCGTGTTGCAAACGCTCGGTGTCGGAAAGACCGGCTGCTTCGCCGCCATCGTGCTCGAGGCGGCGATCGTGGGTGGTGTCGGCGCGGTGCTTGGTGTCACCGTGGGAGAGCCTCTCACCGTGCGCTTGACGGAGCTCTTTCTTCAGACGGCCCATGATATCTATAACCTGAGCTTGGGTGGTAGTGATTCGCTCCATCTCGCGCAGCGCGTTGTCGTTGTTGTTGGAATGGTGCTCATGGCGAGCGTTGGATCGGCGCTCGGGACGTTCGAGGCGTTACGAGTCTCGCCATCCGTGGGGACACGTATCGAGCACCTTCATGTGAAACCTATCCCCGTTAGGTGGGCCGGGTCTTGCGCGGGTGTTAGTTGCGCGGTGTTTGCCGTGGCATACGCCGCGGCAACCCTTACTACCTCACCGGTCTGCGCCTATCTTTTTATCGCGGCGTGTCTGGCATTGGTCGCCGGGTGTACCCCTGCAGCGCTCGCTATCGCTCCCCGCGCGTTGCGGTGGTCTCGGGGCTCACTGCTGATGTGGTTCGCGCGTGGAGGGATTCAGGTTGGCGGGCGTGGTTTCCTGTTAGGGGCTATCGGCGCCGCGTTGAGCATGACACTTATCTGCTCCCTTTCGCTCATGGTAGGGAGCTTCCGGACCACGCTTGAGCGGTGGACCCTTCAGCGCCTGCAAGGCGATCTCTTTGTTTCCGCCGCGCTCGAGGGAGCGGGAACTAACACCCGCATTCCCACAGATCTCGCCCCCCGCGTTCGAGGTCTCCCGGGGGTTCGGCGGGTTATCCCCTATTATGAGACGATGACGACCTATCAGGGGCTTCCACTGGTCGTGAGCGCTTCTCGGATGGAGGATCAGCTCGCGCGAGGGATCTACGTGGTACGGACGGGTGCTCTTGAGAAGGAGGTCCTTATCTCGGGACGTGGAGCGCTCCTCAGTGAGAGTGCCGCTCGGAAGCTTCACCTCTCGGTTGGAGATTCGATGGTGATTGAGGGGAGACGGGTACTTGTCACCGCCATCATTCAAGAGTTTGGGACGGAGCATCCCCTCGCTCAGATTGATGAGGGGCTTTTTCTGGAGATCTATCCCCGACAGCAGCCGGAAAATCTCACCATCGACCTGGAGGGGAATGTGAGTCCGCGCGTGGCGAAAGGGGGCCTTGAGGGCGTTGTGGGCACGGTTGGCATTGTGCGGGACAATCGAGAGCTTCGAGAGTACGCCCTCACTCTTTTCGACAGAACCTTCCAGATAACGCTCAGTATTCGATGGATCGTGTTCGGTATCGCCTTGCTAGGGATGGTGTTGAGCGCTCTTCAGAATCTGTGGGAGCGGCGGCGTGAGATAAAGACGATGAGAGTTCTTGGCTTCTCTTCAAATCAGATCATGGGCGCTCACGTCCTTGAAAACACCGTGGTGTGTGCCCTTCCGGTCATCCTCGGTCTTGTGGTTGGTGTCGCGCTAGGATGGGGACTCACCGAGTTTGTGAATCCTCGCGCGTTTGGTTGGTCTATCGATTTCACCCTCTCCGTTATGCCGGCTGTGGTCGGATTCGCGTTTATTGTTGGAGTCGCGCTTGTGACGTTGGTGGCTATAGGCGTTGTGTTGAGAGGATTACTTGAGGAGGCTACGTTGTCCGATGAATAAGATAGGTCGTGTCGCGACACTCATGGTGTGCGTTCTTTTTGGTATCGGCTCGGCCATATCGGACGAGCGGAGCTCCTCCCAAACTTCGACGTTCCAACGCGCGCGTCCGGGATACTCGTGGTCCTTCCCAACGGACCACGGCCCTCATCCTCAGTTTCAAACCGAGTGGTGGTACTACACCGGGCATCTCTATCGAGAGGGAAGGGAGCCGTTTCGTGATCCTCCCGCCTATGGCTTTCAGCTTACCTTTTTTCGACGGGCCGAGACCCCTGACGGGCAGTCTCAGAGTGAGTTTCTCGCTCATGCCGCGGTAACTGATATCGCGACAGGGGCTACCACCTTCGCCTCTCGAAAGGGGGGCGCGCTTTTAGGCGCCGCGGGCGCTACACCATCGACCCTTGAGGTGTGGTCGGGTGATTGGTTAGCTGAGTTGGTCGGGGACGCGCACGTTTTGCGCTTTTCGCCGAGTAGGGGCGGGGACACCTCCGTGAGGCTGCTCGGAAAAGCAACGGGAGGGCCTTGGCTACAGGGAGAGGGAGGTTTCAGCCGCAAGGGCACGTGTGAAACTTGCGCGTCTCACTACTATTCAATCCCTCGTATCAGGATCTCCGGAGAGGTGCGCGACGGCACGAGGCTCACGCCGCTAACCGGGCTCGCCTGGATGGATCATGAATTCATGAGTAACACCCTATCCGCTGACCAGGTTGGATGGGATTGGATGGGGCTCATGCTTAAAGATGGACGGAACCTCACCGTGTTTCGGCTTCGCTCAGCCGATGGAGGAACGTCATACGCGTCCGCGACCGTTCAGCGAGAGGGGGAATCCGTAGTGGTTAAGGGCGAGGACCTAACGCTCACACCTGGCAAGGTGTGGGAGAGTCCTCGCACGAAAGCTCGGTATCCACTTGAGTGGCGGGTTCAGATCCCGGGCCACGGTATCGATCTCGTCGTGAAGGCGAGGGCTCAGATGTGCGAGGTGGGAGAGGGGGCTTCAGAGGTTGAGCCGCGATATTGGGAGGGTCCGGTTGTATCGGATAAAGAGAGTGCCATTGGGTACCTTGAGATGACGGGATACGCCGGGAAGATATCCCTGTAGCTGAATGACTAGCTCTGTCCTTTAACGGCCCACCGCTTGAGTGCTCGCCCCATCTGTTGTTCGAACTCAGTGGACGAGATGTTGAAGGCGGTTTCGAATGCCGCGTCCTTGTCGATTCCATCTCGAAGGAGCATGAAGTAGGCGGCAAGCGCCGGGAATCCGTACTTCTCGGCGACGAGTCGAGTGGCGAGAAGCGATTGCGCGTAGGCAGCTGGTACCATCTCGGGTTTGAGCTTCGTGAATCCGCCCTGCAGGAGGCTTAGCGAAATCGGCTCATGAGTCTTAAGCCACTCACGAAGCGCTTCCCGTAATCCCGGACTCTCCTCCCCCTCAAACCATTGAGCCAGGCCCTCATCGAGCCAACCTGGAAGATTTCCCGCCGAGAGCGCGGAGAGAATTGCGTGCGTGTACTCGTGGCGCACGGAGCGGTTGAGGTTCTCGATGTCGATCGCTTTCCCTTTCGCGAGAGGAAGGATGATCTGTCCTCGAAAGAACATCGCGTTGGTCCACTTCGGCGCGCCGGTGAGTTCGAAGAACTCCTCTTCGTCCATCAACCGAATCGAGGTGCTAAAGGCCGGAAGGTCAGCGAAGAGTCTGGTGAAGTGATCGTGCGTGGTGTTGAGAACCGTGATGAGGCTTGAGGCTGTCTCAGACCAACGGGTCGGCGCGATCAGGGTCAACTTGCTCCCGTTGGCTAGGTTGATCGGGGTAAAGCGAAGCGGTGAAGTTTCGTCCGGTTGCGCGTAACGGGCACGCTCGCCAGGTTGGTTTTCAGCATGAGCTGGCGCGTGCGAGATGAGAACCGCGGCGACGGTGCTCGCCATAAGCGGCGTGGTGAGCTGTCTTAACCTTGTTAGGAACATAGTCCTGGTGCCTCATCGTTCGCCGTTGCTCCGCACCGGCGTAGGGCTGAAACGTCAGCCTCTGGTGTATGTTTTCGGCACGTTCGGTGTTTTTCATGAGCGGTTCCTGAAGCCAGAAAGGGTATTTAGAAGGTGCTGTTGGGGCAGTACGTTAGGCTGGCGATGAGTGCCTGGGTCGCACTAACTTGTTGAATTACGTAGCTTTAGTGCGACGAGTGGCGAATCAGCGGTCCTTGCGGGGGCTGAAATAGGGTGAAAGGGGGCTCCATCCTTGTGAAAGGAGCCTATTCCTTAGTACAATAAAGATTAGTAAAACTCGTAACATAAAAGCGTCGCCCCTCAATCATGGGCGCTCTTTGTTCAAAGGATTATTCTATGTCGTGTTCAACAACTGGTTCGTGTGGCAGCGGTAGCGGAAATAAGAATGTAGCGGCAGCTGACACCGGCTTCGCGGCTACTGATGAGATGCCTATCCTCCTTACCCCTTCAGCTATCGACGCTGTGTCGAAGGCTCTCACCGAAGAGGGCGAGGCTGGTGATTTCCTTCGTATCTCCGTCGTTGGCGGTGGATGCTCGGGATATCAGTACGGTCTTGATTTCGATAAAGAGGAGCGCATGGGAGACCTCGCTCTCGACTTCGGCGGCGTGAAGGTCGTTGTCGATCCTGTGAGCGCTGGCTACCTTCGTGGCACGGTCGTTGATTACGTGACCGGGCTTAATGGAACGGGATTTCAATTCAAGAACCCGAACGCTAAGCGGACCTGCGGATGCGGAAGCTCCTTTAGCTAAATCTCTCTGACGAGAGATCGTGTGACGCCAACCATCGCCTGAAAGGAAGATGGTTGGCGTTTTTATTTCGGTTTACTATAAGCTCGATCATGAGACTGCGTAGCGCGAGTGACACTCGTGTGTACTACAGAGCGGTCGCTCTCAAGGATGGAGCCCTATGAAGACCAGAAACTCCCTTTTTCTTCTCTCGATACTCGCCGTCTCGGGTTGTTCGGTAGAGAAAGTTCGTGACGGCTCTATCGCCAATCTTTCGCACGCGAACGCCTTTGAAAAATTAGAGGTTGCCGCCACTCCAGAGGATCAAGCTCGCGATGAGATCCTCGCCGCCCCGACCGAGTTTGTTGTCGCTATTGAGCAGGATCGCTTCGCGTGGGAGCGAGCTCGATTCTTCCTCGAGAACTATGGTGGCGGTAGCGGCACTCCGAGCAATGCCGTCGTGAAGGTTGTCGGCTCTCGCAGAGGACTCTCAAGCGCTCCAGGTCCTAGCCCCTACACCTATGAGGTGTTCAAAGACTTCACACCTGAGGGATATCGATATTCGGTACGGTGCGTGACTACGAACGGCGATGGATCCGACGCCGCCCTTAACGCAGGCAACTTCGCCCGGTTCATCCGCGAGGGGAAGCTTGAGAGGTCGTTGATCGTGCGGTAGGGAGACTCTGCCCCGAGGTCCGGGAGGGTGGTCAGCTTGCCTCGACGTAGCAAAGCGGAGGCGGGTCCTGACCGCCGCGTTACGTAGGGCGATTGTTATCCACGGTTCTCGACCATCCCACCACCCCAAATACCGTGATGCCCCCCTCGTTGACGCGTGCTATGTGGCTCTTCATACGCATAGATTTTTGCGAAGGGAGAGGAACGATGCAAAGCGAATTAGATAGTTATTCTCAGGGGTTCAGAGAGAGGCTTGAGCGATACGCTGACCTCGTTATCTCCTATGGGCTTAACGTCCAGCCCGGGCAGCTGGTGAATATCTCTAGTGAGGTCATTCACCGCGCCTTCGTGGGCTTGTTGGTTGAAGCCGCATATCGACGTGGCGCGGGGTATGTGCACGTCGAACTCGTGGATCCCCTCAACGTTCGATCGCGAGTTTTACATAGTCGTCCTGAACATCTGAACTCTCTCCCGGCATTTTTTTCCGCCAAGTTCTCCGAGCTCGTCGATGTGAGCGCCGCGAACCTCAAGGTGCTCGGGCCGGAATATCCTGACTACCTCTCTGATCTCGATCCGACCGCGGTCAATGATGTGAGGAAGGCCACATACGTCGCCGCAAAACGCTTTTACACTGAGGGGATCGGGAAATCGACGGTGCATTGGTGTGTGATCGCCGCAGCCACTCCGGCGTGGGCGGAGAAGATCTTTCCCGACCTTCGAGGTCGCGTCGCGGAGGAGATGTTGTGGGGAGAGATCTTCAAGATCTGTCGAGTTGATCAGAGTGGTTACCTCGAGCGATGGCGTGAACATAACCTTCAGCTCAAGCGGCGGGCGGAGCGACTCACCTCGCTTCGGATTCGCGAGTTGAAGTTCTCCGGACCGGGCACTGACCTCACCGTTGGGCTCTCCCCGAAAGCTCTCTTCAAGGGTGGGATGGACAGGACGCCGGCGGGTCATGAGTTCGAACCGAACCTTCCGACGGAGGAGTGTTTCACAACCCCGGACTGGCGCAGAACCGAGGGCGTCGTCACGGCAACGAGACCGTTTTATGTGAATGGAAAGCTCATTAAAGATCTCACAATAACCTTTAAAAATGGGCTTATTTCGGGCTTTTCGTGTAGTGAGGGCGCGTCGACCTTGGAGTCCTACCTGAAGAGTGATGAGGGGGCGAATCGTCTCGGAGAGGTCGCGCTCGTTGGGATCGACTCCCCAATTTTTGAGAGCGGTTTGACCTTTCAAGAAATACTCTACGATGAGAACGCGGCGTGTCACATCGCTGTGGGGTCCGCCTATAAGGGATGTCTCCAGGGAGGAGCCTCGATGTCCGATGAGGAGTGCGCCGCGCTCGGATGCAATACCAGCTCCGTACACACGGATATCATGATTTCTAATGAGGAAATCGACGTTCAGGCTGTGCTTGAGAGTGGTGAGATGATCGATCTCCTTGTGCGTGGGAGATGGGTTGGTGAGTTCGCGATCTGATCGTCGCGTGATCATGATCGTGATGAGTGAGAGATCGCCTGACGATGCGCGCGGAGAAAATTTTCACTCTCTTGAAACCATCTGGGGATCTCGTGTCATCAAAAAAGGGCTTGTCAAGAATTGCAAGCGGTGTCAACCTGCAGTCAATGAGGTCTCGTTCGTTGCTCACTGACTATCTGAAAGGGTAGTGAGTGAGCGGCGAAAACAAAAAGAATCTTCGCTCTGAAGGTTCGTGAGATGGCAGAGAACCGTCGCCCGTTGGTAGTTATAGGTATGGTGCGGCGAAGTTAAAGTAAGGTTCGCGGTGATTCGAAAGGATCATCGATTTGGCGGTAATCGTTAAGCTTCGTAGCTTGTCTGACGACAAGCAGTGATGAAGCAAAAAAAGCCGCTCTCGCCAAGGAAAAACGGCTTCTTTCGCAAGGAAAAGCCGCTCTGAGGTGAGAGGGGATAAGATTTCGGTCAAGCTAAGCTTGGTGAGGTTGAGAGATTCTCTCGAAGACCAATAAGTTTGGCTAGGTCGGTAAACCAACGTAGACGGTGAGTGGAGATTATTCCATTCGCCATCAAACAGGAGAAAAGAAAATGGCAGCTAAGAAGAAAGCAGCAAAGAAGACAACAGCTAAGAAGAAGACCACAAAGAAGGCAGCTAAGAAGAAGTAAGCTGACTCTTGTCTTTTTTGGGAGCGGCCCTCGTTCTTCGGAACTTGGGCCGCTTCTTTTTTGCCCAAAGGGCGGTTTTGATACGAGGTTCTATTAAAATCAACCCGGGCCGAGGCAAGGATATTTTCGTTTTTTGGGGTGTGACCCGGGAGGCCGGTCGTCCCCGACCGCCGCGTTGCGTAAGGCGGACATCATCTAAAGTGCGCGAAATTTCGACGACCGAGGACGGTCGCCCTCCCGCGACGCCAGTCCATCCTAGCGCAAATTCCTTTTCAACCCCTCAAGCCACCGACTCGAATTGCTGGTGTTGGTGGTCCCCGATGTCGCTAGGCCGTACCGGAGCTTAGCTGGCGCCGAGATGGTGCGGGAACTTCCGCACACCACTTTCGCCTTAAAGTAGAAGCTTTGCGTTGAGGTGAGGGGTGGCGCCTCCGCGGCGAATGAAGCGACCCGCGCGGTGCTTGTTGTCGCTCGACCAAGATTCCGGGTGGAGATCGGAGTGTATCGCCGACCATCCCCTGAACCGTACAAGATAACGGAGCATGAGGAGCTGCCTGTGGTGGTGAATGTGACCTGCGCATTAAATCGGGTCGGATCGGTGCTGTCGAGCGTTATGGTCGCGGGTGAGAGAAGTTCCGAACCGAGACATGATCCAGTTGAGGTGACGAAGTTGTAGATGCTTGTCAGAGCCCGCGACGTGAACCGGTTGTTCGCCTCAGTGATGGCGGGATTCATAATAGAGTTGGCCTCACCGTCGTGTGTAGCGCTTAGGTTGTGCGCGAGCTCGTGCGCGGCGAGGAATGGTTGGAGCCCCGCGCTGACATCGCGCGAGAGCCCGACGCCGTATCGGCCCCCCTGTGTACACGCCGCAGCGACATAGGCGATGCCGATCGTGAGTCCTTCAACGGACCGACCGGTGAAAAGGTGTCGAACGTCGGCGGGTGAGTTTGAAGCGAAGGCTCCCTGGCGGAACTCCTCCAAGAGATTGAGCGCGTCGATCGAGCCCCGTCGGCCGGTGGGTGATGAAGAGACTCGCTGACTGACTATCTTAACGCGCACGCCAAGGCTTGAGGCGTAGATAGTGTCGACAGCGTTGAGTACGGCTCTGATGTACGTGTTGGTGTCGTCGCCGTGGATTCGACGGAATTCGTAATCAGCCTCGGTGGCGACCTCAAGAACGCGCGCCGGGCTAAAGAGCCCCGCTCGGTTCGCGCCAAATTTTCCACCAGAGGGGCGATTTACGCGTCGCTTGCGAGAGGCGGCTGAGGTCGATGGTTCGTCGGCGTGTTCGTTCCCGTGACTTCCACACTCAAGCGTTTTCTCAGGAACCCGGGAGACCCGTACCCGTTTGGTGATGAGCTTCGAGTCAGCTCGGGTGAGCGAGACGATTGCGGCCGCGGGTCTTCCGGTTCGTCGACTCGTATAGAAGATCCAGGCGCGGCGGTCGGCGATCGTGAGGGCGGCGGGGAGTTTCTCTCTCTGGAAGTTTCGTGGTCGCGCGTATCCAGAGAAATGCACCTCTTCGGTGGTGGTGGTGGCGGATTCGTGTGGAGCGAATACGAAACGCTCGAGTCCCTCTTGGGTGCGAAGGGTTACGTGAACCGTTTTGCTATCCGTTCTCTCAAGGGATACGAGTCGAGCGGTCACCGTCGGGATAGCGGCCGCGTCACACGCACAGGCTACGAACATACCCAGAGCAAGTGTGAGGATGGAGTAGAGGGAGGTCCTGAATCGGGACATAACGACCGCGAGAAGGATAGGGTTGTACAACGAAGCCCCGAGCACCGCCTGCAGGGCCTTTACGTTTAGTATCAGAGGGGTAAACGCTAAGGAAGCCGGAACGTTGGAAAAGGGGCGTTAGAGGTGGTTATGGTTTGAATTAGGAGGTGGCGGTGGGGTTGACGCTTAGTAGATTGCGGGAGGGCGAGCATTCCTGCTCGCCGAAACATTTCATACCGCAATCGGTCTTGGCTTCACGTAACGCGGCGGTCAGGAATGACTGCCCTTCCTGGGTGCCGGCTCCCGGTAAGGGGGGGAGGATGGCTGACTCCGCTACCGATCAAACCCGATCCCCAACGACGCGTTCTCAGGTCCAAGCGCTTCACTTCTGAGACGGGCGTTGAACATCTGACCAGCGGCGAAGATGACTCGGGGCTCTCCTGCGTTTGATCCATCTGGACCGTCTCGGAACGGAAACGCCACGTCGATACGGGCGATGCCGCCGCCTGATGCTCGTGGGAAGCAGAACCGCAGTCCGAATCCCGCGTCCGCGTAGAGATCGGAGGTGAGGAGGTCTCCGAGCGAGTTCGATGCCGCTCCTCCGACATCAACGAAGACCGCGGTTCCTAAGCTCACCAGTTGGAATATGTCGTCAGCGATGTGCGAGCGCTCCTCGAGGTTCAGCACCGCGCGTTTGTCACCAGCGAATGTGTTGATCTCATACCCTCGCAAACCGGTGTCCGCGCCGAGAAGAAGTTGTCTGTCCTTGTCCAGCTTCTCTCCGAAATCGATGTAGAACTGGCTCGCGAAGGTGTGTCGCCCGAAGAAGCGCTCTCCCATGTAGAGATCTCCCATGACGGAGTATGCCTTCCACTCGGTGCGGATGATCGTGTTCTGTATCTCCTCCATGGTGTGGTCGTACCGCGTGGCTCCACCGATCTCTCCGCGAAGGAATGACGAGTTCGACGTCTTCCATCCTTTGCTTCGATTCGCTGTGGCAATTATCGAGTTGTCTCGTGAACCCAAGGAGCGGGGGGCGATCTGCATGTTTACGAGCGATTCAT
Source organism: Bdellovibrionota bacterium (assembly GCA_044345405.1). Taxonomy (GTDB): domain Bacteria; phylum Bdellovibrionota_C; class UBA2361; order UBA2361; family OMII01; genus OMII01. The sequence goes on from JBIJBE010000001.1 coordinate 99,246, forward strand.
CCCCGAGGTTGTAATCCTCGACCCGGTCGAATCGGTCGATGTAGTTCATCGAGATAAACTCGGGATGGATCGTCTGATACTGGAAGAGCGGTCCACTGAAGCGCCTATCGGTCGCGAGGTCGGCAGGATTGTTGCTCACCGTTGAGGGGTCGAGATCGAGGTCCTGATAATCCTGCTCGTCGGCCTGGTGGAAGGTGGCGTCCGAGTAGCTGTATCCCACGGAGTATCGTTGCGAGAGGACCCACTGTCCCTTGTAAATACCGGTGTAGGGATCATCCTCCTGTGCAGGAAGGGCGCTTGGCCCCGCGAAGGTATAGAGGGCGTCGAAGCTGTTGAGGTGCTGGCGATAGATATAGGTCTCGGTTCCCGCGTTCCATAAACGGCCGATAGTGTCCGCGGTACCGCCGTCAAATGACCACGCGTCACGCTGCATCAGGCTTCGAAAGGGGAGTCCGTACGCGAAGCGAGTCGTTGTTCCGTCGGAACGGTCAGCGGCTCCGAGGAGGAAGTTATGACGGGTGCCTAGAAATTGAGGATCCTGCACCGCGGCGCCAAAGCTGTTTCTGGAGGCGTTCTGCTCGTATTTCGTTTCTACCCGGGTGGCTCCGCCGAGGAAGTTACCCTCCGAGATGCCAACGCCCTGATTGCGTTGACCGGTTCCCGAGGAGTAGCTGAGGTAGGGGATCAGGGTCCATGAATCCCTGGCCTCGACCATCACGTCCACCGCGTTGCCATCAAAGGTGGGGGTTATCTTGATCTGTCGCAGAAACCGTTGCAGGCGGAGATTTCGAGCCGATTGCTTAATGAGATACGGATCAAAGGTGTCGCCCTCTCGAAAGAGGAGCTCCGTGCGGATAACACTGTGCATGGTCGGAGTCTTGAGGCTGTTGACCAACCCATACGGGCCGCTGTCGTCCTCGAAGATCTCGCCAACTTTTATAGTAATTTTGCGGATATACCGCTTCTCTTTCTGAGGTTGGGATTTGTCGAGCGGAGCATCCGGATCGGTGACCGTAACCCCCTCAACCTGCATCGTCGTTGCCGCAGGCTCCGCATAGCTCGATGTCGGGAGCGTTACCAGGGACACCGCAATTATGAGGAGACGAAAGAGGGGCATTTCTAAAACTGCGTTTAAACAGAGCGCGCCATCCAAGATGGTTGGAGGGCGGTGTGCCAAGGATTTTCTCCCAGGTGCCGCCCACATGTGGGAGGGAAAAACCTACGAGTACCCCTTGTTACTACTGGTAAGATGCATGATCCGTCAATCAGAGAAGAGTTTATGCGTAATAAATTTGCCGCACGATTCGTACTCGATTTTTCCCGATTGGAAACGGGGGTTTTAAGCGTTCGTCAGATCGGTTTTTTTGGCGCGAAGAGAGATCGTGCGAGCGGAAAAGTTAGAAGTGTCGGTCCGGATATCGTTGTGAATTCATTGACGGGATGGAGGTAGGTGGCTATCCTGCGCCGGATGTCTTCATGGGCCTTTTCTCGAAAAATTGCGTTACGTTACCTGTGGAGTAAGAGGTCCGAAGCCTTCATCTCGATTATCACCGTTATCTCAGTAATCGGTGTCGCGATCGGAGTCATGGTTTTGAATATCGTCATGTCGGTCATGACGGGATTCGAACATGAATTGCGAGAGAAGATCGTAGGTACCGATTCACACATCGTTATTAATAGTGCGACCGGGTCCGGTATCTTCGGATGGCGAGAGACCGCTCAAAAGATACAGCAGGTGTCTGGGGTTCTCTCTGTTTCTCCGTTTACCTATCACCAGGTTCTTATTCGTTCGGATTCCCGAGCCTCGGGTCTGCTCATTCGTGGAATCGAAAAGGGAAGCGCGTCGGCCGAGCAGGTCGCTCGGTACCTTCCTCCGCACCGCTCCCTTGATTCCCTCTTTAATCCTTCGCCGATCAACGTTCTTCTCGCCAATGGAGAGGAGCAGGAGGCGACCCTTCCGGGTATCTTGATCGGACGTTCGTTGGCTCAGACTTTGGGAGTTTTTGCCGGAACCCCCGTATCGATCCTCTCTCCGCAGGTGACCTCGACCCCGTTCGGGCTCGTTCCTTCCTTTCGAAGGTTCGTGGTTGTGGGCGCGTATAGCTCCGGACTCGTGGAGTACGAGAGCGGGGTCGCGTACATCAGCTTAGAGGAGGCGCAGCGATTCTTCGATATGCAGGGTGGTGTGACCGGGCTTGAGGTTCGAGTTCGTGATATCAACGCCGCGCCTGATATCGCCAAGCGTATCCACGCAGCCACCGGTGGTCTCGAGTCAGGACTTACTGTTCGTGATTGGACCGTCACCAACAAACCTTTATGGGACGCTATTCAGCTTGAGAAGCGTGTGTACTTTATCGTGTTGCTCCTCATCATCGTTATGGCGAGCTTCTCCATCGTGACCACCCTCATCATGATCGTGCTTGAGAAGCGGAAGGACATCGCGGTCATGAAAACCCTGGGCGCTTCAACGCCGAGCATCGGTCGAATCTTCAGAATTCAGGGCGCCGTCATTGGTGGTCTCGGCACCATTATCGGACTCGCGCTCGGATTTGTCGGGTGCTGGGCGTTGAAGACCTACGGATTCCCGATCGATGAGCGCATCTTCCAGATGTCGACCCTGCCGGTGACTATCGATCCATTTAACTTCGCGATGGTCGGCGTTGCCGCGTTCTTGATCTGTTTCGTAGCGACTATCTATCCAGCGCGGAGAGCGGCGAGCTTAGAGCCGAGTGAGGTGCTTCGCTATGACTAAGGGTGAGGGAGTTCATGCGCATCGAAGTTGAGGGTCTCACGAAGCGGTACCGTGACGCCGATCGGGAGTTAACGGTTATCGATAACCTCTCATTCTCATTTCCTGATCGGGGTTCCGTCGCCATTATCGGTCGTTCCGGTACCGGTAAATCTACCCTGATGCACCTGCTTGGCGCTCTCGATACCCCGTCGTCCGGAAGCGTCACGTATGGCGATACGAATATTAGCGCGCTCCGCTCTGATGAGCGCGCGGCGTTTCGCGCCAAGAATATCGGATTCATCTTCCAGTTTCATCATCTCCTTCCTGAGTTTAACGCGGTTGAGAACGTCGCGTTGCCGCTCATCATGTCGGGAGTGGCCGAGAGCGAGGCGCAGGCGAAGGCTGGCGCGTTGCTCGACAAGGTCGGTCTTGCGGCTCGCAAGGAGCACTTGCCCTCTCAATTGTCGGGTGGTGAGCAGCAGCGTGTCGCCATCGCCCGAGCGCTAGTGGCGCGTCCCGCGGTGGTTCTCGCGGATGAACCGACCGGTAACCTCGATATCGCCACAGCGTCAGAGATTCAACGCCTTCTCCTTGAGATAAATAGGGAGCAGGGGAGTACCTTAATAATCGTTACACACAATCATGAATTGGCTCGCAGTCTCGATATGGTCGTTGAGATGCACCCGGGTGGTGCGCTCGTTGTCCAGGGTGAGGAACGAGGCGCAAACGCCTAGGAGTGGAAGATCCGTATGAAGAGGTTAACCCTTACACGTCGAGCTGGGATTGTCTCCGCTGTTGTGATGGCGGTATTCGTGGCCTCGGCGCTGAAGCCGGCGCAGGCCCAGATCAGTGACGTCTATTCAGTTGGCGGTGTGGTCATAGAGGGAAATCGTCGTATCGACACGAACGCGATCCGGGTACAGCTTAAAGGGACGTACGGTCGGGTGACGGCGTCTGAGATCAATGAGGACGTGAAAACGCTCTACAACACCGGATTCTTCGATGACGTTACGGTGAGTGTCGTTACAACCCCATCGGGTGAGCGCAAGCTCAAGTATACGCTCGTCGAGAAACCTGTTGTTCGCAAGGTGCTGATTAAGGGGAACGACGAGGTCTCGGAGAGTGATCTCGCTGAGATCCTTACATTCGACTCCCGTCGCTTCGTGGATAAAGCGAAGATACAGTCGATGATTCGCAAGGCTGAGGTCTACTACCAAGCTCAGGGATTTTACGACGCGACACTCGATTATTCGACAACTCCCGTGGGAGAGAATGAGGTTGACCTCACCTTCGTCGCTAAAGAGGGTAACCGATATCGAGTTCGAGAGGTCAAGATCGAGGGGGCTAAAGACCTTGATGAGAGCGAGATGCTCTCCAAGATAGCCACCAAGGAGTACAACTGGTGGATTTCGTGGCTCCTCGGAACGGGGCGCGTGAATGAGGAGATGACGGAAGCCGATAAGCAGGTACTCCGTCAGTACCTCATGGATCATGGGTATCTCGAGGGAACTGTTGGAAACGCCGATATTGAGAAGCGCGACGATGGACTGTATGTGACCTTCGACGTGACTGAGGGGCAGCAGTACAAGATCGGTAAGATCTCGGCCTCCGGGGACCTCGCGAAGGATTCGGCTGAGTATACGTTAGAGGGCATCAAGAGCGAGTCTGGTGAGGTCTTTAGCGCCACCGATGTACGAAATGACATCTTTACCATCACCGATAAGTTTTCGGATGAGGGGTACGCGTTCGCGAACGTGGTACCTAACACCGCCGTGAACAAGCAGGAGTCGACCGTTGACCTCGACTTTACCACCACCAAGGGGAATGTTGTTCGAATCAACAAGATTAACGTGAGCGGGAACGAGAAGACCTACGACAACGTCATTCGTCGTGAGTTGAAGATCGAGGAGCAGCAGCTCTACTCAGGGACCAAGATCAAACGGAGTCAGACGCTGTTGCAGCGATTAGGGTACTTCGATGAGGTGGGCATTACCAATCAGCCCACCAGTGATCCTTCGATGGTGGATCTCGATGTGAACGTGAAGGAAGCGACAACGGGAAGCTTCAGCGCGGGCGCGGGATACTCCACGAACAACGGCGCTATCTTCAACACGAAGGTGTCTGAGAATAACCTCTTCGGAACGGGGCGACGAGCGAACCTCAATCTCGACTTCGGTTCCCAGATCAGTAATCAGGTGCTCTCTATCGACGACCCGCGCGTGAACGACACGTATGTGTCGGCTGGAGTGGACGCGCTCCGTACTACCCGAGTATTCGATGACTTCCGTCGCGAGTTAGCGGGAGGAGCGTTTACGGTCGGCTATCCGGGTGAGCAGATCTTCGGTGAATGGCTTCAAGACATCAACTTCAACGTGAAGTATGAGGCCCTGAGAGTTGATATTTACGATGTCGACAGCGACGCCGCTCAGCTGGTCAAGGACTCATATGGGAAGTCTTCGGCCTCCTCCGTCACTCCGAGCCTCGTGCGAAATACTATCAACAATCCGATGAATCCAACGAAGGGGTCTAAGCAGGTTCTTCAAACGGAGCTTGCCGGGCTTGGCGGAGATCAGGATTTCTACCTCGTCGAGTTCCGAAATTCCTGGTACTACCCCCTCGCGGAGGGCTCGTGGGGTGAGGTCGTCATCGCCGATCGAACTAACTTCGGCTATGGAGAGAGCTTTAACGACAATCCGTTCCCGCTCTACCGACGGTTCTTCCCTGGAGGTATTAACTCCGTGCGTGGATATCGAAATCGAACCCTTGGCCCGGTTGATATCAATGATCAAGAGTACGGTGGTAGTAAGCAGATCGTGAACAACCTTGAGATGATCTTCCCACTTGTGAACTCCGCTGGATTCAAGGGCGTTGTGTTCTACGACTTCGGTCAGGCGTACGACGACAACAAGCCGATCGCGGTTGATGAGCTGCGACAAGCGTGGGGGTACGGTATTCGATGGGCATCGCCGATGGGTCCGATTCGTGTTGAGTTCGGATACCCCATCGATCCTCAGGATGGCGAGAAGATGCAGACGATGTTCTCGTTTGGGGCGCCGTTGTAGGTCAGGCGATCCTGCCATCCGTAACACGGCGACCAGGAATGGTCGCCCTCCCGTTGTACCGTCCCGTGACTTGGGAGGGCGGTCATTCCTGACCGCCGCGGTACTTGAGGATCTACGCCCTCAACACCGAATCATCCTTCTTCTCATCGGTGGGAAGTTTGGACGCCTGCTCCTCCTCGTGTTCGTAGAAGAGCTGATGGCGAGGACGACGTCGCAGGAGGGCTACCGTGTCGTGATATCCTTGCTCCATTAACGCGTTGAGGTAATCAGGATCGAGGGCGCCATAGGACATCACCTCGTAGGCGAGGTCCTCGCCAAGTTTGGCTTTGACGAGCGTAAAGAGCGGCCACAGCGCGCCACACGCGTTCATGAACTTCTTGTGTGAACTTCCAACGGCCGCTTTCAAGAGCGGTCCAAGAGCCGACGCCGGACGAATGGTGAGGGTCTGTGGTGGGCGCAAGCAGAAGGTATCTGACTCCGCCGGGACCTCCCACGTCGGTCGCGTATCGTGAGGCTCCCCGTAGTGATCGAACCACCACGAGCGTCCTGAGATGTCGATAATGATGATGCGGTGCGCTCCGAGCCGGACAGCTGGATCCACGGGGACGTTCTGAGAGATACCACCGTCCACGAGACGAACCTTGCCGCGCTCCGTATCGATCTCAACCGGTGGAAGCACGGATGGAAGGGCCGCCGAGGCGAAGCCATGTTTCGCGGTGAGCTCGTTCACGTAGCACACGTCGAAGGTTGTGCCGTGCATCTGCTCTGGTGGGATCTCTTGGTGAGAGCTTAGGAAGAGCAGGGGTTTTCGTGATTCCCCCTCAAGGGTTGTCATCACGCCGACCGCTTTCAGGTTCGCCGCTCGGCCATCGGGGGTGAGTCCGCCGTTGGCTTGTAACGCGGCGTCCAGCTGGTCTCTGAGGGGCTCTGGATCGAAGAGGGTTACCTTTGACCCGTGAGGGCCGGGGGCGAGGTATTGCTCCGCCGCTATCCGGATTGCTCTAATGAAGGCCCGCGCCCGAGTGCCTGAAAAGGTGTTGCTGAACGTTCGCTCTCGCCACAACTCTTCGAGGAGGTTTATTGAATGATTAAAGCTGGTCTTGAGCCCAGCCGATACCACGAGGCCGTTGACGGCGCCGATACTACTTCCGAGGATTATGGAGGTGCGGTCGAGGTCTTTCGAGATGACTTGGCCAAGAGCTTTGAGAGCACCTGCTTGATAGGCTGCGCGAACACCGCCACCTGACAGTACGATACCGAGGTCGCTCTCATTTTGTTCGAGGGAGCGTCGAAATGGTACCGCTAATTGGTCCTCTCCTTGGGGGCGCCTTTTCATACCTTTATCCGGTAGCGCTAGCCTTTCCTAAAGGGTCGGCCGCCACGCTATAACCTTAATGAATCTGGGCTATTTAGTGCCTAAACTCTCTATATTTGATGCCGGAAGTGCCGATATAAGTTCGCTGTGAACACACTATCAGGCACTTAGGATGAGAGGAATCGACCTCCCTTCAATTACTTGGACATCCCTATCAGTGTGAGGGGAGTTCGCTGAGAGGGCAAGTCCCCCAGGAGCGAGTTCCACCTTTAGTTTTCTCGGTATTCACAGAAACACCAGGGGTGGGGGCTCGAGTGCCTAACGCCGGGGTGCCTCGATGGAGAGTTCCGAGGGGGTGTGGTACGGTCTGAAGGATCGAGAAGTGGCCAAGGGGGAGTAAGGTATCATGATGGCAGGGCGACGGATTATCACCGTAGATGGAGTGGGCGCATCGGGCAAGAGCGCGCTTGCGCGCCTTCTCGCGGAGCGTCTTGGATTCGCGCACCTCAATTCAGGGCTTCTCTATAGGGCGGCGGGATTTTTGGTCTCTCAGGCCGGTATCTCATCTGACGATAACGCCGCTGTTGGTAATCTGCTCAAGCGTCACACCATTGAACTCAAGTACGACCGTACAACAGGTAATCAGGTCTTCATCGATGGCGTCCTTCGTGACTCCGAGATTCAGACCCAAGAGGTCTCAAAGCTAGCGTCCTTCGTGGCCAAGCTCCCTTCCGTTCGTGATCACTTTGTCGATGTGCAGCGGACTGCCTTCGCGCCGGCCGGTGTGGTGGCTGAGGGGCGTGATATGGGAACGGTCATATTTCCTGAGGCATCCCCGAAATTTTTTATAAACGCAGATCTCCGTGTTCGCGCCGAGCGCCGTCGGGCGCAGCTTCTGGCGAAGGGCGAGGTGGCTGACCTCGAGACGATCGAACGTGACCTTTCCCGACGTGACTACGACGACGAACACCGGGCGTTGGCTCCAATGAAGCCGGCGGAGGGCGCGGTTTTGATCGATAATTCCTCTGGTACCCTGGAGGAGATCGTGGAGAAGATGTTCCGTCACGCGATCGGATAGAACCCTCGGCCTTTCTCTACTCTTGTTGCGCCACTAATTTTGGACCTGACAACCTTGAGGAACAACCGGCGGCAACTTGTTCGCTCTGTCTTGGCAATTACACATGCCGTCATTGCCGAGCCATATGCATTGCCCGCTGTCGCTACAGCAGTTTGGATTCTCGCAGCCGGCGTCATTTGGACAGGTCTTGCAGTCCTCGCCCGCGTCGATCTGGCAGTTTCCGCACTTACACTCTGTATCTGACATACACGTCTTAGTCCGCTCGCAACAGGTTTGGCCGTCACCCTGGCACTTATGGTCGTTGGGACAGACTTCGCAGCTGGTTGGAACGCACTGTCCTTGATGACAGCACTCTCCCTCCTTACACGAGCCACCCTCCGAGCAGTTGGGCGTTGGGCTAGCGTCTGGAGTCGCTGTCGACGGTACTGTCGCTGTTGCCTCTGTAGTCGGTGTTGTCTCTGGAGTCGGTGTTGTCTCTGGAGTCGCTGCTGTCTCCGGTGTTGCCAAAGCCGTTGGTTCAGTTGTCGCCTCTGCAGTGGGTTCCGTTGTTGGCTCCGTCGTTGGCTCCGTCGTTGGCTCTGTTGTTGGCTCCGTTGTTGGCTCTACGGTGGGTTCCACGCCAGTACCGTCTGAGGAGCCAGTACCATCAGAGGAGTTTGAATACCCCTCTGACCCGTAGTTCTCCATCTGAGCCCACGCGGCGGAGTTACATCCGATGATCAGGGTTGTGAGGAGCGCGATCCACACGGAGCGGGAGTTGAGCGGATGCCGCCCACCACTTCGTTGTAGCCCAAAAATACTGCAAGATATCATCGGTCTCATCTTGTTCACTCACTTTTTAAGCATTCGAAGGCTTCCCGGCACCATTCGCTTCGCCGTCCAGGACATCTTCAGGCTCGGTCCGCCCTTGGTGGCTGAGCTCGAGCCGGTTAATACGCCCTTCTTTTCATCGAGCGTCGCGGTCGAGGTGGTGATAACACCACCGTAATTCGCCGTCATCTTCACCGTTCGAGAGTTCCCTGTCTTCGAGATAGTACCAGCAAGGAGAGCTTTGTCGTAGAAGCTTCTCACTCCCTTGGCGTTCGGCTTTTGACGGCGCTCGACGATGGAGACGCCCGCCATTCGATCTTTGTTCTCCTCAAGGAAGAACACTCCACCTGTCGTTGGGTCGGAATCGTGTTGCCAGATCCAGAATCCGTCGAGAGGACCCTGTGGTTCGAGCGCCCTAGTAGAACGATACGCCTCTTGAGGGCTTGTCGCCACCGGCTCGTGAGGAGACACCGAAGGGGCTCGATCGAGTTCCGCGAGGGCCAAGCGTTTGGAGGTATAGGTGTCTGAGTACCAATCGAAGGTGTTTCCTCGCACGGTCTTACCCTTCGTCGTAGTTCGTTCGTATCCGTTCACGGAGAGGAGCGTTCCACTCTTTGGATCTACGGTGTCGTAACTCGTTCTCAGCTCGGTTATTCCCTTCGATGTCGCCGGTACAACCTCGCCCTGATCGGCTATGGCGTTTTGGTTCGCGTCGAACCATAGGGCGATAGGCTCAAGCTCCTGCCCGCGCACGAATCCGTCCTTATTGATGTCGAGTTCAGCGAGCGCTTGATAACCGTTGTCCCACTCATCCACGGAGGACGGAGCCGAGCTTCGCGATACGAGGCGAACCGCCTTCCGTCCACCGAAGGTCCAATTTCCAAAGAGCTGCCGGCCATCGACGACCTTACCGGTGTGTTGCGGATCGTACACGAGGAGCGGTCGTTCCGCGCTCGCTTTCCACACAACCCAAGGATTCCGTTGTTTCGGCGCGAGTTTAAATCGTACAACGGTCCAGCTGTCCTCCCCACCGAGGTCGAGACCGAGCGGGCTTACGATGTACCCCACGTTGATCGTTCCGCAGCTGCGGGCATCGTTGGAAACCACTATAGGATTACAATTTTCACCGACCGCCAGCTTTTGCCCGACCTCAGCCGGTTGAAGCGCCGCGATCTCCTCAGGTGTGAGGTCTCCGCCCGCCGCATTCAGGGCATCAAACAGGGCAGTAACCCAAGCGCCTTCTTTTGAAAATAATCTCTCCCACGCAACCTGGAACATGTTGTCATCATCATAACGAGCGTTGCCCGTTCCGGTTTGTCGAAGCACGCCGGTAGCGCATCCCGCCCCACCTCCCTGAACGACATCCCCGCCAAAGGTTGGGATCTCTTGGTCGTACTCGCAGTAGAAGATGCTGATCTCGGTCTCGAGATCGTAGTACGAGCAGGTTGGCGTGAAGGTGGGGGTAATCGTGGCGGTGAGAGTCGGTGTTATCGTAACTGTTTGAGTTGGCGATGGTCGGTTTGTTGGAGTTGACGTAGCCGTTACCGTCCCCGTGTTGCTTGCCGTTGGTGTTGCAGTGTTAGTTGGTGTTGCGGATCTTGTTAATGTTGGTGTCGCAGATCTTGTTATCGTTGGTGTCAGTGTTGGCGTCCTGCTCGGGGTGACCGTTGCGGTGGGCGTATCCGGAATGACCACTACCTTCTCGGTCGGTGTGGCGGTGAAGGTGAATGTTGGAGTCGGACATTCTGGTCCATAGAAAATCACCGTCTCGTTGGGACATGGGGGACGTCCAGGTGAAGGATACTGAATTATGGGACGCGGAATGGCGACGAATTGGCCGCATGGAATCTCGGGGGGCGGGGTCGGATCCCCAAGAATGCAGTCTTGAAATGAATTAAACGACTCCGGGCTCCTCACGTCGGTGGCGCCGGATTGAGCAAGGGGCGTGGAGTGGGGGATGGTGAAGGTTGAGATCACCGCAAGCAAAACGAAAAGCAAAGCTCTCTTCATACAACCTTCAGAAGTAACCACTCTACAGCGTATCAGGCCAGACCGATCCCGAGCGCGTTGGAATGCGCTGGGATGAACATGAACCCATGTAGCTTCCTAGAAGTATACCAGGGGCAAAGGAGCTTGGTAAACCAATGATTTTAGGAAATTGTCGAGCGCGAAGTGGCTGCTTGTGTGGGCGAGCATGGTCGTGGACCGCGGCGATAAATGCATGAAGGGACTACGTTTGTGGGTTATTCAAGAGATGAAAGCATCGCCAATTCCTGGGTGGCGCTACGGCTTTCTCGCACCGGATACGGGCCGCGCTGGTGGCGGCTCCAGTGCTCTTACCGGGGAGCCTCTGTTCCAAGATTTAGCACGAACGCCACGATACCCAACACGATGTTCGCTGACCAGGCCGCGAGGAACGGTGGAAGGAGCTCCGCTCGTCCCATCGAGATGCTAAATGAGTCGACCGCGTAGTAGAGGAACGCTATCGAGATCGCGGCGATCGAGGTGAGCGCCATGCTCCCGGATCGGGCCGGTAAGAGGGTGAACGGGAGGACGAGCATTCCGGTTATGAAGATGATGAGAGGGGCCGCAATCTTACTGTAGAGGTCCGGCATGTACTGGGTCGTTGAGATCCCGTTTCGTTTGAGCTTTTTGATGAACCGTCGAAGTTCCGAAAAGCTCATCGTGGAGGGATCGCTCTTCACGTCGTAGAAGTCGCTCGGAATCTCCTTGATGGGAAGTGGTAGTGAGCGAAGGCGCTCGACGAACATCGGATTCCTATCGAAGTGATAGGTGGTGACATCGCGCATGTTCCACCCAAGTCCCTGATCGATCCAGTGGGCGGTTCGAGCGTCCGTGCGTTTTGACACCCGCCAGTCATCGGGAATATCAAATTGAGAGAGGGAGTGGATGGTATTTGTACGTGAGTCGAAGAGATCGAAGGCGTAGAAATTGTCTCCGTGACGCCACCAGAAGTCCGATTGGCTGTATCCGCCCTTTTTGTCCTTTTGCCGAATGTCGATGTTATAGAGCTCCTTTTGTCGTCGCTCAGAGAAGGGGACAACGACCTCGCCGAGGAGGAGCGAGAAAGCCGACAGTCCGAGGCCGAACATCATCAGGGGGCGCCCGAGCCACGCCACCGTAACGCCAGCCGCCCGCATCGCCGTTATCTCGGAGCTCTTTGACAGGAGTCCGTACGTGAAGAGGGTCGCGAAGATGAGCGCAACCGGAAGCATGAGCTGCGCCATAAGGGGCACCTTGCAGAGGAAGTACTGAACAATTAGCCACGCTGAAGCCCCTTCGCCGAGGACGTTGTCGATGCGATCGATAAAGTCGACGACGAGGAAGAGAAATACGAAGGTCGTGAGACCTATGATAAAGTTCCTAACGAGGAGGGAGAGGATGTAACGGTGAAGGATCTTCATTTCGCCTTCCTCCATCGCTTGGTGAACGTGCCCACTCTCTCTATCGCTTTTTGAGCTCCCTCAGATACTGACTGCCACTGCTCTGTTCCTACTTTGTAGACGAGGAGCGCCGCGATCGCCGTCGTTATGATGTTGGGGGCCCACAGCGCTACGCCGACCTTAAGCGCTCCCCTATCCGCCATGGTGAGGCCGATAGAAAAAATTGAGTAGTAAAGAATAAATACGACGAGCCCCAACGTCGCGGCGAATCCCGCGCCCCAGGTCCGTTGGGTTCGAGGAGACATAATACCGAGGGCCATGCCGATGAACGCCATCACAACGGACGCGTAGGGAAGAGAGAGTCGTTGCCCATACTCGATCTTAGCGCGGCGAAACTTTTTGAGGAGCTCCTTCCGTGTGAGCGTCTGACCGTATACCTCAATAGCGTCCCCTTCGGTGGAGCGAATCTTCTGTTTGTAGTGCTGTACCGTCTCAAGGAGTTTGGGCCCCGAGAGCTCGCGGGCGACGGCTCCCTTCTTGGCATCCTCTTTGAGCTCCGATGGATTGACGCTCAAGCTGTTCGATTGAAATTCGGTGCGAGAGTAGTTCTCCCCATCGGTCTCGTGGGCGACCCCCTCACCGAGAAGGAGTGAGAGAGTTTGAGTCTCCTCATCCGCCACGATCTTTCCTCGACGAGCGACGACCACCTTGCGCTGTGTATCGTTTCGTTTGTCATCGACGATGACCTTGAGGAGATCTCCGGTCTGGTAGTCGATCTTCTCTGCGTAGAGGGTGAGTTGTCCGATCTTGTTGAACACACCCTCCGTGAGACCTGAGGTGCTCTTTGAACGGGCGATCTCGAAGAGCGCCGTGGAGAGGGTAGAGAAACCCCACGGCCGGAGTACGAAAGAGACGAAGAGCCCAGTGGATCCGACCACAACGGCGAAAATCCCGATCGGGAGCATGAACTTAAGAAGGCTGATCCCGCTCGCCCGAAGAACCACCATTTCGGAGTCTCCGCACATTCGGGCAAACGCGAGCATCACTCCAAGAAGGGTAGACATCGGAAGAGCGATCTCAAGGAAGGTGGGAATGATAGCCAAGAAGACCTTAGCTATCTGACCCAACTCCACCCCGCGATTCACGATGAGCGATGTGAGCTTCAACATCCGCACGGTCAGGAGAAGTCCCGTGAAGGTTAGGAGGCTGATTGAGAAGAAGGTGAACACCTCTTTCAGCACGTATCGGGAGATAATTCTCACAGGCGGTTTTCTCGGATTCGCTAATCAACAGAAATCTAACCCGTTGGTTGCTGAAGGCCAAGGGGCGCAGATGGGCGACTGAGGGAAATTGCGACCAAGCTTGACCCTTGATCAGGGAGGGCGGTCATTCCTGACCGCCGTGTTGCGTGAGGTGAAGGTGTTATCGAGGGATGTAACCTTTCGGCGACCAACCTGTCCCGAGCACAGTCGAGGGCGGAATGGTCGCCCTCCCGAGCAAAAAAAGAGGAGCCTCACGGCTCCTCTCTCTTTCAATCTTACTCGTGCGAGCAAAGATTACATGAGGCCTGGTCCCTTGTTGAGACGAGCCTGCTCTTTGCGCTGCTTCTTACGCGACTCTTTCTCCTTGCGCTTGCGGCGCTCGGATGGCTTCTCGTAGTACTTGCGAGCCTTGAGCTCCTTGAAGAGACCTTCCTTGATGAGCTTACGCTTGAGGATCTTCATCGCCTTCTCGATGTTGTGAGAAACAACTACTTCCATCGCCCCTGCACGAGCGCGATCATCGCCTGGAGCCGCAGCACGTGGCTCACGTGCTCGTGGAGCACCGCCTACTGTCTCAGTGCTTGTCTTTGCTGTTGTCTTCTCAGAATCAACTTCGTCGTTCATAGCTCCAACTACCATTTCAAATCCATGCTTACATTACGTTCCCTTCTGGGAACCACTACACACGTGTCATCCGTGTGATTTAAGGATGTGGTTTTCTATCAAAAAACAGGGGGATAAGTAAAGAGATGGGGATTTTGGGGGCAGGGGGGAAAGATGTACCCAACTCGCGGAGTGCAGCTTCTCGAGCGTTGGGATGATATTATGATTAGAATCAGTTGGTTAGATGTTATTTGCGGCGACCGGGGACGGTCGCCCTCCCGAGTGCGCCTCTCGATCTGGTAGGGCGGTCGTTCCCCCCTTTCGCTAAAGCTACGGGGGCCAAGCCTGACTGCCGTGTTACATAGGGCAAATGTCCTTTGCCATCCGGGGTGGTTCGGCGAGCAGGAATGCTCGCCCTCCCGTCGTGCCAATCGTAACGGGGGATTACCCCAACTCAATCACCGTAATCTCCGGCGGACAGTTAACCCGTATCGGCAGCCCGACGACCCCAAGACCCCGCGAGGTGTACACATACCCCGTATCGATATCGGTGAGTCCCGACATGAAGCGGGGATCCTGAACGGGGATGACCACCCCCATCAGTCCCGGTACACGAACCTGTCCACCGTGTGTGTGTCCACACAGCGCGAGGTCGAAAGCGTTTTTCTCCTCTTCAAGGAGCATCGCTACGTAATCCGGGTTGTGACTGAGAAGTATGCGGGTCGACACGGTCGAGCGAGGGGGAGGTTTGATCGGGAAGCCGGTGAGAAAATCATCGACACCGAGAAGCTCGATCGACGCATCGCCCCGCGCGATATGGTGTGACTCGTTGATCAAGATTCGTAGTGAGGGATGCGCGCGAGCGGCCATCATGAACAACTCGATCGAATTCCAATGCTCGTGATTTCCCACGACACCTACAATTCCGTCGGGGAAGGTGTACGTAGCGATGAGGCCACACACGTCGGAGAACGCCTTGCGCGCCATCTCCTCGCGGGACATGTCCAGATAATCGGTATTTCGTATGCACCCAGTTGTGTCCCACAACGGGTTGTCGCTCACAAAGATGTAGTCGCCACCAAGAAGGAGGATATCGACCTTTTCACGCTGGAGCGTTTCTATCGCGTCGGTAATCCACGACTGCGGAACCCAGAGTCCTAGGTGAAGGTCCGTAAGGTAGCCGATACGGTACCCTTTGAAGGCACGAGGAAGGTTCGGAACGGAAAGCTTGAGCCTCTCCAGTACGGGTGTGCCAGTGTAGCCATCGGAGCGCATGTCGCGTGTAACCGCGGCGACGGCGATACCTGTTCCCGCGAGTGTGGCTGATTGAAGGAGTGCGCGACGAGAGAGCATGAACACTTATACGCCGGAACGGAGCGTCAGGGGAGGGGCTTACTCGGTTAACCCTTTGCGGCGTGACCATGCTTGGCGCGCGCGATGGGATCTGACCGCCATCGCCCATCCTCCTGAGCGAATCCACGCGTTCATCGCGGAGATGTCGGGGTGTCTGGCTTCAAGGGAACGAAACTCAGCGCCATGCCATTGGCGCTTTCCACTTTGAAGGTGAACCCCCTCGCCAATAACGGCGTGACAAAGCTCATGGTAGAGCACGGGTGCTATCCATCGACACGCGGTTGGCTCAAAGAGCTCCTTCGCCACTACGACCCTTCGGCGCCTGATATTGCAGGAAGCGAGAACCCGCTTCTGCGCGCGGCTACTCCACGCGACGACGTAGGAATCGAGCTCGGGACGATCGGGATAGTACTCCGCTCTCAGGTTCGTCCATAGGTTGTGGAGAAACTCGTCGCTCTTTCCCTGGGCAGAGCCCCTCGTTACTCGTGCTTGACGACGACGCGGGGAACGAACGGCACGTTGTGTTGTCCTCGAAAAGAGAAGCTCGATCTGTCGTATGAGCGTTCGGGCTGTGCGGTTAGATATCGTCATCTTTGAGGTCGATAAAAAAGATGCCAGCGAGGAAATCAGCGAACTCATCGACGCATACCCCGCCGTACGCGCCGGCTACAAGAAGGTCGGCTCCGAGGCCAATCTCTCCCGGGCACACATTTCGGTCCGAAGAGTTTACATACGCCGGGCCAACGCCGAACTCGTTGCTCGATTCTATAAGGAACGGCATCTGTCTTCCGAAGTCTCCAACGCGCAGAGACGCTGGTGCCATCTGACGATAGCCAATCTCACCGTACTTGGTGACTCGAACCACCGCCCCGAACGATGGCCCTACACCCACGTCGACTCGAAACACATCGATAAGGTCCAGCACGCGGTTCGGAAGCCATAACAGTATCTGCGACCAGATCGGACTTCCCTCGCCTTTCTCGATCGGTTCGAGTTTCGACCATCCCTCTTTGGGGCTGGTGGGGACGAGGTCATTGTAATTTCCGTCGGTGTATCGATCTTGGGCGACCGAGGGCTGCGCAGAGCACAGGACTACGGCACTGAGAAGAAAGGAGTGGAATATGTGTCGCATGCGAACCTGTATACCACCCGAGGGCATCGGGGTGAACTGGGAATATTGGCTGGGACCCGGCTAGGCCACCAGCACTCCAATGAGCTCCGCGTGATAGGTCTGCGGGAACATATCGAGCATCTTCACGCTTTCGAGTTTGTAACCCCGTTCAACCAACACCTGCACATCGCGGGCAAACGTCGGAGGATAGCAGCTTACGTAGACCAGCTTCGTTGATACCGATGGCGAGAGACGCTGACAAACCTCAAGAGCACCGCTTCGAGGGGGATCGAGTACGACGGTTGCGTCAGGAGTGTGCGCGTCGATCCACTTCTCACACCCTTGGTGGTGGAAGGTGAGCGCGGCTCCGAGATCGGCGGCGGCGGATCGTGTTTGTCCGAACTCAACGAGGTGCCGATCGAGCTCCACCGCGGTGACGATGTGACCAGCTTGCGCGAGCGGAATGGAGATATTCCCGGCGCCGGCGTACAGGTCGGTCACCCGCTCAGTAGTGACGTGCTGTTTGATGTAGTCGATCATGAGGTCGTTCGCGGCGCGATTGTTCTGCGAGAAGTGCCCAACAGGTGGGGCATCGAGCGACCGCCCTTCAGCTTTGAAGATCGGTTTATGACGATAGTTTACCTGAACGTTCGGTACCCGTTTGAGGAGCTCTTGAAACGCCACTTTGGGCGCGAGGGTCGTCATCGCTTTGTCGTTTCGTGGGTGAACCTCAAGAGCGATGAAGATCCCTTCATCGTGATCCTCAATCGTCACCGTCTCACACTCAGGGGCGCAATGACGGAAGAGTTCGAGGTTCTCCTTGAGGCAGTTGTTGATCGCTTCCGTTGAGATCGGACAGTGATCGATCTCAACGATTGAGCGGGCGTGCTTTCGATAGAGACCGAACTCGCCCTTCTTATTGATGTGGAACGACATGCGACGTCGATAGGTGAGTCCGGGGAGGTCATCACCAAGCACCTGAACATCTCCAGGAACCTCGATGCCTCCGTGAACACGAAGAAGATCGGCGACCATCTGCGACTTGAGGCTCCGTTGCTTCGGGAGGTTGATGTGCTGGAGGTCGCATCCACCGCACTGACCAAAGGCGGGGCAGGGGGGCGTTATACGCTCGGACGAGGGGTTCGCGACGGAGATAAGCGCCCCGTTGACGAAGCTTTTTTTGTTGAGGGTGATGTTCGCGATAACGTTCTCGCCAGGAGCGGTATAGGGGATAAACGCCTTCTTGCCCGCGTGCTTCTCTGGAGCTGTGATAGTACCCACGAAGCTCCCTCCTGAAGCGAGGCTTGAGATGGAAACGGCGATCTCTTCGGGGGCTTTGGTGTCTGAATTCATAGGGGCAGAGGGTACCATTCCTCAGGATTGGAGGCAAAATTGGCGCCATGCCTCTATGCTGAGTGCGATTTCACGCAGATACCACCGTGAGAGCTCACGGATGGACGCAGAGCTCGATTAGTTTACCGCGCGCTTCTGAAAGATTCTGAGATCGTTTCCGTATGCCCCTAGGAATCCGTCCGCGAAGAACTTAGGCATGATAACACCATTTAACGGAGCTCCCTTCTCGTCGAAGAAGAATTCGGTCGACCCCGTTGTTGGATCGAAGAGTCGTTCCCCTGAACTTGAATACACCTTCGGTGTCCAGTTGCGATCAGAGGACCAGATGTAGATGTTGCCTCGATCGTCCGCCGACATTCCCATGTTGAACATGAGTGCGCCAACTATCTTGCCTGTGGTTCCCGTGATGATATTTCGATAATAGGTTCCGACCGTCGTCCCGACGTAGAGGGTGTCTCCGATCCAAACGAGACCGGTGACGGCTTGGTCCTTAACCACCCAGGTCGTGGTTTCAACCTTCTCTCCTTTGGTGATGAAGATCCTTCCGTCGGCGCACAGCGTGGCGACTCTATCTCCTTGCTGGTCGAAGTCGGTCACTGGACAGCCGAAGTCGTGCAGTTGCTTCTCCGTTGTTCCAACTAAGGAGAAAATTTTAGCTCCTGAACGCAACATGAGGAGGGGAGTTCCCGCACGACCTAGTTTGACGAAATCTCCAATTTGAAAGTCCAAGATCTGCTTCGTCGTGTTCGAGGCGCGGTCGAAGGAAAATATCCCCTTCATAAAGGAAAGAATCGTCTCGTTGCCGTTCCGGGCACTAATTGAGCGTAGGGGATCGAGGTCTCGTTGAGGAAAGGACTCCCTCGCCTCATAGACAAACGAGGCGGGCTTACCTGAATCACCCAGGTTTTGATTTGCCCACGCGTTAGCGTCTGGGGGCGAGAATCCCCACAGCAGCTCTCGGATAGGGCTTGCGGCTCCGTCTTTCGTTTTGGCGAACAGTTTCAGCTCCGCCGCCTTGTGTTGCGCGACGATCCGAACCGGGTGGAGTCCAGCGCCGAGAAAGGCGAAATGCCTCTTGGCGCTCTGATCAGAGCATGACATCACCTCGATAGTTCTATCGTCGACGATCAGCTGTGGCCTTACGTTGTCCTCAGAGCAGAAGGAATGCACCACATCCTGAGCTACGCCGAGAAAGCCTCGGGATTCGATCTCATTACCCACCGGGGTCGCAGGAGCCTCTTTAAGGCTAAAAACATCTGAGACCGGTATGCTGACTCGAAGTGCCCGCGGGGCAAGATTCTCGGGATGTTGATCGTGTGGAGGAGGTACAGGAAGGGAGTGTACAACGAGGTTGGGGTAGAGCTTTCTGAGGGTGGTATCGATAAGGCGTTGAGAGCCCTCGGAAGGGATGAGGTAGAGCTCCGCACCTTGGGTGCCCTGAACGGCGCTGGGTTCGAACCAAGGCACGTCGGGATTAAATACATGCAGTTTTCTGACGAACGCGTACTCGGGGAAGCCTTGGTCACACAACGTCCACAAACTCTCTCCGAATTCCCGTCTTGGTATCCACACGGAGTGAGTAGAGGTCAGCGCCCGCATCTCGTCCCGCAAATGTGTCGCTGGATTCGCGTAGGGGCTGAAGAAGGTGTAGGTCGGTCGAACTAGCGACACCATATAGTTGGTAACCGCCTGCTCACCGAGGAGAGCGATAGGGGCAAGGCCGAGAAAGAGCGCTCTACCCCCTCCAAAGGCGGCTATCAGCGTCTGACCACTTCTCACGAGACCTTGTCCCGCGAGGCAGTACACGCTGAAGAGGAGACCCGTCATGTACATGTCATGCGCCCAGGTAACCATGATCCCAACGAAGAATAAGGTGAAGTTGATAACCAGCAACGCGGATGGGATCGACGACCTAAATCGTCGCACCGCCCCGAAGAGGCCAACCAGAAACAGAAACGCGACGGGTGCGGTCACGAAGGAGGTTCCGTATTTGCTTGTTGAAGAGGAGAGGGCCCAGAGCAAAAACTCAAGGTTACGGACCACCTTGTGGAGAAAGACGTTGTCTCCGTAATCGAGTTTCGACTTTATATATCCGGAGGCGCCGAGCTCCGGTATCAATACGTACAGAACCGGTAAGGCCAGGCACGTGGCGAGAAAGGATGCCGTGAAGAGGGGGCCAAGGTATCGCCGAGCTTGGTCTCGGTGAAACGCCACAAGGTAGACGAGGAATACCGCCCAGGTGCCGCCCAAGACGTAACATCCCCAGTATGCGTGGAGGCCAAGAATGAATCCGATCGCGGCCACGACCGCTCCGAGGTAGCGATGTGAGCGCTTGATCCCCGTTGCCGCGACGATGAGTCCAAAAAGGGTGATACTTTCACAAAACGGGAGGAGGAACTTTTGCATCAGAAATCGCGAGATCCAGATGTGCCATGGCGATGTGGCCATAAGCCCGATACCGATCCATGCCGCTTTCGAGCCAACGGCGCTCAGTGCGCGAATCGCGAAGAAAGACGTGATAAGTGTGAGGAAGCTCACAACGGCTGTGGCGGCCCGGAAGCCCCACTCCCAATCTGAAGAGAGGAGCATGCCGAGCGCACCTATGTACGCATACAACGTATGCATGTACCCGACATACGGTGTATACCAGAATCCCTCGGTGAGAAATCGTGCTGAGAGGCTTGTGAAGAGTGGCGTTTCCGCCATATCCGCGCCACTCGGAACGGTATCGAGGTAGCTGAAGCGGTAGGCGAGCCCAAGAGCAAACGCAAGCACCAAGCCAATTGTAGAGAGCGAGGAGCGGCGCTCTCCCTCAAGGGGAGAGGAAGCGGACCACGGCCCCCCGAGCAGTATCGCCACCGCGAGAGGGATCGCTACCATCCATAAAGGCTGCTCTGAGAGTTTGGGAAGGATCCAGATGCTAGCGCCGATACCGCCACATAATAGCAGTCCGAGGAGTTTCTTAACCATAGTAGTACCTGTCAGAGGAGAACCTCTCTTCCCCAAACATACGCAGTAGTGAGGGGAAGGAGAGCCACCCTGGCAAGGGGAGGATGTGTCCTTGTGCGCTCGTGCCGATCGGCCCCACGTATCGAGTTTAGTATAAAAGTAAGGCGCGAGCTATCCGCTCTTATCAGGAGCGGGGCTTGGTAGAACGTTTTTTCGCGCCGGATGTGCCGTGCGGTCCTATCCCGTACTCGCAGCCCTTATGGTCGGGCCCCTGAGCCTTACTTTTTCAGCATAGCGCCGAGATTCGCGAAGGGGTTATTTCCGATACTTTGAGAGTGGCCGCTTCCACCGAAGGAGTGCGACGACTTCGAAGCGCCGTTGCGGGGGCGGGGTCCGTTCCCTTGACCGTATCCGCCTCGGGTTTCCCCAGGGGATTGCGAGGGCGGTCGGATCTCACCACTTTTCATCGTCAACGCGATCTGTCGCTTCTCAAGGCTCACCTCAAGCACGCGAACCTGTACCTTATCGCCCGGGTTCACCACCGCGCGAGGGTCCTTCACAAATGAATCGCTGAGTTGTGAGATATGCACGAGTCCGTCCTGATGCACACCAATATCAACGAACGCGCCGAAATTGGTAACGTTCGTTACGACGCCGGTACACACCATCCCCGGTTTAAGGTCGGAGAGCTCGTGAATGTCCTCGCGGTACTTCACGTACTCAAACTCGGAGCGGGGGTCGCGTCCTGGCTTCTCAAGCTCTTGGATGATGTCGTTGAAGGTGAAGTCACCGAGTGTCTTTTTTAGTTGCGAATCGCTCTTCAACGCGGCGACCCCTTTTCCGAGAAGGTCGGTGAGTGTTTTTTCGCTCTGTGACGCGAACGCTTCGAGCGCTTTGTACCGCTCAGGATGTACCCCTGTATTGTCGAGTGGGTTTACGCCGTTCGGAATTCGCAGGAATCCAGCCGCTTGTTCAAAGGCCCGGTCTCCGAAGTACGGAACCTTCATCAAGTCTTCACGGGAGGTGAAGAGCCCCGAAGTAGCTCGGTACTCGACGATCGATCGCGCTAAGGATGGACCGATACCGGAAACGTACGCCAAAAGATGTCTCGACGCCGTGTTTACGTTCACACCAACGGTGTTCACGCACGATTCAACCACACGCTCGAGCGCGCTCTTGAGCGCGTACTGCGACACGTCGTGCTGGTACTGTCCTACGCCGATGCTCTTCGGATCGACCTTCACAAGCTCCGCGAGCGGGTCCTGAAGACGGCGAGCGATAGAGATAGCCCCTCGTACCGTGACGTCGAGCTCCGGGAACTCCTCCCGAGCTACCTCGCTCGCGCTGTAGATACTCGCCCCTGATTCACTCACCATAACAACCGGGATCTTAAGGTTCATCTTGGTGACGGTGTCCCGCAAGAACTTCTCCGTTTCGCGAGCGGCGGTGCCGTTACCAACCGCGATCGCTTCAACGTTACCCTTCTCAAGTACCGATTTGAGTTGATTGTAGGACTGCGCCTGTTGCTCTGGAGTGAGGAGGTGGATAACGCCGCTTGCGAGGAATCCACCCGATGAGTTGATAAGCGCGAGTTTGCATCCCGTTCGGAGTCCAGGGTCAACGCCAAGAACGCACTTGGTCCCAAGTGGCGCCGCGAGGAGCACCTTTCGAACGTTTTCGCTGAACACCTCGATCGCCGCGGTGTCGGCGATCTCACGAAGCGATGAATGGATCTCGTTCTCGATAGAGAGAAGCGTGTACACCCGCAGCGCCATCCGCGCCGCCATGAGGAGCTGCTTCTCGCCGGGAGTTCCCTTCGTTGGACAGGCGTGAGCTTGGTACATCGCTAAGAGCTGTGCCATGAGCGCCTCGTTCTGAGGAGCGCTTCCGATTGAGAGCGTAAGCTCACCCTCTGCCTCTCCTCGACGAATGGCGAGGTAGCGATGGGTATTCTCTCGCTTCATCAGCGCGGAGATCGGCTCGCTGTACTCGAAGTATCGATCAAACTTACTTGGGACCTTCGCCTTCTCGCCCTTGGTCGACCCGAGGTGCGCGTTCGTGAAGAGTTGGTTTCGGACCTCTTGTCGAAGCTCGGGGACCTCAGAGATCTTTTCGATAAGGATCGACTCAGCTCCCTGGATAGCTGCGGATGTGTCAGCGATACCGAGTTCCGTGTTTACGAACCCTTGCGCCTTACCATCCAAGGTGTCTTGAGGAGCCCACGGAGTGCCGTGCGCGCAATCCCAGATCCACTGTGCGAGGGGCTCCAGGCCTGCCTCCTTGGCGATAGTCGCTTTTGTTTTTCGCTTACGCTTGTACGGAAGGTAGAGGTCCTCAAGCACGAGGAGGTCGAAGGTTCCCTCGATCTGCGCTTGGAGCTCAGGCGTTAATTTACCTTGGGCCTCGATCTCCGAGAGGATGAACGCTTTGCGCTCAACGATACTCTTCCACCGCGCCACCGCGTCGATGATATTTCCGATAGCGACCTCATCGAGGTTCCCGGTTTGCTCCTTTCGGTACCGAGCGATGAAGGGAACGGTAGCCTTGTCAGCGGCTAGCCGGATGACGACGAGCGCCGAGCGAAAGGGGATAGCGGGAAATTGGTCCTGGAACCATCTGGCGAACTGTGTCGGATCCCCGGCTATCATCTCGTCTGAACTGTTGGCCGAAGGCGCGTCTCCCGTGATGTGTGTTGTGATTCCTGAAGAGTATGAAGTTGCGGGGGCGATAAGGGACTCTGACCGTACAGCGGATGACATGAACGAACTAACTCCTGAGGAACAAACTAGTCGAGCCGCGAACGGGGCGGCCGTTGAGAGAGCGCGATAGTACTTCGGTTGGCGTCACCGCACTAGCAGCGATCTTAGCGATCTCGTGGCTGGATGGTGTTGGGAGTTCGCGGGTTTACGCGCGGTCTCCCCTCGTAGATCTAGGTGGTTAGGTCTCCCCGTTTGAGTCGTAAATCACCGCGCTACTACTCTGGTACAGTCCAATAACCAGGGCCAGCGCCCTCCGAAGTAACCCAATTCACCTGTATGGGTATAAGAATAACCCAGGTGCTGATAATAACGCCCGAGTAGCGGCCCCCATACATTGAAAATCAAGTGAAATGCGGCGTTGCCGAACTCGACAGATACTCGAGTGCCTTACGCAGCAGGAGCTCGTATGACTTTTATATGGCGTTGCTCAATCGCGGAATGGGAGGCTTGAAACACCCCGGGGGTCAAGGGACATTAAGACCCCCCCTGCTTCATAAGGAGAAAGCATTTAGCACATTGATTGATGAAACTCCGGAATGTCTCTAGAAAGGCCCAGCGAAGTTCATTCCAGGAGGAGTACATGAATACCTTTCTCTCCTTCTTTGCCTCAGACCCGTGCTTACCAGAGGTGTGACTTTTCTTCGCTCGAAGTTGAGCACCGCTCTGGCGCGTATCGCCCCTGAATTTTGTTATCTCCCGATTCGTCGAGCGCTCGTCTTTTTGTAGAGGACCGGCGATAGTTTGTGGCACGTCGGGGACGTGCCTGCCGTGTGGATAGCGCGGAGAAGCGAGAATGTGTATGCATTCTTCTCGCTTCTCCTTCAAACCTTTACCGCAGAGGTATGTTGAATACGCGGGCACTGCTCCCCATAATGGATTGAAATGTTCTTTGCGCTTCGACGTTTTCCATTGGTTTTACTTGGTTTCCAGTTTCGGCGCCGGAAAAATGCGACCATGCCGTTACAAGTGTTCCTTGGCCGTCAATAAAAAAGAGGTCCCTTTGGCTCCAATAGCTTCCATCTTGATAAGCCTTAACGATGAAAGCGACCTGATGGTCTTTTGCTATATCTTTCAGAGTCTCCGGAGTTAAAAAAAACGATCCTGCGCCTATAGTTGGGTCGACTATTGAAACTTTATGTCGTCCTAGTTGGATCGGTTCGGATTGCTGTGCTAGCGCCGTAATAATGGCTTGGACTTTATCGGCTGCGATAGTTTGGGATTGATGTGGGCTCCGTATACTAGACAAGCAGAGGATAGGAGAAAAGTGTGCTTCGCAAGCCGGAGCGGTAGGGTTCTACTAAAAGTGGAAACAAGCGAGGGCTGTTTTGAGTAGCTCGGGGGCGATGGTACCTTTGTAGGGCAAGTACATCGTCGGCCTGGGTAGAAGAATAGGTGAAATGTTACGTCACATGAGGGCAATCCTCACGCGACGTAACAAACGTAATGCGTAAGGTTTTGTGTAATAAACGCTTCGTCTCTTCTACGTGAGACCATTGAGCAGATGCTTCGTGCCCGCACAGTGACCGTGTGGGTTGGAAGCATCTGTTCAAATATTCGCAGCCAGCTGATGGAACGTACTCCATCGGGGTGAGCGGATAGTTCTCGTAGAGAAAGGTCAAAATGATGATGAGAAAATGCGAGTCGTTTCATATCGAGCTTGCCTCGAAGGGCAAGGCGGTCGAAACCCGTGCGTGTGTCATCAATGTGCGGGGCAATCCCGAAGATACAGGGAAGTTCGTCCGACAGCTCGGGCTGCTGGTAGGGGATTACCAAAGCAAGGCCGTCGCTGAATGGTTCGTCGGAAGATATCAATCCGGCGAGATCTTGGGATATCGCCAAAGTCGACGAGGAATGATTTGGGCGGTCTTGGAAGGAGGCAGGTTCCAGGAGACTGAAGCCAGGGCAACAAAGTCCGCTCTGGCCATACTGAGAAGGGGCAAGGTTCCGTGCTTCAAAGTTCTGCCGAGCAGCGCTCCTTCCTCCGCTGGTGATACTGTGGATGAAGTTTTGCCGCTGCCTGGTGGTCCCTCGTAGGTACCCCTCGACGGCCTAATTCTCATCGGTGTGACGAGCACATCAAACGCGAGAGGTTTTTTAGGTATCTAAAAGGATCTTTTCGCCACGTTTGTTCGTCACCCATTTCTTCCAACCACTGATTTTCCGTTGCATTCAAAAAGGGGGCGATCTTGTCCTATAGAGCTTTAGCGCGCTGTCGCAATCGCTTTTGGCCATGCGAGCGGATAAGCCAGAGTTAGCACGAGCGGGGAACGGCAATCCCCGAAGGGACCGAAAACACAAATCGTACATCTTTTTGCTTCGGAGCATTCTTCTGCGGCGCATAGTGACTCGTTCATCGAGAGAACCGCGCCGAAAGTTTCCTCTCGAACACAAAAAAGTTGGCCTGTACCAAAGAGAAGCTTCGAAATGTGCTGGGAGCTGTTGTAATCGCTCACTGCCAGAGGGGGTCGATATCCTCGTTAAGCTAGCCTTGCATTCGTTTTGCCTTCAGCTCTGTGTACTCAAGCGAAAGTAGCTCTTTGAGGTCGCTGGTGGTGTCGCCGCGTAACGCGCCGTTCTCGAGAGCGCCAGGATTAGGCTCCGTCCTAAGGAGTCGCTTGAAAAAACTTCCTACGCCCCCATCGCGATGAGGGTTGGTCGCGAGGAGCTCCTCATTGACCGCGTGATGAAGCGTTTGCAGGTCCTCCCGGGAGATTCGTGGGTGACGGTTTTTGAAATCGGTAATTAGAGGTGTCGTCAAGCGATTTACGTACGCGGCCGCTGCCTCAGCTGAGGTCGAGAACTGTCCCGGCTTAATTCCTCCGTCTTTGTAAGCGGCCTCAGCCCATCGCTGAAATTGACCGGTCCGGAGTTCGGCGGCTTCTCGAGCTCGGTCAGTGGTAGATCGGGTGTCCATGTCAGGGTTATGGGTCCACCCGGTTCGCTTCTCGATCGTTGCCGCTAGTCGCTCGGATGGGTCGATGGCGGAAACGAGAGCGGTTGCCTTCTCACTTTTGAGCGAAAAGAGCTTTGCTGTCGAGAACGCGAGCCCAACATCACCTAGAAGATCCACTCTGAACTCTCGGTCAGCTCCGGATCCCTTTATGGTGAATCCGATCCCCGCAATCATTCCAGGCTCCTGATTCTGTCTATTTCCTTCCTGGGACAACGCGCGGTCGATAGAGTTAAATCCTGATCCCTGTCGTGACCGTAAGCCCTCTCGGAGAGACTCTCTGTCGAGATGGGTTTGTTGGCGGGCTATCTCGGTCGCTGCTCTCTCGTTTGAATAGCTTTCTTGGTGTAGTGCGGGATGAGAGGTGCCGCCTGTGTGCTTTATCGTGCCGTTGGATGAGGTGTGAGCGGAACGCATCACCTGAGATCGAAGGTCATCTCGCTTGAACGAAGTAGGGGTGGTTGAGGCTGTCGCTAGTTGGTCGCTCGGACCGCACTGCGATTCGGAAACCGCTTGTGGAGCGCGGGTCGCTTTGAACTCTTGAGCTGGCATGGGTAACCTTCAAAAAACCTTACAGTAGGTTATGGTGATTGTGAGGAGAGGTGTGGCTTAGAGCTAAGTTGCCGAATGTTGTGGGGTTTGCCCCGACCTTTCCGCTTACAGGTAGACGTCCGTCTCCCCCGCATTCCACTGATTGAGCGCGAAGCGCTTCACCGCTTTGAAGGTTTGTAGCCGCTCATGCACCGCTCGCTGCACCCGCCCTGTTCCGAGTCCGTGCACCACTTTGACATGTGTGAGGTCGGAAAGAATTACTGAGTCGAGCCAAGCGTCCAGCTTTCGAATCGCCTCATCTACGGTGAGTCCGTGAAGGTCGAGGGATTGAGAGGGGCGTGGGGCGTTAGACGCGCGGGAGATCGGAGCTGTAGTCGTGGATGATGGACGAGGAGATGTTGTCGGAGTGAGATCACGCGCGGTGCACGTGATTGTGAGTGAGCCGATAGCGATTTTGTATCTATCCCCGCCAAGAATAGAGTGAACAACGCCATCTTTCTTGAGGGAGATGACGCGAACAACATCCCCCTCATTGAAGGTTTGCTCACCCATGACGATTAATCAGCGAGTCTCACGAGGTGGTAGTTCTTCTTGCCGCTTCGAAGTACAACGAAACCCTTTGCAAGGAGCGCGGTCTCTTTGATCTTCAGCGTCTCGTTCGATACCCGCTCGCTATCGAGGTAGATGCCGCCAGCTTGCACGAGACGGCGAGCCTCTCCCTTTGACTTGGACACCGTTGTGCTTAAAAGGGTGAGGATGTCGAGTTCGTCTACCTGCGAGCGTGAAATCGCGCTTGATGGAGCGTCCTCGAAGATCTCAAGGATCTGATCGTTAGAAAGCTCTGAAAGAGCGCCGCTAAAGAGCGCCTGCGCGCACTTCTTGGCGTCAGCGGTTGCTTGCTCCCCATGCACGAAGGTGCAGATCGAGTCCGCAAGGAGCTTCTGCGCGTCACGCTTCTCGGGTGCCGTCTTCATGAGCGCCTCAACCTCTTCGATCTTCTCCTTGGTTTCAAGGGTGAAGATCTTAAGAAGGCGAATCGCCTCGGCATCCTGAACGTTCAACCAGAACTGATGGAACTTGTACGGGCTCGTCATCTTAGGGTTGAGCCACACGGCGTTCCCTTCAGATTTTCCGAACTTCTTTCCTTCGCTGTTGGTGATGAGCGGGAAGGAGAGTGCGTACGCGTCGCCCTGGATCTTGCGGCGGATGAGCTCAAGGCCCGCGGTGATGTTGCCCCACTGATCGGAGCCTCCGATCTGCAGTTTGCAGTTCTTGTGTTGGTAGAGGTGGAGGTAGTCGAAGGCTTGCAACAGCATGTAGCTGAACTCGGTGTACGAGATCCCGTCACCGGAGAGGCGGGATTTTACCGAGTCCTTCGCGAGCATGTAATTGATGGTGAAGTGTTTGCCCACATCGCGCAGGAAGGTCAGCATCGAGACATCTTTAGTCCACTCGATGTTGTTCACGAACTCTGGCGTGATATCGAGTCCAGCGCTGCGCCACAGGTTCGCCGCTTGCGTCTGCTGAAGCTTTACGTTCTCGGCAACCTGCTCAAGGGGGAGGAGGTTTCGCTCGGCGCTCTTTCCACCTGGATCGCCGATCATGCCGGTCGCGCCGCCAAATAGTAGAATCGGTTTGAGCCCGGCCCTCGAGAGGTGAATGCTTACGAGGAGCGCTACGAGGTTACCAACCTGAAACGAAGGGGCTGTTGGGTCGAACCCAATGTAGAACGCGTCGCCGGCTTTGAGCTTTGAGAGGGTCTCAGGATCTGACATATCCTGGATGAGTCCGCGCCAACTGAGTTCTTCGAAAACGTTCATAATTGCCTAATCTTGTGTACTTTTTGTATCTCCGCAGAGTTCTGGTACCATACAACCGGCCTGAAAGGCTGGCAACGTTTATGAACTACAGGGATCCGAAAAGTATTCAGGAGGCGTTGGCCGAGCGTCGTGAGGCGCACGCGTTACGATACCTTGCGCCTGTGACTGGTGGTATCGACCTCTGCTCGAACGACTACCTCGGTATCTCGCGCAAGCTCGCCTCGATTCATCTCGCCCCGTCGTCTGAGTATGGGGTGATGGGCGCCACGGGCTCGCGCTTGGTGAGTGGTACCACCCAAGCCCATGAGGATCTTGAGAGCTTCTTGGCTGAGTTCCACGCCGCTCCCTCAGCGCTTCTCTTTGGCTCTGGGTACGAGGCGAACGTCGGGCTCCTAAGTAGCATCGGCACCCGCCACGACACGATTATCTACGACGATCTTGTGCACGCCTCGATGCGTGACGGTATTCGCCTGAGCGCCGCCCGGTCGTACTCCTTTCGACACAACGACCTCGACGATCTTCGAAAGAAGATCGCGCAAGCCCGTGGCGATATCTTTGTCGCGGTTGAGTCGCTCTATTCCATGGATGGTCATACCGCGCCGCTTCGAGAGTTGTGCGAGGTGTGCGAGGAGATGGGCGCTTACCTAATCGTGGATGAAGCTCACGCGACCGGTGTGTATTGCAAGCGAGGGGAGGGGCTTGTGCAGCGTGAGGGGCTTGAGTCCCGAGTATACGCGCGCGTTCACACCTTTGGTAAAGGGGTGGGGTATCGCGGCGCTATCGTTATAGGAAGCGAGACCCTTCGAGAGTATCTCGTCAATTTCGCGCGCCCGTTTATCTATTCGACGGCGCCAGATCTTTTAACCCTTCGGTACATCGACCACGCGTACCGTTTGATGGCTGACGCTCATGACGAGCGGACGCGCCTGCGCGCCTTGATTAATAGTGTTCGCTTGTTGCGTGAGGAGTTTCCCGCGCTTTCGTTCCTCGATTCCGATTCCCCGATTCAAGGAGTGGTGCTTCCCTCAAACGAGCGTGTTCTCGCGGCGGAAGGGGCGCTGCAGAGTGCCGGATTCTTCGCCAAGGCGATCCGTTCTCCAACCGTGCCTCATGGTTCGGAGCGAATCCGACTCTGTTTGCACGCCTACAATACCCTCGACGAGGTGCGCGAGTGCCTCGGGATTATCGCGGATTCCCTTCCGAGAGGTGTGGTGAATGGATAGGAATCTCATCATTCGCGGGCTTTCGACTATCTCGCCGTTTGGTACGTGCCGAGCGGATATCGCTCGGCTTCTCGAGGATCCCGCGCCTCCCGCGGTGCCGTGCGCCGAAAGAAACGACCGCCCGATCTTTCCATTAACCGTTGGTGGCGAGGAGCTCGTGCGCGGCGTTGCTGGAGAGGAGCGTTACGCCCGCCTCGATAGGGTTGCGCACCTCGCCATCGCCTCGGTGCGGAGAACTCTTGATGCCGCTCACGGTCGACACGGGGAGATCGGATGCGTCACGATCGGCTCATCTCGTGGAGCGACGCAGACCCTTGAACGGACGATCGCCGGCTTCGCCACTGATTCATCGAAGGTGCCGACCGAGACCTCGCCGACCACAACCGCGGGGAACATCTCCTCGTGGGTCGCGCAGGAGTGTGTCGCTCGGCGTACCGGGGATGTTGCCGCAGTTTCGATCGCGAGCATCGGCACCTCGATGACCTGCTCGAGCGCCTTTCAATCACTCGTAACGGCGGCGGCGTTCGTTCGAAGTGGGATGAGCTCCGCCGCTATCTTTGGTGGGTCTGAGGCGTGTCTGACGCCGTACACCATCGCGCACCTTGAAGCGCTCAGAATTTACTCAGATGGCGCCACGCCGTGGCCGTGCAGGCCGTGTGGGAGCGTTTCGGTCGCTCAGAACACCGTGGCTTTGGGAGAGGGCGCTGGTACCGCTATCTTGATGTCTGATGATGGGGCGGCGGTCGACGGAGATCTTGCGTTACTCGGACTCGGGTGGGCTGTCGAGGAGACGCCGACCGCGACCGGTCTTTCGGCTGATGGACGAGCGTTCGAACGTTCGATGCGGATGGCTGTGGCTGCGCTTCCCGCCGGAGTTTCGGTTGATACAGTTGTGGTTCACGCGCCTGGTTCGATAAAGGGGGATGAGGCCGAGCTGACCGCCGTGTCCCGTGTTCTCACCGATGAGGTCATGGTTGCGTCTACCAAACATCTGACCGGTCACACCTACGGGGCTTCGGGCATGGTGAGCCTCGCCTTGGCCCAGGCCCTCATTGAGGGGGCGCGATGGGGTGGATTCCCCTATGAGGCGGCGGTGCGGGGACGTCCGGAAGGGACGTCGCGAGTGGTTCTTATCAATACGGCGGGGTTCGGAGGGAACTCGGTGACCCTCATTGTGGGGGCCCGAAGGGGTAGAAGTTAGGGCCGTTTACCCGATTTGAGCCCTTGCCGTCCTGTTCTCTAGCGGAAATCACAAGCTTGGGTTGAAACGGGGGCCGTTTTAGGCTACAAACCAAGGGCTTGGGAGTGCTTCCGTCCCGACCATCCCTTTTTCTGGGTTTGTCATCGAGGAAGCTCTAGTTGTGAGGATTTATTATGGCTAAGGCCGCTAAAGAAACCTTTTTCTTAGTTTCAGCAGAAGGTACTGGGTTCTTCTACACAAATCGTAAGAACAAGAAGAAGGGCAAGGGCGAGAATAAGCTCAAAGTTCGTAAGTACGATCCGGTTGCTCGTAAGCACGTTCTCTTCGAGGACAAAAAGCTTTCAAAGCTTAAGAAGAAGTACGTCGCCGCAGCTGCTGCTAAGAGCGAGTAATCCATACAGGACTAGCTTCCTTTGAGGAGGTCGTTGCATGAGTCTACCCGCTGAAAGCACGGGAGCACACGCCGCGGTAGGGGACACCACCGCGGACGTATCACCATCAACGATCGCCATCGATACCTCTTCACTTTCTTCCGTTTCGCAGCCCTCCGTATGGCGAGGCATCGGCGTTGGCGTAGGGCTTATCGCGCTCGGCGTTGTTGGCTTCGCTTTGGAATACGCGGGACTAACCTCCGACACCCTACAGATGGTGTGCGGGGTTGGTGGGCTCGTCTCCGCGGCTGTTATCCTTCGCGAGCTTGCGGACCTTCCAAAATACTCATCTCGTCGGTATTCCCCTCTTACCTTCGTTCCAGCTACGGGGGCGCTGCTGATTAGCGCGGCGGCTATCATGGCCGCGTTCGTTCCCGGTGGTGGCGTTGACTCTATAGGCGCGGCGCTTCTCGGTGGTCCAGCGCTCACCGTTGGCGCGGTACTTGTCGTTAGAACGCTCATCTCTCGGATCTGGGAGCAGGGGGATCAGATGACCTCGTTGGTTCCTAACTTCCCGGTCGACGCGAAGATGGTGGCGGAGGGTGAGGTTTTCCCGCTGACCGCAGGTATTATCGTACCGACTGATGGGCGTATTCGCTCCGGCACATGCGCAGTTCTTGAGCGCTACCTCTCTCCGGAAGCTCACTTCCGAGTGAAAGATGAGGCTGATGTGGTGTTCGCTGGCTCCTATGTGTTGAGTGGAGAGGCGTCCGTTCAGGCTCTCACGAGCTCCTACGATTCATGTCTCAAACGACTTGAGCAGGCGGTGCTTCCCGGTCTTCGATGGGTTGAGGAGTCGCTAAAGCGTGACCACGACCATATCGTGACCCCGCTTGTATACGTGCTGCTCTTCTGTTTCGTTTCCTCCGCGATCTTCTGGGATGAGCGAGGGGCGAGTGGAGCGACTATCCTTCTAGCCGCTGGTTCGATCTTAACGATCTCGTTGCTCCTCCAATTAGGAGAGGCGCTGTACGGAACCCGTAGCCGCTTGGTTCGAGCGTGGGCTCAACGTGGGTTCCTCATCAATTCAGCCAAAGCGTGGAGTGAACTCTATAACGTCCGCACCGTGGCGTACGATTCCTCACGGCTCGCCTCGACGACGGCGTGCCACGTGAAGGAACTGAACCTCATGGACGATCGAATTAGCGAGCACTCTCTCTGCTCCTGCATCGCCTCGATTGTTGGCCGCGCTGAGGATCCAGCTCTGGCGATGATCGGTGATTACTGCCAGCGTGTTGTGGGCGCTATCCCGACCGATCGGGTTATCGATCTTCATGAGTATGAAGGTCGAGGTATCTGCGGCACCGTAAAGGGGATTGAGTTCTCAATAGGCTCTGAGGATTTCCTCGTTGATAGAGGGATCCTTATTCAGCCAACTGAGAGCGCTCTTGAGGAGGGCTCTGAGGATAGAGTGGTTCTTGTCGCTATCGGTGACGACCTTATCGCGCGCTTTTGGGTGGCATTTGGCCAGGCGGATCTCCTCTCTGAGGAAGCGCTTCAACGATGGCCTAAGAACCTCCACGGAAGACTCATTGACCCGTCAGAGCGTGAGCTCGCTGGTGATGTTCTTTTGGTGCGAGGTGACGAGTCGGACGTTGTCGGACGCGCGCATTCCCCTGAGGTTGCGCTTCTTAAGCCGAACACCCTTGAGGTTCCGTCTTCGTCCGTTGTGGCTTTGACCCCTCACGTGGACCTAATCCCGGCCTTAGTGAAGGAGTGTCGGAAGCACGTGCACGAGGTATTCCGCGCCCGCGCCTGGATCCTGTTCGCGACCTTTGTGTCCGTGTGCCTCGTTTTCGCGGGGTTTGTGACCCCTCTCGTACCGGTGGCGTTGGTGCCGGTTATCGCGCTTTGCATATTTTTCTAAGGCCTCGTAGGGCGGTGACCAGGCAGGTTCGCCCTCCCGACTTACCCGGTCCGATTCCCAAACCACCACCTCCGTATAGCCCCAACCCATTACCGTGCAATATCGGTCCACTATCTCACTTTTCCGAGCATCGAACGGGACCCTGCGGCATCCGAATTGTAGGGTGTATTGTTTTCCCGGAGGCTTATATGTCTGTCCCTGAGTTCCTTAATCGAGTCGGTTCGGCGTCAGATCTGTCCACGTCGGTGGTCGATGAGATAGTCGAAAGCACTCGTGGCTATGCTCGCGGTCCAGAGCGATCGCTTCTAGGAGCTCTCCTGTTCGATGGTATTCAGGCGTACATCGCGTACGCCTTGGCTGTTACCCCGAATGATAAAGCGCGTTACCTTGAGGCGTTCAACTGGATCATGGACGCGACCGCGGATGAGCCGTTTTCATTTAATGGCGTATGTGAGGCGTTAGGTATCTCACCTGAGTATCTCCGCCTCGGGCTCGCGAACGCTTCAACGTCACTTCTTTTTGAAGTGGGAAAGGCTCGTCGTAATTTCTAGCCTAAGACACTTTCCAAAGGTTTGAGCCCACTTGTCTCCCGGTTTTTATAGGTTTTAGATCCTTCGTTCGGCACCGCTCTTCGACTCAGGTTTTCTGAGTCGGATTGGGTGCCGAACGTGTATGCGCCGCGAGGTTTTGGTTAGACCTCAGCTCGAAAGTAGTACGACCCGTCTTTGTAGGTGCACGGTCGATTGAGGCGCCACGCAACGTCGTCTACGACATCTCTTCGTACTCGAAGTCCTCGGCTCGTGGACGGTGAGACCTCGGCGGTCGGAGAGAGGTCGCGCGCGGCCTCGCCGAAGAACTCCATGAGAAGTAGGTCCTCTGCCTCGGGGCCGAGGATGTGGAGATCTAATCCCCGTATGCGAGCGATGAGCAAGGTGTCCTTACCGGTCACCCGCTGGATAAACTCACGGTCCTTCTCAAGGGTGACCTTGTATCCCATCAGCTCCGCGGGGTGTTTTAGAATACCGAAGTTGACTGGTGTGCTTACCTGACCTTGGAAGGTCATGAAGGCCGACGGATTCGAGGTGGGGGATTGGTATCCGTAGTCAAAGAAGTGAACGGACGATGGCGCGGGCAGGTCTCGCATCTGCCAGAGCATGGCGATCGCCGCGGTTGGGAGGTGAAGGACGTTGCCGAACTGCTTGATAGAGCGGAGATCGCTCGCGTAGCGCTCAAGGATCTTCTCCCCGAGTGGTCGGAACGACTCCGGCATGATACGCCATCCCATCTCGAAGATGCTTGATAGGTCGGTGGGCATGAACTGTCGTGTTTGATATCGAATCGCCTTGAGTAGCCCCGGATTGTAGTTATCGAGCTCGTTCCACTGACCGCTCGAGATAAGCGAGCTCAGGAGTTCGGCGTCGAGGGGTGGCAAGGTGAGATTCCCATCGGCTGCAGCATCGATGGTAACTTTGCATGGAGTTTTGGTCGCTCGATGTGGAAGGTGCTGCGCTGGTTCGATCGCCATGTCCATCCACATCTCAACGGGGCGTCCCTCGTGACACGACCAATATTCATTGGGGAGGTCGTCACATAACTCAACCCCGACGACGTGAGCGTGAGGTCCCGCGATGTGTTGACGGGCTTGGAGCGCAGCGCACCGCTTAAAGGAGATCTCCTTGGGAAGGGAAGCGCCATGGGTTGTGAACGAGACATCGGAGAAATCGTAGGTGGTATAGCCACTGAGCGATGGAGCGTGACGACACACCGCCCTCGCGAAGAAGAAGTTGCCGCTTCCCACTTCGTGGACCGCGGGGCGCGCTCCGGGCTGATTCGTGAGGCTCAGAGCGAACGCCAGTGGAAGAGGGGATCTGCGGAGCCGAGGGTTCGAAAGGCCCGAAGGGGATCGTCGATATTGGAGTAGAAGATCCGATTTGTGGTGCTCGCCCATAGGTTGAAGGGCACGGGGTTCGATAACGGAATGAGATTCGGTGGAGCGGTGGGGGATCGCATACCCGGAGATAACGGAAGCTCCGCCGTTAATCAAATCCCGGGTTCGGTCGGACGCCGAGGTGATAGAGTAATCAGTCGTAGCCTGTCGTAATTAGTAATCGGCCAGACCTGATTGTACAACTGGAGGGCGTACGATCCTTCGATTGGCGAGTTCTCCGCTCCTAGCCGTTGATCAGCTCGGCCAAATCTCTACAATCCCCTTATGTTGTCACAATCCCCCAAGGCGTCTTCCACTTCGGCTTCAACCCCTCGCGCAGAGGGCGAGATCTCTTACACACGCTTAACGGCCCTGCTTCATCTCGTGGGAGAGAACCCCTCGACCCTTGAGCCGCTGCTCCATGAGCTGCGCGGCACGCAGTTCCACGTCCCAGTTGATGGCGGTGAATGCGCGTCGCTCGCTGACTCCAGGGTCTTCTGCAATGAACGAGAGGGGCAACTCTTCGGCATCGCCTTCTTAAGGGAGGCGGACGCGCGGGAATATTTCCGTGAGTATCAGGAACCGTACAGCTTGATGCTGTGTCAAGGAAGCGATCTCGTCGCAACGTTGACCAAACGAGAACCCCTCTTAGGTCTCTACCTCGTTGATGGCGGTGAGGGATATTTCCTGAACGCCGAGGTTATGAGCGTTGGTTCCGGTATCCTCGATTTCAAGAACGCTGAAGTTGAACACGTGCAGTACGCGCCGACGCCGTACAGCGGCGCTATCCCGAGGCAGCTTCGTACGGAGCTTAATCTGCTCTGTTCGAAGCATCCTCACATCGAGCGGGTTTACCTGAGCGATATTATCGCCGCGAAGGGGCCCCAGGGAGCCGCCTTTATTATCGTGGGAGACCATGAGGCCTCACCTGTTAACGTGCAGGATATCCTCTCAGCTATAGCTACCCGCTGTGGGCTCGCGGATTGGAGGGGCACCATTACATGGATCGATGGGGGAGAGGGTGAGGAGATCCTGCGCCGTAATCACATCGACCTCGTGTACTCTCGGAAGTGATAACGGGAACAGATTAGCATCTCTGCCGGCCACCTTCGAAATGAATGGAGAGGGTGCTTTGGCGTTCGCCGTCGAGCACCGTGACCTCGTAATCGATGTCGGATTCCAAGACCTCCTCAGGTTGGAGTAGGAGCTGGTTCTTCGCTCGGATCTCCTCGAGCTCGGGAGCGCCGCCGAACATCCGCCGCCATATCGGCCGTGTATCCACCGTGTCGGTGACCGTGGTGGTGCTTCTAAGGGGGACGGGTCGTGAGCCCCCAAGCTGCCTTACCCCAGTAACCTGGGGGGTGGAGGCGCGTCCTTGGAGGCGGAGCCCGCTCTGCGCACGCGCTTCGATCCGGGCGCCGTTGCTGATTGTGAAGGTGGGAGGGGGCCCGTGACACGCCTCCGCGCCGGCTGGTGTCCAGGAGAGCGCGAGAACGATGAGCGTGAACAAAAATCTCATTGCTCAATACTACCCCTAGGCCATCACGTACCCCATCCCAAATGTGACTGGTGGTTTTTCGTAGGGATGCCCCTAGTCTTTGAGGATTGGGGTAGGCCCCTGATTAGACTAGCTCGGTCGGCCTGTTACACTAGGGGTCGCCAGGAGAGCGAGATGCCCCCTCACGCACATGGACTACACATCAAGGATGTCGATTGGAAGAGTGGACTGTCGCTGCCGAAGGCGCGCGCGCGTGGTCGTGATGTTGAGGAGTATCCAACTACCGTTCTCGGGGAACTGGCGTTTCGAATTCGCGAGCTCTACTGTCGCGATAACGATCATCCGCGGCCGACCAGCGTAGAGCTCGCGCAGACCGCGCGGCTTGTTGGTCTTCTCTCCCAGGAAGTTCAGGGAGCGCCGCTCTATAAACGCTCCCCCGATGAGCTCGAGCTCATTAACTACCTCGTCACCCCACGGGTCCTTTGGAGGGAGGTGGTACCATTTCATCGGGCGATCCAGACGATCGTGGCTGAGCGTTTCGCGGAGGACGGGGGCGCGATAGCGGCTTTGCTTGGTCGCGCGTGGAGTGGAGGGGAGGGGTCGGTGTCGGTCTACTATCTCCAACAGATAGCGATCCATCTCTGCATGGTGGGGAACGTCCA
Organism: Bdellovibrionota bacterium; assembly: GCA_044345405.1. Lineage (GTDB taxonomy): Bacteria > Bdellovibrionota_C > UBA2361 > UBA2361 > OMII01 > OMII01. The sequence goes on from JBIJBE010000001.1 coordinate 137,167, forward strand.
CAAAGAGGTCGCCAAAGTGGTTGCCTCCTCTATACCTTCTCCGCGGCGAGCCGCGATGAGCGCTTCCCTTACGGGAGGGGCGTTCGCTCTGCTCGCGATGTGCGGTCAGCTCGGTGAGGAGCGTGCCAGCCGACTTCTCTTAGGGGTAGGGCTGGAGGCGCTGGCACGGGCTGAGATGGTGGATAAGTTGTTCGTGCTCGATCCGCTCTCGCGGCCGACGGAGTATCGGTTCGCTTCGTATTTTCTGGCGGACCTTCTTCGAGCTCATCTCTCAGTCCATCCAAAGGAAGCAGGCTCGGAGTGGGCACCAACTGACGACGAGGTCCTCGATATTACGCGGTCGTGGCTTGAGGGAAGTCACTTCCCTGTAAGGAATTTCCTGCGGCACTGTAACGCTCTCCGAAGAGACCTCCTTGCTCCTTCTCTCAAGGAACTCTACTACCGGAACGGAATTCGAAACTTTCTGCGCCTCGAGCTCCGGGAGTGTGACGACCCGTGGTTTCTCATGAACTACCTCTCGGATCGAGACGCCCGCGCCACCGCCGGTCGTGATATTATCTTGGTCGCGATGAGTAGTGGCGATCACAACGACGCGTTTAGTGAGCGAAGTTGGGAATATGAAGCTATTCGATCGGCTGGGGATTCCCAAGGCTGGGAATTCGACTACGTCGAAGTCCGAGATAGCGTGGAGCTCGGGTATCACATCCTTCGACACCACGATCAGGGTTCCCGGGTGGCGGTACTCCATCACCTCGGTCATGGAAGTCGGGAGGGCGCCGAGTATGGCCATCTGGAGCGTGAAGGGAGGTCGCAGCTCGACCTCGCTACCTTATGTACGAACCGAGACCACGCTGAGGTGTGTTCGATCGCGGCCGCGGCTGTCGATACGTGGGTTTTGCATCATTGCTCAACCGCGGCGCCGGACACGGATCGAACCCGAAAGATCTCTAATCTGAGAGAGGCGCTTCACAAGGCCACCGATGGGAAGGTGAACGTCACGGGTCTAAGGGGCAACGACGCTTTCGACGAGTTGACCCACAGACGAGACTCGCGGGGCCGGGTCATCTTTACAGGCAGGGCTGTGTGGATGGGAGCGCAACGAGCGCAACGACGGACGAGAGGCGCGGAGGGATAAGACCCTATCCGTTTCCGTCGGGCGAAAGGCCCTTCGCGAGCCTCTCTTCACGATCGTATCGGTTCAACACAGAGTCCCATAGCTTTTCCACCTTCGCCGCCAGGTCCTTTTTTGAGGCCTTCGATAATTTCTTCGACTCAGCTAGTTTTTCAAGCTTAGTATCCTTAATCTCTTTGACGTAGGCGCGGCGGCTGTCATAGAGCGCCTCGATCTGTTGGTCGATCGATGCCTCGCTCAGGTCTACCGCCTGAGCCGCGTCCCGCAAGACCTCCTCAAACTTGCCGTGCTGAACACCGATACTGAGAAAGACCTCAGCAGTTTGAGGGGTGATGTCGAAACCTAGTTTTTGTGCCTCTTTCAGAACCGGCGTAAGATGTGTGTCGAGGATAAAGCCGTGTTGAAGTGCTGGAAAGTCGCGCGGGTTCGTACGGGCGAGATAGCTCCAGTCCCGCTTAAACTCACTCGAGGATGGCTCATGGTCACGCAGAGCTTCGTATGTTCGTGCGGCGAGGCGTTTCTGCTCTGGAGAGAGGTCCGAGTCATTTCCGGCGTTCTTAAGGTAGCGCATGAAGCCTGGCATCGTTCCCTCGGCTATCTGGTAGTGCCCCCACGAAGCGCCGCCGGGATCGGCCGCCGCATTGGAATACGCGTCGGATTTCCCCTGCGATTCAAAGGCGCGGCACAGTGCTCCGAAGTCACTCTTGAGGCCACTCACGAACCCGTCGATGTTTGTCGGGTTGGTTGACCTCTGCACGGGAGGGGCTGCTGGTGATTGTGGTGGCGGTGTGACGCTCTCCTCAAGGAGACTTCGCGGGGCATCATACGGCACGTTGATCATTTTACCGGCCAGGATGAAGGCTTCGTCTTTGTGACCGTTTATCGCCTGCAAGAGGGCAGGTGTGGTGTTGAATTCTTTAGCGAGCGCCGAAAGGGTGTCTCCAGGTGATACCTGATAGCGCACGATGGACGGTTGCTCTTTGGTGGGAATGCAGATCCGTTGTCCCACGCGGAGCGTGTTAAGGTTACAATCGTTCATCTCCCGCATCAGAGCGAGCTGTTTCTCAAGGGGATGTCGACTTGATGCCACGCTTTGCGCTATCTCTGACGCGGTATCTCCCTTCTTGACGGTGTACGTTGTCATTCGTACGAGCGTTGGCTCTGTTTCGGTCGTCGCGGAAGGCTCGTTTGTCGCGGGCGGCATAGCGCCTCTCGCGATCGCGCGTCTGGCGTCCTCTCGGTTTGTGGTTGAACTTGGTGGAAGGGTTGAGTCAGAGAGTGCTGGATATGAGGCGGCCGGGTGCGTCTGTGGTGGCACCTGCTCCGGTGTTGAGGGGCTCTTAAGCGAGGCGACGGTAAGTCCCATAAAAAACCTTCTAACGATCTCTCGATAGTTTATGCGGGATCGTTGGAGGGGTGTGGCATAGTGGGGCCACTGGGGACGAGCCGTGCGAGGTTTTCGTACGGGGCCCCCCGAATGAGGGAGCGCTCCACAGCCGAAAGAGCATGTTGTTGTGCGACGTTGCGGCGGTACATCCGCACAACATCGATAGTCGCAGAGGTGTGGAGTGACACCGACTGTCGTTTATGTCGCACAGGTTTCTATGAGTAAAACATCCCCCCTCATAAACATCTTCAGCGCCGACCCCAAAGCCTCTATCGTTCCGGTGCGGGTCGATGGACTCTCTTTTCCAAAACTTGAGTCTGCGGGGCTTCTCGCTTCAGCCGACTATTCCAAGGTTGAAGGACGCGGAACCTACGAGGAGTTGGATAACGGTTCTGGGCGCCACCGTTACGTAAAGGGGGCCGGCAATCTTGAGTCGCTCCGGTCGCGGGGAGAGGATGACCCTCGATCGTTTCCACAGTTCGGTCACGCTCACTCACGTAAGTTCTTTTTCGGGTCTGACTCATCGACTACGGGCATCGGACAGACAGCTCCCCGAGTCAGGGGAGCGCTCGCGCTTCCCTACGCTGTCGGCGAAGTTATTAACGCCGCTGTCTTCCTTGATCTGCTGATGCGTAAAGAGGGGATCTCAACTGTTCAAGCCGCGGAGGCGAAGGGGCTGACGATTCCGGAGGGCGCGATATATTCGCCCGGTATATCAGCCGATATCTGTGAGGGGCTCGCACGCGCTCGACGAGAGAGCGGTCGGAACGAAATCTTGGAACGTATCCCGCATAAATACGGTTTGGCGTCCCTGCGTGTGCCGTCATGCGCACGCCTTCGTACTCGTGAGGATGTGACCACGTCTAAGGGCGAGTTTTGGACCCGCGTGTTACGTTCGCCCGAAAAGATGGAGATGGTGGGTCGAGTTTTAAGGCATCAACTACAGTGCGGATTCGTGAGTCTCTCAACGCACCTGCAAAACGTATATGACGCTCCGAATAGTCTCTGTCCTCACGCTGATAGCAGTGACCTCGTGCCGATCAGCGAGGTTATGAACGCGGGCGCGCGCGCTGAGGTCGATAAGGAGGTTCTCCTTGAGGCGCTCGTGATGCGACAGCTTCAGTACATGCCCTTGAACTTGATGCGCTTCTCGGCGTTGCCTGAGCTTCGAAATGACGCAAAGGGCGCCATTCACACCATCCTTTCCACGATTGCCCCAGGGGAGTGGACTCACCAGGAGCGGGAGGCGTTGGCGATCTCATTTCCTCGCAAGCCCTACACCGTCCTCTCAACGATCGCGAATCGCCTGATTGATATGAATTTGGTTGATGTCTCGCCTCAGGCGGATTGGGTCAAGATTCAGAGGCAACATTCCCGTTTCGGCTACGATCTTGTGGCTGACCATCTTACGCGGGTAGCGCTCGCAAGCGCATGCGCCTTGTATACCGGCGTTGTGGAGGCTGAAGCCAAGGGGGGCCTTTCTGACCTCTGTTAGGGCTTACCTCTTTGCTGTAGGCTGATCATGACATCGGATAGTGACGTCTTGTCACGTTTTCGTGATACTGGGAGAGGCTAAGAGCAACATGAACTACCGCGCGTGGGTCTTTGGTATCGCCGTGCTTTTTTCTATCGCCTCGGCGCGCGCGCAGAGTGTCGATGTGGATATTCCTCGCAAGCAGCTCGAGCTCGGCGTCTTCGCGCTCAAAAAAGGCGCCGAACAGAGTGTGAATGTAACGGTTTCTCCCCTGAGTATTCACTCCGCGCTTATGCTGTTACGGTTGGGTGCCCGTGGCGCTGTCGCTCAGGAGATCGATGAGAAACTTCTGTCCGCTCCGTTTTCGTCCGAGGTGCAGGGGCTCTACACGAACCTGATCTCTCAGATGAATCTTTCGAGCGAGATGGTGACGTCGACCTTGGCGAACGCGGTATGGCTCCAGTCGGGACTTCCGTTTCAAAAGGGGTATGTTGCGGATTCACAACGAATATTCGCCTCTGAGCCTCAGCACGTCGATTTCGGGGAGCCGGAGAGTGCCCGGGGCGCCATTAATCGTTGGGTGTCATCGAAGACACACGGCCTCGTGTCTCATCTCTTGCCGGCGGGCTCGCTCTCTCGAAGCTCGACCTGTGTGCTCGTGAACGCGCTCTATTTCAAGTCAGCGTGGCTTCACGCGTTTGATTCAAAAGCCACCAGAGAGGGGGACTTTTGGAATACTCCGTCCAGCTCCTCTAAAGTTCCGATGATGTCGAGCTTGAAGAGTATGGGGTACTTTGAAGATGGGGCGTGGCAGGGGGTGCAGCTCAGATATCAGGGGTTGGACTTTATGTTCGTGGTGCTCGTGCCGAAAGAGAAGCGTTCCGTAGGGGGCGTCGTTCGTGATCTTACCCCTGAACTCTTCACGCGAGCTATTGTAGATGCTCGTGTTCGTGAGGTGGAGCTCACCCTTCCGCGCTTCAAGGCGCGTTTCTCCATGGATCTGATGGAGCAGCTCAAGGTGTATGGTTTGAACCACCTTGAACGTGGGGATTACTCTGGTATCTCTCCTCGCAACGTATCGCGCGTCAGTGGTGTGCTACACGAGGCGGTTGTGAGCGTTGATGAAATTGGAACCGAGGCGGCGGCCGCGACCGCGATTACGATGGTAGGGGGCGCGATGGTTGAGCCCGACCATGAGGGGCCTACAAAGGTAACGGTGGATCGACCCTTTGCATTCGCGCTCGTCCAACGCTCCTCAACCGCGCCTCTGTTTGTCGGTGTTGTAGGAGATCCTCGGTAGAGCGGTTAGGAATCCGACTCGTCCCCACCTTGGGAGGAGGGCACGGGATTGGATGCGATGCGATAGTTCTCGCCAAACCACTTTGAGAGGTCGTTCATGCGGCACCGCTCCGAACAGAAGGGAGAGCGGGTTGGATCGTGCGGCGGGGAAAGGGGAGCCCCGCATATCTTACAATGGGTTATATCCTTATCTGATCTTTGGCTGTTTTTTCCCTGGGTGTTCATACCGTAAGGGTCGCAGATGGGAGCTCAGAAAGAAAGGGGAAGCGATTACTCCGCGCTAGGTGCGACCGGCCTAAACTTTACCTCGGTAACCCCAGTTGAGTCCTGCGCGAGTAAGCAGAGCTGGGTGAATTGCGCCCCTTTCTGAAGGTACGCTTCGTCATCTTTGGATCCCGGCTCAAGGAAGAGAGTGTCAGATTCGAAGTGGTACGCCTGAATCCGGCGCATCCTGTCGAGGAGCCCGAGCTGTAATTTCTCGTCGAGGTCTGCCAAGAACTTCTCCCACAGTACGGGGTTGTTGCCCTTTGCTACTCCATCGCTCATGCTCCACCACTATCCTTTTGTAACACCTCCCCGTTGGTCGGATGCAAAGAACACCCGCCTGCGAAGGAAGTTGCATTGTGTAAGGGTTTCGGGAACTAAGGTGAAACGTTCGCCGCAGTTCCTCGTTCAGCCTCTACGATGAGTATACCCTGGGAGGCTTGCCCCCCGAAAGTATCAAAAACTTAAGGGCGCGATATGACAGGGAACTTATTCCCTTCACGTCGCGCCCTTGATGTATCGATTTTCCGATACCTAGGAGAATTGCGCAGAGGTGTGACCACCTCTGGAGTAACGACTTACGCTAAAGCGTCGTTAGCGGCGAACTCTCGAAGCTGAGCTTCGGCTTGTCGCCCGATAGCCTTTCGAAGGCTCTCGCTGTCGAGGTCAAGAGCCTCGCAGATGAACTTGAATGAAAGTGGAGCGTCAGTTGGTTCCTCGTCCATGAGCCATGAGCGTGCACCTTCACGAACGTCGCCCTCGCCACCGATGAAGTCATGGATTGCCCGTTGAAGAACCGCTGCAAGTAATCGCAGTTCGGGAATCGCTGCACCAGGGGTCGGAACATCAGAATTTGACCAGAATTTCATGATTGTTGTCCCATCAAAAAGTTATTCATTCCTGACCATCGCTCTCTCCGAAAACATTTTCGTCGAGCTCTTGAGCCAGAACACCATCCGTTGTCCGTGTATCCAGACACCAGATAAAACCAACCGCGCCGGTCTTCCTCTATGACCATCGTCACACCTCTTTCTTCGTTAGTGGGATACACTTTCAAAGATGAGAAGGGTGACCGAACGAGGCGACCTCTCTTACGTTCCAGTTCGTTTATCGCGAGGCGTGTAACGCGCTTCCGCGATGCGACTTTCAAGTGTTCGCACCGCTTTTGAACCACTCCCAACCCTGACTCAACGGAACAAAAGTCCTAGGCCCATTCTGTTCTTCAACGGAGGGCGCTCTATGGACTTTTAACTGCTGAGCTACTATCGAGTGCGATTCCCGCTCTAACGGACTGACAACCTAAAAAGGTTAAACCCTGAGCAAAACCGGACCCGGAGAATAATCCTTGGGGATCTCGTAGGTCAAGGATTATTTTCGTCGCGACTGAGATACTTGAAGAGTGCTGGTATCTGTCGCCATCTGTCCGTTTATTAGTGGTTGTGGTACCGCTCGTATGAGCCCGAGCGAGAGGTTTGATCCCGATAGCGCCGGCGGAGCTTCGAGGGAAGGGTGTTTCGGAGCTCATCGGTTGAAAGTTGGCGTCTATTTCTATATGATTTTCAGCGTCTTAACTAGCCTAGTGGCATAAAGGGTCGCGAGCGTGACGAAAATAGCAGTCGATAAAGGAATTGACCTTCTCCATCCAGGAAAAGGTGTTCGAGAGCACTTCCCCTTCTTCACCGAGGGGCCCGGAGGATGTTACCTCGATTCCGCGGCGACAACGCAAAAGCCCGCCGTGGTGCTGGACACGCTCCGTGATGTGCTCGTGAATCATAACGCCAACGTACATCGTGGCGCGTATCGTCTGAGCGCCGTCGCGACTGAGATGTACGACGAGGCACGTCGAAAGATAGCTCGCTATATTGGCGCGCGCTCCGAACGGTCAATTATCTTCACACGGGGCGCTACCGACGCGATTAATCTCGTGGCGTACGGCTCGGAGCTTCTCTTCCAACCTGGCGACGTGATCCTTCTCACCCTGCTCGAGCACCATAGCAATATCGTGCCGTGGCAGATGCTCGCTAAGCGCCGTGGGCTCAAGGTGGTATTCACCGAGATCACACCCGAGGGGCGGCTCGATCTGAACGACTTCAAGGCAAAGCTCTCCTCCTTGAAGCCGAAGTTAGTGGCGTGCACGCAGCTCGCGAACTCCCTCGGGACGATTACGCCGATAGAGGAGGTGGTGCGGCTTTCAAAAGCGTCAGGAGCGATGACCTTGGTTGATGGCGCGCAGGGGGCCACGCACCTCGGCGTAAACGTGGAGGAGCTTGGGTGCGATTTCTACGTGTGCTCTGGCCACAAGATGTACGGACCGACCGGAATCGGCGTCCTCTACGGACGACCGGAGCGTCTTGAGGCGATGCAACCGTTTCTGGGCGGAGGCGATATGATCTCCTTCGTTAGCGTCGAGGGGGCCGGGTGGGCTGAGGTGCCCCAACGGTTTGAGGCGGGAACTCCGGCGTTCCCTGAGGCGATCGCCCTCGGGGCCGCGGTTGATTTCCTCTCTCGATTCTCGCGCGCTGAGATTAATCAGCATGAGGTTGATCTGGTGAAGAGCGCGATACAGCTCCTGAAGGGAGAGCAGGGGGTTACCCTTCACGGGCCAGGCGTTCACGGAGGTGATCAAACCTCGGTGTGCTCCTTCACGATCGATTGTGTTCATCCGCATGATTTCGCCACTATCGCCGATACCCACAACGTTCAGATCCGAGCGGGCAATCATTGCGCCATGCCCACCCTTCGAAAGTTAGGGGTCCCGGCCACGGTACGAATGAGCTTTGGGATCTACTCATGCGAGGCTGACTTTCAAGCGGTTGTGAGCGCGGTGCGAGAAGCGCGGAAGATGTTTTCGTAAGGCGAAGGTCCAGGGAGGGCGACCATTCCTCCCTCGACTGCGCTCGGGACAGGCTGCTCGCCGCTCATAGAATCCTACGTCTACGTTCCCCCTCGATTCGAAAGCCGCCGGATCGATACTATCGCGATAAAGTTATAGGTCGCATGGGTCGCCGCCGCGGCAGCGAGGGAGTCGGTGAGAAACCACACGAGCCATAGAACCCCACCTACCGCTGAGTAGAGTGGGATCATGCCACCGTAACGCGTAAATGACCCGATAAAATGAACGCACGCGAAGGCGACGCTTGAGACGAGGAGCGCCAGCCAGAGGCCGCCTGAGCCGATGATGAGCACGTTAAGGCTTCCTCGAAAAAGCGCCTCTTCGCCTATCCCTGAGAGAACGCCGATCCAGAACGCCTGGGCGGGGGTGACCCTGCGGCAGAGTGGCACGACGACCTCGCGACTGAATCGCGCGTAGACCGAATCGGGATTGGTACGGGTCCACCGCCACAGCAGGTGGTTTCCGATAAGTAGGGGGATAGCCGCGGCTATACCGAGAGCGATCGCCCGAGCGGATGGGTTCCACGCGATATCCAACGAGAAGGTGTACGCGAGTAGGTACGCGATGACGACGAGGATCGCCTCAGAGACTATGGCTACCAGTAGGATCGATCCTCGTCTCATATCGGGCGCTAGGAGATCGGTGCGAGACCGAGACAGTCAAGGAGTTTGTAGCTTGCGTGCAGGAGCGATTCGCCCAGCGCGCTTTGTAACTCCGCCGCGAACGCGTAGTGGGCGGTGTTCGTCGCCGTGTAGCTTTCCTCGCACGCTCTCGTCACCTGTCCTTTGTCGTAGAGCTTCGCCGCCAAAGTTACCGAGGCGGTTGGTTTCCTCATAACGAGTAGGTCATATCCGTTCACGGTGAGATCGCGAATCGTGATCTCAAGCATGCCGCCTGACGCCGTCGTTGGCTCCTCACTGCAGCGATAGCCGCGCATGCCGCACGCGACTGAGAGTTGCGTGCGGAGGTCTTTGGCGACAGCGGGGGCGTAGACCCGGGTGAGGGGGATGACGAAGAAGAGGTATTGATGACCAAGGGAGCGGTCGTTGAATCCCTCTGTTTGAATCCGTATGGGAAGAGCGGAATCAGATACAGAGAGGAGTTTTTCGAGGCCTGAGGGGGGCTCGACTGGTGGAAGTTCTGAGGCGAAGCAACCGGTTAGGAGCGTTATGAGGGTGAAATTGAGGAGCCACCTGGGCCCGGCGAAGCGTCTTACCATAGAAAAACCCCGTTATTGCCCTTCAGTAAGAATAGGGCTGTGGGTACGATAGTATAGGAAGGCGTTAAGGACGGATAGCCACGTTGGGCGTGTTCTCTTCGTGAGAGCGTGCCACGGTAACGGTATGGATACCAAAGGGGCGAAAAACAGAGAACGGCTCGACCTCGGCTTAGAGGCGATACTCGCCGGAGCTGAGACTCCACGACCTCCCGAGGTTTCGATCGACCTTGAACTTCCGCACGCGACGCGTGACGGATCCGCATGGACACTCGGAGACGCTCCGCCACAACCACCACCAAAAAGTGAATTCGAGTCCCTCGCCGATGAGCGGAAATGGTCAGAGCTTGCTCGCCTCGCCGAAGATCGTCTCGCGAGTGGAGACGATGCTGAGGCCAAGGTGTGGTGGATTCGCGCGCATCTCGGCGCCTTCTCTATGCCCGTGTCGTTTCTCTCCGCGCCCTTCGAGGCTGTGTGTCGCAAGCTTTCGCCAGAGGATGTGACAGGGCCGTTCAAGACCATCCTTGAAGAAACGGGTCTGCTTGTTCTGCAACGTCTTCGTGAGGTCAGCGACACCGCGCACCGTAGTGAGGTACGGAGTTCTCTTGAACGACTCGGTATCAGGGAGTCGCGGGGTGGTCGCGAGCGAGTCGGCACGAGCTCGTTCCGCTCCCTTAAAAGTGTTGTCGCGAGCAATCCGCAAACCTCGGTGGCGGATGTGCCCGATCTTCGACCTCCGACCGGCACGCGCAAACGGGTGACGTGGACCGGTGTCTGCGTTCTGGTGGTGGTGTCGCTCCTCGCGCTCGATCGCCTCTTTCCTCATATTCGAACGCCTCAACTCGATATCGCCACAGAGGGCTTTGAGCGGCCGCTATTCGGTGTTGAGCAGGTAACCGATACCCCCGGACGTAGAGATCCTGGAGGGCGGCTAGGTGCTCTCTTTTATTCGATCGGTGAGGGGGGGCAGACGGATTCGTCGACCTCTCCGCGGGTCGCCTCGCAACCTCCCGCGGAGCCTCAACCACGTTCCGAGGCGAAGGGTGAGAGCCTTCCGCCTCGTTCGAAGGAGGAGGTGAACACGACGGGGCCCGTTGAGGGGCCGGAGTTTCGTGAGCGGATCGAACGGGTCCGACCGCCCGCTCCCCAGAGCCGTCGGGAGGAGCTTCAAGGTGGTGCGCCTCAAGCCGTCCTCCCAAGCGCGCCAACTCGGGAATTCGACGACCATCGGACCTATCGGGTTCTTACGGGTACCTCAGTGCTTTCAGCCCCAAGCTATGGCGGGCGTGTGATCGGCCAACTTGAACCGGGTGATCGAGTCCTTGTTGAGGGGAAGCTCGGGCGATGGTTGAGGCTCAGATCAAAGAAGGGACGGGGAGGGTATGTCCTGACGGCTGACGTCGAGGAGGTTCTCGCAGGTGAAAGCGCCACGAATTAGGAGCATCTCTCCCTGCGGGGCTTTTTCCGCGCAGTAATTTTCCCTATTTAGAGGGTCCTCTCGACATGTAACCCCGACTTGCCAGCGCCGTTCGTGGGGTCTAGACTGCTGCACGCTATAACGATTTTGGCGTTGAGATTGACGAAGTCACCCGGCCGCACTGGCTCTCCGCCATCCGAGGAAAGGTATGCTGACATCACGAGAAGTTCGCGAAAAATTTATTGAGTTCTGGACCCAAGAGCCCCGCAACTGCGGCGTCGTTCCTAATATGTCCCTCGTCCCTAATGTAGACTCAACCCTGCTTTTCGTGAACTCGGGTATGTTTCCCCTCGTTCCGTACCTCGGCGGACAACCCCACCCACTTGGGAAGCGTCTTTGTAATATTCAACGGTGTCTCCGCACAAACTACGAGGACATGCTGGAAGTGGGTGACAACCGCCACACCCTCATGTTCGAGATGATCGGCGACTGGTCCCTTGGCGATTTCACCAAGGAGCAGCAGATTCCGTGGATCATGGAGCTGTGGGTGAAGGTGTTGGGAATGGATCCCCACCGTCTCTACGTTTCCGTGTTCGCTGGTGATGAAACCGCGCCGCGCGACGACCTCGCGATCGCGACCTGGAAGAAGGTGTTTCGTGACTACGGCGTTGAGGCCGAGTTCTGCGAGGATGTATACAACGTGCCGCCGAGCCTCGCCGAGTCGAAGGGATGGAAGTATCACATCTTCCCATACGGCAAGAAAAAGAACTGGTGGCAGCGCGCCGAGGCTCCAGGAGAGCTCGGTGGCCCCACCTCCGAGATGTTCTATGACCTCGGAACACCTGAGCGCGTTCAGGACAAATATGACATCAACGACGACTCTGGTCGCTTCGTGGAGATCGGCAATAACGTCTTCATGGAGTACAAGCTCAACGCGGAGATGAAGTGGGAGCCACTCGCGCAGAAGAATATCGACTTCGGTGGTGGATTCGAGCGCGTGTGCATGATCGTTCAGGGTAAGAACGAGATCTTCGAGAGTGATATCTACCGTCCTGTCATCGATCGTGTCGCCGCGTTGTCAGGTCGTTCGTACAAGACGGACGGCAAGGACAACGAGGACACCGCAGCGTTCCGTGTTATCGCGGATCACGGGCGAGCCGCGACCTTCATCCTCGCTGATGGCGTTTCCCCATCGAACAAAGATCAGGGGTATATCCTCCGCCGTTTCATCCGCCGTCTCGTTCGATTCGGAAAGAAACTTGGGCTTGAGAAGGAGTTCACTGCTGAGGTGGCTGACGCCGTTATCAATACTCTTGCGCATGCGTATCCTAACCTTGAGGAGAATCGTCAGGTCGTTCTCCAGAAGATCCACGACGAGGAGGTCGCTTTTAATCAAACACTCGCGAAGGGACTCAAGGAGCTCTCGAAGATTCAGGCGCAGCTTGAGCCCGGAAAACTCATCTCCGGCGATCAGGCGTTCTTTATCTACGAGTCCTACGGCTTTCCGCTCGAACTCACACTGGACGAGCTTAAGGTGACTGACGACCAAGCCAAGGAGATCACGAAGGAGTTCGCGGCCGCTGAGAAGCGGCACCGAGAGCTCTCGCGCACGGGCGCTGAGCAGAAATTTAAGGGCGGCCTTGCGGATCAGTCGCGCGAAACCACGAAGCTTCACACCGCGCATCACCTCCTGCTCGCGGCGATGCAAAAGATCGTCGACCCCAACATTCGCCAGAAGGGAAGCAATATCACCGCGGAGCGGCTCCGTATGGATTTTAACCTCGATCGTAAGATGACCCCCGAGGAGATCGCCAAAGTAGAGGAGCTGGTGAACCAGCAGATCAGCGAAAGCTTGCCGGTTGCGCGCGTTGAGATGCCACGCGAGGAGGCTGAGGCTCTCGGCGCTCAGATGGAGTTCGGCGCGAAGTATCCCGATATTGTGAGTGTGTACTTCGTGGGTGATCAGAAAAATTGGTTCTCCGCGGAGTTCTGTGGCGGCCCACACGTTTCCTCAACTGGGGAGATCGCGGAGGGCGCAAAGCGCTTCAAGATCCAAAAGCAAGAGAACGTCGGCGCTGGTATTAAGCGTGTTAAGGCCGCGTTGCTGTAATAAGCGTTGCCGCAGCCGCGTGAGCGCGTGTCGGTAAGGATCTTCACGCCAGCCGTATGGTACGAGGGTGTTCTACCTGCCGCCCGTTTCCTGCCCAGCGCTCTCCCGGTCCCTCTTTCTCGACTCTTTGTCTACGAGCAGGGCTCGGGAACCCTTGGGGACTACGTTGCCGCTCTATCTCTCGCCACCTACTTTCCTCGTCCATTCACCGTTCACCGTTGATGCCGGATAGCGGAGGCGTTGATTCCCTTCTCCCGGGGCCACAACGATAGTTCTGGCGCCCCAGGTCCGTTATCCCCATACTGGAAGGGCACCCTCTTTCGTCTCCGTTGAGAGGGGCGCTCTCGTAAAAGGGTTCATCATGCGAATATTTTTGCTCTCTGTAATGGGTTGTCTTCTTGTGCCTCTTGGGGACGCCGACGCTCAGACCGCCCTTCCTAAGGAGGGTACCTGCCCCGCTGGCTTTTACACGAGTGGGAAGTATTGTGTCCCTATCAAAGATGACGCGCATCCGGCGATGCTCCGAGCGGGGCAATGCCCAAGCGGATATTACACGAGCGGTAAGTATTGCGTCGCTACCAGGAAGGATGCTCCCCCCGCTGTGCCTAAAAACGGAACGTGCCCGAGCGGTTACTACACCTCGGGATCGCACTGCCTGAAAAATAAGCGATAGCTCTCTAAAAATCGAAGCGATAGATATCGTCGATTGGGCTGCCCGGGTCTACCTTGTACAGGCTCTTCAAAAGACCATCGCTAATCCCGTACACCCATCCATGAAGAATGGGACGACGCTCCTCGTGCCAAGCTTTCTGAATCACATTTGTCTTCATCAAATTCTTGAGTTGCTCGTGAATATTGATCTCCACCAGTTTGTCCGCTTGCTGCTCGAGGTCTCCAGCGTGCGTTACTAAGTCCTTGTTGTCGTGATACGAATCCTTGATCTGGCGCAGCCACTCATCGAGAACTCCATATCGGTGAGATGATAGCGCCGCTTTAATACCGCCACAGCCGTAATGGCCACACACGATAACGTGTTTAACCTTCAGGTATTCAACCGCGAATGTGAGTACGCTCAAGAGGTTGAAGTCGGTGTGATTGACTAGGTTGGCGATATTTCTATGGGTGAAGATCTCACCTGGAGCGGTCCCTGTGATCTCCTCCGCGGGCACTCTACTATCTGAGCATCCAATCCAAAGGAACTCAGGCTTCTGCTCCTTGGCGAGGTCGCCGAAGAAGTTCGGTGAGAGCGACACCTTCTCCTGAACCCACGCTTTGTTGGCCAGAAGGAGCCGCTTGTACTTATCCATGGTTTGTTCCCTTTGAAAACGCTGATAGAAGGTCAAATTTAGTGGAAGGAAAGTTCGTAATGTCGATAGAGATATTTCGGTCGACCGCCGACTCCTTGAAGTCCTGGAGGAGTTCAAGGATGTCGTGGTCGATGAACATTGCGCCACCGCAGTCGATGACGATCTGCGAGTGGTTCGGCAGACGCGCGAGTGTCCGTTTGAGGGCTATTTTTTGGAGAAAGGTTACGTCTTTGGCGAATCGGAGATAGTAGTTGTCACCATCGTTAACCACAGTGAACGCCGAGTTGTGGTTCATCACCAGCACCACGACTAAGCCGAAAATGGTACCGATGAAAACTCCCGTGAGGAGATCGAAGAGGACGACGCCGAGAGCGGTGACCACGAAGGGGAGAAATTGGTCCAGTCCGCTTCTCCACACCTCTTTTATCAGAGAGGCGTTAGCTAGTTTGTATCCAACTAGGATGAGGATAGCTGAAAGAGCGGCAAGGGGAATCTCATTGAGGAGTCCGGGAAACGCGAGTACGCTCAAAAGGAGAAGGAAGCCGTGGACCATACCCGATATCCTCGTACGTCCCCCAGAATAGACGTTGGTGCTGCTGCGCACGATAACAGAGGTCATCGGAATACCTCCAAGGGCTCCCGCCGCGATGTTGCCGATACCCTGGGCGACCAATTCCCGGTTGGGACGAGATATCCGTCGAAGCGGATCGAGTTTATCGACAGCTTCAAGGCTAAGGAGTGTCTCAAGGCTTCCAATTAGGGCGATAATAAGAGCAGCCGACCACACCTTTGGCGAGAGAATCCACGTCCAAAGGTCGCCAGGACCCTGCATGAGGAGATCCGTAACGCTGCTGATGGTTGGTATGCTGACGAGTTGTCCCTCTGAAACTGTAAGCGCGAGACCTGGCGCTACCACCTTCAACACTCCGTTGCAAAGGATGCCGAAGCACACCACTGCGAGTGGGCCGGGAATAATCCTGAATGCCCTTGACGTGCGCGTGGCAAGCTTTGACCAAGAGAGAAGGAGGGCGAGAGATGATGCCGATATCACCACAGCGATGAGATCGAAGTGTCCCCCCGTTGTGCGGATTTGAGACCAGAGGCTCTTGAGGCAGAAGGGTGAGAAGAGGCAGAACATACCCTCCTCGGGATTGAAGGTGCTTTTCCAGCCGATCGCGTGCGGGAGTTGTTTAAAGGCGATAATGATACCGATTCCCGCTAACATTCCCTTGATAACCGCTGATGGGAAGAACGTCGCGAGGTGTCCCGCGCGAAGCCCTCCAAGAATGAGTTGAAAGACCCCAGAGAGGATAGTTGCCACCAAGAGACCTTCAAATGAGCCTATCGATTGGGTCGCGCTTATCACGGTAACGGTGAGACCCGCCGCGGGCCCACTCACACTGAGTTCGCTACCCGCCAGAAATGAGACCAAAATTCCGGCGATGATACCGGTTATTAGCCCAGAGATAGGTGGAGCTTCCGAGGCCACAGCTATTCCAAGGCAGAGAGGGAGGGCGACAAGGAACACCACGAAGCCAGCGCTGATGTCTTGGCGGAGGAAGTCAAACCGGAGGCGGGTTGCGATCATAGTTGCTTTCTGCGGGAACTAACAAACGGTTTCAGGGGGATACTAGTAGATAGACGGTCGTTCCAAAATGGATAAAAACCACCCTTAGCGAGCCTTGATTCCTGTGGATTTGGGAGGGCGGTCATGTGCCGTGCGCACTGAGGTAGGGCTTGTCTTCGACTATTCAATAGGTTGTCCATGTTGTTCGCATTTTTTTCGTTGGTAAGACTCAGGGAATCTACCAATCGTCATAATCTCTTCGGGTGTTTGGGGGCGGGGGGAGCCATGGCCAGATTTGAACTCACTAAGCTAAACGTCGATCTGTCGCAACTCGTGCCATCGCACGGCGAAATGAATATCCTCGTCGAGGCGTTCAAGGATACCGTTCGCGATGCGACAGCCAGGCAGGATTCGGAGCTTCTTGGCTCGCTCTGCGGCGGTATCGGTGAAATCCGTTTGAGGGGAGTATGTCGACGTCTCTCTACGTCAGAGCGCGCCGAAATGATCGGTCTCCTTTTACCTGAAGTCGAGGACAAGAGCTCTAAGGCTCAGGAGCTAATCTCGCGTCTGTGCGACACGGCGCCACATCTGGTGGCGTTGCAGCAGACCTTCGAGACGCTTGGATATGAACGATTTCGGGAGGGGCCCTTAGCGAAGTGGTTTGGTGAACGAGCGGCCCTCGCTGAGGCGGTCGGAGAGGTCAGGGGCGTTGCGTTTCTGGACGAGGAAATTCGCACCCCGGAGGACGCCGATGCCGCTATTGCGCGGATTGATGAGGTCTTGCGGTATAACGCGACGGTCCTGGAGACCGACGAACGACTTGAACACGTACCGATGGCGTTTAACTCCAAACTGTTGCTTGCCGCGTTTGAAGAGCAGCGGTGGGGGGTAGAGGATCCTGTGGAGTTCGCGCGAGCTTGGAACGAGCGGATCAAGATTCACACGGCGACCGGGCTTGGGGTGTTCGACTCTGCTGACCTCGTCCTATCATCTAGAGAGTTGAGAGAGATTAGACAGGGGCTTGAACAGTTTCCCGCCTACGTACTTACCCTGGAAAACGTCGCTATTGGAATCAATTTTCGTTCCCCGCCCGCTGGCCGTGAGGGAGCGCTAGGCGGCTATGAAATGGGAAGGATATTCCTGTTTGACACCGTTCGAGACGCCCGTCCTGGCGTCGATTTTCCTGAGACGGAGACCGATCCGGTGATGTACGCTACGGTGCATGAGGTATCTCACACCGCCCAGACGGTAGGGATGATGGATTTTCAAAAGCTTTCGGGCTGGGTTCGGGTCTCTAACCTAACCTTTCGGGATCCAATCACTAATGCGTGTCATCGGATACGGCCAGAGGCGTTCGTGCCGGGTGAAAGCGTTGAAACGGAATCGGGGCGATACATCGTGAGCTTCCACGTAGAGCCCGAGACTATTCATTTCCCCTTGGGCGTCTCAATTAAGAACCCAGATAAGGCCGACGCGGAGGCAGGCTATCTCTACAGTGACGATGCGGAGTTCGTGAACTCGTACGCGGCTATATCTCCCGAGGAGGATTACGCTGAATCTCTAACAGCTTTCCTTCTTGACCGTGAAAAGCTCATGAGGCTCGCTCCGGAGAAGTATGAATTGATGAACTTCCTCTACGGAAAGATCTCGAAGTAAGGCTGGGGGTTTCCAAGGTGTTTTGGTTTCAGAGAGGTTGGAGCTACTCGGGCGAAATATGATGGCCGTTCCAGATCGGCTTTGGTAGCCTCCGCTCATGCAAACTAAACCGAGCGACGTTATCACCTATCTCCTTCCGTACATCGTTACCGCTGGCGCCTACAGCGCCGAGATTCAATCCCGGGTCGCTACTCGCGAGGCAAAGGGTGGTGACACGATATTTCATCACGCCCTTTCAGATGCGGACCTCTCGATTCAGGCTTTTCTTGAGGTTGTTCTCTTAGCTCGGTTTCCTGAGCTCTCTTATTTCTCAGAGGAGCAGGAGCAGTCTCTCAACAAGAAGTATTTCTCGGGTAGCTCTTCGATTGAGATCCTCCTCGATCCGATCGACGGCACCCGTCCGTATATCGACGGCAAGGAGTTTTACCAGATTATTGTGACCCTCCATGATGAGCGTGAGATCGTCGGTTCGATCTGCTACATGCCTCGGCGGAACAAGTGTTTCGTCGCTTCCAAAGGAGAGGGGGCGCACCTTCTTTCAAGGGAGGATATCGCCGCTGGTCGCACCGGCACTCGCTGCGATGTGACGACGGGAGATGGACCAGTTCTCCTTTTTAATTCGCCCGTCCTCCTGGAGAAGCTCTCCAAGACGATGGTCGCCAAGGATATCGCGACGGCGTACGTTGAGGAGCCGGGTACGTACCATTCAACGGACCTCCTTGAGGGCACCGCGTGCGCGGTGGTGCATCGCTCCTGTCAGGCGATTGATGGCGGGTCGCTTGCGTTTATCGCTCAAGAAGGTGGGGCGGTCGTTACGGATTTCGCCGGCGATCCCGTTGGAAGCTATCGAACATCCTCCACCCGGGTCCTCTCCTCTATCGTTGTTTCGGTTAATTCGGCTGTTCACGAGAAGGTCCTTGCCACCCTTCGCTAGCTTGCTAGGTGGTTCTCGCACTCAAGTCGCAAAGAGTGCCTAGTTCGGAAGTCGGCTTCCCAACAACAAGATCGCGTTGGGTCTAAAGTCTTGGTTTCATCGCTGTCCTATCATTTGGCATGTCCATTGCCACGAAGGGGAGAGTTGCCTAGCGCATTGTCGATGGTGGTATGTTTACGCACATCTGGTACATTACGAAGTTCCTCCAGGTATCCGCCGTGATAGGGGTTTCGGTCAGCTCGATGATGGTGATTGGCCCTCGAATGAGTTCGCAACCTATGTCCAAATCGGCCCGCGCAACCGTTGAAAAGAGGGTGGTTCGCGCATTGCCGATAAAGCTCCCGCAGGGGCGACTCTACTGTGTGAACGGTGTGGTCATGCACGAACGCATGTATCCGCGCGGCTTTGAGCCTATCGCCGCGGCTGATGCTGTGGAGATAGCCACTACAATCGCCGATGAGGCGTGCGCTCGCTCCTTGCGATCAACGGAGTGCAAGGCTGCTCAAGGGGATCTCACCGCGTTGCGGAGATCGATGCGTTCCTGTCAGGGGTAGTGGTGATGGAACGGGGCGTCTCGTTCTTTAAGGCTAGAGTGCCCTAGGGATAGGGGGGGCGGTAGTTGGAAAGGCGCGTGTCACATAATAGAAAGCCCCGGCCACGATCGCTCGTGGCCGGGGCCAGTTAAAACTTACATCGTGCAAGTTCGAACTATTCCGCGGAATCGGACTCAGTAACGGGAGTTGTCTCCTCGCCCTCAATCTCGGTGATCTCCTCAGAAGAACCATCGTCCTTCTTCGTACGGACCACCTTTGAAGCTTGAAGGCCCTTTGGACCCTCCTTCAATTCATACTCCACAGTCTCCCCATCCTTGAGGGTTTTGAAACCATCGGATGAAATCACCGAGTAGTGTACAAACACATCCCGACCACTCGTGTGTTGAATGAAGCCAAACCCTTTGGCGTCATTAAACCACTTCACTACTCCCTTAAGGATCCCGGACTCAGACTCAGACATAACAACTGACTCCCCGTTAAAAAAACTTACGGTTGATAAAACCTACCACATTCGTTTCAGGTTACAAGCCTAACTACATTGAGGTGATCATCACCTCAGCAATTGAGATTCGTACGGCTGGCAAAGGGATCCAACTTTTTCTCCGCGGTGGAGGAGAGGGCGAAAAGAGCCCCAAAATCAGGTGTTTTTCAAGGAATAGGCCCCCCTCGCACGTCTCCCGTCTCAGGCCACCAGCGAAGATTGAGCTCCATTCCTGGAAAAAACACCTGTCGTTGAGGGGGGAGTGGTACTCAATGCCGCGCCATGCAAATGCTCTAAATAGGTAGTGTTTCTAGTTTGTTAGAGGCCGGTCTGGTTGGCGGGGTACCCCACAACTCTCCGGAAGAGAGTCCGTTGATAAGAGAGTGCCCAACCACGTATAGTGGGAGCCACTGAGCGACGCCCAAAAGGTGAATCAGCTCGGTAGTTTGCTCGCCCTCCGCGTGTGGTTGGAGGTGCGACCCTCGTGTACGTCCCCGGTGTATTCCGCTCGGTAGTCCAGTCGAAACATGTCCGATACCTTCGCTCACGCCATTCTTGAAAACCTCCCCGAGCCGCACTGCGTGGTGTCAACGGATCTCACCTGTATGGGCGCTAATACGAGCTTCGCCACCCTGTTGGGGATAGAGCTTTCAGAGCTTGTTGGTTCGCATGCCTCGCTGTTTTGGCCGGAGGTCGAACGGATTCCCTGGAGTAATCGGGAGTTCTCAACGGAGTTTAAGCCCGCCGGTCGTGGCCCGCTCTTGGTTCGGATTGCGACCTTCGAGGGGGATGTGCTCCTCGTTCGGATCCTCTCCACATTTTCAGAGGACCGGGCCGGAGAGGTCTTTCACGGACAACGACTTGAGACCTTGGGGCTTCTGGCCGGAGGGGTGGCGCACGATTTTAACAACCTGTTGACCGGAATCCTCGGACACCTCGCGTATGCGCGAAGCGTTATGCCTGGAGAGGGTAATCACGTTGAATCCCTCGCCGCGATAGAGGAGGGTGCGCTCCGAGCCGCGTCCCTCACGCAGCAGATCCTACGGTTCTCTCGCATCGATGGGGGAGAGCTCTCCACGAAGATCGATGTTGTTGATGTTATTTCGCGCATCTCTACCCTCATCAAGAGCGCGATCCCCTCTGAGATTCGACTGGCGTGGACCCCTCTGAGCAATCCGCTCTGTGTGATGGCGTCCGAAGCCTACCTCAGTCAGGTTATTATCAATCTTATCGTGAACGCTCGTGACGCAATCAAAGGCAGGGGCACTATCGAGGTATCGGTAGATCGGCTGTGTAGCTCGGATGAGGTACGCGAACTGTTCGGCGAGGAACCACCGGCCGCCACCTATTCGGCGCTCGTTGTGAAGGATACGGGTGAGGGGATGGATGAGGAGGTGAAAGAGCGCCTCTTTGAGCCGTACTTCACCACCAAGAAGGAAGGGGGGACTGGGTTAGGGCTCAGCACCGTAAATTCTATCGTGAAACAGCTCGGCGGCGCGATCGTCGTGCGGTCGGAGAAGCACAAAGGGACGGAGTTTCGAATCGTTCTTCCCTCCGTGACGGATGAGTCTCGCGAATCGCAAGGGGATACTGAGTCGACGGGTCCTGTGCGTGGCCGTGGCGAGCGCGTTCTCATTATCGATGACGAGTACGCCGTGCGTAACGTGCTAGGGTTAAGTCTCACCCATCTCGGGTACGAGGTGATGACAGCTTCCTCCGGCTTGGAGGGGCTTGAGATATACGCTGAGGAGCGAGGGACCTTCGACCTCGTGATCCTTGATATCCTCATGCCCGGACTGTCGGGAGAGGATGTCTTCGTTCGTTTGCAAAAGATGAATGCCGATGTTCGCGTGCTGCTCGTGAGTGGGTTTAGTTCAGGTGATGTCGTCGCTCGGATCCTCAGTAGTGGAGGGAGAGACTTTATTCAGAAGCCGTTCCTGATAGATGTTTTATCAAGAAAAGTTCGAGGGTGTTTGTGTGATTAAGTCGTATCAGATCCGCCATATCCAAGTGAATCCAGGGCTCGTGCTCTCGCCGATGAGCGGCGTGACCACTCGCCCGTTCCGTCGCCTAATCAAGGAGCTCAATCCGGGAGCGGTAGGTCTCGTCGTGAGTGAGTTCGTGTCAGTTGAGGGAATGACCCGAGGTTCGCAACGAACCATGGAGATGATGAAGTTCTCGGAAGAGGAACGCCCCTACTGCGTGCAGATCTTCGGATATGATGTTGATCGTATGCGTGACGCCGCCTTGATGGTGCAGGATATCGGGGCTGATCTGGTCGATATTAATTGCGGATGTCCAGCCCCGAAGGTCGTGAAGCGTGGCGGTGGGTGCGAACTCATGCGACAACCGGATCATCTGCAAAAGATTATTAAAGAGGTTAAGAGCGCGATATCGATTCCTTTGACGATCAAAATTCGCGCTGGATGGGACGAGGATTCTCGCAACGCTCTTGAGATCGCGAAGATGGCGGAAGGTGAGGGGGTTGAGGCGCTCGCCATTCACGGGCGGACCCGCTCTCAGTTGTACCGCGGTGAGGCCGATTGGGACCTCGTGCAGGAGATCGCGGAGCGGGTATCGATACCGGTGCTTGGAAGTGGTGATGTGGTATGTCGCAAGACCGCCGAGGCTCGATTGAAGGGAAAGGTCGCCGGGCTCTTTATCGGCCGGGCTAGTATGATGAATCCATTCGTATTCACTGAGATTTTGAACGACGAGCCCTCGAGATTGAAGGGGAATTACGCGCTCATGATCGATGTGCTCTTTCGCTATATCGAGCTTTTAAGGGAAGATTTCCAAGAGAGCTCGTGCGGGGGGAAATTTAAGCAGCTTGCCTCGCAGATGTGTCGAGGCGCGCCGTGGAGGAAGCAGCTCCTGCAGTTGAACGCTCTGAAAGATCACGAGGCGCTCCTGCTTGCGGTGCGTGAGGGGCGATGGCGTCCCGCGGCCGTTCAGGTTGAAGAAACGGACACGACCGACGTCTCGTGTGATATGTTCTCCGCGTAGGGTGGGGAGAGGAAAGAAAGTATTTCGTGTTACGTGTAAATGATATCTATCGAAGCTTCGGTGAACGCCCTGTATTGCAGGGGGTTAGCTTCGCGTTGAAGCCCGCCTCTATTAACGGGCTGGTCGGTCCCAGTGGCGGTGGAAAGAGCGTTTTGCTCAAGATTATCGCCCATACCTGCAAGTGTGAGTACGGGTCCGTCATCTTCGATAAAGGCGCCTCCCTGGCTGACGTCGGATTGATGTTTCAGGAGGGCGCGCTCTTCGATTCGATGACGGTGTATGACAACGTCGCGTTCCCTCTGGTTGGGGGCAAGGTGCCAACGACCTCGTTGCCAAAGGAGGTTCGAGAGGAGGTGTGCGAGAAGGTCGGGAGTATCCTCGCTCGCGTGGGGTTGGTGAAGGCCGCCTCGAAGATGCCGGGACAATTAAGTGGGGGCATGCGACGACGTGTTTCCCTTGCTCGAGCGCTCGTTGGACGCCCCCGAATACTTCTCCTTGATGATCCGACCAGTGGGCTCGATCCGGTGGCGAGTAGCGTCATCATGGACCTTATCGTTGAGCTTCATAAGGAGTATCAACCCACGACGGTGATGGTCAGTCACGACCTCCGCCGTCTTCTCCCTTGCGTTGATAGAGTTCTCGCCCTTTTCGATGGCACGATAGCGTTCGATGGCTCAGTTGATGAGCTTGCGCAATCGGCCCCTGTTTTTGTTCGTAGTTTTGTCTCCTGTCGGTATGAGCTTCCCGCGCCCACAGCTGAGCCGACCGTAATGGAGTAAGTGTACATGAAGAGATCGATGTTAAAAGATAGCGCCATTGAGGAGTCGCGACAGCGGTTCCTCTCTGGAATCGGGGTTCCCAAGAAGGAGGAGTTCATCGTTGATGAGTTCCAGAGGCAAGCTATTGATAACCTCGCCAACGGGATCGATACCTTGGTGGTCGCTCCGACCGGGTCGGGGAAGACCTTTATCGCGATCGAGTCGATGAGGCGACTGATAAAGCAGGGGCAGCACGCGTGTTATACGACCCCACTCAAGGCGTTGTCGAACACGAAGTACAGCGAATTTCAGCGCATCTTCGCCCCCGATCACACGGTGGGACTCCTGACTGGGGATCGAAAGATTGAAGGGGACTCCGATGTCGTAATCGCCACAACGGAGATCTACCGTAACGAATTGTACAAGGGCTCCGGTCGGTACTCGCTCGTGATTCTCGATGAGGTTCACTACATAGCGGACCCGCAGCGTGGGGCGGTGTGGGAGGAGAGTATCATCCTTACCCCTCACTCGACGACCCTGTTGATGCTCTCGGCTTCAATCTCAAACGCGGAGGAGATCGCCGCCTGGATTGAGGAGACCCGGAACAAAGAGTGCCGAATCGTAATGAAGAAGGATCGTCCGGTGGAGCTTCGCTACGGATTTATGCACCCTAAATTTGGCGTTATTCCTCTCGCCGATGAGAAGGGGCATCTTTCGCCCGAGGTCGCGCATTTCTACGGGTCCATGTCGCTCGATGAGACGGGAACCCGAATGAAGGGGCGCTTCGATCGCAACGGAGGTGGCGACGAACGGGGCGGTCGCAGAGGTGGCGGCCGGCGCGGAGGCGGTGGCGAGCAACGTGGCCAAGACGGTCGTGGTCGTGGTAGGAGGAGGCGGTAATGTTGTACGCTGATTTCCCTGTCTCCACTATCCTTCGAGAGCTTGAGCGCGATGAGTTGCTCCCGGCTATCCTTTTCCGCACCGCGCGCAAGCAGTGTGATGCCGATGTCGAAACCCTCGCGCGTAATCCTCAGGCCGTCCTCCCTATTCAACGGCAGCAACAAATTGAGGCTGAGGTTCAAGCGGTCATAACGAAGTACAACTTCGATCCTGAGTTCATAACCGGGTACCCGCAGTATCAGGCGCTCGTTAAGACCGGCGTTGGCGCGCATCACGCGGGACAGCTCCTCATTTGGCGATTGCTTCTTGAGGAACTTATGTCGCGAAGCATGTTGCGTCTCATGATCGCCACGGGAACGGTCGCGGCTGGTGTGGATTTCCCGGCTCGTACCGTTGTAGTGACGGCGCACTCGCGACGCGGCTCGGAAGGTTTCAGTGTCTTGTCGTCTTCGGAGTTTCAACAGATGGCTGGTCGCGCCGGTCGTCGCGGCAAGGACGCCGTTGGCGTATGCATCATCACGCCGAGCAAGTTCTCTGACGCCCGCGTACTCCTTGAGGTTTCGAAGCGGCCCCCAGAGCCGTTGCGATCCTCATACTTCGCGTCACCTTCAACGGTATTGAACCTCCTAAGGTATCGAAACGTTGACGACCTTCAGTTCACCGTTGAGCGGAGTCTCGCCGCGTTCCTCGATCGAAAGAACTCGAGTCGACTGCGAGAGGAGGCTATTACCGAACAGCAGAACGTGGAGAGCGATAGGGGGCTCACCGGCGAAAAACGCAAGAAAGCTGAGAAGCGGGTTCGTCGTAAGCTGCGTGAGGCAGATGAGCTTGAGCAGAAGCAGGAGACCTCATTAACGCAATCACTCGATGGTTTGCGGGCCCTTGGCTATGTGGAGGGTGGAAGTCTCACGGAGAAAGGGTACTGGGCGGCAGAGTTGTGTACGAGCCTCGTGCTTGAGCTTGGGGAGGCGATCTCCGACAAGCTCTTCGACGACTGCGCGCTCTTTGAGTTGGTTGGCCTCGTAGCGAGTATCGCGGGGGATCCCCACCGTCCGTACTTTAGGCTTAAGGCAAATCCGATCAAGCAGGAGCTCTTTGAGCAGATGTCTCACATCGTTGAACGGGTGAAGGCGAAGTACCAGGGCCCGGGAAGCGCTGATGTTATGGTACTCCCAGACGCGGCGTTGACGGTGATTACGTGGATGGACTCCGAGACGTGGCAAGAGTTCTCAGGCTTCTTGCGGCTCTCAGGGGTCGCCGACGGCGATGTCGCTCGGCTGGTGAGTCAGACGGCCGACCACTTGAATCAGCTCACCCGACTGGAGAAGACCCATCCCACGTTAGCGCAAGCCGCGAAGGTGGGAAGATCTCGGCTTCTGCGACCACCATTCTCTGAGGCTTTAGTAGCTTCGACGTAAGGGGTAACCGCTACCTGCGTCCACCTCGACTACTAAAAACGCGCATCAGTGACCGGTTTCTGGAAAACCAGAAACGGTTGCGAGGTGTATGCATCCAAGTAGAGAAATCCCTGGTCGGACGACCGGCCTATGGGGTAATGTTAAAACTATGAAAATACTTGTTCCCGTAAAACGTGTGCCAGATTGGCAGATAAAGCTCAAGCTCCTTCCGGATGGTTCCGGTATACAGACCGATGGCATCAAATGGATCTTAAACACCTTCGACGAGATCGCGGTTGAAGAGGCTATCCGGTTGAAGGAGAAAGGGGTTGTCACCGAGATCGTTCTGGTGAGTATAGGACCAGAGGACGTACGAGCTCGGCTTGAGTACGCCCTCGCGATGGGTGCCGACTCCGCTATCCTCATCAAACACGAGGGCCCAGCCGATTCGGACCTCGCCTCACGCGCCATAGCTGAGGTGTTCAAGAAGGGCGACTACGCAATGATTATGTTGGGCAAGCAAGCGATCGATTCTGACGCTAACCAGACCGCGCAGCTCGTCGCCGCTCGACTCAACCTTCCGCAGGCGTGCTTCGCTTCGAAGGTTGTCGTTGAAGGGGGGGCAGCCACCGTGACTCGAGAGGTCGATGGTGGTCTGGAGACCATAAAGGTTCCACTTCCGTGCGTTGTCTCGACCGATCTCCGATTGAACGAGCCGCGCTACGCCGCACTGCCGAACCTGATGAAGGCGAAAAAGAAGCCATTCGAGGTGATAACCCTTGATTCCTTAGGTGTCTCGGCTGATGTGAAGGTAAAGGTGCGCGGCCTCTCAACTCCAAGTGCTCGCAAAGCCGGACGTAAGGTGGGGAGCGTACAAGAGCTCGTCGAGGCGCTGCAAAACGAGGCAAAGGTTCTCTAGTAGGTACTAAAACGATGGCAAATATTCTTCTTTTCATTCAACACGTCGATGGAAGGGTTCTTAAGGGAACTCTCAGCGCTCTGAGTGCGGCGCGCGAGCTTAAAGGTCCATGGCAGGCAGCCCAGATCGTGGGTATCGCGCTTGGGCCAGGAGCTCAGGCCGCAGCCAAGGAGATGCTCGGATACGGCTTGTCGAGCGTTCGGTATTCGGAAAACGCGCTCTTTGAGAAGTATCGGGCTGAGCCCTACGCGCGAGCTGTCGCGCTCGCCGCAAAGGAGTTGTCGGCGTCGTCGGTGGTCGCGCTGGCGAGTAGCTCTGGAAAGGACGCCCTCCCTCGGGTCGCCGTTCTTTTGGACGCCGCGCAAGCCTCGGACATCATCGGTGTAAACGCCGATGGTTCTATAAAGCGTCCGATGTACGCCGGAAACATCATCGCTGAGGTCGAGCTTATGGCGCCTCACCGCGTTGTGACTGTCCGCTCTACCGCTTTTGCTCCCGCGACGCAGGAGGCCGGTGGGACCGAGTGCTCCGAACTTGCTCTGGCGGGAGATCCGGAGCTTCACGAACAGCCCCGGTTCGGTGAGATCGTAGGGTATGAGATCTCGAAGGCTGACAGGCCAGAGCTCTCTGATGCCACCGTTGTTGTCAGTGGTGGTCGCGCCCTCGGCTCCGCTGAGAGCTTTGAGAAGGTTATCTTTCCGCTCGCTGATGCGTTTGGCGCCGCAATCGGAGCCTCGCGCGCCGCGGTTGATTCTGGATACGCGCCGAATGATTGGCAGGTGGGGCAGACCGGTAAGGTCGTGGCTCCAACCCTCTACGTCTCGGTGGGGATCTCTGGAGCTATCCAGCACCTCGCTGGCATGAAAGATTCTAAGGTTATCGTCGCCATTAATAAGGATCCTGACGCTCCGATCTTTGAGGTCGCTGATTACGGACTCGTCGCGGATCTCTTCACGGTAGGCCCCGAGCTCACCGAGAAGGTTCGCGGGCTTCGGTCGTAATGCTCTTCGTCGCGGCGCGTCGTTCCGTTTGTAGGGTCGCCAACTCGCTCGTGCTTGTTGGATTCCTTTCTGCGTGCATCGTTTCCGCGTGCGCCCAGTCCTCGAAGCTGCCCGTCGTCGAGGGGCGGTTTCTCACCACCTCTGGCGCTGAAACGCCAAGCTTTAAGCTTGAGGTGTGCGCTAACGACGGCGAAAGGTCGATGGGTCTGATGTATCGCCGCGCCCTCGCGAAGGATGCGGGAATGATATTCCTGTTTCCTGAGGAGCGTCACAACTCATTCTGGATGAAGAACACCTACATCCCCCTCGATATGGTCTTCGTGGGGCGGGATATGAAGGTAGTTGGAGTTCTTCACAACGTGCCACCTCTCAACGAGCTTCCTCGAAGTGTGGGGAAGCCGAGCATGTACGTACTCGAATTCGCGGCCGGCACCATGAAGGTCCAAGGGGTCGAGGAGGGCGCTGAGCTCAAGATTTCTCAGCCCTTACCTAAGGCGCACTAGGCTCCCTCTTTTAAAGGGCTTGTAAGAGGCCCTCCGCCGCCCGCTATGATGACCATCAGGGTGACGGATCTCCGTGTTTTTTCAAGTAGAAGTTAGGAGCGGCTCGGCTTATAGTGGCCCGTCTGTGCCCTTGTGTGTTCGAGCTGTGGAGCCCCTCCGTGAACGATAGTAACTCTCTTCTTCCTCCATTCGTCTCGCCGTTGAGTATCGAAGAGCTTCACCCATTCATTGACACCGTGGTTGGAATGGTTCTCGTTTTTGGGGGATTGGCGGTTCTTGGCCTTGTTACCTCTAGGATATCGCTTTCCAGTCGGTGGATCCGTGTGGTCGTCGGTCTATTCGGAGCTTCCCTCGTCGTCGGGGGCATCGATGAGCTGGCTGTAGCCTTTCTTGGAGTCGACGTCGACGATCCTTTTTCCCTTGTTGAGTACATCACCGCGCTTGGGATCTTGAGCGTGGCGCTCGTCGCGCTTCCGTGGTTCTTCCTCCGCGCTGTCACGGCGCATAGAACGATCGAATCATTGCGCGGAGAGATTCAGGTAACGGGGCGAATGGCCGAAGAGGTGCGCGCTCAACAACGAGAGCTTTCTCAGCGGTACGCCGCGAGTTCAAACGCACTCGCAAAAACAACAGCTGAGGCGTTTCGGTTCGAAGCGCTCGTTCGGTCATCTAAGGATGCTGTGATCGGGGTTAATGAAGACGGGACTATTTGGCACTGGAATCCGGCCGCGGAGGAGTTGTGTAAGCGGGGCGCGCAGGAGATGTTGGGCCAATCGTTGGAAAATGTCCGGGTTGGTCCCTCGGGAGATCTTTGGAAGGAGACCAAACGCATTAACACGCTTCCCTATCTCAAGGCTCAAGGTGAGGTGCCTCTTGTCGCTGGGGATGGGTCGGTAGTCCCGGTGTGGTTCAGCGTCTCTCGATTACCTGAGCAGTCTGGCGGGGGGTTTTCAATCATAGCTCGTAACATGAGCGACAAGAAGGCGGTCGAGGAGAAGATATCGACGGCGCTCGTTGAGAAGGAGGCGCTTCTGAAAGAGGTGCACCACCGGGTTAAAAATAACCTCCAGCTTATTTGCAGCCTCCTCCGTCTTCAGGCTAAGGAAGCCGCGGATGAGGCCGGATTGCGACTTTTTAGGAAGAGTGAGGAGCGGATACGTTCCTTGGCGCTCGTCCATGAGAAGCTCTATCGATCAGAATCCCTCTCCACGATCAATTTTGGGGGGTATCTGCACGATCTTGTCGCGCAGCTTGTTCGGTCTAGCAGCTCATCGCTCGCTCCGATCGAGGTGGAGTATTCCGTGATGGATCTTCAATTCCCAATCGACACCGCAATTACATGCGGTTTGATAGTGAACGAGCTCGTCACGAACAGCATGAAGCACGCGAAATCTGAAGGGTCCGTCATGAGGCTACGGGTTGGGCTCCAACGCCAAGACGAGGACGTGTTTATCTCGGTGTGGGATAACGGCACCAGTCCCGTTGCGCCCAACGTTATTGAGGATAGCGTCTCCCTTGGGTTGAGTTTAGTACGAACGCTGACGAGACAGCTCGGAGGTGCCGTTAAGGTCTCGCAAGATGAAGGTGTCGCTTTTACGGTCCGTTTACCGGCGACCGTGTTAAAGCCGAAGGAGGGGGCCGCGCATCGGATTGCGGCGTAGGTGGTAGCGTGGAACGTGGAAATACCCTCCCGCGGACACCGGAAAGGGGGTAGATCTTCCTCATTGACCTGTTCGTGAGGGAAGAATGAAAGGGGAATGGACCAAGCGTGAGGAGCGAATTCTTCGCTCGTTGAGAACGCCGTCAAAGATTCAATCGTTTTTAGACGCGTTGCCGTATAGGTGTGAAGATGGCCACCTTTCCGCCCGAGCGGCTCTCAGAGATGATCGCGCCCACTGCTTTGATGGATCCCTCTTGGCGGCGGCGGCGCTCAAGCGGTGTGGGCTCGAGCCTAGCCTGATCGACCTCTGCGCTACTCGCGACGATGATCACATTTTGTGTGCCTTTCGGTGGAAGGGGCGGTGGGGCGCGGTGGCGAAGTCAAATTTTCCCGGTCTTCGATACCGTGAGCCTGTATTCCGTACCGCCCGCGAGCTCGTGCTCTCGTATTTCGAACTCTACTTCAATCTTGAGCGGGAGAAGACCTTGCGAGCGTTCTCTACGCCGATGCCCCTTCCGTCTCGCGGACGGGTGGATTGGGAGTGCGACGATACCCAGGGGGATGTGATCGTTGAGATGCTCGGTAATCGAAAACATCACGCGCTCCTCCTGCCCGGACAGGAGCGCTCCCTTCGAGACCTTGATGAGAGGTTGTATCGGTCGCAATTAGTCGGGGTCAACATGAAGGGAGCCTATGGGGGCCGGTAGGATTTGCTATACTGGTACCAGATAATCCCCCTTTGAATTTCAGGGCAGTCGTTATGACCAAATCGAAAGAGAGTGACTATAGGGTCGTCTATACCACCGAAGAGGGGGCTCTATGCCCCGAATGTAAGCGCCCCAAAGCTAAGTGCGGGTGCGCCGACGCTCGAAGGATGGAGGTCAAGGGGGACGGAAACGTGCGCGTTCGGCGAGAGACGAACGGTCGTGGTGGTAAAACAGTCACTACCATCGCGGGTTTAGCGTTGAACCAGGTCGAGCTCCAGACGTTGCTGAAGGACTTCAAAAGGGTGTGTGGAGCCGGTGGCTCTATCAAGGACGGCGTTATTGAGATTCAAGGCGATCACTGTGACCTCGTCCTGCGCGAGCTTGGTCGGCGGGGCATTAAGGCGAAGCGAGCTGGGGGGTGAGGCCGGGGCACTCTGCGCATACGTCGAAAAGGTTCCGCTTTATTAAGGGTGGTGGCTTTGGTATTCATACGAGGAGGGGCCTGCGTAGGAACGCATCCAAAACGGCCTCATCAAAGGGTAGGTAGCCATGTTTCGTAACGGCAATAAGGTACGCATCAAGGACTCCGTGTTTCGCAAAGTTCGCGTCGCGGCGGAGATGATAGGGTGTACCGTTGAAGAGTTCGTCGAGCGAGCCGCGGAGCGTGAAGCTGAGAAGGCCCTTTCTCTGATGTCCCAGCGTGATCCTTTGCCGTCGATCGAGAGCGATGTATCGGTTGAGCAGCGGGAGAGTTTGTAGGGATTAAGTTCCGCCTTCAGTCACCGGGAGGGCGGTCATTCCTGACCGCCGCGTTACATAACGCAAAATCCATCGTGGCAGCGATCCTCTCGGCGACCAGGAATGGTCGCCCTCCCAATACCGCTTCGTAATCTCATCAACCCGAAAAATTGGATGTTCGCGAAGAGGCAAGGAAGGGCTGGAAGAATGAGGTCGTCATCCTTCCAGCCCCGAACCGTGCAGAGAGGGTTAGTCCTTGAACCAACCCACGATCTCCATGACCTTCAACAAGAGTGAGAACCACACAAAGGCGATTACGCACAATACGATGAAGGTAATAAGCGCTACCGCTGCCGCAATCGCGAAGAGGGTGCCCACTGCGGCGAGAAGGATCGCTCCTACTGCCCACAATGGCCAACTCGCGGCTACGACGATGGCGCCAACCAGGAGCGAGAAACCTCGCACCCCTTTGTTTTTTGCGAAGGTGTATGCCATCGCAAGTGACGGGACGGATCCTACGAAGTAGGTATCGAGTAATGCATTCATAAGGTGTCGCTCGTAGAGAGCGTTCTCCATGTGACCGGACAACGCTCTCTACGGAAACAACGAAAACCGATGCCCTACCTCTTCCGAACATAAAGATGGTACCAAGTGCGAGGGCCAAAAGACAGCTGATCGCTTCTATGTGGAATTGGCGCCCCCTGCCCGAAGTCGAACGTATGAAGATAGGTGGGTGGTGCCCCCGACGGGCATTTGCTAACGTTTCGCATACGTTATTTAGGGCGAGATTCAATGAAAATAGCGATAGTCTCCGGAAGCCACCGTGCGGATTCTCAAAGTGATCGGGTAGCGCGTTATCTTGCGCAGGAGGTGACCCGAGCGAACGGAGAGGCTGATATCATCTCCCTGTCGAAGAATCCCTTGCCGCTCTGGGACGAGGGAATGTGGTCCAACGATCCAAAATGGGCGGAGGTTTGGGGCCCTATCTCGAAGCGGCTTACAGCGTGTGACGCGCTCGTCCTCGTCGCTCCCGAATGGGCCGGGATGGCTCCTCCTGGTCTGAAGAACTTTTTGCTGCTTTGCTCCGCAGGCGAGGTGGGGCATAAGCCCGCGTTGATCGTGTCCGTATCAAGTGGAATTGGCGGAAGCTATCCGATCGCCGAGCTAAGGGTTTCGTCGTATAAGAATAATCGACTCGTGTACATCCCAGAGCACGTCATCGTCCGAAACGTCGAGGAGGTGCTTCACGGCGAAACCTCATCCAGTGATCGCGACGAGTCAACCCGGTCTCGTCTTCGCTACGGTGTCGCGATCCTTTCGGAATACGCGCGGGCGCTCAAATCTGTTCGCGAAAGTGGGGTTATCGACCATAAGAACTTTCCGTTTGGCATGTAGGAAGGGGAGTGTCGCATGCGAATAGCGTTCCTCGCGCACACGATTCCGTTTAACGATCGCACGATCGATGAGGAGCCGATTGGTGGTACGGAGACCGGCGTGGTCCGCCTCGCGCGAGCGCTCCGCGATCTGGGGCACGATGTGGTTGTCTTTACCACCGATCCCCTTCCCCCGCTCAGCGATCCCCTCTACGTTCCGCACACGGCGCTGAGTGACCTCGGTAAGGTTGACATCTTTATCGGCGTTCGCGATTGGAATCACCTCTTCCTTCCGATCGATACGAAGCTAAGATTTTTGTGGACGGGGGATTCGCCGTTACAACCCTTTACCCGTGGGCTCGGTGATAGGCGGGTCGCCGATCATCTTGATGGGCTTCTCACGGTGAGTGAGTGGCACGCCAACACCCTATGCGAGGCCTCAGGGTTTCCTCGATCGAAGGCATGGGTACTCGGCAACGGCATCGAGCCATCTTTTTTTGAGGGCGAGGAGCCACGCGGGCGCAAACGCCTGATCTATTCATCGGTTCCGTACCGGGGGCTTCAGCTCATGCCGGAGATCTTACCTCGTCTTATCGAGCTGCATCCCGATCTTGAGTTCCACTCCTTTAGCGGCTTTCGAGTGTATCAGGATAATGTGTCTGATGGGGATCGCGCCGAGTTCGAGCGGGTGCTCGCCCGGTTGCGACAGTTCCCTCAGTTTCATGCGCACGGTAACGTGACTCAAAAACAGCTTGCGCGGGAGATGATGCGTTCCTCTATCCTCTGTTACCCAAATACCTTTGAGGAGACCTCGTGCATTACCGCGCTGGAGGCGCAAGCGGCCGGATGCGCCATAGTAACAAGCGCGTTCGGGGCGCTCCCAGAAACGGTAGGGCAAGCGGGAATTCTGATCGGGGGAGAACCGGGAACTCCGGACTATCTCGACCGGTTCATCGCAGCGATTGATACGCTCCTACGCGACGATGTCGCGCTCGATCGGTGTGTAGAGGCGGGACGCAAGCAAGTTCAGCGTCATTCCTGGAGCGCGATCGCGTCCCGATTCTCGGAGTATCTTGAGGGCCGAGCCTCTTAAGCGTAGCGGGATCTTTCCGCTAATGCGCTAGTGACATCATGTGGTCGTGTGCTAGCGCTCGAACCTCCGTTGTCGTGCGGGGATCGTCAAGCAGCTGCGAGAACACCGAGAGGGATTCCTCGGTGTTCGAGAGCCCTTTGAGCGCTATCCCCAGCGCGAGGAGCGCGAGCGCGTGGTGCGGGTCGGGTAGGGAGCGTACAGGATCCACACATTCGAAAGCTTTTTTGAAATGCCCAATGTCGTTGTAGAGGGACGCAAGCGCGGCGCGGGCGGTCACGCAGTGTGGATTGATTTGGATCGCCCTCTCATAGAGCAACGCCGCGTGTGAGGGGCGTCCCGAGCGAGATACGACCATCGCCAAATTGCACCACGCGGTGATGAACGAAGGATCGACGGCGATGGCGCGACGAAGTACCTTCTCGGCGTCAGAGTAATATTTGTGCCGATAGAAGAAGAGTCCGTAGTTGCTCAATACCTCTTTGCACGCTGGATCGATTCGGAGCGCCGCGTTGAACGCGGCTTGCGCCTCTTCGGTTTGTCCACTCGCCGAGAGTACGTGGGCGAGATTGCTCCATACCCAAAGCTGATTAGGATCGAGCTTGAGCGCCTCTTTGAACGCGGCAATCGCTTCGGGGGCCCTTCCCGCGAGGTTATGCTCGATTCCGATCTCGTAGTACGCCTGCCAGTTGTTTGGGTTCTGTTTGATCTTTTCGAGTCCGAGCTCCGTGTAGAGCTTCGCTTTATCGTGGTGTCGGATCGCGAGACTCTCCGGCGTGAATCCGTAGTGGTGTATCAGAAGGTCGGTTTGTTTCAGTGAGAGGCCTGAACTGGGGGTGATGGAAGCGTTTACGAGCTCGTGCACTACCCCTTCATACCCGATGCCTCGGTGGTTCGGCCATAGTCGGACCAAGGAGCTCTGAAAGTAGCCTTGATACTCCCGCTCCATGGTTGGATGCTCGCCGTGGCACGCTACTGAGTTGTTGAGTCGCAGATCGTTCGTATAGTGTCGTTGGTTCAGTAGGTAACAGGCGTTCGGATTCTGTGTTAACTCTCGTAGTCGCGCGTGGTCAAGTGGATCGATCTCTTCATCGGCGTCGAGAACGAGAACCCACTCCTTGGTGGCGTGCTGAAGGGAGATATTTCGAGCCTTCGCGAAGTCGTTCTCCCACGGTGCCCTAAAGACGCGCGCGCCGAACGCCTCAGCGACCGCGATCGTTCCATCCGTAGATCCCGTATCGACTACGATGATCTCATCGACGATAGCGCGAACGCTTGCGAGGCATCGACCGAGGACGCGCTCTTCATTCTTTACGATCATACAGAGGGATATGGTGGCCATGATGTGCGTATCGAGAGAGCCCTTTCCAGTATAAAAACCACCGCTCACTCCCGCAACCGGACCACACAGACTCGCGGTGGGGGAGGGTGAAGAGCTAGAACAATTGTTTAGCTTATTGGTAGCTGGAGGTGAACAACGCCTCTCACGGAATGTATCGTCAGGGAGTTACCGCAGGTTAAGAGGGAAGTTCCGGTCCCGATCCCTTTCGCCCCCTGGGAACGAATCATCTCCGCTAACCATCGAATCTTACGAAAGGAGTGAGGGGTTCTGTGATCAGATACAGGTTTTGATGAGGGTCGTTTTAGGGCTCAATTACGGTCACGATGGAGCGGCGGCGGTTGTCCGTGATGGACGACTCGTATCCGCAGTATCGCTTGAACGTATTACACGCCGTAAAAAAGAGTCCGGCATTACCCGGGAGCTCGTTGAGTACGTCCTCGCCGAGGCTGGAGTTGGTCTGGGCGATGTGTCGGCGGTCGCGCTTGCCGCGTTTATTCCTTCACCTCACAACCCGATCCCCATTTTTAAAAAAGGTGGCGAGGAGATTACGAGTCCGGTGTTTGATCTCTTTGGCGGTGAGACCTCATTCGCCCTTGAGGCGATGATAGAGGGACGGAAGGTGCCTGCCTTCTTTATCAATCATCACATCGCCCACTGCGCCGCGGCGTTCTTTACAAGCCCCTTTGATCGCGCGGCATGTATGAGCGTTGACGCCAGCATGGTCCGGCCCGAAGCGTGCTCGGTCATGGCCTACGGGCAAGGGGAGGAGCTGCGATATCTCCGATGCCCCGGAATCATGATAGGTAACGCCTATTCCGTCTTTACCGAGAAGCTTGGCCTCGGCCCGGGCCTCACAAAAGCGGGGACGTTAATGGGGCTAGCTCCCTACGGCAAGCCGAACGCCGCCGCTAGAACTCGCTGGCGCGAACTCGGAGCGTCCTTCTACGAACGACCCTTTCAGGAGAGCGATCCGCTCTTTATCGATTACATGTGGAGCGTCATTTCAGGCGAGCCCCCACACGCGGCGCTTCCTCCCGCGCTTAGCGATTCACCCAAGGCGCAGGAGATCGCCGCCTCGATCCAGTACGTTTTTGAGCAAACGATGCTCGCTCAGGCGCAACGGCTCTTTCGGGATACCGTCGGATTTAGTGGAGGAAACCTCTGCCTGAGCGGGGGATCGTTCCTCAACTCAGAGACGAACATGCTCATCAAGAGGGAGTCGGGATTCTCGAATCTTCACCTCTTCCCTGGATGTGGTGACGATGGAACCGCGGTCGGCTCCGCGCTCTTTGTGGCTCATACGCTCGGTCGGTACCCTCGGCAGCGGTACTCCTCGGGAGACCTCATGTATCTTGGACGATCGTATTCGACACCGGCGGAACTTCAGAGCGCCCCACGGGCCGAGCCAGAAGCGATTGCTCGGATCCTGGCCGAGGGAAAGATAGTCGCGATGTGTCACGGACGGAGTGAATTCGGACCGAGGGCGCTTGGAAATCGCTCCCTACTCGCCGATCCCCGCGTCGCGGAGATGCGCGACACCCTAAATTTCAAAGTAAAGCGACGGGAGTGGTTCCGTCCGTTCGCGCCGGCTGTGCTCGCCGAGCATGCGCATGAGTGGTTTGAGATCGATTGCGAGAGTCCCTTCATGTTGTTAATCGCCAAGGTTAAGGAAGCTGCCCGTATTCCAGCGGTTTCGCACGTCGATGGAACGGCTCGAGTACAAACGGTCTCAAAGGGGGACAATCCCTTCTTTCACAGCGTCCTTTCGGCGTTTCATCGCCTGACCGGCGTGCCCGTTCTTCTCAACACGAGCCTCAATGGAAATGGGGAGCCACTCGCGGAGAGCCCCGCCGACGCGATTCGATTTTTTCACGAGGGCACTATCGACGCTCTCGTGGTGAATGAGAAACTTCTTACGCGATAACCGCGCCGCTCCCGACAATTGATCTGTATCATATCGTCTTCGTCATTCCAGGCGTATCGGTGAGCACATCAATTGTTCCTGTGTTGTGGGGTGAGTATGATGTGTGAACGTATCGTTAGGACTATCGCGTTAGTCGCTCTCGTTGTAGGCGCGGCGGCGCCGAATGAGACCAAGGCGGAATCTCAATTCGCCGCCGGTGAACGTTTTATCGAAGAGGTTGTCGTTGAGGGAATTCCGATATCGACGGCGATCGCGTTCGCTCCTGACTCCCGTATCTTTGTCGCTTTGAAAGATGGCGCCGTGCGAGTAGTTCAAAACGGACAGCTCCTTCGCACTCCATTTCTTGACATCTCCGCGATGGTCAATAAGGCCACGGATCGCGGTCTGCTTGGGATAGCGGTAGATCCAAATTTTCCAACTAAACCCTATGTATACCTCTCGTATGTGTGGGATCCCCCTGGGTTCGCGCCTGATGGGAAGGATTCTCGTGTGATAAAGATCGTTCGATACTCGGCTGACGCCGCGCAAGGATATAACGTTGCGGTGGTTGGAAGTGAGGAGGTGATTCTTGGGAAAAACAGCCGACCTGAGTATATCGCGCCCCCTTCAACCTCAGTTGAAGTAACCTATCCGGAGCGCGCGTCATGTATGACGGGACTGAACATGGCGGGAGCGCCGATCCAGGATTGTATTCCCGTAGACTCGTTGTCCCATGCGTCCGGTACGTTAATGTTCGGTGCCGACGGGATGTTGATGGCAAGTATCGGCGATGGCGCGAACTATGACTTTCCATCGACTGTGGCGTTCAACGCTCAAAATCTCGACGCGATGTCCGGCAGAATCGTACGGGTTAATCCCGACACAGGCGAAGGTGTTCCAGGAAACCCATTCTTCGAACCGGCGAATCCGGGCTCGAACCGCTCGAAGGTCTGGTCGTGGGGGTATCGAAACCCTTTCCGCTTCACCATCAATCCAGCGAATGGGCAGGTCTACGCAGGCGATGTTGGTACTTCGTACTACGAAGAGATTAACGCGGGGAAGGGTAGTAACTTTGGGTGGCCGTGCTACGAAGGTGGTTTCAGCAATCGATTGCAGCAGGAGGGGCAAGCGACCGTGAGCGAGCGACAGGTCGGTTTTAAGCGGGCTCCAGCCACGATAGACTTCTGTAACGCGATCTATGCCAAGGGACCGGGCGCCGTGACGGCGCCACTCTTTACGTATCGACACCCGTATGATTCAAACGGGAAGGACCTCGGTTCCTCCATTACCGGAGCCGCGTTTTATTCGGGTACTTCGTATCCCGCTAAGTATCGGGGGGCCTTGTTTTTCGCGGACTACGCGAGACTCTTCATTAAGTACCTCACCTTCGACGCGAACGGCGCCCCTACCGTCCACGAGTTCGCCAAAGAGATCGGCTCTAATCTCGGCGCGGTGCAGCTTATCAGCGGTCCCGATTCGAATATCTACGCCGTGTTTTTGGATTTGAAAACCCGGACCGGCGCTGTGCGCCGGTTCCGTCCGATTATAGGCAGTAACAATCCACCAACGGCTCGAGCGAGCGCTGGACCCGTTGTTGGCGCGACACCGCTTATCGTAAGCTTCTCCTCCGCCGGGAGCGCCGATCCGGATGGTCAGCCGATTACGTTCTCGTGGGATTTCGGTGACGGTGAGTTTTCGTCAGAGCCAGAGGTCACGCACGTCTATACGAAGATCGGAACCTATAAAGCGACGCTGACCGTGCGTGAAGGTACCGCGCCGTTCGCTACATCCACGAAGAGCTTCACGATCCGAACAGGCGCGAATCCTCCGGTCGCGTTCATAGACTCACCAGACGCGTCGTATCGATATGAGATCGGAAAAACGGTGAACTTCAGCGGTCGCGCCGACCCATCGAATGGTGTTGAAATGACGTGGCTGGTGCTCCAAAAACACAATCTCCATGAGCATCTCGTAAAGGAGGTTTCAGGGGCGAGTGGGTCGTTTGAGCCCGAGGAGCACTGTGACAACTGTGCCTACGAACTATGTTTGAGCGCGCAGGGGCAGGGGGAGTTGATCGACCAGAAGTGTCTGCCGATACCACCACTAACAACATCGTACACCTTCGCCAGCAAGCCGCCCGGCGCTCAGATAGCGTATATCGACGAGGAGAAGGAGGTTTTAGCGCCCTACATCGCGCAACCTATCGTTGGTTCGCGCCAAACCATAAGCGCCAATATCGTCTCAAACGGACGAACGTTCTCACGGTGGTCTGATGGACCAACGGACCCCGTACGAACGTTCGTGACCGGTGCCGAGCCGCGGACCTTTACCGCCGAGTATACGAACCTCGCGCCGGCGGTCGCGGTCAAGCTGGGCTCACAGAGGACGATTAAGGGCCGCTCGGTAGGATCTCGGACGGTTAAACTGGACGCTGGAGCCTCTAAGGATCCTGAAGGTGAGCCGCTTCGATTTACGTGGCAGTTCTCGGACAAGAAGGTGCTGCGCGGCGCTTCGGTAACGAAGAGCTTTAGGAGGAACGGAAGCTACAGAGTCACCTTAACCGTGCGGGACAGATTAGGGGGTACCTCAGTCTACCGAGGCACGATAAGGATCGGGAGAAAGCCCGTCCTTCGCCGGATCGGCACCTCAAGCGCTGTGTGGGCCTTTGAGGACCATTCCGGGGCCCAAGAGGCGCAAGGGTAGCGACTACCAGGGCTATCCCCACTTAAAAGGTCCGATAACTTTACTTATCGGTCATTTAATGGGGTAGCTTTAAGGGGTGGTCCGGCAAGCCGGACCACCCCTCTTTCGTTGTGTGCGAGTTCGGACAGGCCTACTGAAGGGCAGGTCTGTGTGTTCGCTCCTCTCCAGCGAGGATCATCACCGAATTGCACGCGAGCTCAAGGCACAAGAGGTCTCGTGGCCCAAGCTTGATACGACGCCGCTCCTCTTCGGTACGGCCGGTGACGATACGAAGCCAGCACGTCTCCTCACCGTTAAGGCGACCTTGTTGTCCCCGTGGCTTGTCACGATAGAGTTTGATCAACGTGTCGGAATCTCCCTCACTCTCCCCGCTCTGGAGGATTACGTTCTCATCGAGAGATTCAACGCCGTAGAGGAATGCGCGAGCCGTTGCCCACAGTCCGCCGATGGCGTCGATAGGAAGTAGCATATTGAGATTTCCTGGAGCGTTTGGAGACTCAACGCCATCTATGATCGGTATGTAGAAGAAGCGAAGTCCGTGCGCCTCTGGGACGAGTTGGAGGCGCCCGAAGGACTTATTGATTGAGAATGTTACACCACCGCGATACATAGAAACCTTTACCTTTTAAAAAACCCTTCCGGGATGCGCCCGTCGTTCTCACCTGGCGCCCTATTTTCTACCTCTGTAGACGTTATCGACTCGAGCCACCGCGTGCTTCACATCGTGATGCGGACGATCCTTCGAGCCGTGATTCAGACGATAGTTCGTTGAACCACCCTCTCATCGATCGATCCACCGAAGATGCTTCCAAAAAGCGTCTACGAGTAACTCTGATTTGAGGCAAAAACCGGGCCGATACGGAACGGCGCTTCGCGACAATGTCGAGCTAGCTTTGAGATTATCCCCAAGACATCGTAATTGCAATAACACCTTTTGGTACCTGGAATCTCGTAATTCCAGTGAGTTATTTTCTAAATTTCAACGGGCCGGATTTCGGACCCTTCGGTGGATCCGCTGGGGGGCCCTTCTCCTGAGGAGTTGATGTCCCCTTCTTCGGCGCATCGGTTTTCACTCGCTGCGGAGCGCCCGTTTTTACCGGTGGAGGTTGCGGCGTTGGCCTACTGAGCGTCATTACGCTCCCTCGTGGTTTTCCTCCCTTCGGGATC
>JBIJBE010000041.1:0-30017 GCA_044345405.1 Bdellovibrionota bacterium
ACGTATACAACTATACGACCGGCACAATACCAGAAACAGAGACAACTGCAGGAGGAAAGTAAAGAATGCGCCCTGAGGGATTCGAACCCCCGACCCTCTGGTTCGAAGCCAGATGCTCTATCCAGCTGAGCTAAAGGCGCGCACTGGGATTAGGGGGGAGAGGCTACACCATTAGCCGTCTTTTCGTAAAGTCGTTCAGTTCGCAATTCCCGCTGATTATTTCTCGTCAAAACCGCCACGGCCGGCAGCACAACCCTCCCTCCTAACCCCTCCGTTACATTAAGGATTGAACCCTCCTCCGGGAACGAGTAGCGTAACCTTCCGAGGTACGTGGTGCGCGTGGGTACGCTGATCAAGCTTCCCGCTCCCTCGTGCCCAACAGGGTGTCGGTAATCATTTTCATTCCGCTATGTTATCAACGTTCGTCAAAGCCCTCCTCTCACTCCGCTACGATGTCACCGTGACGGGCTTGGAAAACATCACTCAACGCAAAGGGGTACTCATCATCCCCAACCACCCGGCGGAGATCGATCCCATTATTCTCTCAACCTACCTCTGGGATCTCCTCAAACCGCAACCGGTCGTTCTTGAGACGATGTACGAACTCCCCTTCCTGAAACCCCTCATGAGGTGGGTTCGCGCTATCCCGATGCCGGACATGGAGTTCGACTCAGGTCCTTACAAGCGCCGGCGAATCGAGCGGGCCCTCAATGACGTGAGCGAGCGCCTTCGACAGGGAGAGAACATCCTTATCTATCCATCCGGAAGACTCTCGGTAACGGGAGAGGAGCGACTTGGAGCGGCGTCGGGAGTTCAGACTATTATTCGAAACTACCCCGATGTGTTTGTAGCGATGGTTCGGATCAAAGGACTCTACGGCAGCATCTTTTCAAAAGCTATCACCGGTGGCGAAACCCCAGACGTGGCGCTCACCCTCAAAGAGGGCATCACGATCCTCGTTAAGAACCTCTTCTTCCTCGCGCCCAAGCGAAAGGTCACAATCGAGATCGTCGCGAACCCCTCAGAGCTTCCCCGATACAGCGATCCATTGACCCTCAACCGATTCCTTGAAGGCTACTACAACTATCCAGCACCGGAATCACCCAAGCTCATTCCACACCTCTTCTGGAACAAGGAGGTGCCGCGATTACCGGAGAAACCTGAGGAGAACCACTCCTACGAGGAGATATCTCACGAGGTCCGACAGAAGGTCTTTAACCACATCGCCCACATCGGAGCGACAGATGCATCACGACTAACCACCGAGACCCAACTTGGGGATGACCTCGGACTCGACTCACTCACCGTGGCGGAGCTCCTCCTCTGGCTCGATAGGGAGTTCGAAGCGCACGATATCGAACTGAGCGAGATCGTCACCGTTGGTTCCGTTCTCCGCGCCGCCGCTGGACAGCTCGGCTCAAAAACACCGAAGAAGGAGTACCGAGTTCCCGGCGTGTGGTTCACCTCGGCTGAACAACGCCCCTCGCCCACCCTTCAAGCGGCTCCAACTATCGCCGAGTCATTCCTCCTTGCGGCGAACGTCATGGGAGATCTTCCAGCGATCGGCGACGCCCGTTCCGGCGTGGTCTCGTGGAGCGAGATGAAGCTGCGCGTCATCACCCTCGCCAGACATCTCGCGCCCCTCCCAAACACCCATGTCGGACTTCTCTTTCCCGCTTCCGTTGGAGGAACGCTCGCCGCGATGGCGACGATCCTCGCCGGAAAGGTCCCTGTATTTCTTAACTGGACCTCGGGCAAGCGAGCGCTCCTCCACGCCTGCGAGACGACGGGGCTTCAAACGATCCTCTCCTCTCAAGCGTTCCTCGACATCGTTCAGACCGATCTTGAGTTCCTTGAGGACAAGTTCGTGTTCCTTGAGACCATCCGCGAAAACCTCACGCTCAAGGACAAGCTGGCAAGCAAGCGATTGGCGAGTGATTCCCTTCCACAAATTTACGAGGCGTTTAACGTCAAAGGGCGCTCCACAAAAGATCCCGCGGTTGTGCTGTTCACGAGCGGATCCGAGGCGCTCCCGAAAGGTGTGGTCCTCACCCATGAGAACATCCTTTCCAATATTCGTGGCATCCTGGAAGCGTTCCCCTTACGCAACGACGATGTGCTCCTTGGGTTCTTACCAACATTCCACTCATTCGGATTAACGGTGTGCACCCTCCTCCCTCTCGTGACCGGACTCCGAGTCGCGTACCATCCGAATCCGAACGAGAGCAGAAAGATCGCGAAGATCATCAGCCATTGGGGAGCCTCCATTATGGCCGGCACTCCAACCTTCCTCCGCTCCATTCTGCAAGCGGGACAACCAGATCAGTTCGCGAGCCTCCGGACCCTCATCTCCGGTGCTGAGCGCGCGCCACAGGACCTGTTTGAGAAGGCGAAGAACCTCCCCAACCCCGTTGAGATCGTAGAGGGCTACGGTATTACTGAGTGTTCACCGGTCGTCAGCATGAATCGCCTTGGAGAACCCCGCGTCGGTGTGGGACGCCCCCTTGAGGGAACGACCCTCAAGATCGTCAACCCCGCTACCCATGAGGAGATTCCACCCGGGACAGACGGGTTGATCCTGATCCAGAGCCCAAGTGTATTTCCGGGATACCTTGATCCGAAGCTCAACCCATTCCTAGATCTCCACGGCGTCCGCTACTACAACTCGGGAGACATCGGTCGGCTGGAGAACGGTTCGCTCGTCATCACAGGTCGCCTCAAGCGCTTCATCAAGATAGCGGGAGAGATGATAAGCCTTACCGCTGTGGAGGAGGCGCTCCAGAAACAGATCCCATCCTACGACGACGCGCCCTCGATTGCGGTCCTCGCGCGAGGAGCTGAAGGGGATGGACGCCCTACCCTGACCCTCTTCACGAGTACGAAGACGACCGCGGAGGCAGCGAACAAGATCCTCAGGGAATCCGGATTCCCGCACCTCGTCGCCATCTCGGATGTCATCACACTGAAAGATTTACCGCTGCTGGGAAGTGGGAAGACCGATTATCAAGCGTTGAAGGGGATGATGTAACGCAGCTTCTTCCGCTCTCTCTGTAACAAAGAGAACGCCCAGAACAATGAGGGAACTTTCCGTACCACGCTCGCTCCGCGGCAATTCGGGTCACGCCTCATCCTCTACCATCGCCAGGAATCGCGGCAGGTACTGCCCTTGTAACGCGATACTTGAGGGGCGCGCAGTCCCCTCTTTCATATCGACGATCCATAGCGCGTTGTGCGTAATCATGGAGATGCCGAACTGCTGAAACGCGAGCATCCAATCGCGCTCAGGATGCTTCAGTAACGTGTAGCGCACTCCATCCGGATCAGGAATGTACTGAGCGCGGCCGAGGATCGTCTCAAGTGTATCCTTTGGATCTCTGTCGCGCAGCTCAGCCATCGCGAGATCCACCGCGCACGAACGATCGTTTCTCTCTTCAAAGATCGCCTCAACCTCTCGAAGGATATCGTCGGGAGGCTCTCCCGCTCCAAGTTTACGCTCGAA
Source organism: Bdellovibrionota bacterium (assembly GCA_044345405.1). Lineage (GTDB taxonomy): Bacteria > Bdellovibrionota_C > UBA2361 > UBA2361 > OMII01 > OMII01. The sequence continues at coordinate 3,500 of JBIJBE010000041.1, forward strand.
CGCGATGGCCTCAGCGTAGGAAAGAGAGGTAGCGGGACGATCGGCTCCCCTCTCGACAACATATCGGGCGCGCGCATCCTTTGTGTAGAGGTCTCGTAGCCGCTCCCGCACAACCTCATCGGTCTCGTCGTACGGAAACTCAATTAATTGAAAAATTCCCGGCGCTATCTCCTCCGCGCCCGCCCATATCGACGCGGCGATAGCCTCCGCCTCATCGTGCTGCTCACCAAGAGCGAGGCAGAGAGAGGGAATAACAGCGCCATCACTCCACTCAGTGATGAGGGTCTGAACCGATGGGATAATCTCAGGCCGCTCCCCATCGCTCTTTCGATACCACGGAAAGCTCGTGGTCTGTAGAGTAACGAGCGCCGCTCGGGCTTTACCGACGACCGGGTCTTCACTCCCCTCACGCTCGCTCTCGGCGGCGAGTCGCAAGAGCTCCCGCACACCGGGTTCAGAAACCGTGCGTGTCACGGTTTCAACGAAGGTTCGGATCGAGGCGCGAGGATCGTCACGACGCCCCAAGGGTACATCATCGTCAACGAGGTGTGGATACCCATCAAAGGTCGCGCCGGAGAGCGCGAAGGTTCCGATGAGCTGCGCCATCTGGCGTCGATAGAGGCTCGCGGCGGTTACAAGCACGGCGTGATCCCCGGGCTGAATATCTTTCGTGAAGGGATTCTCTCCGAAGCCCTGCATGGAGTTCCATAACTGGTTCTCTCCCACAACCCGAACGATGGGTGCGATTCCTCGCTCGATAGCGATCGCGCGACAGAGCGCCGCGGTTGCCAAGATATTCGGCAAGGTCTTTTCCAGGGAGCCATGCTCAAGGAGAAGGAGCACGGTTGAGATCTCACGGAGCTCAAACTGGGATACCGGGAGCCTCACCCCCTCAAACCGAGTAGGGTGTTCGGGATGATGGTCAGGAGTTCCAAGCCCCATGTTCGCTACCGCTCGCCTCTCTTCTCTTTGAGGTACCGCTCGACCATCGCGCGGGCTTTCTCAAGGAGCGCGGAATCACCAAATCCTAACTCGGCGAAGGTAAGGACCTCTCCATCCACATCGATATGAACCTCAAATCCCTCACGGAAGGGTCGTCGCATACACACAGCCTCAAAGGTACGTCCCTCGACCTCGAAGCTCTTCGACCAGACCTCTTCCATGAAGACCTATTCCCACTCGATCGTAGCAGGCGGCTTACTGGAGATATCCAGAACTACGCGATTAACGCCCTTCACCTCGTTAACGATCCGGTTACTCACCCGACGCAGGAGATCCTCGGGAAGGTACGCCCAATCAGCGGTCATTCCATCCTCGGAGTAGACAGCGCGAAGCGCGATGGTCTCGTCATAGGTCCGACCATCTCCCATCACACCGACACTGCGAACGGGCAACAACACGGCGAAGCTCTGCCATATACCAGCGTACAAGCCAGCGGAGCGAATCTCCTCAAGGAAGATATAATCAGCGTCCTGTAACGTTTTGACACGCTCAGGGGTAATCTCACCCAAGATACGCACCGCAAGTCCTGGCCCCGGGAACGGCTGCCGCTGAAGTATCTCCTGCGGCATATCGAGCTCCTTCCCGAGGAGTCGAACCTCATCCTTGAAAAGCTCTCGGAACGGCTCGATGAGTTTGAACTTAAGACGCTCAGGAAGACCACCTACGTTGTGGTGCGTCTTAATCGTAGCCGATGGACCGCGAACGGAAACGCTCTCGATAACATCAGGGTACAACGTGCCCTGAACAAGATGCGTGACACCGTCGAGCGATTTAGCGTGCTCCTCAAAGACCTCGATGAACACACGTCCGATAATCTTTCGCTTGAGCTCCGGATCCGAAACACCTTTCAGCTCCCCCAAGAATCGAGCGCTCGCGTCTACCAAGGTAACGTTGAGGTCGAGCGCTTTGAGACGCTCCATAACCGACTGCGCCTCGTTCTTGCGCATCAATCCGGTATCCACGAAGAAGCAGTGGAGGCGCTCCTTGAGAGCTCGTGCCACGAGCACCGCCGCGACGGTCGAGTCAACACCACCGCTCAACGCGCAGATAGCTTGCGCCGGCGCCGGCACCTGCTCGCCGATCTTTCGCACCTGCTGTTCGATGAAGTTCTCTGGAGTCCAATCAGCGACACACTTCGCCTCGTTGAACACAAAGTTCTTAATCAGGGTCCTTCCTTCCGGTGTGTGCACCACCTCTGGATGGAATTGAAGCGCCGAGATCGGCTTGGACACGTGTCGCATCCCGACGATTGGAGCTCCCTTACTTGAGGCGCATGTAACGAAGTCCTTCGGGAGCTTCTCAACGTGATCACCGTGACTCATCCATACTGAGAGCTGCGATCCCTTCTTCCATGATTCAAAGATCCCGGAGCTTTCCTCGATCGTAATGGTGGATGGTCCATACTCCCGAGCGACGCCGCGCCCGAGCGTTCCACCGAAGTGGTGCGCCATAAGCTGCATACCATAGCAGATACCGAGTGTTGGAAGGTTCACGGAGAGCCAAGCCGGATCAAACTTCGGAGCATCCTCGTCTGTCACGCTTGAGGGGCCACCGGAGAGGATTAATCCCTTCACGTTGGAGAGATCCACGGAGCCAGGCTCGATGGTACAGGGACGGACCTCACTGTAGACGTTACATTCTCGAACCCGCCGGGCGATAAGTTGGGTGTACTGGGAACCGAAATCGAGGATGAGAATCACGGCAACTCCAAGGATATAAAACTATGTTTATGCGGGAACGGGCCTCCCGATGGGGCCCTATCATGGTTTATTACTTTCGCAGGGCGCAAGAACAAAGTACAGCTAATGTCCGTAGGTATTTCGTGCCGACTACCCCTTTACGCGAGATGTTTCTGGGGGACTCAGGCCGAGCAACGCCGTGCTGTGATTGCATCGCCTCGAGACACGCTAAAATCCTTAACGTATCTCAGCGGATACCGGAGGGAGGGAAGCAATGCAGTCCTAGTGGTTGCTGTGACGACTCCTACCTCACAGGAACAAACGCCGCACGAGGATAGAGAATGATAAAGGCCCGAGAATTCAGAGCTCACATGATCAGACGCGCGATTATGGCGTTAGCCCTTATTGCGTGTGGCGCAAGGGAAAGCGCGGCGGAGTTCATTTTAACGAGAGCATCCGGGGTCTATCAACACTCGAACGGAAGTGCCAAGGTTATTCTTGGGACGAAGAACGACGCACAAGGTATCTTCGTGATGATCGGGTCCCCTATTCCACCGCAGGAATTCAATCTCGAGACCACTCCTGGAGAAAACGTCAAACACATCTTCGTGCGTTTCGATGGGCAGGCTCAACCCCCAACCTATTCCGAGATCGTCATTAACGATAAGGTCTACAAGATCTCCGGGAACCTCACCGTTAATCTGGGGAAAACATTTGTGGGTATCGACAACAACAACCCATACCTCACTGTTGTCACGGAGGGCGCGACGAATGGAGAGCCCGCCTCAATCATCGGATTCTCCGGCTTGAACGAGATCGTCAAAGGCGCCGGACCTGTCGCCACCATCCTCGCGGCGAACCAACTCAACCCCGAAGTCGCGAAAGTCATTCTTCCCTACAGTGTCGAGAACAATCAGCTCCTTCTCAACGGCAAACCGGTAACCACTCCGATGATCGGCACCTTCGTCCGTCCCGAGAGTGAGTGTCTTAAACCATCGAGCGTTGTCCTCTACGGCAGCGATCTGAACAAGATAACGTCAGCAAAAGGTGAGGAAGAACGCATTAAACTCCTTGAAAAGTTCATGACCGACGCGAAGAGATCGAACCCGCTGCACCAGCATCTGGTGCTCAAGGCGGATCCTAAATCGGTCATCCTTCTCGATATCAGCGACAAGAATATTCACGAGATGCACGAGGTGAAGCTCAAGTCAGCACGGCAGCGTATCTGTGTGATTAGCGATATCGTGCCGAAGTAGTGAGCGGCTCACCTTTCCGACCTCCGTTGCACGCGAATTATCGCGAAAAAAAGAAGTACATTAGTACCCAGCACCCGGATAGGCCGACCGCCAGAGCCACAAAGAAATACAGCAACGGCGTAGCGATATAATCATTAAAAAAATCATCCCGAGCAGCGGCAAGAGCTTTCCGGGAAATCGTGAACATCTTGCGACACGACGGGCACGCCAGCAGGAGTTCCTTTGGGATCCAATTATGGTGGTGCGGAAAATTCGCGTCGATAACGTGACCACAATGCGGGCACGGTAGCGTGCGTTTTGGGAGTGCGGCTTTTGCCTTCATCTGCCCTCAGGAAATGAGCCTACGCCACCCTTCGTCGCTGATTCGTAATGCGACTTCGTCGACGGAAGAGGATACGCACATCGCTTCCCGGGAACGGATAGTGGCGACGCACCGTGTTCTTTAGATATCGCTCGTAGTTAAACTTCAGCCTCTCCGGATGGTTTACGAATACCGCGAAGGTCGGTGGATTTGCCGCTACCTGGGTAGCGTAGAGGAGCTTAATCGGAATGCCGCGATACACGGGAGGTGGCTTCGAGTTAAAGGCATCGGTGAAGAGCTTATTAACCTGTCCTGTTGTTAAGCGAACTCGAGCGGCCGCGTGAACCATCTTCACCTCATCGAATACCGAAAGGCATCGAAGTCCGGTCAGCGCTGACACGAAGATAACCGGCGCGTACGCCGCGAACTTGAAGGTCATCCGGATCGCGTGACGGTACTCCTCAGCGATACGGGGGTCCTTCTCGATAAGATCCCACTTATTCACCACGATAACGAGGCTCTTCCCCTTCTCGTGCGCGAGACCCACAATTCGAGCGTCCTGCTCCGTTGGAATTCCCTCAGAGGCGTCGAGGAGGAACACTGCGACATCGCTCTGCGCGAGCGATCGGAGCGTTCGGATATTGCTGAAGCGCTCAACGGTGTTTTCCTTCACGCCCGCTTTCTTGCGTAGGCCGGCGGTATCTACGATCTGGAACTTCTGTCCATTTCGGATCAAATCACAGGTAATGCTGTCACGGGTCGTGCCCGCGATTGGGGAGGTTATCAGTCGTTCCTCTCCAAGCAAACGGTTCACGAAGGTACTCTTTCCTACGTTAGGCTTTCCGATGATAGCGATATTAATCGGCTTATCGGGATCCTCCTCCAAACCGGGAAGGGCTGGCTCGTCACTATCGATATCTGGAATAGCGCTCTCCTCGAGATCCTCGTCCTCGAAACGCCCCGGCGTCTCAACGCCATCCTCATCATGCTCCTGATAGGCTTCGTCCATTCCATCGGCGAGCTCACTTCGCAATCCAGAGGAACCAACGAGCTCCTCCATCTTGGCGAGAAGATCGCGAAGTCCACGACGGTGCGCGGCGCTTAGAGGGATGATCTCCTCAAGCCCCAATCCGTAGAGCTCGGTCGCTGTCATCGCGGCCGATGGCTTCTCACACTTATTCGCCACGTAGATCGTTGGCTTCTCCATCTGTCGAACGAGATCGACGACCTCACTGTCGAGGGGATGCAATCCGTGAAGACCATCAAAAACGACGATGATGAGATCGCTCTGCTGCATCGCAAGCGCGGTTTGTTGACGGACCGCCTCATGCAACACAAGGTTTTCCTCACCCACTAACGCACCCGTATCGATCAGGGTGAATGGGAAGTCGTGGCGAGTGACGAGCTCGTAGTATCGATCCCGCGTTACACCGGCTTGGTCTTTTACAACCGCCGTGCGTCTCCCGACGAGAGCGTTGAAGAGAGTTGATTTACCTACGTTCGTTCGACCGACGATACATACCGTCGGGAGTGAGTTCTGCTGTGACATACGATTACTCCGACGACTCCGTTGTTATTTCCTTCACACTCTCTGGCGCTTGCGCCGTATCTTGATTCTCACTAGTAGGCTTGGCTAAGAAGCGAGCGTCCAGGTCGTCGCCCCCTTTAAGGTGAGCGAGCGCTTCCTCCGCCGCGTTCTGCTGAGAAGCTTTCTTGGTCGCTCCCCTGCCCCGCCCCACTACCTGACCATCGACCTCAACGATAGAGACGAAGATCGGCTGATGCTCTGGGCCCTCAACGCACTCAAGGCGATAGACAGGAGCCTCACTACCGGCGGCGTGCAACGCCTCTTGAAGCTCGGTCTTCGGATCCCGAGGCGTCACATTGACGAGTCTCGTTCCAAGAAGCCGCTCAACACACGCGCGAGCGATCTCGTATCCACCCTCGCGATAGATAGCGCCGACTACGGCCTCAAGAACGTCAGCGAGGATAGAAGCCCGATCAGAACCTCCACTCGCGAGCTCTCCGCGACTTAACCGAATAAACTTTCCAAGCTCAAGCTCACGAGCGATCTCAGCGAGCGAAGCGGTATTCACGAGCGCGGCTCGCATCTTCGAAAGCTCACCTTCGCGAGCCTCAGGATGGTGATCGAGTAAGAGGTGCGCGACCGCGAGATCGAACACAGCGTCGCCGAGGAACTCCAACCGCTCATAGTCGGTCTTCTCCCCTCGCGCGTGAACCGAGCGGTGCGTGAGCGCGCGCTCAAGCCACGACTTCTCAGTAAACGTGTACTGAAGACGGGTCTCTACCTCACTGTAGTGTTCTTGTCCGAGCGGCTCAGCGACTGGACGGCGATTCTTGTTCGAATCGTCTCCGCTCTCGGAGGCGACCTTGAGGATTCCAAATCTCATCTGTAAAGCTCCCGTGCTGGAAGCCTCACAATCACAAAAGTAGCCATCCGGAGTAGGGTAATGGCTCTCTTTGGTGATTGAGAGGGGGTTAACTGTTGCTAAGGGAGTGTACCTGGTCGAGGGGGGCTATTCAACCGAACGCAACTGGTTGAACATATTGGAATTAAGGCGACTACTGAGACGTAAGACGTAAGACGTGGGACGTAAGACGTAAAACGTGAGACGTGAGACGTGAGACGTGAGACGTGAGACGTGAGACGTGAGACGTGAGACGTGAGACGTGAGACGTGAGACGTGAGACGTGAGACGTGAGACGTGAGACGTGAGACGATTATCGTCAACGATCAACGCCTTACGTCAATACCTAACCGTCAATCGTCGTCGTCAACGAAACTTTGCGGAACAAGACTCCATGGGTTCTTTGCTCTCCGTACGTTCGAAGTCGTTCACGATGACGTCGACGTAGAACGTAGGACGTAGAACGTAGGACGTAGGACGTAGGACGTAGAACGGTACCCGTCAACCGGGGGGGGACGTCTATACGTCATCCTGAACCGTCATCGTCAACGAGGTTTGGCTGAGAGCTTTGAGAGCATTTGAACGATTCGAAGAACAAGGGACCGATGAGCTTCAAGTAGCGAGGGATCTGCTAGGTTGAGTGCTTTTGCGCAGTCGATAATGGCACTACATTCAAGAGCAGAGCCGCGGGCGATCTCGAAAAATCGTCTCCGCTCCAACAGTGAGCACTTGCCGGATCCTTCGGCGATATTCAGTGGCACAGAGAGGCTAGCTCTCCTCAGCTGATCTCCGAGATGAGCAAATCCCTTCGGTAGGCTGTCGTTGAGCTGACTAGCTGCGGCAAGAAATTCCATGGAGCACTGATAGACATCAAGCTTTTGGTATCCAAAGTCATTCATGCCGTTGATAATCGGAGACAGCGAATGAAAGTTGCTTGCAGTGAAGTGAAAAAGGGGAAGCTCGCTGACGTTGACGTCCACGCAGGACGCACAACGAAACTCGTCTACGGTAACCGGTCTACGTCAGGCGTTTTACGTCAACGTCAGCGTTCCCACCGCCCCCTACTTCGCAATCCGTCCCCCAGCCAACAGTTCCTCATTCTGAAGATCGTACACCACCGCGGCCTGTCCTGGTGAAATCGCGGCCCACTCATCGTGCCAAGTAAACGAGCACGTATCTTTGTCGATCACCTTCATCCGGGCCCGCACGCCATGGTGTCGAGAACGCACCTGCACGATGACATCGAGTTCAAAGCCTGACTCCCCTGCCCCAATCCGTTTGATGAGCTGAGGATTTACCCAGTGCATCTCCCGCACCGTAAAGTTTTCGCGCTTCAGATCTTCTCGCGAACCGAGGATAACGCGATGAGTAGCGGGATCAAGATCGACAACATACAGGGGTTCCGAAAGCCCTCCGATGTTAAGTCCTTTGCGCTGACCGACGGTGAAGCGATGAATTCCCTCATGCTCGCCGATCTTGGTGCCGTCCTTGAGAACGAAATCACCCTTCTGTCGACGGCCGCCAATTTTAGCGACGAAGTCCTGAACACTTCCCGCAACGAAACAGATATCTTGGCTCTCGGGCTTATCAGCGGTTACGAGCCCTACCTCGCGCGCGATCTCTCTAATCTGAGGCTTTGTGTAATCTCCAATCGGGAAGATCGTTTTTCCGAGTTCATCCTGACGACAGGTATACAAGAAATAGCTTTGGTCCTTATCGCGATCGACACCACGCAAGAGATGGAATCCATCAGCGGATTCTCTGATACGAGCGTAGTGACCTGTTGCGACGTGTGAGCACCCGAAACTGAGTGCTCGCTCACGCAGCTCTCGAAACTTCACCCGACTGTTACAATCGATACATGGGTTCGGCGTCATTCCGAGCTGGTAGGTTTCAACGAAGCGGTTGATAACCTCTTTCTCGAAGTACGCCTCAAAATCCACAACGTAGTACGGCATGTCGAGCTTCGCCGCCACGCGCCGCGCGTCGTTGAAATCAGCGGGAGAGCAACACGTTGCTTTACTATTGTCTGAGCAGCTTTTCTTGTAGTCCCATACTTGCATCGATACACCGACGAGCTGTGCGCCCGTTTTCGCGAGAAGATACGCGGCAACGGAGGAATCAACTCCTCCGGACATGGCGACCACGATAGACCTATCGGTCATCGACATTGACGTTAGCTTTTCAGCGGCTTCAGTGGACATACAGAACTCACTATCCTTTTTGAACGACCGTACGCATCCGTGTCACCGCGTTGGTCAGCGCGCTCACAATATGTGGCACCGTAGCAAGCGGAAGGTCCGCTCGAAAACTCACTCGGATTGTAGAGCGCGTTCGCTCCTCATCCTGCCCCATCGCCATCAGGACGTGTGACGGCTCAGGCTTTCCAGAGGTACACGCGGCGCCGGAAGAGATAAGCACACGCTCAAGATCCATCGCGACGATCAGGTCGTCAGCGCGAACACCTGGAATGTAGACGCTTGAGGTATTCGGAAGTCGCGATGCTCGAGCGCCGTTGATGATGCAGTCAGGAAGTTCACGAGACACGAGCGACTCAAATTCGTCCCTCAGCTCCTTCATCACCTCAGATCGAGAGGGAAGCTCCGCCGCGATCATATCGCACACCGCCCCAAACACAGCGATCCCGAGAACGTTCTCTGTTCCTCCACGAAGTTTACTCTCCTGCGAGCCACCGAGGAGGAGCGGCTCAACGTGAACGCCTTCGCGGATACACAACGCTCCTGTCCCAGAGAGCGCTCCTACCTTGTGAGCGGAGATCGTCATCAGATCAACCCCAAGCTCCCTCATCGAAACGCCCCCCTTACCGAGAAGTTGCGCGGCGTCGGTATGGACCAGCGCCCGAGGAGCGATCTGACGAACCCGCTCCACTATTTCAGCGATAGGATTGATCACACCCGTCTCGTTGTTGGCGGTCATGATGGAGACCAGCGCGGTATCTGAGGTTACCACCGCGGCGACAGATTCAGCCGTGATAACACCTTCGGCGTTAGGAGACACAAAGGTGACCGCTCGTCCCCGTGCCGCAAGGCGTCGTAGCGGCTGAAGGATGCAGGGATGCTCTGTGGACGCGGAAACTATCGGACCGCTATGGTTAGCGACGGCTGCGATAACGGCATTGTTAGCTTCGGTCGCGCCGGAGGTGAACACGAGGGTGTCCTTATCCCCTGCCCCAATCAATCGCTTCACGGAGGCTCGAGCCTCCTCTACCGCCGCCCTCGCCCGCTGACCTCCCCGATGAAGGGAGCTTGGATTACCTACGGACCCAAGGCACGAGGAGATAACCCCGCGAATTCTCTCATCAGGCGCGTACGTGGCGTTGGCGTCGCAATCGATAATCACGGCTAAAAAGCCTCATTTTATTTAGGGATTTGGGCGTCTACCGACCTTCCAGATAGGGTAACTTACAATGGATGCTCGCATTACGCAAAGCATCGGAGTAGTAGGCGCCCAGGTGTTGAACAGCCAATTTGCGGCAAATCAGGTCCGAGCGACCCAGGTAGCGCAGCAAGCGGGAGTTCAAGCGAGGGACAACAAAGCCCGAGCGAGCCAAAGCGCCACTAAAGTAAGCACCAACGATAAGGAACGTTCTATAGACCAGGATGGTCGCGTTGAAGGAGCCTTCGCCGACCAAGAGATCAACGATGGATCTCACGACGGCAAAGCCCCCGTTCAACGGTTGAACCGTGTAGCTTAATCCGGTCGCAGACGAAACATTTTGGAGAGATAGCCGATTGGTCACCGCATGTCGTGGCGCACTACCGGTCTATCTATCCTTATCCTTCTCGCATTCCTCGCGATGAGGATCCCTCCGCTCCTGTCCCCACCTCCTGAGGTTCAACCATCGTGGCTTCTCCCTCCTTCGTACGACGATCCTGAAGGACGCTTAGCGATGGGATACAAACTGCCGCTTCGGTGCGCCGACGTGTGGAGCCTCGAGCTCCTCAAAGGGATCTCCGATACCCTCGCGTTTGAGATCGTGGCGAAACGATCTGAGATTGCGCGAAGCGTTCGGAGCGAGGGCGAGCTCAACGCGCTCCAGCACGCGCACGGAATCGGGAAAAAAACCGCGAGCAAGCTTCTCCCCTATTTAGACCTTACGGAGAGGTGCGAGGTATCTGAAAAATTCGAGGTGTGGGACGATCGGCCGTGACACATCGCGCCAGGTGAATATCGTCCCCTCCTCTGGTGCACCGTACTCTATGCACGCAGCCTGAGCGCCGCACCGTAAATCAGAAATAGTTTCAGCTACCCTTCGATATCAACGGCTTCGTCTATTTTTGAAAAGTAGGGTGCACCAGAAGGAAGGGGGGCACCAGAAGGAAGGGGGCCCCAAATGAAGAGCACAGATGCGTATCATCACCTTCATCCAAGACACCCACTGCCACCTCGCCAAAGCGAAGCGACGGCGGGCAATCAAAGACATCATGAAGGCACAAGGTATCCCCAACTTTCAGGCACCTCCACCTATTCCTAAGTTCATCGATACTGTGGAGGCTGTCGATGAACTCCCCTGCTACGACTCCTTTGAGCCGCCTACTGATGACTTCTAAAACCCGCTTCCTCTGATCCATCTCGGCGGAACAAGTATCGGTCCACTACTACAGTTCAATTACTTACAAAAAAGCGATTGGTCGTCCTTATTTACTCACAGGTTCTGTAACTATGGTGTTCCTTCTAGTAAGCACACGAAATCGCGCTATCCTTAATGTTCGAAAAATCGTACACTATACGCATGGAGCATCTTCTCGTCTCGTACTTAGCACAAGATCTGACCTTCAAGATCATACGCGGCCTCTTCTCTGGCGGAGCGCCCCGTCACCTACGAGACCTTGCGCGAGACTATGCGGCCTCCCCTGCCGGCGTCGCCGACGTGATCAAACGACTAAAGGACGCTGGCGTTGTGGTCGAGACAAGACAGGGAAATCGACGGCTCATTAGCCTAAAGATAAGCGAACGAGAACACGAATCACTTGCGAGCCTCTTTGCCGTGTACGAGGCTCATCTCGTAAGAACGAGGGCTAAGCGCATCAACCGTCACCCAGATCGCGTTGCAAACAAACTTGCAGATATGAACGAGATGTACGAATTCTACCGAACAGCCAAACAGAGGCTCCGATGAGACTTACACCACTCAAAGCGTTACAGAGAACGGTCGCGGCTCTGTCGGAGTTGCCCTGTCGTTTTTGTCTCGTTGGAGGGCATGCAGCGAGTCTCTATCGCTCTCAGGAGCGCTTCACTAAGGATGTCGATTTCGCACTTGTCGCTGATGCTAAGGGCAAGTCTCGCGCAATTGCGTCGCAAGCGATCAAAAAAATAGGCATGAAGCCGGTTGCGGGGTTTATGGTGTTAGGCGATACCGCACGATCGCAACGCGCTCTATGCATGGTCACCTCGGAGCCACCGGCTTCTGAGCTCACGGGGATGGTAGATATACTGCTACCAGAAGTGCCCTGGGTTTTAGAGGCCGTTGGACGGGCACAAGACAACCTTATCGATCTTGGATTCGCAAAGGTTCCTGTAATCACCGCCGAGGATCTGATCCTTGCCAAGTGCTATGCAGTGCGAAACTCCCCCGACCGATTTCAAGATCTCGATGACTTGAAGCAGCTCTTTCAGGATGTAAGAGACCTCGACACCGACTACCTTCGGCGCAGGTTCGTTGAGCTAAAGCTCACGATACCAGAGCAGATCAGGCAGTTTGCGCCGGATGTGCTCGGGTAATGGATAGCGGCTCTTCGTGGAATCGAGTGGGTAACACTCGGTAGTACGTTTCAGCTGTAGCCGGGCTACTTTTATGAAGCGGGAGAAAGCGACCACGATGACGTCGACGTCTGACGTACCACGGCAACCGTCGACGTCGTACGTTCTACGTCAACGTCAACGTAGGACGTCAAACGGTTTACGTCATTCGCAAACGTCATCGTCTGCGAAGCGCATCGTCCCCTCCTCTGGTGCACCGTACTTTATGCACGCAGCCTGAGCGCCGCACCGTAAATCAGAAATAGTTTCAGCTACCCTTCGATATCAACGGCTTCGTCTATTTTTGAAAAGTAGGGTGCACCAGAATGAAGGGGCTTCGTAAATGAGCACACGATACAGCCCCGCAGGGAACGCCCCCAAAGTACCAAGTACTAACCCCGACTAGGGCGCAACTCGGACGCCACGACCACCAAAATCAATCAAGCGTTGTGCCCATGTCCGCGTTGCATTGTAACGATCCGAGAGTCGTGCATGACCACTACCTAAGCTGAACACACCTCCACGAGAACCCGAGCCCGTAGCTCCAGTTCCAGGCCATGTGCTAACATTAGGATTCCCACTGCTATCAAGTACCCCATTGCCGTGATTGCGGCCTGCGAAGAGACGTCCGGTGCTATTTCCTACCGTGACGGGTCGCTCATAAAGATTCCCTGACAGGTCCATCGCTCCATAGTAGCCAGCGCCAGCCGCTATCCGCGTCGCTACACCATACGCAAAGCTCCCCACCCTTACGGGGCCTGGAACAGATGTGTGATTATTAAACGCCATATTTGCTCCACTCTGGGCCCGCTCAGAGACAAGACCGGGATTCGAGATGCTCGTGGCTTGCGTAAGGCTCGTGCTACCCCACGCATACTCTCCCGAAACAGCGCGGTACGGCCCTCGACCACCTCGCTCGAACTCTAACTCACTCATCGGGCGCAACCCGCTCCAATCGAGGTACGCTGTAAGATCTGCCCATGAAATGTAGTTCACCGCGACACCCTCATACGTTGCCCCACCTCCATTGTCAGGCAGCGTCGCATCACCGGAAGACCAACTTACGTTGTTGCGAGCGGTTAAATTATCGCTATTCTTTCCAGTTGCTGAAGTAATATCTCGAGTGCTTTTTTGCGTTGTTGTGAGGGTATTAAAAAACGCTACCCACTGTCCTTGAGAGAGCTCACCCTTCATCATGTAGAACGCCTGATAGCCCTTGGGGAACTCTGTCGGTATAGTAAACTGAGCTCCGGCTGCATCTCCATTGAGTACACTGCCGGGATAGTAATACTCAGCCGCTTTTTCAGCTTGTCCCGTCCCTGTGCCTTGAGCATTTGCAGGGCTCGACATAACTATCTCACCCTCACTACCGATCCACCACGGGTCGTTGTCAGTGCTCCCCTGCTTAAAGCTATAGGCTGACGTTGCGTTGTCTCCGGCGAAAAATCCACCCTGCGGCACGTACACCATCTCTATCCCAAAGACCCGGATATCAACCGTATCGCTTCCAGTCACACCGTCCTGCGAGTAGTTCCAACTTAAACTCGTTCCAGTCGTGGAGAAAGTTCCTACTCCATCACCACTCCGATACAAGAACACTCCCACGCCAGGATTCGTAGCGATATTGAACGCTGAACTCGTATCAGGATACCCAACTGAGATGGTTGCAGCGGTTCCTGAACCGGCTGAGTGTCCGGTATCGTTTAAGCTTGCGTGTGCCCAGTTGCCGCCGTTCTTTCTAAACTTTATAAAGATCCACGCCGCGTCCCAATTGTTTGGCGCAGGGGCACCCGGTGCTGCAGTGCGCCAGGAGTTCGTCCACGTAGCATCGAAGGTAACTGTCGTGCTACCGCCGCTTAACGTACCACGTTGTATGTTGGTGACATTGATACCGCTGCACGAGCCCTCGAGCACGACCAAGAGTTCGAGGGCAACCGCTATCAAGAGTGCCACGCAGGGAAATCTCATGTGTCTGATATCGGTAAGATTGGTGAGGGCTCTTAAGGGGGAATATAAGAAAGGGAGGGCGCGGGGGCAAGTAATTGAAATTATTCCCCCAACCCTAACCTGGAGGCTCGCTACTCGAAAGTCCTCAGGGCATCGACTCGTTGAATCTAGCTCCGGATCAAGCCGAGCCTTGAGCAGCTGTCGTTATTGAGAAATGAGGGTAGCGCGGATACGGGGGGAAAAATATTCGCGAGCCGGCGCACGTTCCGGCGACCAGCCTGTCCCGAGCACAGTCGAGGGAGGAATGGTCGCCCTCCCTATACCGCAACCTCGCACCACGGGAGGGCGGTCATTCCTGACCGCCGCGTTGCGAAACGCGGAAAATATTCGCGAGTGGCGCACATTCCGGCGACCAGGAATGGAATAAAACCGGTGTCAGTAATGACTGACAGGCATTTCTAAGCTTGCGACTCGCGACCAGTGAGGAAATAACCGGCCGATATTGTCGCTAGAAGCACAAGCCCAATCCACACCGTCACCCGTGTAGCCTCAGCGTAGACGAGTATTGCCACAATACCGGTGAGAAAGAGAGCGGCGAAGACCCCTGAAAAGGGCCATGCCGGCATCCTCCATTTCGGTAGCGGCTGGCCCGCGGCGTTTTGAGCCTGACGGAAGCGCCAATGGGTGTACAGGATCGCCATCCACACAAGGATGCCGATGAAGGTAACAGCGGAGGTGAGATACTCGAATGCCTCGGAGGGAGTAACGAAATTGATGAGAACCCCGATGAACAAAAAGAGGATCGTGATGTACATAGCCCGGGCTGGCACACCGGACTGAGAGAGGTGTCCAAATACAGCGGGGGCGTGCCTGTTGTTGGCGAGCGTATGGAGGATACGTCCACTACTGAAGATCCCACCGTTGCAGGATGAGAGCGCCGCGGTGATCACAACGAAGTTTATGAGACCCGCCGCTGTCTTCAATCCCATCCCCTCAAATACCTGCACGAACGGGCTGCCATTCACCCCGATCTCGTTCCACGGAAATATCGACAGAATAACGAGCAGCGCTCCTACATAAAAAATGATGATGCGCCAAACGAAGGAATCGATCGCCATGGGGATAGTTGTCTCGGGTGACTTTGCCTCACCAGCCGCGATACCAATCATCTCTACGCCAACATACGCGTAGATAACCATCTGCATCGCGAGCACCAGACCTAACGACCCGTTTGGCATAAAGCCTCCATGAGCGGTAAGATTAGAGAGCCCGGCAGGTTGCCACACGCCAGGAAAACCAAAGATAATAACGAAAGCTCCCACCGCGATCATCAGCAAGATCGTGGCGACCTTGATCAGGGCGAACCAGAATTCGAACTCACCAAAGACCTTAGCGGCGGTGAGGTTAATGCCGCCCATCACGAGAATGGAGAGAAAGGCCCACAACCACTGTGGCGAACCGGGGAACCAGAACTCCATGTAGATTCCAACAGCGGTGACCTCGGCGATGGCGATAATACTCCAGTAGAGCCAGTACCCCCAGCCAACAAGATAGCCGAGAAAGGGGCTCACATACGTCGTGGCGTATTGCGCGAAGGACCCCGTAACAGGCGCGTGTGCCGCCATCTCACCCAGCGCGCGCAGCACCAAGAACGCTACGATCCCCGCTAGGGTATAGCCGATAAGGATGGAAGGTCCGGCGAGCTTGATCGCCGAGGCTGAACCAAGAAAGAGCCCTACCCCAATCGTGGAGCCAAGCGCTAAAAGACGCATCTGGCGCACGCCGATTGCGCGTTGAAACCCAGTATTTTCAGGTGTCATGTTGTCCCCTTACCCACTACCGTTAAAGTCTCCGTGGAGAGGGTACGTGGTTTGAGCGGCCGTTGCCAGGCTATTTTCTCCATTCCGCCGGCAAAGGGGGCACGCTTCCATTTCTTTAAAAAATTACAGCCCCCTTGTAACTTATGGCCGGGGTATTCAAAAATTCTCCGTCACTGATGAAAGGAAGTTGAGAAAACACTCACCAGAGACACCGTTGACTCACGTCACCTATCGCAAGTAGCGTCGGTCTATAGAAATAGAGGGAACCCTGGTATGTCTGACTCAATCCATCTCGGTAACGCAGGTTCGGACCGTAAGGATCTTATCCTCGCCATGGCGAATCGCCACGGGCTTATCGCTGGAGCGACGGGCACGGGTAAAACCGTTACCCTGCGGGTGGTCGCCGAGGGCCTCAGCAGGAATGGCGTTCCGGTCTTCATGGCGGACGTGAAGGGTGACCTCGCCGGACTCTCGCAACCTGGCACCCTCTCCGAGAAGCTCTCGGAACGACTCGCCTCCCTCGGCATTGAGAATTGGACCCCCGAGGCGTTCCCGGTCGTATTTTGGGACGTCTTCGGTGAGCAGGGTCACCCTATCCGAACAACCGTATCAGAGATCGGCCCCGCCCTCCTGAGCCGTCTCCTCAACCTTAACGATACCCAAGCTGGCGTCCTCACACTCGTCTTTAAGGTCGCCGATGATTCAGGGCTCCTCTTGCTCGATATCAAAGACCTCCAAGCGATGCTCGTGCACGTTGGAGATAACGCCAAGGACTACACCCTGAAATACGGCAATGTTTCCTCCGCGAGTATCGGAGCTATCCAACGCGCCGTGCTCGCCCTTCAGGAAGCCGGTGGAGACAAGTTCTTCGGCGAACCCGCTCTCAACATCGACGACCTCCTTCAGACCGATTCGAAGGGGCGTGGCGTAATCAACATCTTGAGCGCCGATAAGCTCATGATGTCTCCCCTCATCTACTCAACGTTCTTGTTATGGCTCCTCTCTGAGCTCTTTGAGCGTCTCCCTGAGGAGGGAGACCTCACGAAGCCAAAGCTTGTCTTCTTCTTTGATGAGGCGCACCTCCTCTTTAACGACGCGCCGAAAGCGCTCGTTGAGAAGATCGAACAGGTGGTGCGATTGATCCGATCCAAAGGGGTCGGGGTCTACTTTGTTTCGCAAAGCTCAACGGATATCGCCGATTCGGTACTTGCGCAGCTCGGGAACCGGGTACAACACGCCCTTCGAGCATTCACCGCGAAGGATCAGAAGCAGCTCAAAGCGACCGCCGAGACCTTTCGATCCGATGGCTCATTTGATCTTCAAGCGGCGATCGGAGAGCTCGCGATCGGCGAAGCGCTCGTCTCCCTCCTTGATGAGAAAGGAACTCCAACGATCGCGCAACGCGTCATGATAGCCCCACCCTCGAGTAGATTGGGCCCTATCACCCCAGCGGAGAGAAACGCGACGATCTCGTCCTCGGTAGTCAGTGGCGTCTATGAAAAGAGCGTCGATCGGGAATCCGCCTACGAGATCCTTACCAAAAAGATCGAGGAGGAATCACCAAAAGAAACCAATGAGCGGAACGAAGGCTCAATGCTCGATTCCCTCTTCGGCGGCGGCTCATCATCGGGAGGCCGACGCCGGCAAAATCCCCTTGAAGCGATGATCTCAAGTGCTGCCCGCTCTATCGGAAGCCAGATCGGACGGAGCATCACTCGGGGAATATTCGGTTCCGTTTCGGGACGACCGCGGCGAAGATAAAAGTCGTGCCAGTCACGACGTTTACTCGCCGTAGATGATGACCTCATCTCGACGCCAAAGGCCCAAGAGAATGGATTCTCTCCTGCTATCACACCCATAGACGGTGGTAATACCGTGCTCCTTGGCGATATCACCGATAGCGCGAGAATCCCACTCGGCACCGATGTCTACACGGGTGGTTGGGATCTCTACCCGCTTGGAGCTTCCAGAGGCGGCCTTGCTCCCAAGGGTCGTGCTACGAAGATCTTTGCAGAGTGGCTGGGTGGTATCGGTGTAGATGAGTCCACGGGATATCACTCCACAACCGGAGAGAGTTAGCGCGAACACAAGCGTCACAAGCTTCACCACCACGCCACGCTCCGTATGAACGTTAATCACCGTACACGATCGTATCGCGTCGAATGTAGGCTCCGAAGAAGTAGCTCTCAATCCCCATATCCATGTGATTGATCGTCGTAATTCCGCCATTTTCCGCCGCGTGTTTCACGCCGGCATCTCCCCACGCCACGAGCCACAAGATGGAGTAATTGGAGGCGACTCCGACCTTCGTTCCGAGCTCGGTCTTCCAGAGATCTTCATCGAGAGGCACTCGAATATTGCTGTACACACATCCTGACAAGACGCTCATGACAACGGCGAAGCAGAGGAGCTTTTTCATAGGAGATACCTTACGATTCAAGACATGGCGATTGTGGCCTCTTGTCAGCCAGCCGACAAGGTCCTGAGTCACATACAGAACCAAATCTTCAGGGTCTTCCCCCAAAGCGTAAGACTGAATATTTACAGACACTTAGGCGCCCGTAAATCGAAGACTCATAGAAACTCGCGTTTATACCGATAGCCAACCTGAGGGAGCGAGATGAACAAGGGCGAAACATACAACAACCTTTCTACGGCGGGTGATACGCGGGACCTATCCATCCCTTCGACAACGCCACGCGCGCCCTCGACACCAGATGCCGCGATCTGCGAGGCAACCAAACGAGAACACTCACGCGAGGCGGACTTCTTTTCAACGCTCCTCTCACAACATCGAGAGCACGCTCGCTCGTTCATTGAGGTCTACGAGGCGGCGACCGACCTCGTGACCGCTATCGACACCCTCCTTGTCAGACACGCCGAAAAGTTCGGATTTAATCGAGACGAGGAGTTCAACCGGTTCGGAGACTCACTCTTTAAGGACGTCACATCAGAGGTTTCGAACGCGGCGGAGCGTCTTGCCGCTCGTTACTTTTTAGAGAACGAGAGAACAAAACATGAGGCGAAACACGCGGCCGTCCTCGCGAGCGCGCGTGAGTTCGTATCGCTCATGAGGGCCGCGCAACAAGAGGGTAAGATTCCACACGAACTCCTCGCGAGGGACGCCTTCAAGCTTATCGCTCAAAACATCACCGCCATCTCCCTACAGGACCGAGGAAGCGATGTGACCACTATCGTTGAACTGGACGCGCAACATCTCATGGAGCAAGAACTCCAAGGGTGCATGCAGCTCGCTGATGCCCTCATTGAGCAAGGGGGCGACCTTTCAGCGATGGATAAGATCCTGCTGCACCAGAGCGCGGTGTACCATCGCGTGGGACTCATGATTCCACCTGTGCTTGAGGCGATAGCTCGGAAAGGGATGAACGGAACCGAGCTCGGTATCCCGATGTTGGCCGCGCACTACGTTCGAAGTCAGTACGACGATCCCTCCTCTGTTTGGCAGGTTATCTTCGCCGCGGAAGAGTTCGATCTGATGCATCGAGCGGTACTGTACCAGGACAAAACTCCACAAAGCGCCTCCGATATGGCGCTCCAGGTCGCTCCTACATCAACGAGCGGCACTCGCGAGCACAACATCGAAGCGATAGTCCGCATCGCGCACCGGACAGACGAGGAGCTCGGTTCATAGCCACGTCGCCTTACGGACGCGACAACGCTCCCAACCTGAAGGCCTCATCTTTTAGGTCTCCCACCCTGAAACAGTTGCAGCGTAGCGTATCATCACCTATTTCAATCACGCTCGAGGGATGTCTCGGCGCGCTCCTCCGTCGCGCTTGAACACCTCCCCTGCTCGGCGACATATCGAGCTTCCCTCTCCCCGTTATTAGTAAATGAAACGATAAACGCTCACAGGGAGACCTCTATGCCACTCATTCATTCCATCCTCGCGCTCGCCTTCGGGCTCGTTATCGCTACAACTCAACCACTTCAGGCTCAGTCGAACACAGCTATCGGTTCGGGGGTTACAACACTACGGTTCGATCAATCCTTTGAATCAACGATGACAACAGCGGGACTTACCCTTGGAGCTGTCCAAGAATCAACCGTTCTTCAGGGGCTATTCATCTTCCCAGTCGTGGAGGGCACGGTCGATCTTGATAACGCTCGCGGTGACGTGATCCACGCGGGGGGATTTCATCTTGTGGGACAAAGCTTAGACGTCACGTTTCTAAACTTATTGCTGGATACGACGGGTGCGACGTCGTACGTGACGGCGAACCTGGTCGTCAACAACGCGATGATCCTACGAACTCCACTCTTTAACCTCCAGCTTCCTCCGCTTACCCTACCACTCGATGTGCGGAATGGTCGGATAGATATCTCCTCAACCTCAGTGACCCTTCGGCCTGAGGCGGCGGAGATCTTGAACCGACTCCTCTCCTCAACAACGTTCACGGACGGACAACCGGTGGGAAGGTCGGAGATGACGTGGATACTCGGACAGAGCGGTGTGTAATCACATGACACAAATTCTCACACCATGGCGGCTCGTCGTGGTCAGCGTTACGCTGGTGACATGCACGAAGAGCGCCATCGCTGAATGCCGAATGGTCGAGGACCGGGGCAACGGGGAGATAGTGCGTGAGTGCGACGGGCCAAGCGAGCATCTCCCGGTATGCGGAAGTGAGTACGACACGGGCGATCGCTGCATTGCATCGAGAAACCGGCGACGTCCTATTCGGATACCGACCCTTCCACCGCCACGCCCTCGCATCCATGAATCGGAGACACCAAGAAATCCCGCGGGTCCGCCACCGCGCGCCCCCGGCGCCCCTTGGCCTAATCCGGCGGAGAGATACAAGAATTAGAGCACTCCGCTATTCAGGAACGCCCCAAACTTTCAGATTAAGACTAGGAGTGGGATGGTGAGGTTGGTTAACGCCCCGAGTTCCGGTAGCCTGATCCGCATGGAACACTCATTCGATAACGCCCACTTCTGGAACGCCCTCACCCAGGGAGGCGAACAGGCGCGCTCCGCTATTCAAAACTTCCATAAACTTTCTGAGCTGGCGCGGGACGCCGCTATCGCCAAGGTCTTCCAACAAGCGTCTCAGACCATCGACGACCTCCGTACACTAGAGAAGGCAAACAACAGAGCCGAGTTCAAAGCAAAGAAAGACGGCCTCTGCACCCTTTTGGAGTCGATTCCAGCTCTGGTGACGACACCGGAAGGACGCACGACCGCCATCACGCAGATTCAGGGCATCGATGTGAAATCTCGAGCTCTCATGGACATGGACATCCTCATCAAATGTGATGATGTGGAAACCGCGCTCAAACGTTCTCAGCGTGAGACCCCCTTGCGGGCTCCTAAGGTTATCGACGTCAGTAGCATCGAGGAGCTTGAGAAGCAGCTTGGCACCAAACTTCCTCCCGAGGTCATCGATCAGATTAAAAAAGAGGGTGGCGCCGTTATCCTTGGGCTAGTCGTCAAGAAAAAGGATGCCTAGCCTGCAAGGCTCCTCCCCCCTTGCTCATTCATAGGTCCCTCGGAAAAGTCTCCCCCTTTATCTTTCCACCTTTTCCGACTAGATCTGAGTACAGCCATGCGAGTGCTCGTCATAGGAACCACCGTCGACAAACCAGAGGCCCATATCCTTCAGGGACTTATGGCCCGTGGTGTGCATGTTCACTTTATGGGCACACCGATTCCCGAACATGAGGCGATCCTCAAAGCCAGTGGCGCATCGATAACGCGCCACAACTTCGCGCACCGGTTTGACCTCAAAGGGATCTCGCTTATCCGGAAGATCGTTCGAGAGGACAAGATCGATCTGGTCTACGCGCTCTCCAATCGAGGACTCTCCTGCACCGTGCTTGGACTCATGAATCAGAGGATCCCGATCGCAACCTACCGAGGAACGGTCGGTCACTTGAGTTGGTTCGATCCCTCATCGTGGCTCACCTTCCTCAATCCCAAGATTCAGAAGATCCTCTGCGTTTCTGATGCGGTCGCCCAGTATCTACGGGAGATAAAGCTCCCAGAAGAGCGGATCGTGACGATCTACAAGGGACACGATATCGAGTGGTACCGGGGCACCCCTCCCCCTCGCGCCTCCCTTGGATTACCTGACGACGCCTTCGTTGTCGGATGCACCGCGATGATGCGTCCTGTAAAAGGGGTCGACGTTCTCATCCAGGCCGTCGCCTCGCTCCTCAGTGAGCTTCCACACCTGCACCTCATCCTCATCGGTGGGATTAAGGATCCAGTTATCGAGAAGCTCGTGGATACCTTCCCCGAGCCCTCTCGTTTGCACCTCACCGGATACCGAAACGACGCGACCCAACTCGCCACCCTCTGTGATGTCACCGTCATGGCCTCTAAAACGCGAGAGGGATTCCCCAAATCAGTTATTGAGGCGATGTCGCAGGGAGTACCCGCTATCGTAACCAACGTTGGAGGGATGCCCGAGCTCGTCGGCCACGGAAGCGCGGGAATAGTCGTTCCACCCTCAGACGTGCCAGCGCTCGCTAACGCGATACGAACGCTCTACAACGACAGAGAACGAGCGCGGGAGCTCGGTCGGCTTGGGCAACGACGGATTGTGGAGGTATTCAATGTCTCCACTACTGTTGAGAGGATGTACGGGGTGTTTGAGGAGCTTGTGCGTAAGTCGTAAAAGATCGTTGACGATGACGTCGACGTAGGACGTGAATCGTTTAACGTTGACGTGGGACGTTGGACGTTGGACGTGAGACGTGAGACGTGAGACGTGAGACGTGAGACGTGAGACGTGAGACGTGAGACGTGAGACGTGAGACGTGAGACGTGAGACGTGAGACGTGAGACGTGAGACGTTAAACGGTGTGCGTCTTATGTCAACATCAAACGTCAACGTAGGATGTCCAACATGAACCGGCTACGGACAACGGTTTACGTGTTTGAAGCAAAGGTCCTAAGAAGCACGCGACCTTTCGGCGAGCGACCTGTCCCGAGCAACGTCGAGGGAGGAATGCTCGCCCTCCCGCCGTGCGAGCCCGTGATCTGGGAGGGCGGTCATTCCTGACCGCCGGGTTCGATGACGTCGACGTAGGACGTCAAACGTGAGACGTGAGACGTGAGACGTGAGACGGTGTACGTCTTACGTCAACGTCTTACGTCAACGTCAACGTCAAACGTCACACGTCAAACGTCAACGATACCCCCTTACCGCTCCTCCCCCGTCGTCACCTGAAAATCCGTAAACTCATCATGAAGCACCCGTACCGCGACCTCGCAGTACTTACGGGGGACGAGGACCGACATCTTAATCTCAGAGGTATTGATCATCGTCACGCCGATGCGCTCACGAGCGAGCGCCTCGAAGACACGGGCGGCGACACCGGTATGGTACCGCATCCCGATACCAACGACCGATACCTTGGCGATATCCCGGTCGATCTTTACACCCGACGCGCCAAGCTCGGTTACCATCGCTTGCATCGTTTCCAAAGCGACCAGACTATTCTCATCAGGTACCGTCAAACTCAAGTTAATCGCGCCTGAGTCAACGCTCTCCTGCGAGATCATATCGATGAAGATATTCTTGCGACTTAGCTCAGAGAAGAGCCGAGACATCTTACCGATATCGGCGGACATCCCCTCTACAACGATCCGGGCTTCATCTGTTCGATAGGTTACCCCTGTTACGATTGGCTTCTCCATAAGCTCTTCCTCAGCGACGATCCATGTTCCGTTTTTGCCCGGAATAAACGGGCCTTCAAATGTTGAGAGAACCACGAGTGGTACCTCGTACCGCATCGCGAAATACACGGAGCGGGTGTGTAACACCTTCGCCCCGAGGCTCGCCATCTCAAGCATCTCTTCGTGACACACACGCTCAATAAGCTTGGCGTTCTTGCACGTACGAGGATCGGTCGAGAACACCCCTGGCACGTCCGTGTAAATGAAGCACGTTTGCGCTTTAACAGCCGCGGCTATCGCGACCGCGGTGATATCAGAACCGCCGCGGCCAAGCGTGGTGATATCGCCTTGCTCATCCACCCCCTGAAACCCAGCGACAACAGGCACAATCCCTTGCGATACGAGCTTGCTGAGCTCCCCAGCATCTATCGACTCGATCAACGCGTTAGTGTGCTCAGAGTTTGTCGCAATCTGCGCCTGTTGCGCGAGAAGACTCTTAGCGGGTACACCCGCCTCGATCAGTCGCATCGCCAGAAGCGCGATCGTGATCTGCTCCCCGCTCGCGAGAAGCACATCCATCTCGCGCGGATTCGGTCGCTCAACACAACTTTTAGCGAGAGCCACAAGTTTATTCGTCTCACCCGCCATCGCGGAGAGCACCACGATCACTCCCACATCAGGGAGCCTCTTTCGATGCTCAGCGACGATGTCTGCGACGTGTTGAATTCGGGAGACATCTCCAACCGAGGTTCCACCGAACTTCATCACCACTATCGGTGCTCGTTCACCACTCATGCTGTACCCTTATACGCTTCCAATCGAGAGGTTAACTCCCGATCG
Organism: Bdellovibrionota bacterium; assembly: GCA_044345405.1. Classification (GTDB taxonomy): domain Bacteria; phylum Bdellovibrionota_C; class UBA2361; order UBA2361; family OMII01; genus OMII01. The sequence goes on from JBIJBE010000041.1 coordinate 28,182, forward strand.
GTATCTCCACGTAATTCAAGAACGCGTCCCGCTCCCTCGCCCTCTTCTCCAACATGGGAGAAGCGCATATGACAGGTAAGGTATGGTAGTATCTCAGGACACTTTTCAGGCCATTCAATCAGCCGAACAGTAGTCCGTGAGGGAGACTCCTCAAGCTCCATCGGCAAAACCGTGAGCCTATACAGATCCCAGTGCTCAACCGTAAGACCGTTCGGAAGAGGATATTCGTGTTGCAGTGTGTACGTTGGAGATGAAACAGCGCGCGTATCACCCCCCGCCGCGGCGATAAGGTATCTCACGAAGGTCGTCTTTCCGGCGCCGAGGTCCCCACTCAAGCCCACCACAAGACCACCCCGAAGCGCTGGGGCGAGCGCATCCGCGATGCGGGCTGTGTCCCTCTCACATGTGATAGCGTAGCTCGTCACCTCTCCAACTCTCCGATAACTGAAGCCGCGGACCACGCGATATCGCTCGCGATAATAGGCCCTCCGGAAGCCGCTGACGCGCGTTCTCCCGCTACCGCGTGAATGTACGCGCCACGGACAACCGCGTCAAAAATACGCTCGCATCCCTTCAATGAAGCCGCAAGTATCCCTGAGAGTACGTCTCCACTTCCCGCGGTCGCGAGGTATGGAGTCCCTCGAGCGATGATACCACCAACCGACCCATCCCAGACCAACGTTCCCGCTCCCTTTAAGAGCGCGACGATGTGATATCGATCACCTAATGCCTTCACGGCGGAGAATCGATCCCGTTGAATATCAGCAGTGGAAATACCCAACAACGTCGCGGCCTCTCCCGGGTGCGGTGTTATCACACCATCTATTCCGGTGAGATCTATCCGCTGAGTCGCTATCAACGTGAGTGCGTCAGCATCGATAACAACACGTTTTTTATGCGCCCGGAGAGAATCCAGAAGCGCCTCAAGGAATCGGCCCGTCTCAGGCGCCCGTCCAAGGCCAGGCCCGACAACGATAGCGTCCGCGATGGCGAGCGGCTCTTGAAGAGCCGAGAGATCCTCCTCCACATAGTACGGACGAGGGTCGTCAATACTAACATGCATGCACTCAGGGGCTACCGAAACACCACTCCATGAGGGCTTCGTCACACGAGATACCAGACCGGCGCCAGCGCGAAGGGCCCCCAATACGGCGAGCGCGCTCGCCCCCGGCATCGCGGCGGAGCCACCGATAACAAGCACTCGACCTTGCATCCCTTTGTGCGCGTCAGCGGGTCTAGCCGCGAGTGAAGGAATTCGGGAGCCCTCGATGATCGAGAATTCGATACCACTTCGACCGGAGATCTCTATCGGCGCGACCCGAATAGACCCGCACGCCTCTCGCGCCGGAAACTGCATCATCCCTCGCTTCACGAGCTCAATGCACACGGTGTGATCGGCCACGATATGAGGGGAATACACAGCGCCGGTATCGGCGTCGATGCCAGTTGGAAGATCGACAGCGAGTACGATAAGGCCCGATCGTCGAGCCTTCTCCGCCATCACCTGCTCAATGAAAGAAGCGATAGAGCCGCGGGGCGCGTCTCGCTGGCCGGTCCCAAGAAGGGCGTCGACAACGATAGTCGCGTCGCGAACCGAACGAGCAAAATCATCCGGAGAGATAGTTCTTCCACCGCACGCTTGTAGCGCCACCTCTCCACTTCCAGCAAGGACGACAGCGCTCTGAAAAGCACGAATTTGGAAGAGACAATCGGGGGAATACCGAGTCGCGTCCGCGACAACGGCCGTAACACGAACACCCTCATCAGCGAGCCGACGAGCTATCACCAATCCATCACCCCCGTTATTGCCGGGGCCACAGAGGATGAGAACAGAGG
>JBIJBE010000042.1:0-29889 GCA_044345405.1 Bdellovibrionota bacterium
CACCCAACACGGCGGTCAGGAATGACCGCCCTCCGTGATCACGGGTCGCACACGAGAGGGCTACCATTCCTGGTCGCCGGAATGTTGCGCTCCTGAAACAACCTTCGCCTCACCCAACACGGCGGTCGAGGACGACCGCCCTCCGTGATCACGGGTCGCACCTGGGAGGGCGACCATTCCTGGTCGCCGCAATGTTGCGCTCCTGTAACCGCCTTCGCCTCACGCAACACGGCGGTCAGGAATGACCGCCCTCCCGATCTCGGGTCGCACCACGGGAGGGCGACCATTCCTGGTCGCCGCAATGTTGCGCTCCTGTAACCGCCTTCGCCTCACGCAACACGGCGGTCAGGAATGACCGCCCTCCCGATCTCGGGTCGCACCTGAGCCGGTACAGTCCACGGTCGCCGGAATGCGCACGTGCATTTTGGTCGAGGCAAACTACCCCCGCGCCCTCAACACCCCAATCTCAACCAACAGCGCCGCGGCGGCTCTAAACAGTGACTCCGGTATCGAGGTCCCAACCTCGACATCATCGAGCAGCGCGCACATCTCCGGTTTCTCGACCACCGGGATACCGTATCTCCTCGCTACCTCGACCATATGCGCGGCGATATCGAAATCTCCGCGAGCTACTACGGTGGGGGGTGCGCCTTCACCACTCGGAAAACCGAGCGCGAACGCCTGAGCGATATCTTTATGTGTCATACATTCATCACACAGAGCGCCGCTCCGTGAGTGGCCGCTCTTAACGAGAGGTTGGATTCGCTTTGAGCCTTTGAAGAACGGACTCAACGCTCCATACTCCGAGTGGCTTCTCAAGGAAGCCCTCTTGAGGGGAGAGTGGATGAGCGACCGCGTCTCGTGGACCCGCGCTCAAAGCGACGATGCCGATATCGGGAAATCGCTCCCAGAGTTGCTTACAATCATCGAGGATACCTCTACCCACGACATCGAGATCAACGAACACACAATCCCAGGCGGCCGGGTCACGCTCCAGCAACTCACGAGCCTGCGCGATATCGAAAACCGTCTTGGAGCGATAGCCCACTGATTCGAGAAGAGACGCGATAAACGGCTGAGAGCCCGTTTCCAATCCAAGAAGGAGCACTCCTCCCTTCATCGTACGACGCGGCCCCGCGTGTGGCGCGACCGGCACCACCTTATCCTCTGAAATCTGAAGCGGCAGGTAGATGCTAAAGGTCGAACCTTCGCCGACCTCTGACGATACCGTGATGAGACCGTTGTGCTGCTTCACGATGGAATACGCGGCGGAGAGTCCCAAACCTGAGCCACTTAGTCCCACGCCAGTGCCTGGATCCACGTTCTTGGTGGTGTAGAACGGCTCGAAGCACCGGAGCTGCTGCTCGGCGTTCATACCGTGCCCATTATCCTTCACATCAACCCGTACATACACCCCGGGTGGAAGCTCAGGATCGACCTCAGCGGATCGCAATCGAACTCGGCTCACTACTATCGAAACCATTCCATCGCTCTTGCCCTCGATAGCTTCCTTCGCGTTCATGAGAAGGTTTGTGACTACCTGTTGAATCTGGCTTGGATCGAGGACAGCGTCCGGACAATCGGCGCACGGCTTCAAGTTAAACTCAACCCGCTTACCAAGGAGGCTACGATAGAGCTCTTGAGAATCGGTAATAAGCTTCGTAAGACTCACCCGTTGCCGCGTTCCCTGCCCCTGACTGGAGAAGTTAATGAGCTGCGACACGAGCGCGGCGCCGCGTTTAGCGGCATCGGTAATCATGCGAGCCGAATCGAGCGCGGGAGCTCCCTTGGGCAACTGCATCTCAAGGAGGGCGACCTGTCCTAAGATCGCTTGCAACATGTTGTTGAAATTGTGCGCGACACCAGACGCGAGGAGACCCGCCATCCGCATCTTGAGCCCCTCGGCCATACGAGACTCAAAACGACGGGCCATTAAAACTTGCGCCATCTCATTTGCCATACTCGAGAGGAGGTGAAGACGAGCGTCCTTCGTCACAAGATGCGGAATCGCCGGCTCTACAACCAGCACACCGATCACCTGTCCGAGCGAGACGAGCGGCACGATCACAAAGGTCTCAAGTTTTAACAGGGTGATGATCCGTTGAAGCCCGGAGCACTCCATCGTAGCGCCCGCTGGCACAACGACGGGACGTTGGGTCTTAATCGCCTCGTCAAGGAAGTCATGCTGGAGGCTTAATTCGATCTGCACCTCTTGAAGCTTTCGACGAACTCCCGTTCCGAATCCCGCTTTTCCAACGATGTGTGTTCCCTGTTCATTGGTAACACCAAACCATCCTCTGCGAAGGGTGAACTCCTGTTGCAGGATTGGGAAGGCATGCTCCGCGATCTCTCGTGGGGTTCGATATTTTCCGAGCTCATGACTGATACGGTAGAGCGCGCTCAACGTGTGACTCTGCTGGCGCTGCGCGTCAAAGAGATAGGTCTGCCGAACCGCGAGCGCTATCTGAGTTGCGGCGGCGGATACGAGCTCAAAATCGTTAGTCGTATAGGAATCACGCTCACGGGTGAAGAGAACAAGGATGCCATACACCTCATCATCAGCCATGAGAGGCATAAGGATCGCTGATTTTAAGCTCTCAATCTTGGCGACCTTGGTATGAGCGCGAGGATGCTCTTGAATGTTTCCGAGCATCACTCCTTTCTTAGACGCGATGGTCTCTCGCAGCAGACTCGGCCCCTTCAAGACCCCATCCATATTCTCGATGTAGTTCTCAGAAAGTCCGTGAACCGCCACGAGCTCAGCCTCGTCCGTTTCGCGGTGATAGAAACATCCGTATCCACTCGCGGAGCCCGTAGCTTTGAGAAGCGCGCGTAAGCCCCGCAGAACGACGAGCGCGGGGTCGGTCTGCCCCTGCAACGCTCGCGCGACCTCAAAGAGAGCCTCCACTCGAGCGTTCTGCGTCGTGAGAGCGTCCTGCACCCCACGTCGATCGGTAATGTCGATACCGAATCCCTCCCAACCAAGGAATCCTCCGTTGGTCGAGAACTGCGGCACCGCCCGCAACATGACCCATCGAACCTCACCAGTTTTCTGGTGAACCGCTCGAACCTCCTCACGGAGCTCACTGCGCTCAAGACGGAGACGCAAGATCCGTCGATGCAACGCGGCCTGGTCGCGGGGATCGATGATCCGCTCCCAGATTCGACTATTGTTCTTCATCTCAGCGGCGGTGATTCCAAGCATCGACTCCGCGTCGCCGAACACCTCGGTGATACCGAATTGCGCGTCCGTGATGATAATGAGAACATTTCCGTACTGCGCCATTCGCGAGTACTGATTTCGAGACTCCTCGCTCGTGACGTGGCTTCGACTACCGGTCGCGGGAACACCAGCGGCGTCCACATTTGAGAGCGCGTGAGAGAGATCCTCGAACGCGACGATCTCCTCCGGATGCCACCTGTGGTACGATCTCGTGAAGTAACACTCAACAATACCGAGAAGACGCCCCTGATCCATGAGTGGGAAGGCGCCATACGATCGTACTTTGCGAACCGCCAGCTCAAGGGCAAGATCGTTTGGAACTCGCGCGCGCTGAAGGTCTTTGACAACGAAGGGAAGTGACCACGGCTGTCCTCGAAACGCGGCCGCCCCGTTACGCACCTCGAAAATCGGGCTTTCGGCAAGCGCTTCGCCACCCTGCGAGAAGTGTCCCGTATGAAGACGTTCGGTGCGCCCGATCGTAACGAGTACCTCGTCACAACTGAGCTGTCGTCCGATCGAATCCGCAAGCTGCGTCGCGAGATCGGACATCGACGAGTACGAGCTGCTCTCAAATCGCAGCCTCTTACCTCGAACATCTCCTACTTCAGACGCCATCGTTTCCTTACACTACACATCAAAACTTTGGTAACCGCGTGGAGGTTTCCGTTAGTCTTCGTATCACGAGGACCTTGGACTTCCTCACCTGTTTCTCTATCTCCGCCATCGCCATCACCTGGTGCTCATGTCGCCGAGCGGCGCGGAGATGAGGGTCCCCCTCACTCTCTTTGTATTCCTCCTTAACCTCTTCGAAGCTCATCCGGTTTTGCCGAATGAACCGTCGCCACGCCAGGAAGTAGGCGCATCCTCCGAGAACCACAAGGGCACCAACACCCCGCGACATCGCGGAGATGAGATATCCACCGACCCCGGACACGATCCACCCACCCGGAGCGCGAAACAGGTGTGCCGCGTTCGACAGATAGGACGTGAGGAGTGGGATCATCAACACTACGATCACCACCCCTCGAACCGATCCCAACGCCCCGTCCAACGCGCCTTCGCGCACACGGTTCACGAGCCCTCTCGGTTGGAGCCTTGAGAGGTCGGGAACGATCTGTTTCGGGGTAACGAGTCCCTTCGTTTGGAGGAGACTCGCGAGAACGCTCGCCACAGCCACTGACCCGATACTCAGAAGAAGTAATGCTGCTACGAACAGCGCGGAGTACTTAAGGGTCAGGACGGGACTTAAAACCTTGAATTTAAACCATTGTATCAAGGTTCCGATCCTCACCCAAGGACGAGATACGAGGAAAAAAAGAAAGAGTCCAAGCCAACCCGCCGCAACCGTAACCATCCGACTTTTCACGGTTTTACCGTCGCGTCGAGCCTTCAGAAGCCTCGAAACCGAGGGAGGGAAGCGTTTTTCACTCACGTTCCCCCTCCCAAAGCCCCGGGTGCGCCTCAAATCCGGCCTGCTCGCCCCCAACACCAACCAACCACTCCCACGGCGCCACCACACGCGAGAACGCGTCCCGTGAGCAGGGAAGCCCATCGGTGAGCAATGCAACAAGAAGAAGGAAGAGCGCAAGCATCTTGAGGAGCGCCGCGGTTTGAGTGAAGGCGAGCCCACTCACAACACGAGAGAGGAATGCGCACACGATATCGATCAGGAGAAACGCCCCAACCCAGACCGCGCAGAGACGCATCCCCTCCCCAAGTAGAAAGGCTCCACTTCTCGCCACTCCGAACAGAAACGAAGCATCGTGCACTGGCGAGCCAATGGGAATTGCCACGAAACTTCGAGCGAGCGCGCTCACGACGACCTCTAATCCACCGCACATCAGCGCCACGACCACACTGGCGCTCTTCGCCAACACCGCCATGTCGGAGCTGCCGTGTCCCTGTAAGGGATCGAGCACAGCGGCGATCATCTGTCCCCGCGCCGTATCGATCAGTTCACCGACCATCTCGCTGATATCGGCGACAAACCTCAGTGGCGCGCCGAGCACGAATCCGATTACAAACTCAGTTACGAGGGAAAGGGGAGAAATATCCTCAACGAGAGATCCCCTCGGAGCGAGAACGAAGCTAAGCCCTACCGCGATAAGAAACCGCGGCAGCGTGGAGAGCGCATCACCAAACGGCAGTGACACAAGACATCCGAAACACCGTAACGCGACCGCCGCGCACGCGAGGTCACACGGAGAAGCTATCACAGCCCCCTCCGCCCGATCGTTTCAATCGAACGAAGCGATCGCTCAAACAGCTCACACACGGCGTCCCCCGCCCAACTTCCCGCGACGATCACAAGCGCTATAAAGGTCACGAGCCGAACGAGATGGGCGACGCTCTGCTCCTGAATCTGCGTCACCGCTTGAAGCATCGCCACGCACCCAGCGGCAAAAGCGATCGCAGCCATCGGAATCCCCGAGAGGTAGATAACGATCATGAGGCTATCAAGAACGAGAGTGTGCATACACGCCTTACCGATAGGAGGTAATGAGACCCTTGGCTAACAAGAGCCACCCATCCGTTGAGACGAAGAGAAGGATCTTCAGCGGCAGGGAGACCGTGTTCGGACTCATCATCGTAAGCCCGAGCGCGACGAGAAGATTCCCCACGATAAGATCGATAGCGAAGAACGGGATGAGAAGGATGAACGCTATGAGAAACCCCTTCTTTATCTCGGAGAGAACGAACGCCGCCATCGCCGTCGAAAGGGAGATTTTTTCATCTACCGGCGTCCCCTGGTCATTGGTGGCGAGACGTTGAAAGGTCTTCACCTCTCGCTCTCCCGCGTGCGCAAGGAGAAATTCCCGCCACGGCGCTACGACCTTCTCACCGCGCTTGAGCACTTCCGCGAACGCTCCCTCTCGGACATCCGAGATCGTGACCTGATTGAAAGCTGCAAGCGTTTGGTGGATCACCGGTTGCATAACCGAGAGTGACATCACCATAGAGAGCGCCATCACCAACGAGGAGCTTGGGGCTTGCTGCGTACCGAATCCGCTCCGCAAGAGACTCAACACGATTGAGAACTTGAGGTAACAGGTGCCAAGCGCGATGAGGATCGGTACCAATCCGATGGCGAGCGAAACGAGGAGAAGGGTTTCAGGCGATAACGTTTTCATCATCCTCCTCCCTTGGTTGTCGAGCTCTGCGAAGGAATCCAGAGAGCGCACCTCGCATGGCCAGATCTCGACGAACCTCGAAGCCACCGATCGTGATCCCACTCTCTGACAGGCGCCTCATAATCCCGTATCTCTCCCCCTCGAGCGTACGAACAAGGGACGGACTCGCGGCCTCCATCACGATCCCAACTCGACCCGGCGCGGATGTTTCAAGCCGACAGGCGATCGGCGCTCCCCCGCTCTCCATCCGCATCAGCAACGCCGCTCCATTTTTTCCCTCCTCACTCTCAACACCCTGCAGCGAAACCGCGATCGTCTCAGGGCGATACCTGTGCGCCTCAACCGCGTCATGTGAGCGCGTCTCAGCGCAGTGCGAGGTCACATACACGGGAGAAACGACGGGGGGATAACCATCCCGACTCGGCATCTCTCTCCGACTCCTTTCATCACGCACCGAATCGTGGGGCGCCCGCTCAGCTCGGCGACCAGTCAACGACACGCGGCGAGCGAGAGACACCTCCAGAGCCTCCTCCCCGAGTCGCTCGGCGCTCTTGTGGGCGCGAATCGCGCGCTCCTTCGCGCGTGCCCTCTCAAAGGCAGACAGGACGCACTTCGCTTTCATGACCCGGGCGATCTGATGCTGAACCTCTCCGGCGACCTTTCGGTGTTCTCCCGTGGCCTTTGAGAGGTCGTGGTGCGCCTGCAGAGCGCGACTCAACGCCACGGAGTGCGCTCCCCCTCGTGTCACCTTGCCAGCCGTCACCTTTGACGCGTGCGCAATCGCGCGCCAAAAGCGTTCCTCCCGTTCACGCACCTTTTCGCGAGCGTGCCCATCTCTGGCTCTCGCCTGTCCAAGCGATACCACCTCCCGCTGGTACTCCCCCGCCACCTGCGCGCTCTTCGCCTGTACTAGAGCTCCTCGAATCATCGGCTCCTCACTGCGGCTGCTGTAATTTGCGAAGTGAGGCGACACCGCTCTCCGCGATCTTCGAGACAACCTCAACACGGAGTTGATACCGGGTAACATCCATCTGAAGGCGGAGTAGCTCGGTCAGCTGACGGGCGCTCTCTGGAGCCGTTGGGGGCTTGGATGTGGAGGACGAGATATATGTCGAAACTCGCTTCACGATCTCCTGCCAACCTCCGGCATGGGAATCGTTAGTCGGGGCGACCACCTCGGCGATCTGAGCGCTTGAGCCCACCGAAGCGGGTTGGTGTAGTGTCGTTCTCATGGATACTCCCTTACAAACGTCCATGTATCGGAAGCACCGGGCCAGAGTTGTGTGATGGAGCACCGACTGAGAAGAAATCTCTCTTTTCCTGGGCCCGACTTCTCAGTAGTCTAGGGGAGCGGTGCGCTTTAACCGCCCCTATTTACACAGAATTTCCATCCGGATATCGCGATGACGCTCGACCCTGTACTCAACTCGAAGATCATTGAAATGGGCCGTCACATATTCGCCGACCTCGGCGACACGGACCCGTCTCTCCTCGATCCCCGCTACCTCAATTCACTCCTTATGCGGTGGTCGATGAGCCAACCGGAGTTCAAGGTCAATCTCTTTAGACTCGTTGACGTACTCCCAACATTACAATCGAATGAAGCGATAGCTGAACACGTCCGGGAATACCTCATCCCTCCGGCGAACAAGATGCACCCGTCCCTCGGGTGGTTCATCAATCTCTGTAAAAATCCCCTCCTCGCGAACGTCGCCGCCTTCATGGTGCGACAGGGGGTCAAGCAGATGGCGAGTATGTTTATCGCGGGCGAGTCCCCAACCTCAGCGCTACCCGTTCTTCAACGGCTTCGCGACGAGAAATACTCCTTCACCGTCGATCTCCTTGGTGAGTTCTGCGTGTGCGAAAAGGAGGCGAAGGAGTATCAGGACCGGTACCTCGATGCGATAGAAACGTTCGGCGCGACGATTCCAACGTGGAAAGAAGGAGCGCCTCTCATCTCGGGACATCCAGGTGAGACGAGCCCGGTGTGCGTATCCGTTAAACTCTCGGCGCTCTACTCTCAGACAAACGTTCTTAATTTTGAGCGAAGTGTCGCCGTCCTGAGCGAGCGACTCGCTGAGATCGCTCGAAGGGTCAAACACTACGGCGCCTTGATGTACGTCGACGCTGAGGACTCTGGGAACAACTCGATCATTTACGAGGCCTTCAAGCGAACGTTCGGTTCGCAGGAGTTCCTCGATATCCCCTACCCCGGCATCGTTATCCAAGCGTACGCGAAAAACTCCGAAGCCCGCGTCGATGAGATGCTCGCGTTCGCGCGACAACGGGGCGCTCCGATCGCGATTCGATTGGTAAAGGGAGCCTACTGGGATTTCGAGCGTGTTGTGAGCAGTCAGAACGATTGGGAGTTTCCACTCTGGACGAAGAAGCAATCATCCGACGCGCACTACGAGCACCTTACCCGAAAGCTTCTCGATAACCGCGCGGTGTGCCTCCCCGCCTTCGGATCACACAATATCCGATCGCTTGCGCACGCATGCTGTTACGCCGAGTCGATCGGGCTCACCGAGAAGGATTTCGAGATCCAGGTTCTCTACGGCATGGCGGAGCCTATCGCGAAGGCGTTCATGAAACGGGGCTACCTCGTTCGGATGTACGTTCCACTTGGGGAGCTCCTTCCCGGAATGGGGTACCTCGTTCGAAGACTCCTCGAGAACACCTCAAACGAGTCCTTCCTACGCCACACCTTCTTCGATGAGGATGAGGTATCAACCCTGCTGAAAGAGCCCGTTCTACAACCTGAGGATGGCGGTCCATCTCACACCCAAGAGACCTCTACGATAGAGCCACCACCTGAGACGGAACCTCTCTACCAAAACAGCTAATCCAATTTCAAACCAAGAGGACGACACCATGACACAGCAACACCCATTCAAAAATGAGCCCCTCCTCGACTTTAGCGAGGAGCGCAATCGCCGCTCGGTACACGAGGGACTCCGAGAGGTCGAGAGCCTCATAGCTAAGGGCGCCTTCTACGCGCGACCGATCATCAACGGCGAAGAGATCCGAAGTGGAGACACCTTCTCTCGCACCGATCCAAGTGATCACAGCGCGACCGTAGGTGTCGTTGAGTTCGCGGATATCAAGATGGCGGAGCGCGCGGTCGCGACGTGCGCTGAGGGGCTTCGCTCATGGCGCGCCACCTCAACCGAAGATCGCGCGAAGACCTTGAACCGAATGGCCTCCATTATGCGTGAGCGAAAGAGCCTCCTCACCGCCCTTATCATTCGCGAGGTCGGCAAAACGTGGCGAGAGGCGGACGCTGACGTGGCCGAAGCGATCGACTTCTGTGACTACTACGCGGCTGAGATCCGTCGCATAGCGCCTCCACGTCTCACCGAACAGGTCATGGGAGAGGAGAACCACTATCTCTATCAGCCTCGTGGCGTCACGGTCGTCATCGCGCCATGGAACTTTCCCCTCGCGATCGCGTGCGGAATGGCTGTAGCGGCGCTCGTTACGGGAAATACCGTCATTCTTAAACCCGCTGAGCAATCGAGCCTTATCGGGCACCAACTCGCGCGCATCATCCTTGAGGCGGGCGTTCCTAAAGACGCCTTCGCGTTCCTCCCCGGTAAGGGCGAAGAGGTCGGTCCATACCTCACAGGACACCCACAGGTCGCGATGGTCGTATTCACCGGCTCTCGCCCTGTTGGACTCTCGATCGTTGAATCAGCGGCCAAGGTACACCCCGGGCAGCGCATGATTAAGAAGGTGGTGGCTGAGCTCGGTGGCAAAAACGCCATCATCGTTGATGAGGACGCGGACTTCGATGACGCGGTACGAGGTGTTCTCTCCTCGGCGTTCGGATTCGCAGGACAGAAGTGCTCCGCGTGCTCACGCCTCATCGTCGTCGGCAGCGCGTATGAACCGTTCATCGAACGGCTCGCCGCTGCGACACAGGATCTCATCGTTGGCATCGGAAGCGATCCATCAAGCTTCCTCGGGCCTGTCGTGGACCAAGAGGCGTATGACCGGATTACCTCTACGATCGCTTCAGGATCTGAGCAGCTCTCCCTCCTCGCGCAAGCCAAGGTGCCAGCGGAGATCTTTCAACGTGGAAACTTCATTCCACCAACGATCTTCCGAGACGTTCCCGCATCGCACAAGGTCTGGACCGATGAGATCTTCGGACCGGTCGTCGCATGCATGCAGGCGCGCGATTTTGATCAGGCGCTCGAACTCGCAACGGCTTCAGAGTACGCGCTTACAGGAGGCGTCTTCTCTCGACATCCTCAAAACCTCGCGAAGGCCAAGGAGGATTTCCGTGTCGGAAACCTCTACATCAACCGGGGAATCACCGGAGCGCTCGTGGGACGGCAACCGTTCGGAGGGTTCCTCATGTCAGGGATCGGTTCAAAAGCGGGCGGCCCCGACTACCTCCTTCAGTTCATGGAGCCCCGCGTGGTAACCGAGAACACGATGCGTCGTGGATTCACCCCCGATATCGCGTAGGCACTTCATGGCAGTTTCGACCCTCATGCTTCGTCATCGCGTCACGATCGTGAGCGCCTCCGTGGTTCTCGCTATTATGGCGATCTCCGCATGCGCTAAGCTCTCGCTCCTTCCCCGTCATCCGGAAGCTCGGGGAGCCGTGAGTAGACTACTGAGTGACGATCCGCTACTTCAACGCGAAGCGCAGGTTGAGATTATGGCGCTTGGCGAAGGGGCGATGCCGGAGCTGCGGGAGCGATTTGGAGATGGCGCTCCCGAGGAGCGAAAGAAGATGGTCGAGATCGTCTCGACGATCGGAAAGCCGCAAGAAGTTGTACGGGATGTCTTTATAAAAGCAGGACGAGACTCCTCGCCAGCCGTTCGACAGGTCGTCGCGTTTCGCTCCGCGCAATTCCCCCAACTCCAGCGAGATCTCTTTTCCACCCTCCATACCTTAGCGTTTGACGCTACCCCCGAGGTACAAGCCGCGGCGATCACCACGATCGGAGGTTTCTCCGCTGAGAACTCCCTCACCGCAAGCGAACTTGAACAACTCATGCGCAGCGATTCCCCGATTGTGGTCGCTGCCGCCGTCACCGCGGCTCTGCCCCGCCCCGAGCAATCCCTCCAAGCGGTAACGATCGAAGTTCTGCCGGTGCTCGTAGGAGAGATTATGAATCCATCTCCCCTGATTCGAGCGGCTGTCATAATCGCTATCGGAAAGTACGGTCCAGCCGCGAGTCCAGCCGCCCCTCCCCTCGCCGGAGCGCTCGAACACGATAAGGTTCCCGAGATCCGGTTACAGGCGGCGCTGGCTCTTATGAAGACAAAGATGCGTTCCGCTCGCGCGGTGGCGCTCCCGGCATTGCAAGAGTTTGCCAAGAGCCCGAATCCCGCGCTGGCGGGGCCGGCGCAGCGGGTGCTGGAAAGTCGTCTCAACCCCTAGTCTATCGACTCGGTAGAGCTAATCCACTGCATGGAGCTATCAGCGTAGCTGAGCTCGGAGGAGCTGCTTATCTCAGATGAGGCGCTTTGCTCAGGTATCGCCGACGATTCGCTCAATTCAGACGAGGAGCTCACCTCCGAAGAAGAGCTCATCTCTGATGACTGATTTGTTTCTGATGAGGTGCTTATTTCCGACGAGCTACTTGATTCAGATGACCAACTTGATTCGGAGGTTGAACTTGATTCAGAAGTTGAGCTTGATTCGGAGGAAGAGCTCGTCTCCGATGATGAACTCGTTTCCGAGCTATCGCTGGAATCGGAACTAGAGCTCGAGATTTCCTCCGATGAGTAGCTGGAATCGGAACTAGAGCTCGAGCTTTCTTCCGATGAGGAGCTGGAGTCAGAGCTTGAGCTGGAATCGGATGTTTCACTCGAGCTGGAGGATGATGAGAACTCGGAGCTCGAGTCTGATGAGTCGCCTCCTGGATCTTCAAGGATAGGGGGAAGAATATCGATGCCAGCGGGTGGCCTCCACGTAAAATTACCAAGTGCGGGCAGAATCTCCTTTGTAATTCGAGAGGTAAAATCGTTTCCTATAACGGAAACAGTCGCGACCACGCCTATTCCTAGAATTCCTAATACCACACAATATTCAGTCAAATTCGCACCCCGTTGCGAGCTCTGCTCGGAGCTCCGCGTCATGACACGCGGATGACGCTGAAAGCGTTCGCGCGCCGTTCGAGACGTCGGTCTTGTAAGGTATCGGATAAGAAATTTCGTCACTCCCATACTCTTCCGTCTTGCTCCCTGGCTAGAACCAGAGGGGCGATTTACTGCGAGTTCGATACCACCACCGCCCGCGGTCTTTGGGGGTATCCAGGCCTCTTCGAGAGGCTGGACGGTTTACAGAGGCGCCCTGCGTTCCCCATCATCTGTATCGGCGCATTCGCACATTGCTTGAAAGAAATAGGACTCGGCTAAGTCAAATAACCATGGTGCTAGGTCAATGGGCTTGGAAGTATCCGTGTAACTGGCTAATATCAGGGAAATGCCGAAAGGCGACTCCGGTGCTCAAGAGCCTCACTTGGGGCTCTTTTCAGGGGCCATCGGGGCCATATACACCAACAAGCCCTTGCTTCGTTTGTGGGTGGAAACTCATGTCGAACATTCGTATCAGTCACGACCTTCACACTTTTTAAAAGTCGCAAAGTCGTGGCGGATACTACTTTGACGGTTCAACGCTGGACTGAAAGCACCAGACGCCAATCAATTGGGGAGAGCAGGATACACTCACCCAACGCAGACCCTTTGAGGCGCCCCGTGCTCATCGAGATCTGTCTGGCCAACGAATGAAACCCGTCCGCGCCTTGTGGTCAAAAGCGAGCAGAGAGCGAGCGCATCCAGTGCGTCTGTAACATCAACATCTTTTGGATGAGAGGCTAGAAAAGTCTCTATGAGAGCATCGACGGCAAGACCCAGGCCAACGAGCGCCTCCCTCCGCATGTGAATTCCCTCAGGGGTCCGTTTAGACGGCAGAGGAGACGCCGTTGCGTGCAGAGCTCGAAAGGCTAATTCGGGGTGCCCTTCAGCCATACACTCGTGACGGGTGGGATCGGCTCGCAGGTAGAGATCAAGCTCCCGCATCTTAGGAAAGAGGTTCCAAGCCTGTTTGGAGACCCTACAATCTTGAATCCTCTCGTTAACCGCGCAGCACTCGGCATACGAATTCGTGTACACAGCGGCCCGGCTCGGAACGGAAAAGAACGTCGATCTCCTCGGGCCCAGGAGCTCTCGAGCCTGCGCATCACAGAATCTCCTTTCGTGGGACGGCAGTCCAATCGGCATATCAATCAAAACGCGACACGGTGGGGGGAGAGGCACGTCAGCGATGGCGCGATAGAGTTGGAGAGAGATGTTGCCTCCAGCGCAGGTAGCGACCACCCAGCCTCCTCGAGCGCCATCAATTCCAACGAAGGTGGCCGTTGGAGCACTATCCCAAACAAGATGCGCAGAGTGTGGAGAATTGGATACGACCATGAATTAGTGCGAATTCAACAATGAAAGCTCGTTTAAGTCACCACTCTCTGCCACTTTTTGCCCTTACCGGTCAAAAGCACTATACTTATGGGATGCTTGAAGCGCTCCTCGCATCACACGGTCTCGTGGCCTACCTCCTCGTAATCGCTATCCTTCTCGGGAGCGCGTTCGGGTTACCCGTACCGGAGGATCTCTCCCTCATCATCGCCGGTATCCTGGTAGCGTCAGAGAACGCGAACCTATGGATCATGCTCCTTACCTGCTACTTCGGTATCATCGCGGGCGATCTCATCATCTATCGACTTGGATGGATGACGGGCCCACGACTGTTCAGAAAGCGGTGGGTTAAGAAGTACATGACCTCGTCGAAGCTCCAGAGTCTCCGGGCGAACCTTGAGAGGAAGACCTTCGTTACGATCTTTATCGCGCGACATCTGTTCTACCTGAGGACGATAACGTTTCTCGTGTGCGGCGCGGTGCGGGTTTCATTCACTCGCTTCCTTATCGCTGACGCGCTAGCAGCGCTCATTACGACACCCCTTATGCTCGGCATCGGCTACCTCTTCGGTCAGCACTACGACCACATCGTCGCGGTGGTAAAACAGGTCAAGCTGCTCCTCGTTCTTGTAGGCGTGGGAATAGCCGTGTACCTCTATTTCAGATTTAGAAAGAAGGTAGAGAGCCACGCTGAAGAGGCTGAGGATGAGGAGTTTGACGAGGAAGAGGAATCCTCAGAGGCCGAGGAGACCCCTACCATTCACTAATCCGGCGCCTGTCTCCCTGATGAGTACGATCGAGACGTTCTAAAAGATCCGATAGCGACTCAAACCGCTCCCCTTTCAACGACCCGCTCGACCAGAGCCGCGTTTTTTTGTTGAGATCGAGCAACGGGCCGGTACAATCGCCGCGCATGAACCCGGAGCTCTCACCATCCCCCCGAGACACTCCTCCCTCCCCTTCCCTGGGGCCCTCATTACCCGATTCTCATGCCCTGGAGGGAAAGCTTCCGCCTCCTCCCGTTGAACAGGGGCAACGACTAGCCTGCTTCGATAACGCATGGGAACTCCTTGAATCTCCCACGTTAGCCAATACGATTTTGGATCGGCACAAGATCCTGAGAGCGGGGCTCGTTCCAGACCCACCGAAGATCGGGGAGCTTGAACAAGCGACACTGCTCATCGAAGGGCTTGGACCCTTCATGTGTCGGGATCGCCTGAGTGAGTTCTTCCGCTGGCAAGCGACCGCGACTCCCGAGGCTCCCCTCCACCGAACCTCTCGCATTATCGATGATAGAGCTTTAGAGGAAGAATCCTCACTTTCCCGAATACCCTCAATCGCCAAAAGTATCGTTACCTCTGGCTTCGTTGATGCGACCATGGCGGGTGAAGCGCTCAGCTATCTTCATGAAGATATCATCACCAAAAACCCTATATCCAAGGGAAGTTCCCTCCTCTCGATCGGATTAGCCGGAGCCGCCTATCACCTTCTCCCGCTACCACTAGCGTTAGCGTCAATGGTCGCGGCCGCGTTCGTGGTCCGATCATACCGAACAGCGAGCTGGGCACGGCATGAATACACGATCGGATACCTCCAAGAGGTCTTCGATACCCATCAAGCTTTATCTCGGGGGGAAGCTCCAACCATCATTGGGGCACTGCAAACACACTATACCTGGGAGGGAAATGAACGATTCCGAGCGGACGGTTATATGATAGCTCGTACGCTCCGGCTTCTTGAGGTTCCAAGCGCTTCCATCCACGAGGCGTATGCGACCACCGCTTCAGTGGAGCTTCCGAATCAGCCCCTGACTAACCTCCTGATGGAGAAGCTGAAGGCCGTTAATCTTAACGTTTCTGGTTGCCTCGCCGCTGAGTATTTCGAGTCCCACAAAAGCGGAAGTAGCCTGGCAAAGGTACTCGACGCCTTGAATGAATGTTACTTCATCTGGGGCAGAAGATTCGGACTGCTCTATCAGAACAAAATGATTGAGTTGCTCCAACCCGATGCCCGCCAAAAAGCTCGGTAGCGCAACCTGCGCGCTTTGGTCGGGAATAGATCTCTTCTCCACATCCCTTTAGATCAAGAGCGGGGACCTGTGTACCATGCGAACCTATGTCCCCCACACAAACATCCCTTCACCAATCCCACCACGACCTCACGGCGCTTCGCGCCCCCTCTCTTCACGCCACCTTACGGAGAGAGAATGTCGACCTCGCCTACCTCCTCGGCGCGTGGACCTCGATGACGGAGATCGGTGGACAGGATTGGCTCGCCATGTCGTTCACCTCGCAAGATCCCCGACAACTCACCTTGCTCCAAGAACGGGTGGCTTCCCTTTTTGGCGAGGCCCCCTCATTTCAACCGTTCTCAATCCATGGAATCCCCTATCTCCGATTAAATGTCCCGAGCGTCGAGCTAGCGCAGCATGTGCGAGAGATAACCTCAGGAAACACTCGAATCCCCTGGGAACATCTCGGAACCGAGGCCGAGTGCGTAAGCTTCTTACAGGGACTATTCGACCACGGTGGATGGGTGTACACCGGAAAGTCGGGAGGGATAGGTTTTAATAAGAAAGACGGAGCGGATCTCCTTGCGGATCTCTGTCGAGTGTTCGCTCGCGCCGGGATCCTCCCCATCGTGGTAGACGGAGATGTTCCGAGTCTAAAATTAAAGGACCAGGCTGAGTGGAAAGGATTCGCCGACCGGATCGAGATCTCGATGCCGGACCGACGAGAGGCGGTGCAGAAGCTTCTCTCGCGCACATCTACGCGGGCCCACTATACCGCGGAGGACTATTCAAGCGTCATGGCGTTCGCAAACAGCCCCACACTGACTAACCGAGAGATCGGAGAGGCTACCGGAATCCCCCTAAACACCGCCAGAGGATGGTTACTGTACGGTCAAAAGCCTCCGGCGGTGAAACGTGAGGAGATGATTAAGGGGATCGAGAAAACCCTTGGATCGCCTGAGGTAGTGAACGCAGTGTATCGCATCCTGGGCGCCTCTTCACCGCTTGCTCGAGAGTGCGGGGCGCCGGACAACTTCGCCAAGGTCAGAAATATTCTCGCGAATCTTCCTGAGGCGATAGAAGATCTCTATGGCGACGACGAGCTCATAGCCTCTGCGCTCTTAAGGTAGAGTGCTCTTTAGAGAGACCCACGAGGTCTCCTCATCATGAAGTACTGATACGAGATCGTATTACTTTGGCTTGCTCGGCACACAGATTCGTCGACGGGTGACACGACACTCATCACCGACGATGAAGTCGAGAACCGCGCCCCGAACTCCATCCCAGAAACCTGACTGAGAACCGTGAATCTGATCGACGACCTTCACGGAGGTGCAGCCTACGGCGCAATCAGGAACCTTCTTGCCGTTCAGTTTTCCGATAGCGTCTTTGCACGCCTCACCGAGGGTCATAAAATCCTCAAGGGAGGACCATGCGTGAATTTCAGGACTATCGCACTTCACCGGCGGTGGCGGCGCGGAAGAGGACGATGATGATGATGCGGATGAGCTATTTCGTTGCGCGAAGCTATCTGAGCAGATAAAGAATGTCGCCGCGACGAGAGCGAATAGTGTGATGGATAATTTCATAGCATCCCCTGTACCTGAGCTAATCCACAGGTACATTCGGCGCATGAATGCGAACGCTTGAGTTCATTCGAAGCGGCTCAAAAGCACATGGAGATTCAATATCTTACGAACATCAGTTCGGCGAGCAAGGAACCCTAGCTAGCGACGTAGGCGGCCATCTCACCGCCCAGCTTCTCCATCGCTCGTACGATCTCAAACTGAGTACGGGCCCGCTCTAAGTTCTGCTTCGGGCGATGAATCCGGAAGTAGGTGTCCCCCTGAAGATAATCGGTCAGGAATCGAACCCCAAGGATGAGAGCGAGCACACGAGGCGAAACCGAAAGAAGGGAGCGCTCCTTCGCGGTAAGCATCTCGCCCACCTCAGAGAGGTACCCATCGCAGATCGCGCGGTAGAGGTTCATATCAACCACAACCTTGGAGAAATCCTGTTCATCTTCAGCGCACGGTACCGCGGTATTTCGCACGAGATCGCCGAAGTCAAACAGAGGCGTTCCCGCCATCGCGGTGTCGAGATCGAGGAGACAGACCGCGGTATCACCAGCTGAGTTAAAGAGCACGTTATTGAGCTTCATGTCGTTATGCGACACACGGAGTGGGATCTCCCTCTTTTCAAGGGCTGCTATCAACGCCCCCCCGAGCTCTCGACGAGACTGCGCGAAGTCTATCTCACTCATCGCCTCACGAGCTCTTCCCTCGCGATCCTCTTTCAATGCCTTGGCGAAGGCGTCATACCGTCGGAGCCCGTGATGAAAATAGGGAATGGTATCTTTGAGACTTTCAGCCGATGTGTTGGAGAGCGCTCGCTGGAATCTACCAAGAATGGCGGCCGCCTCGCGAGCGACGTGGGTACTCGGACACACATCGTAGGACACGGTGTTCTCGATATAGTCAAAGCTTCGCCAAAACTCACCACCTTCATCTTGGAGGTACGAGGCTCCTTCCTTTGTGCGAATAAGGGTGAGCGTAGTTTCTCCTGGGACAACCGGTCGCCCGTGAAGATCCTCGCGAAGGGCGTCCGTCACTATCTCAAGGTTCCCCATGAGCGCTTCGATGTCGGTGAATATTCGGTGATTCACCGATTGGTGGATATACCGCTTACGAACACCACCGACATCCCAGTGACCGATATAGGTTCGGTTGATGTGACCACGCTTGAGCTCCTCCACACTGTGGAGCGTGCCGTTGATGTCGAACTGAGTCAGGATGTGAATGGGGACGTTCTTTGATTGCTCCATACTTCGACCTTCCTCGTTCCCTCTATAACGCCGGTGCCGCCTCTGCGCTACCACTCGGAGAAACTCGAGGCGGCGTTGCCGAGCCACCTTCCCCCTCCTCACTTAGGAGACCATCCACGAACTCATCCACCGCGAACGGGAGCAGGTCTCGCGCCTTCTCCCCCACGCCGACGTAGAACACGGGGATCTTAAGCTCCTGCGAGATCGCCACGATGATACCACCCTTCGGTGTTCCGTCGAGCTTCGTCACGACGAGACCGGTAAGCGGGGTGCTCGCGTTAAACTCACGCGCCTGGGAGAGCGCGTTTTGACCACTCACACCATCAACAACGAGTATCGTTTCGTGCGGGGCATCCGACACGTGTCGACGTATCGAGTTACGAACACCCTCAAGCTCCTGCATAAGATTCGATTTGGTGTGGAGTCGCCCAGCGGTGTCGATTAGCACGACATCAGCCCCCTGCTCCTTCGCGGCGACCATCCCATCAAACACAACCGCCGCTGGCTTGGCGTTCTCCGCTCCACTATAGACGAAGAAACTGGAACGGGTGCCCCACTCTTTGAGCTGCTGCACAGCGGCTGCTCGGAAGGTATCCGCCGCGATAGCGACAACCTTCTTGCCCTGCTCCTGATAGCGAGTCGCTAATTTAGCGACCGTCGTTGTCTTTCCAACGCCGTTCACCCCCACCACGAGGATAACGAGTGGGTTCCCGACAGGCTCATACATCCGATGCTCCGTAGGCACCGGGATAAGCTCCTTACGAACTCCGTCCTTCAGGAGCTCACGGAGAGCTGTCTCGGTCACCTCCTGATTCTGGGAGGCCCGCTCCCGTACGGTGTTCACGAGTGCATCAGCGACCCGAGCGCCGACATCGCTCGTGATCAACATCTCCTCAAGGTCATCCAAACTGGCGAGGTCGACACTTTTGCGTCCGGTGAAGAGGTTCTTCAGCTTACCGAGAAGGCTCGTGCGGCTCTTCGCCATCCCCTTCGCGATCGTCGCGGCTTCAACCTGTGGCGCTACCGCTTTCTCGACAACAGGAGCTGGCTGTGGAGCGATCTCAACTGGCGTAGGCGCAACGAGCGCCTCAGGAGCTACAACAACTTCCGGAGCCGGCGGTGTAATGACGACTGCCTCCGGGGCCGTTATCTCAGCGACGGACGATGGAGCGGCCTCTACCTTCGCTCGGGCGCGTACCTCACGTCGCAGGTCCGCTACCTCGCGCGCGAGCTTTTCGATCTCCGCGTGGAGGAGAGAGAGCTCCTTCTCCGAAGACTCACGAGCCCCCTTACCCTTGAGGGAGAGGATCCCGACGATGCAGTAGAGAAGAACCAAGGCGATGACGAGAAGCGATATCTCTATATCCACCGCCGCTACGACTGAATCGATAACGGCATAAACGTTTTGCATATCGTCGAACATACACCTACCACCAAAAACAACCACACCGACGAGACGTCGGTGTGGGGTGAGACACTCTTCGCACGTCTCTACGGTATCCGCCTCCCGATCATGCCGGGCTGCGCTTGATTATCCAGCGTGCTTCTCAGCGTCTTGCAAAGAAACCGTGAGCACCTTTGAGGCGCCAGGTTGCGGCATCGTCACACCAACGAGGGTATCAGCGGCCGCCATCGACGCCTTGTTGTGCGTAATCATCAGGAACTGGGTGCGAGCACTCATCTCCTTAATGAACGCGACGAAGCGATGCACGTTAGCCTCATCAAGCGGAGCGTCAACCTCGTCCAGTACGCAGATCGGGCTTGGACGAACCATGAACATACTGAATACAAGCGCGATAGCGCAGAGAGCCTTCTCTCCACCGGAGAGGAGATCGATGCTCTTAGGCTTCTTACCTGGAGGGCATACAAGGATCTCCACACCGCTCTCAAGTGGCTTCTCTGGATTCTCAAGATGGAGTTCAGCTTTTCCACCGCCGAAGAGCTTCGGTCCAAATATCGCGAAGTTCTTGCTGATCGTCTCAAACGTTTGAATGAACCGACGAGCGCACGCCTCCTGAAGCTCAACGAGTGTAACTGAGAGGGTCTCGATCGCGCGAACGAGGTCCTCACGTTGCGTCGTGAGATCCTCAAGACGCTTCGCTTCAACCTCATGTTGCTCGATAACCGTAGGATCAACCTCACCCTCTCGCTCCAACCGTTGACGCATTCCGGTCACACGAGCATCGAGCTCACGACGGGCGTGGTCTTGAAGCAACTCAGTGCTCTCTTGGCTCTGACGGATCTCCTCAAGCGCCTCCTCACCGAAGGACTCGCGAAGCACGCTCTCGGCGCTCCCAAGCTCTCCCTTGATTCGCTCACCCGCCATGCGCTCACGAACGAGTCGATCTCGAGCCGCCTCATGGCCTTGGCGCTTGAACTCAAGATCTCGGAGAAGCTTCGTGACGCCATCACGAACACCTCGGCGCTTCTCCTCAACCTCACGAAGGTTAGCGGTAACCTCTTTGTACGCTTCCTCTACCTCAGAGTTATCCTGCTGCTTGAGGGTCTCAATCTCTTCGGCGAGCTCAAGAATAGCCCCTTCGAGAGCGGCCATCTGAGAGCGAGCCTCTTCAGCCTGTGGCTCAATACGTTGCACATCAGCGTCGAGCTGATTGAGCATCTTCGACTCACTCGCCAAACGGCCACGGATCTCACCCTGACGGTTTGAGAGTTCACGGAGCCGTTGCTGCGCCTGTTGAATAGAACGCACGAGCTCCGCGTGGCGTCGCTCACACTCATTGAGTCGAGCGACGATAGCGTCACGCTCAGCGACGATCGTGTCGTACGCGCCCTGATTCTCTTCGATTATCGCCGTAGCTTCATCAACCTTGTTCTTGACCTGAATGATACCACCCTCGTGACGGAGGCTGTAGAAGCTCCATGGCGAGAGAAGGTCTCCTGTCTCTGTTACAACGACGAGGTCGATTGGTGGCTCACCCGAGGCACTCTGCGCCTCAGAGAACTTAATCGCGGTATCGAGATCCTGCGCGACCCACACGTTCGAGAGAAGTCGCTCAACGAGCCCCTTGCTCCAATCGGAGGTCTTGATGAAATCGAGAATAGGCGTGACCCCTTCAATCGGGGTAATCGCACGCTCAGTCGCGCAAGGAGGCGGCACCTGCGCGAAGAGTCCAAGCCCGATCCCCTTCTTGTTCTGAGGGTCAGCTTTAAGGACCATCTCTTGGAAGCTTCTCGCCACCTTCGTGACGTCATCAACAACCAAGAATGAGGCGCGTTCCGCGAGTACCGCCTGCAAACACTTCGCGTACCGATCGGGAACCGTAATTCCATCAACGAGGAGTTTGAAATCTCCCGTTACCTCGGCTGGCATCTTGAACTCGCCTCCGAGCGCTCGCTTGAGCTGTGTGAGCGGAGACGCCGCGGTAAGTTGCGCTTGTAACGCCTCACGCCGGCTCTGCGCCGAGACGAGCTTATCGCGAAGCTCACGAATCGTGCGCTCCTTGTTGCGCTGATCCTCACGAAGTTGATTAATCTCTTGGGTAAGCTGCGCGAGTTCTTCCTCACCGGAGAGATCAAGGGAGGCCAATCCCTCCTCGATCTCCATCGCTTGCGCCTCAAGGTTTGAGAGCGCGTTCTGAGAATCCTGTCGTCGAGCGAGCAAGGTGTTCTTGCGCTCCTCAAGTCGAGCGATCTCGGTTGCGCGAGCCTGCATCACGGAGTTCAACTCTCGCAAGCGAGACTCACGAGTGTTGACCTCGCGTTGACGTCGATTCAACTCATCTCGCAACTGCTCGGCCTGGGTTCGGTAGAGCTCAACCTCAGCATCGAATCGATTGCCCTCATCTCGGGACTCTTGCTCGATACGACGAGCCTCTTCAAGGGCGCCCTGAGCGACCTGCTCCTCGTGCTCTAGCTGAGCCGCTTTGTGCGCGCTCTCCCCAACTCGCTTGAGGAGTCGGAGCAAGGTGTCGGCGAAAAGCTCACGCTCAGCGACCTTCAACTCTTCTTTGATCTCAGCGCGAGCGATGGCGCGAGCGGCCTGACGCTTCAAGCTACCGACCTGTCGAGTTACCTCTTTGATAACGTCATCAAGACGCACAACCTGCGCGTTGGTGTCATCGACTCGCTTTGATACCGCGTTCATGTGCTCACGGAAGCCAGCGATGTGCGCGGCCTCCTCGATCACGATACGACGGTCATCGGGCTTCGCGGTAATGATACGACCGATCTCACCTTGCGCGATGATCGTGTATCCTCGCGCGGCGAGTCCTACAACGCGGAAGAACTCTTTAATATCCTTGAGGCGACACGGAACCTTGTTGAGGAAGAACTCTGACTCGCCACTTCGATAGAGACGACGAGTGACTTGCACCTCAGTTACCGATTGAAGCCATGAGTACTTCGAGAGGGACGCGCGAATGTCGGAGAGGAAGTCACCGGTCACAACCTCGCCGGCGATCTCAATCCTGGCTGGCTTCTGTGGCGCTACTTGCTCAGGAGCTTCAGCGACTACCCCCTCACCTTCAGCAACCTGCTCAGCACCTTCGCCGCGCTCTTCCGTGGACGAAGCTTCCTGGGCGGACTCGTCGGTGGCACCCGCAACCTCGATCTGGTCCGTATTCTCTGGAGTGCCGCTAAGCAGCGATGGAGTAGCAGACGACTCAACGGCCGCAACATTCTCTTGCGCACCAGGCTCTACAACGTTGGCGGCCTCAGTTTGCTCGTAGTAGCTCAGAAGATCTTGAAAGAGCGTTCCTTTGTCGGCGCGGATAACGAGCGACACCTCGGCGAGACCGAGGGGACGGAACGATTCGGTTCCGTTGAAGATAACGTCCTCAAGGGTATCTCCTCGAAGGGAGGACGCGCGAGTCTCTCCAAGTACCCAACGAAGGGCGTCGATGATGTTTGATTTTCCGCAGCCGTTAGGTCCAACCACGCCGGTAATTCCCGACTCAAGGGGAAGAACCAGACGCTCCATGAATGATTTGAACCCGAAGATGTCTAAACGCTCTACTCGCATCGCAACTGCTATCGCTCAAAACTACACATATTAAAAGGGCCGACGGTTTTTGCTAAACCGAAGCGATCCCAAATCGACTCAAAACACCTTTTGAGGGAGAGGAATCCGGACGATGCTAGGTTTAACACTCTTAAAACAAGAAAGCACTACCCAGTTTGAGGAATTGGGCGGGGGGGCTGCCTCGCCGCCTGCTCTCGTAAGGCGAATGTCCCCCGCGATGCTTGGCATTCCGGCGACCAGTCTGCCCGCCGTAGCCCAGCGAAGGTGGGGAATGGTCGCCCTCCCACCTTTGCTACCCGTGACGTCGGAGGGCGCGCATTCCTGCGCGCCACATCGTTACCGTGCGGCGAGATTGATTGGGATTGCGAGGCCATTCCGGCGACCAGTCTGCCCGCCGTAGCCCGGCGAAGGTGGGGAATGGTTGCCCTCCGGGGCACAGGGGCACCCCCTACTCAGTTTTCACGGGCTCTTGAGGATCCTGCGGCTCTTCTTGGACCTCGACCTCAGACACCTCCCCGGTGCCCAACACGGTTGACCCAATCCGCTTGGTAATGTCGGCCAACGTGCCGTGGTGCGGCATAAGGATAGCGAGCGAGTAATCGACCGCTGAGAGGTAGGAGAACGCCAGAGAAACGATAAGGATATTTAAGCCGATGAACTGCGCGGTGACGCGATACCCGAAGAAGCTAAAGGAGTAGTCGTACAGAAGAAGCGCCAAGATAGCGATCATCTGCAGCGCGCTCTTCACCTTTCCACCGGACTTAGCGGCAACGATAGTCCCATCCTTCGCCGCAAACGCTCTCAGCCCCGTTATCCAAAGCTCCCGGGCAAGGATAAGGGTCACCATCCATCCTGGAACGAACGAGACGCAGTTGTCATCCCTCAGGGAGACCAACATAACGAGCGCCGCCATCACGAGGATCTTATCGGCGAGAGGATCGAAGAGCTTTCCGAAATCGCTAATCGCTTTATAGCGACGGGCGATATAGCCATCGGCGTAATCGGTGAGCGCGGCCAACGCAAAGATAATAGCGGCGATATTAAGCGAATTTCGGCTAGGCTCTATCAACACGGCAACGAACACCGGGATGAGGATCAACCGGAGAAAGGTCAGCCAGTTAGGAATTCGTTTAAACCAGTTAGCCATGCGCTACGGCAGTATACTGCTTTTTCAGGTGCAGTACACGCCTGACGTAGTTCTGAGTCTCAGAATATGGCGGAATGCCGTTATAACGCTGCACCGGAACATCCCCGGCGTTATAGGCAGCAAGTGCATGGGACTCATTTCCGTACCGCTTGAGAAGCCGGGCGAGATACTGAGTCCCTCCATGAATGTTCAACTCCGGAACGAACGCGTTTCGAACCCCGAGCATTCGGGCGGTGCTCGGCATCAGCTGCATCAACCCCTGAGCCCCCTTTGGAGACACCGCTCTGGGGTTAAAGCCTGACTCGACGTGAATTACCGCTTTAATCAGATTAGGGTCTACACGATGTCTTCGGGCCGCATCGTGAATAGCTCGCTCATAAACGGCGGCCGAATGAAGACGCCGGCCACCCTTCATCCTGGTCTTTCGATAGTAACTAAAGCCATTAGCTCGGGCCGTGAAGATCTCAGCCTGCTCCCCCTCCTCCGGAGGTTTCGTCGTGAAACGAATAACTCCACCCGGCTCTCGAACAACGTAGATCTTCCCGTCCGCCGCGTGTCCCTCGGACGCCATCATCACGATGGCGACGAGGAGCCCGCAGAGTGATGGCAAGAAAGCCTGTGTCATGAGCATACGAACCTTATGCATACCGTCGCCTTTGTCAGCCTTGTATCTCTTCGAACAAAACTTCCTGACGTCTTATCGCGAGCCCTTCGTTTTTGTTTCTTCGTCAACATAACGAACCGCCCGCGCGAAACAGCGCGTCCCGGGGATCCTCACCTGCACTACAATGGGGGTCTCGTGGGGCATACCGCCTCAGCACCGATCCTTCTGGAGGGACGAGCGGTATGTTCTTTCGATGCGCGCTCTCCCGAGGGAGTAGTATGAGAATTATGCAAACGGCAGTTGGCGGCGCAACTCCCTGGAAGGATGGCAGAAAAAGAGTATACCGATGGCTTGAATACGTGGGTGAACCTCCCCCCGCAACCCCCTTGCACGCCGATACCCATCGAGAGATGGCGCCGCCAAGAGAAAGACCCACAAGGGGCTCCTTATGGGTCTTTCGAGGACGAACTGAACGATCAGTTAGAATCGCAAAATTTGGAGCGCAAGGGCCGGCAACTGATTCGCCTGAGCCAACACCGCGGTGCCCGCCTGCTGCAGGATATTGAACCGAGTGAGATTCGCCGCCTCCTCAGCGACATCCACATCTCTAATCCGACTTTCCGACGCCTGAAGATTCTCCTTCGCGACGCCGAGCTTGGCCACGGCGGTCGCCAACCTTGATTCCACCCCACCAAGCGCTCCTCGTGCGGCTCCGACCGAGTAGATCGCCGAATACACCGCATCCAGCGCTAGACGGGCGGCGGTCGCGGCCTCCGCGTCTGTAGATGCGTTGACGGAGTACGTCAGGGCACCGGAAGCGTTCCCCAACCCGATCCCCTGGAGGGTGGCGAGTCGATTCACGTACGCTATCTGCGACGCTGTACCAGAACCTGTTCCGACCTGAATCGTAAGCTGGCTTTGCCCCGAAAGAAGCTTAATCCCATTAAATTCGGTCACAGCCGCTATACGCTCTATCTCCGAGCTCAGAGCGACAAACTCATTCGAAACAACCGAGCGTTGCGCTGAAGTTAGGGGACCATTCGCGGTTTGCGACGCAAGCTCAGCAAGGCGAGCAAGGATATTCGCGACCTCACCCAGCGCTCCATCAGCTATCGCGATAGTGGAGATACCGTCGTTCGTATTACGAATCGCCTGCCCCGCGATACGGGACTGCGCCCGCAAGGACTCAGCGATGGCGAGACCGGCGGCGTCGTCTCCGCCGGATGTCACCCGGTGCCCAGAGCTGAGCTTGTTGAACGAATCGCTCAACTTCCCGCCCGTGGAATCTAAGCGACGTTGCGCTTGAAGAGCGGTCGTATTGCTTCCGATACTAATACCCATGGTCTCTCTAATCCCTTAAAACGCGTTACATAAGTCTACGGACGCTCACCTCTATCGCAGGAG
Organism: Bdellovibrionota bacterium; assembly: GCA_044345405.1. GTDB lineage: Bacteria > Bdellovibrionota_C > UBA2361 > UBA2361 > OMII01 > OMII01. The sequence continues at coordinate 26,760 of JBIJBE010000042.1, forward strand.
CTGCAGCGCCAAGCTCGGTAACTGATTCGCTTGCGCGAGAACCGCCGTACCGGCCTGTTGCAGGATGTTCAATCGAGTCAGGTTCGCGGCTTCCTCTGCTACGTCCACGTCTCGAATTCGGCTCTCCGCTGCCACAAGATTCTCTCTCGTCACACCAAGATTGGTGATCGCGGTGGAGAGTCGTGACTCAACTCCACCAAGAATTCCTCGTGACGCTCCAACCGAGTAAATAGCCGCGTACACCGCGTCGAGCGCCAGTCGGGCAGCCGTCGCCGCAGCCGCGTCAGACGCTCCGTTAATCGAGTAGGTCAACGCCCCAGAACTGCCACCAAGTCCGATCCCCTGCAGGGTCGCGAGCTGGTTGGTGTAGCCGATCTGTGATGACACACCAGAACCCGTTCCCACCTGAATCGTGATCGTGCTTGTTCCGGAGAGAAGCTTAATTCCGTTGAACTCGGTCACCGCAGCGATACGCTCAATTTCAGAACTTAACGCCACGAACTCGTTCGCCACCACAGAACGCTGCGTCGTACTCAAGGTTCCGTTCGCCGACTGCGACGCAAGCTCCGCGAGACGAGCGAGAATGTTACCCACCTCACCTAACGCGCCGTCCGCGATCGCGATCGTTGAGATTCCGTCGTTCGTGTTTCGGATCGCTTGGCTCGCGATACGAGACTGCGCCTTCAAGGACTCCGCGATAGCGAGTCCCGCCGCGTCGTCAGCGCCTCGGTTGATTCGGTATCCCGAACTCAACTTGTTAAACGCTAGACTCAGCTTTTGGCCGGTGCCGTCCAAGCGCCGCTGCGCTTGAAGCGATGTGATATTACTTCCGATACTAATTGCCATGACTACCTTCCTTGCTCGTGATAAAGCCCCAACGCCGTCTTAGTAGATATGTTCGTGGCCCCCTCGTCGTGAGGACGCGAACACTCGTTCCCACGCTCCTCAAGAGTCGCGAACAAAACACGACTTATAAAGACGGCGAGAACCTTCCTGCTGAAGCGATAGTATGAGGTGAAACGAACCGAGAACTACCTGAGGACTTCGGTGAACTGCTACTGCAATAAACTTCGGCACTACGTTACTTCTCGGAGCTTCACTACTCTCGCTCCACAGATAGTTTCGGATCCTTTCGTGGAACTCTTGAATACAAAATGTTGTGGCAGAACAATAAATGGATCACGGAAACGGAAAGTCAGTGGGTTTCAAAAAGAGAGCGGACAGAACCGAGCAGAAAAAAATATCTTCTCTCCGAGCTCGCCGCTCTCTTTGTGTTTCAACAATGTCCGAATACTCTTATGCGACAATCTGCACTGAGGACGGATTCAAAAAACGAGAGGCCCACCAGCGCGTTGACGCCAGCGAGCCTCTCACATAATTGCGTAATCCAAATCCGCTTATCGCAGGAGCTGGAGCGCCAAGCTCGGCAGCTGGTTCGCTTGCGCGAGAACCGCCGTACCGGCCTGTTGCAGGATGTTCAATCGAGTCAGGTTCGCGGCTTCCTCCGCCACGTCCACGTCTCGAATTCGGCTCTCCGCTGCCACAAGGTTCTCTCTCGTCACTCCAAGATTGGTGATCGCGGTGGAGAGTCGTGACTCAACTCCACCAAGAATTCCTCGTGACGCTCCAACCGAGTAAATAGCCGCGTACACCGCGTCCAGCGCCAGTCGCGCCGCCGTCGCCGCAGCCGCGTCAGACGCTCCGTTAATCGAGTAGGTCAACGCGCCAGTGCCGTTACCGAGTCCGATTCCCTGCAAGGTCGCGAGCCGGTTGGTGTAGCCGATCTGTGATGACACACCAGAACCCGTTCCTACCTGAATGGTAATCGTGCTTGTTCCCGACAGAAGCTTAATTCCGTTAAACTCGGTCACCGCAGCGATACGCTCAATTTCAGAGCTTAACGCCACGAACTCGTTCGCCACCACAGAGCGCTGCGTCGTGCTGAGCGTTCCGTTCGCTGACTGCGAAGCAAGCTCCGCGAGACGAGCGAGAATGTTACCCACCTCACCTAACGCGCCGTCCGCGATCGCGATCGTAGAGATTCCGTCGTTCGTGTTGCGAATCGCTTGGCTCGCGATACGAGATTGAGCCTTCAAGGACTCCGCGATAGCGAGTCCCGCCGCGTCATCAGCGCCTCGGTTGATCCGGTATCCCGAACTCAACTTGTTAAACGCTAGACTCAGCTTTTGCCCGGTGCCGTCCAAGCGCCGCTGCGCTTGAAGCGATGTGATATTACTTCCAACACTAATTGCCATGACTACCTTCTTTGCTCGTGATAAAGCCCCAACGCCGTCTTAGTAGATATGTTCGTGGCCCCCTCGTCGTGAGGACGCGAACACTCGTTCCCAAGCTCATCGAAAGTCGTGAATAATACGCGACCGATGAGGACGGCGAGAACCTTTCTGCTGAAGCGATGGTATGTGGTGAAAGAAACCGAGAACTACCTGAGAACTTCGGTGAACTGCTACTGCAATAAACTTCGGCACTACGTTACTTCTCGGAGCATCACTACTCTCGCTCCACAGATAGTTTCGGATCCTTTCGTGGAACTCTTGAATAAAAAATGTTGTGGCAGAACAATAAATGGATCGTCGAAACGCAAAGTCAGTGGGTTTTACAAAGAGAGCGGCGAGCACCGGAAGAAGAACAAATATCTTCTCTCCGACCTCGCCGCTCTATTTGTGTTTTGACACTGACGGAGCATTCTTAAGGAACAACGAGTACTGAGGACGGATTCAATAAAACGAGAGGCCCACCAGCGCGTTGACGCCAGCGGGCCTCTCACATAATTGCGTAATCCAAATCCGCTTATCGCAGGAGCTGCAGCGCCAAGCTCGGCAGCTGGTTCGCTTGCGCGAGAACCGCCGTACCAGCTTGTTGCAAGATGTTCAATCGAGTCAGGTTCGCGGCTTCCTCCGCCACGTCCACGTCTCGAATTCGGCTCTCCGCGGCTACAAGGTTCTCTCTCGTCACACCAAGATTCGTAATCGCGGTGGAGAGTCGTGATTCAACTCCACCAAGAATTCCTCGTGACGCTCCAACCGAGTAAATAGCCGCGTACACCGCGTCGAGCGCTAGTCGGGCAGCCGTCGCCGCAGCCGCGTCCGTAGCGCCGTTAATCGAGTACGTA
>JBIJBE010000043.1:0-29481 GCA_044345405.1 Bdellovibrionota bacterium
TAGACAATTCCCTCAATCTCGTTAACGCGAGCGTCAGCACGAATCAAACCTCAAGTTTAAGTCTCTCCAACTCATCATCGAGCGTAGATAATAGCTTGAACATCGTGAACGCGAGTGTCAGCACCAATCAGACCTCAAGCTTACGTTTGTCGAACTCCTCTTCAAGTGTCGACAATTCGCTCAACCTGGTGAACGCGAGCGTAAGTACAAATCAAACCTCTAGCTTACGTCTGTCGAACTCCTCCTCAAGCGTCGACAACTCGCTTAACCTCGTTAATGCGAGCGTCAGCACGAATCAGACCTCAAGCCTAAGCCTCTCAAACTCATCATCAAGCGTAGACAATTCACTTAACCTCGTTAACGCGAGCGTAAGCACCAATCAGACATCAAGCTTAAGCCTCTCCAACTCCTCCTCGAGCGTTGATAATTCACTTAATCTCGTGAACGCTAGCATTAGCACCAACCAGACCTTTAGCCTTACCCTCTCCAACTCCTCGTCGAGCGTTGATAACTCACTCAATTTGGTAAACGCGAGCGTCAGTACCAATCAAACCTCTAGCCTCAGGCTCTCGAACTCATCCTCAAGCGTTGATAATTCACTGAACCTTATTAACGCGAGCGTCAGCACCAATCAGACCTCGAGCTTGAGCCTTTCGAACTCATCTTCAAGCGTCGACAACTCACTCAATCTGGTCAACGCGAGCGTGAGTACCAACCAGACCTCTAGCTTGAGCCTCTCAAACTCATCATCGAGCATCGATAATCGACTGAATATCGTCAATGCAAGTATTAGCACCAATCAAACATCGAGCCTGAGCTTATCGAACTCCTCCTCGAGCTTGGACTTCGAACTCTCCGACGCCGCGGCGAAGATTTCGAGCGCTTCTCTCAGAGTTATCTCTCTCTCATCCCAATCGAGTGAGGCGGGATTAGATATCGCCGGCGGGGAGACCATTCCGCGATACATTGAAACGTTAGAGGAACCACAACGTCTCATCCGGCAATTCATGTCCGCGCTTGAACTTGATTATTCGGACGAGTTATCAGCGGAGCTCTCCGACAGACGTATCCTTAATAGGCTCTACGAACTTCAGGGGCTCTTTAGTGGCGTGTCTCGTGCGACAGAATTAGTGGCAGAGATAGCGCAGGCGCGTGAAGGGATGCTTGCTGATAAGATGCGAGGCCTTAAGCTGCCGAAGTCCGATTCCCCGGACGAGCCGAAATCGGACTTTAGGTACGAGGTACTTCGCGCTATCCAGGAGCGCTTCGGTCTCTACGATCCAAACAATCCAACTGACGTGACCGACCGCTTTGATCCAGACTCGAATCTTCGAGTGGCACTCGGCGAGAATCTGCAGTTCCAAATGGGCAGCGACACCCTTTCAAGTCGAAACCAAGCCTTACCCCCACCTCGCACCGGGCTCTCCTCGACTCAACCGATCATTGACAACTACGGCCAGGGAGCCAGTCGGATCATATCGTCGGGACAAGCGGTGGTTCGTGAACTCGAAAATCGTGATGAGGCGAAGAGGGATCGTGATGAGGCGAAGAAGGACCGCGATAAGGACAAGACGGACGACCCCGACGACAGGCGGAGCGGCCGCTTTAGACGCTAGGGACGCCGACGCATCGTGCGCGCCCCTTCTATATATATAGTGTGGCCGCCGTGCGGATCTGCTAACCTCCTGTACTCGCTAGGCACGCTCAAGATCTTATCTTCGCCTGCCGACACTACGTTACGAGAGTATATCGGGGATTGCCGTGCCGAAGCCCCGGACTTAACAATGGTTTTCTATGGATCATCCACTCTTCAAGGAACGCACCTTTAGAGACGCCTGTCAGAGCGTCGTGGGCCCGTGCAACGGTTTCACCTACCAGGAGCGATGGGAGAAGGAGACCCCCGATATGGTACGGGCGATCCTTAAGCAAACGGATGCCCCCTCTCCCCGCATCCTCGACTACGGATGCGGTGTCGGTCGGCTCGCCCGAGAGGTGATCATGCAACACCCTTCGGCGACCGTTGTTGGCATCGATGAGTCTCCCGTTCAACAACAACACGCTCGCGATTACGTTGATAGCTCTCGATTCACCGCCTGCTTTCCCCATGAAGCAGATGGATCCTTTGACCTTATTTATTGCATCTACGTTCTTCAACACGTTCCAGCTCTAGACCTTCGGGGTGCCATAGCTCGAATCCATCACCGACTCAAACCGGAGGGCCTGTTTGTCTACTGCTCAAGCGATACCCGTATGTCGGTACGTTGGGATAGCTTCTCGTTTTTTGACGATCGATTCTTGGGAGTCAATATTCGAGCGGAGATAGAAAAACTTTTTGAACCGGTGGGAGATCTCTTTGACAAGGAAACTCTTCGAGAGAATCCGCTACTCCATCGAATGATTCTCGGGGTAGACCCCGGACAGGACGGCATCGGCGTTACACCAACAGCGTTGGCCCATCCCGCCATAGTCTACAAGCCACGGCCGTACCGGGGGCAGTACTTTGATGTGCCGCCGATCCCTCGGTAACTCGAATTGACAGGGGAGCCTCTCCCGGGATCGAGATACGGCCGCGGTCGAGCCACGCCCGGGGCGAAATTTGAGGCGCTAAACTCTAGCTACTCGCGAACACCGCTCGCTCTCCTTGGGGAGACTTTGGTTTCGGCGCATCCTCATCCCGCTTCTTCTCAACCTGCGCGGTAACGGGCTCAGGAGCCTTAGGGGGATCGTCATCATAAAAGTAGGCGCCACCATCAAAGTGAAGTTTTACCCGGTCAATAACCATCTTCACGGTGATCATATCGAGGCATTTGGGGATAACCCCTCCGCGACCTATCTGCACCGGCATCTCACAGAGCTGTTCGGGACTCCGCTCTAATCGGTGGCGAACCTCACACCGAGTTTTTCCGCATCCTCCGACCTCACAGCACGGAAGCATCCCATTGACGTGCAACACATGATGCCCCTCGTACGCGAACCACTGGTATGGCTCCTGGCCTCCGCTAATGACGACGGCGGCGCGGGAATTAGGGCGAGGCCTCCCATTTCGCTCAAAAGGACGGACCGGTGTAGCGGCGGCGAGATGCATGAGAAAGCCAGGGGCACCCACATACCCGGCTGCGTGATACATGAGGCGAATGATCTGACGCAGATCGGTTTTACCCACCAGATCAATAACACCCTTAAGCCGTGGGTGATGCTCCCCCTCCAGTCCACACTGAACGAACGTTATCTTCCCTTTGAATTCATCCACCACCTTTTGGTATCGCTGTGGATCCCACCATTGCGAGCTCTGGGCATCTGGACCGCCAGTAACGATGATCCAGAAATTATTAAAGCTGTTCGCCTCCTCAACCTGCGACATCCATCCCCGTTCGATATCCGAGATCGTCACTACCCCTCGCATCTCGCCGATCGGTAAGAAGGCGGTCAATCCAAGTTTATTGGCGATGTCTTGACCGAACGCGTGAATTTGGTGGTACGAGTTAATATTTCGTAGCCGTTCAGAGGAGGGAAAGTGGCCCTTTTTCGAGCATACAACGACCTGAATCTCCGTATCATAACAGATAATCTTAGTTTGTTGTTCAGCGAAACCGTACTCGTTCGCCGCAAGCTCACTTTCACCATCCCAAGGCACAGAGCGCCAATCGAGGCGGGTGAGATGATTATTATAGTCCCATATCGGCATGCCTAGGGTGTGAACATCCACCTGATATCCCCCGTACGAGTGAACCTGCAGATCACGTACCGCGGCCGTCAACAAGAGGGCGTCCGTTAAACTGTCATAATTGACGAGTAGAATCTTTCGAACCGTCATGGCCTCCCCTATCCCCCATGCTTCTGGAATACATCCAGAAGAAACTGCTCACACTCAGTAACTACCCTCTGATTAGAATAGAGAACCGAACTCTTCTCAACGAGCTCCTTTCGAGTCGCCTCACGCAGATCGTTGTTACGTCCGAGCTCCACAGCGATGCGACAATAGTCATCGATATCTTGAGCAATCAGGGATTCGACCCCCATATGCCGATAGCACGCGTAACTGATGCGGGCACGAAGGAATTCACTCGGCAGCGTGACTACCGGAGTCCCAAACGACAGTGCTTGAATAGTGGTGCTTCCGCCGCCAAAATGAATAGGATCAAGCATCACGTCGGCCATCTTAATCAAGCCGAGGAACCCCTCGTGCGACAATCGAGGAATAAACCGAATACGATCCATGACACCGGGAACATTTCGCTGAAGGCGCTCTTTAATAAGTGTAGAGTGATGAGCGCAGGTCCCCTCAAGGAGCACAAGCTCACCTTTCGGATCGCCCTCAAGTACGCCTTGGACGATGCGGTCGAAATCAGGATGAAATTTAAAGAGCGTCTGCGGACACATGTAGACGTTAGCGTCCGCTCCTACACCTAGAGAGTCTCGTGTCACAATCTCCCGCGCCTCGGGACGAAGGTAGTACGTATTCAGGGTATCAAGCTTTACGAGCTCCTCTGTGTAGTGATCCTGGGCGTGGGGCAACTCTAATTCCTTTGAGGACACGAAGTAATCAATCGTAGAGATCCCGGTAGTTAACGGATGCCCCCAGGTGGTGCATTGCACGGGAGCGAGCCTGTTAAAGGCGAGGAAGTAGGTTAATGGCTCCATCCCAAGGTCGGGATAGTACAGAATATCGAGCTCTTGACCCTGTATGACCTCACGAGCGGCCTTCATGTCAATCGGCAACCGAAACTCGTGATCTACCCGCTGAATGAGCGATTGGGGAATGCGGTGCGCCAACGGTTGTGTGTGGAAGAGGGATATCTCAAAACGATCTCTATCGAGACGGGCGAAGAGGTCTGCCCAGAGAATACCGATAGTGTGGAACGATAGGTGTCGGCTACAGATACCGAGCCGGATCTTTCCTTCACGTCGACGGCGACCGATATGTGGCGCTTCATACGTAAGAATGGGAGTGAACTGGCGAAATATATCCGCGGTCTTTTTCTGCAACTCGCGGTCGTTGTACCCGTGGTACGCTAAGTAAAAGTTCGTCGAGCCAACCTGGCCTAAGGGATCCTCAATCGTGCCAGAATAGTTTTTAAGGTCGTCAAGAGCCGCATGCAACTCCTCTCGGGTGCGTGTAATACCTTCATTCGACTCCATGATAGCGGGAATAATTAAAGCTTTGCGAACCCGAACGCCCATAGCTTTTGGGTCAATCTCGAGCAAATCGCCACAAAGTTTTTGAGCCTCCCGATATTGACCATCGTTGGCGAACACGCATGAAAGGTTTCCCTTCGCGTCAACATGCTTCGGATCAACCTCGATCGCCTTCTCATACGCGGCGATGGAGCGGGGGGTATCCGACATATCTCGGTAAAGACCTCCGATCTCATTCCACGCGTTCGCGTTGGTCGGCTCAATTCGAACGGCTCGTTTAAGGATGGCGAGGGCCTCCATGTCCGTTCCCATCTCTCGAAACAATTTGGCTAAACTTCGATAGGCGTCAACGAGGGATGGTCGCTCCTTAATCGCCTCCATAAAGAGGGCTCGAGCGAGACCGAACTGTCGCTGTTCGAGATATACCGTGCCGAGATTATTCATCGCCTCAGCATAGTGAGGCTCTAGCTCTAAAGCCTTCTTAAAGCTCGTTTCAGCACCGGCCAGGTCCTCCGTACGTTGCTGTATCAGACCTAACGTTAACCACGCCTGATGCTGTCTTGGGTCGGTGGCCACACATCTGTCGAGCAGTTCCCCGGCCTCATCCAACTTTGAGGCGGAGTACAGTACTAAACCTAATCCTCTAAGGGCATTCACGTCCCGCGGATTGATCGCGAGCGCTTTCCGTAAAACCTCTTCACCTTCCCCAGATCGGTCGAGACGCCAATAGGAGAGGCCTAATCCAACAAGGGCATCTACCGAGAGAGGCTGGCCTTCCAGGATTAACTCAAACAAAGGAACAGCAACGTCGATGTCACCAACGTTATAGGCTCGCAGGGCTTGCTCCAGGGTCGCCGTGGTTTCTTTCGATGTTTGCGCAAGCGCCTTAGCGTTCATAGTGCTACCGATATGCTCCGTACCCTATGGCTTCATGAAAATTAACTCTTTCCCCATCGAGCCGACACGGTGAGTAACTCGCCGAATTCGATCCGTTTCATCCTTTAAAAGAGAAAGCCCGGCGTCCTGTAATCGCCCCTGCCATTCCTCTATCCATGCGGCGCCGGCATTTTTATTGTCGGCGGGTGGCATAAGAACGAGCACTCCTCCCTTCGCCAAATTGCTCACGATCGTGTCGGAAAGATTCTCGGCGGAGCGCCCCACATGATTCGCGGCGCTTGCGGTTAGGATGAGGTCGTATTTCACCGGGCTCTTCCAATAGTCCCGCCCTAGATCACACATCGATATTCGCGAAACGGGAAGGTCCTCATCAAGCTCAACAATCTCGGTGTGTTCGCGAATACCATACAGGTCGACACCGCTCTTATGGAGAATCTTGATAAGCTCGGTCCGGTCACACCCGATATCGAGCATCATTCGAGGTTGAAATCGGTCAAGGAGATATTTGGCTAACATACCACTCTCCCATTTCTCAATCTCAGGGTCTCGCTCTTCCAGTGAGTCGTGATTGTTGTATCGAAGGAGGTCACCCTCGTAGTAGAGCGAGATCGACTCGCACACCATCTGAGGGGTAATCATGGTTTGGCACTTCCCTATTTGCAGGGTCTCGGAGACCTTAACGGGATAGGTACACAGGTTTTCGTCTTTGGGATCGTTGTCTCCTACCGGTTGGCACCGACTCTTCCAACATCCACCTCGAGTGCAACATGGAAGCGCCCCGACCGTGTGCATGAATTGGTGATGTGGGTAGGCCTCCCAGTGCATCGCCTCACGGCCCCCCGCCAAAACGATACAGGGCCGATTGGCTGGCAACTTGTTACCGTTTGCGTCAAAGGTCCTCATGGGGACCGCCGCGGCAAGGTGCATCGCAAAAGTAACTGGACAGATAACCCCGGTCGCGTGATGCATCAAACGAATCAGTTGGCGCGCCGAAGTCTTACCGATCAGATTAACAACGCCCTCAAGTGGTGGATGGAAGTGAGATGGATCACCGCACTGCACGAAGAGAATGCGACCTTTGAAGTGGTCAACCACCGCTTGATATGAGTCAGGATTCCACCATTTGGCGGTGTAATCGTACTTTCCTCCTGAGAAGATCAACCAAAAGTTTTCGTGGATGCCGAGCTCCTGGACCTGGCTCATCCACAACTTCTCCTCGTGAGAGAGATGAATATCTCCCTTGAATTCAGTAACCGGCACCCTTACTCCGAGCTTCTGCTCTAGGTCTTGAGCGTACCCGTGAATAAAGTGATAGGCGTTCTGATTACTGCGATTAATTGAAGCTTGATAGTCACCGTCATACCCGCAGTCAAAAACCTCGATATCAGGGTCATCAACGATAATTTTAAGTTCACGCGCCGGGACGAGTCTCTCCCTCTCATTCTCCGGCTCGGTCTGATCGCCTAGCCTCTCCACCCGATAGGGAAGTCGGGTGATATATGGATTATGCTCCCAAATCTCTCCCACCGAGGTATAGACATCCGTGATAAATTCCCCAGGATGCGCTCTGTGAAGATCACGAACAGCGGACGTCATCATCATGATATCCCCCGGCGAGAGGAGATTGATCAGAAGAAGCTTTCGCTTTCGTGTAAGGATCTCAACCATACAAACGTAGTAGAACGCGATGGCGGCAAGGGATTCATTTCTCTCGCCGCGTTACACATCACTCGAACGTGAACAGCCACTTCACAACTACAACGTACGTCGGGAGAGGGCCCCCCGGGAGAATTCGGGGGACCCGTGCAGGGAAGGAACTCCCTGCACCTCTCATATCGACAGTTTAGAGTCTGGGATTGAGTGAAAAGTTTGGGTTAAGTCCTCGGAAAGTTTTGCCGACCCTCTAGGTAGAAACAGCAAACAATTATCGTTGGATTATCAATGGGTTAGCCAATATATGGAGAGTGGAGAGGCAGACACCATTGAGGTTGAGGGCCAAGGGAAGCGATACACCGTTACCTTCGCCAACTCCCATAACGTCCGCGACCACCTTCTCGAGGTGCTATTCGGCAACGCCTACGTCCTTCCGAGGAGTGGCACCTTAAAGCCGAAACAGATAATCGACGTCGGGGCGAATGTTGGAGCATCCGCGATCTTTCTTCGACACAACTATCCGAACGTACCGATCGTCTGCTACGAACCGGCCGTAGACAACCTCGCCTTTCTTCGCCTTAACGCCAAACAGGCGGAGCCGATCGAGATAGTTCCGTGTGGCTTAGCGGAGCGAAGCGGTACAGCTCGCCTTTACCATGGGGTTCTGTTTCAACTTCAAAACTCGATCTACCCAAGTCGAGAGACTGATTCGAGTACGTACGAGGAGATTCAGGTTCTCGAAGCGGGCAAAGAGCTTGAATCTAGGATCGTACCGGGGACACTGCTTAAAATGGACACCGAGGGTTGCGAACTTGAGATCCTTCGGTCAATTACCAACCGTCTCAACGACCTGGCCATCATCTTTCTTGAGTTTCACAGCGAGTCGGAGCGCCGTGAGATAGACAGGATTCTTGAGTCCACGCATACCCTTTTCTCCGGGAAGATAACGGATCCACATCGAGGAACGTTGGGGTATATCCACTCAGAAACCCTTCGCCAACATCCCGATATAAGCTGGCTCGAGATACGACACGGTAAAAACTAGGCGGCACCTCGCCGATGTCCGGGCATGCGAATATGTCTCCCCACACAACGCACCAAGGTCTGAGACCTATCGAAGGCGAAGATCCATCCACCGTAGAGCTGATACCGCTCTCCTTTGACTCCGAAACGCTCTACTGAGCTCTTAATCTTGTGAAACTCGATCGGCTGAGAGAGTTGGTACCACTGCGAGAACTTTTCAAAACACTCAGGCGCGGTAAAGAATCCTTGAAAGCGCTCTCGAGCGTCACGCGTGCGACGAACTCCCTCCTCGAACTCCGCGAACGCTCGGGCGTGAACCGAGCGACGTTTCCCAAATACCTCGTAAAATCCCATCAAATCGCGGTGTTTTGGCGTTAATTTAAAAGACCCCACCTTCTCTCGTGGAGCCCGAACAAGCTCGGCTCGAAGGAACCCACTGAGGTTACGCCCACTCAGCTCAATCGTTCGAAGCAAGGTCCCCTTCTCCTCGACGAACATGAACTTGCCCGCCATACGGATATTTTTACTCTTCGAATTCTTTACATCGTAGGGAACCACGATCGGAAAGGTCCGCGGGATAGGTCGAGCGCGTCGAATAAGGGAGACGAGGAGTTTTAAAGATCCGGCGAGGGTACGAAGCGCCTCAGGATATCGGCGTTCAACGAATCGAGAATCCTTAATCAGAGCGGCGAAGTCTCGAACGACCTTCTCGTGAACAACGATGACGGCGCGTCGTGCCGTTATATGAAACTCCAAACCGAACTTGCCTTGGCGCGCCTCTACTTTAGGTATCTTTGAGATACTTGGGTCGGCCGGATGAATATAGCTCTCTCCGGAGAGAAGTGAGCCGAGGTAGTATGGGAGCCCGAACTGTTGCGGATTCGAGATGGGCACAGGGGCGACGAATCCAACGAGGACGTTCTTTCCCTCTACGAGGTAGTGTTTTACCGGGTCCCTTCCCTCGAAGAGCCATTGAAAGCTCTTCTCGGGAGACTTATGCGCCTCTCCGTGACTCTCTTTCTGAATCCACGATTGATAATGCTCGACCAAAGCTGAGACAGCGCGCTCATCGATGAAGATGCCCTTCGAGATAACTCGTAGGGACAGGAGCATCTCCTGAGCCCCCTTGTGCCCCTTCAAAAAAACTAGAAATGCTGTGAGCTGGGACCGCTCATCGGTCCGCGCCTGCTCTGTCATGGCCCGCTCCTTGCCGCGTCAACGTTTATGCGAGCATATACCGAGACCTCTCGGCGGTGGTAGTGCGAAGAACGGGACATAAAAAAAGCCGCCGCGGTTTCCCGCGACGGCCCTAACCGACCCTTAAGGTCGCATCGTACTACCAGTTAAGAGCGCCAGCGGTCTGGTACTCAGTAACTCGGGTCTCGAAGAAGTTCTTCTCCTTACCCAAATCGATCGTCTCGCTCATCCATGGGAATGGGTTCTTCGAGCCGTACTGAGGCTTAAGTCCAATTCGCTCAAGACGACGGTCAGCGATGTACTGAACGTAGTCACGGAACATCGGAGCTGTCAGACCAAGGATTCCCCGTGGAAGACAATCAGCAGCATAGTTGTACTCAAGCTCTACAGCCTGACGGATCTTATCTACAATATGCGCCTGGAACTCCTCAGTCCAAAGTCCTGGGTTCTCAGCCTTGATCGTGTTGATGAGATCGATACCAAAGTTGAGGTGAATCGACTCATCACGCAAGATGTACTGGAACTGCTCTCCGATGCCGGTCATCTTGTTCTGACGGTGGAACGAGAGGATCATCACGAATCCGCTGTAGAAGAAGATTCCTTCCATGATCACGTAGTAGCCAATAAGGTTCTCAAGGAATTTTTGAGCGCCTTCTGGGGTTTCCGTCGTGAAGTTCGGCTTGAGGATCTCCTCGGTCAACTTCATCTCGAAGCTGTCTTTCGCGTGGATTGAGTTCACCTCGTTGTACATGTTGAACACTTCGCCCTGATCAAGCGAGAGCGACTCAACGATGTAGTGGAAGGTGTGGTTGTGAACAGCTTCCTCAAACGCTTGGCGTAGGAGAAACTGGCGGCACTCCGGGTTCGTCACATGCTTAAAGATGGCGAGCACGATGTTATTTCCAACCAAGCTCTCAGCGGTGCTGAAGAAACCAAGGTTTCGCATGATAACACGGCGCTCATCGTTGCTGAGGCGATCTGACTTCCAGAGCTCGATGTCCTTACCCATCGGTACCTCTGTTGGGAGCCAGTTATTCGCGCATCCGTTGAGGTAATGCTCCCACGCCCACTTGTACTTAAGCGGCATGAGTTGGTTTACGTCGACCGTGCTGCAGTTGATAAGGCGCTTGTCGGCTACCTTAACGCGCTTCGCGGTCTCGTTGCCGTCGTCGTTAGACGAGCTCGAACTTCCTGTTGTATCTGAATCATCAAACGTAAGCATATTCCTTCTCCTTACAGTATAACTCTAAAAATCCTACTGACAGCTCTCACAATCACCATCAAGTCCGCACACCTTAGGAACCTCCGCCTTAGCGGCGGTCTCCGCTACCGGTTTGCGCTCAACAACAACTTCACTTGACGCTGACTTGTTCTTCATCCATCGAGGCTGAAGACCTCGGCGGTTGATGTCTGTCGTCGACTTCTCAATCTGCGTAGCTCCAAGCGAACGGAGGTAGTACGTGGTCTTAAGTCCCTTCGTCCAAGCCTGCATGTACATGTCGTTCAACTTCTTACCGCTCGGTTGAGCCATGTAGAGATTGAGAGACTGTCCCATGTCGATCCACTTCTGACGACGGCTACCACACTCGATCAACCACTCAGGCTCGATCTCGAACGCTGTGAGGTAGATCTTCCGAAGGTCCTCTGGAATCCGCTCAATCTCTTGAATGGACCCATCGAAGTACTTCAGGTCATCGATCATGTCCTCATCCCAGAGGTCAAGAGCCTTGAGCTCGTCAACCAGGAAGGTGTTATGAACGATGAACTCTCCCGACAAGTTGGACTTAGCGTAGAGGTGCTTATAGTTCGGCTCGATAGACTGACTCACTCCGGTAATGTTGGAGATAGTCGCTGTCGGCGCAATCGCCATGGTGTTGCTGTTGCGCATGCCGTTATTCTTAACCGCCTCACGTACGACCTTCCAGTCGAGTGTGGATGAGCGATCAACCTCAAGGTTTCCGCCACGCTCCTCCTCAAGGACCTTAAGCGTATCGATCGGAAGCAATCCACGATCCCACTTCGACCCCTTGTAACTTGAGTACGCTCCCTTCTCCTGCGCGAGCTCGGTTGAAGCGAGAATCGCGTAGTACGAAATGGCCTCCATACTCTCGTCCGCGAACTTCACAGCCTCTGGACTCGCGTAGCTGATGCGTTGAGCATACAACGCGTCTTGAAAGCCCATGAGTCCGAGACCAATCGGTCTGTGTCGGAGGTTAGCAGTTTTGGCTTCTGCTGTCGGGTAAAAGTTGATGTCGATGACGTTATCCAACATGCGGACCGCTGTTCGCACCGTCTTCTCGATTCCCGCTCGATCAAGCCCGTCTTTGCTTACGAACTTCACGAGATTAATAGAACCGAGGTTGCACACAGCGGTCTCTTCTGGAGAGGTGTTGAGCAAGATCTCTGTGCAGAGATTCGAGCTGTGCACCACTCCAACGTGATCCTGTGGCGAGCGAAGGTTCGATGGATCCTTGAAGGTGATCCAAGGGTGACCTGTCTCGAACAACATGCTGAGCATCTTTCGCCAGAGAGCCACAGCCTCGATCTTCTTGTGAAGCTTAAGCTCTCCGCGCTCAGCCTTCTTCTCGTACTCAACGTAACGCTCCTCGAACTTCTTACCGTAGAGGTCGTGAAGATCTGGAACATCACTTGGGCTGAAGAGTGTCCAGGTGCCGTTAGCGGCCACACGCTTCATGAAGAGGTCTGGAATCCAGTTAGCCGTATTCATGTCGTGCGTACGACGACGCTCGTCACCGGTGTTCTTACGGAGCTCAAGGAAGTCCTCGATATCCAAGTGCCATGACTCAAGGTACGCGCACATCGCGCCCTTTCGCTTACCGCCCTGGTTAACGGCGACAGCGGTGTCGTTCGCGACTTTAAGGAATGGGATAACGCCCTGACTGCGTCCGTTCGTTCCCTTAATGCGAGAACCAGTAGCGCGCACGTTCGTCCAGTCGTTACCAAGTCCTCCAGCCCACTTCGAGAGCTGCGCGTCGTCAGCGACACACTTGAAGATGTGCTGAAGATCGTCGGCGATCGTGGTGAGGTAGCAGGAGCTCAATTGCGGGTGCAACGTTCCAGCGTTGAAGAGGGTCGGCGTACTTGAGGTGAACACGCACCGCGAGAGTACATCGTAGAACTCGATAGCTCGCTCGTTCTTCTGAGCGCCCTCGTTGACGCTCAATCCCATCGCGACTCGCATCCAGAAGATCTGTGGAGTCTCAAGGCGAATATCCTCGTGGTGGATGAGGTAACGATCGTAGAGGGTCTGAAGTCCAAGGTATTGGAACTCAAAATCTCGATCGAGCTTGAGAGCCTGTCCAAGCTTGTTGAGATCGAACTCAAGCAGCTTAGGATCCATACGCTCTACCGAAACCGCCTTCTTGAGGCAGTCCTTGAAGTATTGCTGATGAGCCTTATCAAGCTTGGCGCTATGAGCGTCAACGCCCATCGTCTCACGATAGATGATGTCGAGGAGCAATCGAGCCGCTACATAAGAGTAGGCTGGGTCCTTCTCGATCTTCGCGCGAGCGGCCATGATGATAGCTTGGTCAACTTCCTCAAGCTTGATCCCCTCGTAGAAGTTGCGAACAGCCTCTTGAAGAACCTCTTCGCTCGACGCGATAGACTCCAAGCCCTTACAGGCGTGAACGATACGCTTGCGAAGCTCTCCCTCCGAGAGGTCGATCTGTGTGCCTTCCTTTGTTACTGCCTTGAAGACGGTTCCAGGAGCGACCTCAACGACCGCCTCTGTTGTCTCCTCGGTCTCGCCCTCTACTTCACGCTGCGCCGCGCGAGTCGAACGATAGAGAATGAAATCCTTAGCCACCTGATAGAAGCCCGACGCCATCATCTCACGCTCAACTTCATCCTGGATGAGCTCGATATCGACCTGCGTGCCAGCCGCTGAGAGCGCGACCACTCGAGCGACCACTTTATCGGTGAGCGCGTTGACGTTAGCGATGGTCTCGCCTGGTGTCTGACCCTCGATCTTGAGGGAGGCCCGGAAGGCGCTCTCGATAGCCGAGGCGATCTTCATCGGGTTGAAACGAACCAGTGTCTTCCCGTCACGTCGAAGGACCTTGATGTTACGAGGAGAGTCCTCGCGGGTAGCCTTCTGCTCATTTCGGTAGATAATGTAGTTACGACCAACATCGAAGTACCCACCCTTAACGAGCTTCACCTCAACAAGGTCCTGAATCCCCTCTACGGTTACGCACGCGCCCTTCCCGGCCTCCAGAGCGACAGCCTGAGCAACCTGCTCGGTAAGGCTTTGAACTACCGTGAGAAGCTCCTGCGGAAGGGGGGTCCCCTCAGCGATATCTTTCGTAGCTCGAAACGCCAGCTCAATAGCGCGAGCGATGCGCTCCTTGCGGAAAGGGACGAGCGAACCGCTTCGCTTTACGACCGTGATAGAGTTAAGGTCTACCGTTCGCACACCCTCTTCTTGGGTAGCGCCAGTTGCCGCCAACATACCGTTAATACTCTTTTTTCCGCCTACTTCTGAGCCACTCGATGCTACCGTCATACGCCTCTTAATCCCTCGCTACCTACGCACTCCTTAGCCAATTCCAGACAACACGAATCCCGTTCGCCTAAATAGGCGTTCTCAAAAATCGCTATGCCATACCACCTAATGTGAAGATTAGTATTTGGGGGCCTTCCTACTATATATAGTAGCCGCCCAGGGAACTAACTACAATATATATGTATGAGTAACTCCCACCTGCTGTCTACCTGAAATATGCTGGGTGCGACAAAAAAAAACCCTTCCGCACCTAACACCTTATAACAACAAGAGCCACGACTTTGAGACCGCGTTTTTATAGCAGCATCACATACCGCCTTCAACGAAAATCGACTCAACAGGTCGACCTAACAATCTATTTTTATTGATTTTATTTTCAACGACCCTCAAAAACCTCTTGCTTTCCAAATGGCGTTAGAGCAGCCACCGTCATGCTGGAGTCTCATTCGCGAAGCGGTCCAAAAAGCTCGTCATCAGCTGCGTCACAGATCACTTTCAGGCGCGCGATACGATGAACTCGGAAAAAGCCTCAGAAATGGGGCTCTTTCAGCGATCACGAGAACCTGCTCCTGACCGCAATCCGAGCGACGTTCGCGACATGACGACGAACATCCCTATCTTGAGCTTATTTTTCGGGCTTATTTGGAGAGTCTTTGGCTCTGCGCTTCAAGAGAATCGACCTCTCGCTCGATCTCACGTAATGAATCATCGCTGGTTGGTGTCGTGGGCGCATGTGCTGTTGCCACCGTCGTAGGCGTGCTGGACGCCACATCCGCTATCGCCACATCCTTGAAGATCTCATTTTTCAGCGATTTTTCGGCGGTATTCTTGAACTCGCCAAGATCCTGACCCGCGTCCGCGAACGCGCTATTCTCACTGACCTCAAGATCATCAGCTAAGAGCGTTGTGTCGTCCGCCTCCTGCCCGTACGCGCTCGATGCCAATATAAGGCCGAAAAACAACACTCCCAGTATCTCGATTCCTCTCTGCGCGGTTCTCATGCGTCGTGCCACCTCAAACATATCTCGCTGCGGCGACCGTAGCATCAACGACAAAAAAGGTCGCCACGAAATCGGCACTCGCCATGAAACAACGGTTTTTCATGGCTTATCACTTGAAAACCCACTCAACTAATCGCATCGTACCGACATGATGTCACATGACGCCAAGCGATCTCTTCGAATCCCTCTCCTCTCCGCTCTGATCGGGGCGGCGATCGTGGTTGGAGCGTTCTTCGGCGTTAAGCGATGGTACACCTCTCCTCTTCGCCAGGGGCAACGCGCGGTAACCCCTCGCGGCGAATTAAGCCCAGAGGAAAAAGGCACGATAGATCTCTTCCAAATCGCGGCTTCATCCGTTGTCTACATCACGAGCGTGGCGGTTGAGCGTGACGCGTTCTCCATGAACGTGTTTGAGATTCCGCAAGGCGCTGGTTCCGGTTTTATCTGGGATAAGCGTGGGTACATCGTCACCAACTTCCACGTCATTCAAAACGCGTCGGCCGCGCGCATCACCCTTTCAGATCATTCGTCGTGGGAAGCGAAACTCGTCGGAGTTGAGCCAGACAAAGACATCGCGGTTCTCAAGATAGAACCCTCGGGAACGGATCTCATCCCTATTGCGGTCGGCACCTCAAAAGATCTTCGTGTTGGACAACGGGTGTACGCTATCGGAAATCCGTTCGGATTCGACCACACCCTCACTACCGGTGTTATCAGTGGACTTGGTCGAGAGATTAAATCCGTCACCGATCGTCCGATTCAGGGAGTCATTCAAACGGACGCGGCGATTAATCCCGGAAACTCTGGAGGGCCTCTGCTCGACAGCGCGGGAAGGCTGATCGGCATGAACACCGCGATCGTGAGTCCGTCGGGATCGTACGCGGGAATCGGGTTCGCGGTACCTGTCGACACGATTAATCGCGTTGTCCCTCAACTGATCAGGAATGGTGTCGTGAAAAAGCCCGGTCTTGGCATTCAAGTGCTTGAGAGCGACCTTCTGCGTGGCAACGGGATTATCGGGGGGATCGTCGCCAACGTCTTGCGGGGTTCGCCAGCGGACCAAGCCGGCTTGATTCCTCTCGGAAGAGATAGCAATGGGAAGATTCAGTTGGGGGATATCATCGTCGCTGTTGATGATACACCTATCACCGATGGGGACGACCTCTTGAATATCCTCGACGAGAAGCAGCCGGGAGATAAGCTCCGCATGAAGGTGATCAATAACGGCACCGAACGAACAGTTACGGTTACCCTCGGGCTTCTTCAGGAATAGCTTGTAGGAAATCTCTGATCACTCGAAGAGTCTCCTCACGCTCCGTCGCGAACGGATGATGAGCGCTTCCTTCAAGGATGTGAAGCGTGGATTCGGGCACAAGCGACGCGAAATAGGCGTGCGCCTCTGGCGTCGCCTCGTCGAATCGACCACACATAAACATGGTGGGAACGCGCAATTGTGGCAACCGCGGCGAGAGGTTGTATTCGCGCGCCAGTCCATTCACCACAAGCTCGTTGGTTCCCCACACCGTGTGATAGGTCTGCGCGTCAGCTTCAGCCTCGGAGCGACGGATCGACTCCGGAATATCATCACATCCGTAGATATGCTTCTTGTAGTACGCGGATAAGGCCGTCAGATACTGAGGAGAATTGGTGGCTCCCGTTCGAGCCCCTTCACGCAATACCATTTTATGCATGAGGGAGAGTTGCCCGACTAGACGATCACCGTCGGCGACCCAGCGGGGAATATCGATCGACGCGCACGCGAAGATGAGGCTCGTGACGCGATCCGGATAACGCAACGCGTACTCTCCGATGACAAGCCCCCCAAAGGAGTGCCCGAGAAGGTGCATCTTCTCGATCTTGAGCTCACGACGAAGATCCTCAAGCTCAGAGATGAAGCCGTCGATCGAGAAAACCTTGCGGGCGCCACCGCGACGGGAACGACCACACCCCGCTTGGTCAAACAAGATAACCGGAACCGCTGAAGTGAGTTCGGCCAGTGGCTCCAAATAGTAACTCGTGAAGCCCGGCCCACCGTGCACGCATACCAATGGCGCGCCGCTCTCAGCTCCGTGCCGTTCGAAGAAGACCTCCCCCGCGCTCGTTTCTATGTATCCGCTCAGTGACATACTCACGTTCCTATCCCGTCAATACATTCGACGAGGTCGTATCAATACGTTATATAGAGTCCGTTGCGCTACAAGTAGCACATTCATGCTTTTTAGCCGCAAAAAGTAATGCTTTTTCGTATCTCGGCCGATCTTGGGAAACGAAAGGGAGCGGGTACGTACCCATATGGCACCACTACATAAAGACCTCCATCTGACAGCTGAATTCATCGCGTTTCTGCGTGGAGGGTTCTACTCGCAAGTGATGTTAGAGGGCGCGGCCTCTCGTCTGAGCTCTACCTTCCTTCAAGAGGATTATGTTGAGGGTGCCCATAAAGCGTTTGATAAGCTCGACGCGTGGATGAAGGAGCTTGAGGATGGCATGCCCCTCTTCTCAACATCGTGGTCAACTCCAGATACCTTCGAAGCGATTAACGCGATGGGATTGATGAGGGATCTCAAGAGAGACCTCCTCTGGTTCTCGGATCTTGTGGACAACGCGCTCGGAGCGCCGAACCTCGTTGAGGATCGAGAGGCAACGAAGATTCTCGCGGCTGGCGTGCTACGCTCCGCGGCGACACGACTCTCCTATATCGAAACGCTTAACGACGCTTTTGTTAAACTAAAAGCCCCAGAACGCGCTCAACAGTTCGCCGCGGAGCTTCCAGAGGCGAAGAACTTTCTCCAAACAGCGAATACGATCGTCGATCTCTTCTCTGTTGATAATCCCTACTCACCAGATCTGTGTGAGAGGCTTCGCGTAGAAGCGAGTCTGGTGCCCTCAAGTATGCGCGCATACGCGCACGATGCTCGGGTGCTCCTGAATGTCTACTCCAAGGAGTTCACCTATGAGCTTGCGGAGATTCCCGCGCACGCCGCCAAGCCATGGCTCGACATGAATGTGCCGGCGGTCGCCGCTGGGTATTGGTTCGCGTACAACTTCACACCGCAGGATTACGTTCGATGGGCCTCAGTGGGAATTCGCGGGGCCCCTCTCGCCGCCTATTGGCGACGAGCTCGCTTCGATCCGGAGGATGCCGTTCAATGGATTCAACAGGGAATCCCTCCCATGATCGCGATTGAGTGGGCCCGAGCCGGCTTCGATGCGGGGAGGACCGTCGCGATGCTTCAACGGGGCATTACCGATCCGACAAAGGCACCCCGCAATCGGGACGGCGAATAAGGCTAAGCCCTCAAGAGCAGTTTGTTATATTAACCAAACATTCGCTCGCCGGCAAAAACATGCATTTCATACCGCAACCAATTGACATAAACCACAAACGCAGAGTATACGAATAAACAGGCGTTCGGGATTGTCGCCTGGCAGATTGAGATACATATCTGCCATAACTAACGGAAACCACTGTGGAAAATTCGGCTACCACCGTCATCAAGGAAGAGAAGGCCCTCAGCTCCGTTAAGGTCGGCCAAAGAGCAATGATCTCAGCTATTAAGAGCTGCCCAGCCGAACTCCTCCACAAGCTCGTGTCCATGGGGATCGTTGCAGGTTCGGAAGTAACCGTGACACAGCGAGGGTTCTTCGGCTCTCCTATTAATATCCACCTCCTCGGCTCAGTACTCTCCCTGCGTAGTGCTGAGGCTGCTCACATCCACGTACAACCTCTGTAATCGGGGTTAACCAACGTCGCGGCCCATTGGAAGGCTGCTCACCAGTCGTGACAGACATAACCACCACCCCCGACGACGATTGCCCTAAGTCGATAGCTCTTGTCGGAAATCCAAACTGCGGCAAGACCACCCTCTTTAATGGACTTACAGGTTCTCGCTACAAGGTCGCGAACTATCCCGGTGTAACGGTCGAGCGCAAAGAGGGATCGCTTTCCCTTCCCGGCGACTCCTGCGCCAAGATCGTCGATCTTCCCGGCACCTATGCCTTGGTCGGCTCCTCACTCGATGAGAAGATCGTCACTCAATTCTTACGAGGAGAGCTCGCTGGAAATTCAAAGCCGGATCTTATTGTCGCCGTTGTCGACGCTACGAATCTTGAACGAAACCTCTTTCTCATCTCAGAGCTGATCGACACCGGCTATCCGATCGTGCTCGCTATCAACATGATGGACGCGGCGGAGCGCGCCGGCATTAAGGTATACGGCGAGCTCCTCTCACGGGCGCTCGACATCCCCATCGTGCCGATCACCGCTCGCACTAAGTCCGGCTTTCAAGCGTTACTCAGTGAGATCACCAAAGCGCTCGCGACGCCAACCCTCTCATCCAAAAAGCTCGCGTGGATTCCGCAGGAACACGCGCTTCGTCACACCATTGAGACGCTCAGCCCCCTTGGCCCCGCAAGCTCCGATCCGAACGTAATCACCACCATCGGCTCACTTCGCTACGCATGGATTCGGTCGATCGTTCGCAAGACAACCTCTCAAAGTTCAAATGACGACATCGCGGTGGTGTCCCCTCTTGATCGACTCTTTACGAGCAGGATCTGGGGACTACCGGTCATGCTCGTTATCTTCGGTGTTATCTTCCAAGCGATCTTCCTGTGGGCGCAACTTCCGATGGAGATTATCTCCGGCGTTGTGGATAGCTTAAGCGCATGGGCCTCCTCGACCTTGCCACCGGGTATCCTTACCAGCCTTATCGCCGAGGGAATTATTCCCGGCGTTGGGAACGTGGTCGTCTTCGTCCCACAAATAGCGATCCTCTTTTTCTGTATCGGGTTTCTTGAGGACTCCGGCTATCTCTCTCGCGCCGCGTTCCTGCTCGATAACTTTATGCGTAAAGTTGGGCTGCAGGGTCGCGCGTTTATTCCCCTCTTAAGCTCCTTCGCGTGCGCGGTTCCCGGCATCCTTTCAACCCGTTCGATTCCGACCCGCTCAGACCGATTAGCGACTATCATGATCGCTCCCCTTATGAGCTGCAGCGCTCGGCTCCCCGTGTACGCGGTGCTCATCGCGGCCTTTATTCCCCCAACGCTCGTCGGTGGTTTCATCTCACTGCAAGGTCTCGTTCTTCTTGGAATGTATTTACTCGGAGTCGTGGGCGCGTGCGGTGTCGCGTGGGCGCTCAAGAAGTGCCTCCTGTGGAAGGAGTCCTGCTTCTACGTGATGGAGATGCCGCCACTTCGAAAGCCGATCCTTCGGATTATTTTTCGAGGTGTCTATGACAGCGTGACCTCCTTCCTCAAAAACGCCTCTACTATCATTCTCGCGTGCTCCGTCATCGTGTGGTTCCTCGCATCGTATCCGAAACCGGAGCCTGGCCATCAAGGGAATCCAGTTCAAGCAAGCTACGCCGGGCAACTAGGCACCGCGATTGAGCCCGCAATCAAGCCGCTCGGATTCAACTGGGAGATAGGGATTGCGATACTTTCATCGTTCCCAGCTCGAGAGGTCTTCGTAACCACGTTGAGCACTATCTATAACATCGGCGACGATGACGATGAGCACACGGGACTCGTCAAAACGCTCCAAGAGCGAAATCAGTCGGGGCTCTTCTCGACCCTCACCGCGCTCTCGCTCATGGTATTCTACGTCTTCGCGTGCATGTGCATGTCGACCCTGGCGGTGTGCAAACGAGAGACCGGCTCGTGGGGATGGACGCTCGGTATGTTTGGATACATGACAGCGCTCGCCTACATCGCGTCGTTCGCCGTGTTCCAACTCGGAAGTTTATTTGTAAAGTAAGGAGCGCACACCGTGACACAAACCGTTATCGCAATCCTTATCCTCGCCGTCGCTGTCCTGTACATCGTGCGCAAAACGATGAGCGCCATCGCCCCCAAAAAGAAGCCGTGTGGATGCAGCGGATGTGGGTGTGGGGGGAAGAAGAAGGTCGAGGGGGCGTAGGGCGCCCTCCGGCCGTACAACCCGGGATCTCGGAGGGCGCGCATTCCTGCGCGCCACGTGATCGCGTACGGCGATAACCGCTTACGATGCGGGATGATGGGCAGCTAGAGAAATTTGGAAATGAAATGTAAGAAGAGTCTCACAAGACCGAAATACACAAACCTTGATGAATCAAGATTGCATACCTGGACACTCGTGAGACTCAACTTAGCAAGCGAACTCGCTAAGTTTTAGAGGCCTCTCAACTTGTCAGGGTCGAGAAAAGCCAACACGAGGGGGTGATTTTCGAAGAAAACCTCCAACGGACGAACGTTGCGAGTCGAAAGCAGGGATTTTGACCTGCTCGGCTCGAGACGGATCGACACCTCGGGATTGCGTGGCGTTCGGAAGTGGACCCGTCCGTTCTCGTCTCGATGGATGCGAACGATCCCGTCCGATTCCGGTTCCCGATATTCCACCACCTTACCTCCTCTATACTGGGTCTTATCCAGTACCTTTAGCACGAGCTCCGCGATGGAGTGCGCTAACTTGGGGGTGGTGACCGGAGTGGCGACGTTGCGCCCCTGTGCTTGTGCGACTGACTGTTTGCTCATTTTGTGTCCTAGGTTAGAAACCAGGAGAAACCCAACCGTGGGTAGTCTCCATTCAGAGACGCGAACATCTCTCAAGGGGAGACTACCGAAAGAAAACCTTTTGATTTCGGTCGTTGTGAGTCCTCGTCGCAACTCGTGATGGCGGTATCGATCTTAAGAGACGGATACACCCTCCGAGCTCCGATGAGGACTCAGCGTGTGCTGCTCGTATAGCGATGGGAAAGAACGGACCTACAAGAGCGGTCCGACAAGGGAGGCCGTCAACTTTGTGGCATTCAATCAACCTAACAAAGAGAGGATTCAGAGCCAATAAAAAACTAACACAACCCTAATTTTTTGGTTGGTTGCGATGCTGGCCTAGCCTTTGACGCGGGTTAGTACTTTTTAAACGAAGGGTCGACATCATCCGACCACCGAAGCATGCCACCGGCCAAATTGGAAACTTTCGTGTAGCCGTGACGGCCAACAAGCTCCCGAGCGATCCAATCGCTCCGTCCACCACTTCGGCAGTACACGACGACCTCTTTATCTTTTGGAATCTTCTCAAGATGTTGCGTGACCGTATCCTTCGGGATGAGCTCGCCACCGATGTTACAGATGTCCCGCTCATGAGCCTCCCGCACATCGAGGAGGAAGAGGTCCTCACCGGCATCCATTCGAGCTTTTAATTCCTTCGGTGTTATCTGTGGGATGATAGGTGTCGTCATCTGTTCTCCTCTGTTTGAAAAAGGCTCGAGGTCCCGAAGCGGTCAGTTTGTTTATCTGCGAGTCCCGTAGAGACCGTGGGACCGACAGAATGCTATCACGGACGGGGGTAAAAGTCCCGAGCAAGAAAGTCCCTGAGCGAGCATGGCGCGAATGGTCGTACTTGATACCAATACACCCGCTTCGTGGGGCGAGCTCAGCCACGACGCCGTTATATCCTGCGGGAGTTCTGGCGAGACGGTACCCGGGCGACGAATCACAAGAAAGCTGGTTAGGGACTTGAGGCGAGAGATCTCTTTCCACGCCGAAAGATCTCCAAGTAGCTCCTGACCGATCACAACCCATGGGGATGTATCCGCTTGCTTTAAAAAATGCTCAACCAAATCGATCGTCCCATATCCGACCTTTCCGGTCGCGTGAATGTCAGACACAGAAACTCGGAGGTCATTTGGAAATGCTTCCTCAATAGCGAGCCGCGTCATCGCCAATCGATCCGCGGCGGATACCGTTATCTTCTTGTCGGGTCTATCTCCGCTCGGGACGACCACAACCGAGTCCACCTGCCCGCTCGCCAAGAGCTGCGCGATAGTCACGAGATGTCCGTTGTGGATAGGATCGAAGGCGCCGCCGTAGATAGCCAATCGATTCGTCTTCGCGTGCACGGCCGTTACCTCCTCCTCTTTGGGGAGGGAGAGAGCTTTTGCAGCTCCTCAGCATATCCTCCAGAGAGGATCGGAAATCGACACCAGCTCTTAGGATCAAGACTTTCATCATCAAGATGGAACGATGGGGCATACCGCTCACGTTTCCACTGATTAGCGCTCCATAGTTTAAAGAAGCGCACGACCCAGGAGGTGAGATCGCTCTCTGCATAGCGCTTTTGGTACTGTTCTTTGATGAGCGTAAGCACGTCTTCGGGAAGGAGTTTGTCTCGAATCGCGTACCGCTCAATAGAGTCGAGAACCTCGTACGGCATAAGGTCCTTCTCATCGGTTTGTTTCTCTTTCTGCGGACGCAACTCCGCGGTTGGCGCCTGTACGTTCACACGCTTCAAGGATGGATATTTGCTAAGACCCTGTGGCCCCTCTTTCTCAAGCCACTCAAGCCACGTTCGTAGATACGCTTTGTCTATGCCGCCGAGCGGGCTCAAGCCACCACTACTATCGCCATCCATCGTAGTGTAGCCCACCGCGGCCTCACTTCGATTACTTGTGGCTAAAAGAAGCGCCTTCCTTAGATTGGTGAGCAACCACACCGAGGGAGATCGAACACGAGCCTGGATATTTTGAAGCGCGATATCGTGCTCTTTCCACGAAAGCTTGGTACCCGTCGCCTTTGATATCAAATCCTCATACCCTTTAACGAGCGAGGAGATATCAACGTCAAAGAAATCAGCGCCGAGCTCCTTGGCGAGGCCAGTAGCCGCGTCGTGGGTAACTTTTGAACTATTCGTAGTTCGTTGATACACGCAGCCAAGTATCCGCTTCATCACCTGAGCCTCGTTCGTAACGCTCTTCATCCATGAGATGTATGAGAGCTTCTTCTTGAAGCCAGAAAATCCGAGCTCCGCGCACGCGCGCTCTACCATCAACGCGACGAGACAACTCGCGGCGCTTGAATCAACTCCACCGCTTAGCGAGATAACGAACCCCTCACTGCGGCTCTTACGCATGTAGTCGAAGAGCCCGAGCGTCACGGCTTGCGTAAACTCCTCATGCTTTGATAGCGGGACGTTTTGGTTCGCTTGAGAGCTCTTGAGCGTTCGCTTGATCTTCACTTCCGGAGCGGAAACGCGGTGAATCTGATCCGCAACCGCCGGGTCAAAGCACGCTTGCTGACGACGCCGTTCCCTTCCACGCTCGATATCGATAGTGCCTGTAGCGAGACAGACGTCGCGGAAGGAGAATCGGGGCCCCTCGCTCACTACTTCGCCATGCGAACAGATGAGCGCGTCACCATCATAGATAATTCTGCCAGCTTCGCAGCCAAGAAGATTAGCGTAAACGTAGCCAACGCCAAAAGCACGCGAGCCCTCAAGAGCTATACGCTTTCGAACCTCATGTTTGCCGAATGAGAAATGGCTGGCGCTCAAATTAAGGATCAGATCGACGCCACAGGAAGAGAGCCGCGCCCCAGGCCTATCAGCAACCCACGCGTCCTCACAGATCTCAAAGCCAATCTTTATTCCATCGAGAGAAAAGACAAGGTCGCCAACCGGAAGCTCTCGACCATCAACGGTAACCGAGGCTTGAGCGCCCCGAGGCCACGGCTTGAACCACCGAGGCTCGTAGTGAACACCATCACCAGCGAGGTGCTGCTTTCCGACAAAACCAAGAAGTTTGCCGTTTGCCGCCAACGCCGCCACATTATACACGGTGCCCGACACCGCGAGAGGAAGACCGAACGCCACAACCAGGCCCTTCGTTTCTCGAGCGACCTTCGTCGCGTAGGCGAGCGCGGTGGCAACAACTCCCGCAGAATGAAAGGCGTCTTCACACCCGTAGCCTGTTACGCACAACTCTGGGAGACAGAGAACCTGCGCGCCCGCGGCCCGCGCCTGACGAATGGCCTCGCGAATATTCGTGAGGTTTCCTTCCCATGAGAGGGGGGTCTGATTTAACGCCGCTGCTGCTACAAGAATTCGGTCCATACCTTTACGAGTGGCCTACCCTACCACGTCGTATCTAACATCGGCATAAGCGCATGATACTTTTAATGGTTTAGCGATAGCGGGTTAGTTTAGGGAAGAGACCTGATGATTGAGAGCTCCGTGTAAATTTTCCGTGAAATCAATTTGTTACCACCTCACCTCGCGACCTTGACTAGTAAACAACGTTACTTTTCGCCCAAATTCGTTCCACACCTCCTCATTCTGAAGTACTTTGTGCCGAATGAACGTTCGCATCATCGACCTCCTCGCTCGTATCAAGCTCGTGCTCCTTAGCCCTCGTCTCTGTTGGGATACGATCGCTCGCGAACAACCAACAGCTCGCATGACCGCGTTCACACTGGTCGCTCCATTAGCCGTTTTCGCTGTTATTGGGCCCGTACTCGGCCACATGATCTTCGGTATGGATGTTGAGTTCTTCGGATTGTGGCGGGCGCCTATCTTTTACGCCTTCACGCATCAATCCCTTGAGATCTCCATGATGATCACCGCGCTCTTTCTTGATGGGTGGGTGTTGCACAAGTTGGCGCCCCACTTTCATCGAAAGCTTTCTTTCGATCGAGCCTTCTCCCTCATCGTGAACGCCTCCATTCCAGGATTTATCGCGTGGGCGCTGGGAATCATTCCGATCTTGTTGTACTTCAAGTTCTTCGCGTTCGCCTATTCCTTCTATATCCTCTTCATCGGTTTCGATTCGATGATGGAGCGAAGCGATAACGCCCCTCAAAATGACACAAAGCCAGCGTTCTTTTCAGCCGCGTTAGCGCTCATCTTGATTATTCACATCGTGATGCACGCTCTTGTTGAGCCGATGACACCCTCGCCGTTTTTTGATATCGCGAGCTAGACCCTGTCAAGGGCGGTAGCATGAGCGACTGCAGAGTTAACTCGGCGCAGAGGTAGCAACCACGGCTGGCGCGTGACCCGTATCATCGATCACTTCGATAACCTGTTCTGTGCCAAGCGCATCATCCCAACCGCCACCGAGGGCCTTGAAGAGCTGAACGAGTGAGGTCAAAAGATTTGTCTCGCTCGCAACGAGTTCAACTTGCGCGAGAAGCGCGACACGTTGCGCGTCAAGCACGGGGAGGAGATCTATCAAACCATTCTCATACTGCGTGCGCGCGATCGTGACGGCTTTACCACTTTGATCAACGCTTACTTTGAGATAGTCGCGGCGTTGCTTGGCAGCGGCAAAGCGCGCGAGCGCCCCTTCGGTCTCCTCAAGCGCCAGCAAGATGGACTGCTCATAGCGAGCGAGCTGCTCGGCGGTTAGCGCTTCAGCTTGATCAACCTGGGCGAGTACGCGACCGAGGTTAAACGCTGGCCATGAGATGGTCGGAACCAAACTCCAAGCGTCGTTATCTCCGGACGTAAGTTCAGGAACACTTGGAGCTTGAAGTGAGATCGAGCCGTTGAAAGTTACTTTAGGAAAGAGATCACCTTGGGCGACACCGATATTCGCGGTGGCCGCCGCGAGTTGCCGCTCTACCGCGCGAATATCGGGTCGACGCTTGAGAAGTAACGATGGGTCTCCCAGTTTCACAGGACCGGAATAGTTTGGAAGGGGTTCTTTCGTTGATAATCGCTCAACGAGCTCCTGAGGCTGACGCCCCGTCAAAACACCGAGTCGATAGATTGCGCCCTTCTCCTGCGCTTCAAAGGGAGGAATCGCCGCCATCGTGTTCATGTACTGCGCTCGAGCGCGAACAACATCGAATTCAGTGGATTGGCCACCCTTAAAGAGCGCCTCAGCGACCTTAACCACCTGCTCCTGGGTACGCGCGTTCTGTTGCGCGACCTCTTTCTGCTGTTGGGCGCCACGAAGTTCGAGATAATTACGAGCAACCTCACTCACTAAGATACGGATGGCGTCTTGAAGACCGGCAACGGACGCGTCGATCTGCGCGTCTTGAGCCTCAACGCTTCGACGAACACGCCCAAAGATATCGAGCTCCCACACTGCGTCGAATCCCGTGGAGAAGTAATCGTTGTCGATGTGCGACTGTGGGACCCTAATTGCTCCACCGGCGAAGGTCGATGTTGGGACATGGGTGTTCGTGTATTGCCCGTTCGACGTAATCGTCGGAAAAAGATTTAAGAAGGTCTGGTTGTAGAGGGCTCGCGATTGATTAACCCGGGCGATAGCGCCCTGAAGATCGTTGTTATTACGAACGGAGTCGGTAACGAGTTGTGTGAGAATCGGGTCGTTAAAGTTACCCCACCACCTCTCAAGAGAGATCTCCTCCGGAGTTGGTTTTCCCTCGTCGCCAAGGAACTGCTTAGGGAAGGTGGTATCCGGCGTTACGTAATCGGGCCCCACGGCGCATCCCGCGCTCATCAAAGCCACCACCACCGCCGATAACGTCCTATTCATCTTACTATCCTTGCTTCCGAGCTCCTCTACATTCCCACACTCACTCCGAGGTGGGAAGGGATGAATGTCGTACGACCGCGTCTCATCTGACGCGTATCGGCACACGAAGCGACCGGTTACTGAGCAACGCGAGTCAATCCGACCGTCACGTCCCTGTGTTCACGTGGCGCCGCCACGACGTTGCCCGCGACAGCACGCTTCGTGCGTCCACCTATGAGGGTATAGAACACCGGAACAGCGAAGAGGGTAAACACGGTTCCCAAGATCATTCCGCTCACGAGCATAATACCGATGCTGTTACGAGCTCCGGCGCCAGCGCCGGTGGCGATAACGAGCGGGAAGTGTCCTACAACCGTCGCGACGGTTGTCATCAGGATAGGTCGAAGACGGGTCGTGGCGGCTTGAATAGCCGCCTCAAATCGGGCGACGCCCTCCTCTTGAAGCCTATTCGCGAACTCCACAATCAGGATTCCGTTCTTCGCTACCAATCCCACAAGGGTAACGAGACCTACCTGCGAGTAGATGTTGAGGGAGGTAAAGTCCAGGAACACAAAGAGCAGAGCTCCAGCGAGAGCGAGCGGCACCGAACCAGCCAAGATGATCAGAGGATCAATGAAGCTCTCAAACTGCGCCGCGAGAACGAGGAAGATAACGATGAGCGCCAAGACAAGGGTGCTCGTCATCGAGTTCCCCTCCTTTCGAAGTTGCCTCGACTCGCCGGCGTAATCGGTGACGTATCCGACGGGAAGGATCTCTTTAGCTTTATCCTCAAGCACCTTCAATCCGTCATTAATCGTTACACCAGGAACGATAGCGCCTCGAATCTTGGCGGAGTTGAGCTGCTGGAATCGGTTGAGCTGTCGCGGCTCCGTGGTGTTTTTCAGCGATGCCACAGTCGCTAGGGGGATTAGTTTTCCTTGCGGTCCACGAATATGAAGCTCAAGAAGCTGTTCCGGTGTAAGCCGATTTCCACGTTGAACTTGAGGAATGACCTTGTAACTTCGCCCCTGAATAGAGAACCGATTCACGTAATTCCCGCCCAGATAGAGAGAGAGGTCCTGCCCGATGCTCGCGAGCGACAGGCCCATCGCGTTAGCCTTATCTCGATTGATATCGATCTCCGTTTGAGGAATATCAAAATTAAGGTCCGTATCGGCGAACATAAACTTGCCGCTCTGGAACGCCGCGCCGACAAGTTGGTTCGCGTACGTCACAAGCTCACGTGGTTCAGCGGTCGAGGAGATAACGAACTCTACCGGAAAGTCGCTCCCACCTGGCAACGCTGGTCGCGTGGTAACAATCACACGAGCGCCCGGAATCTGCGCGACCTTACCCCACAACTCCGGCTCCATCTGAAAGATCGAACGAGAGCGCTCAGCCCACGGTTTGGTAACCAGCCCCGAGAACCCTCCGCCAGGACTAGTGAGTTGAAACGCGCCCCGATACTCTGGGAATGATGCGTACGCTTTATAAATCTCCTCAGTCGGAGTCTCTAGTTGCTCAAGGGTTGAATTTGGCGGCCCCTGTACGATTCCAAAGAGAACTCCTTGATCCTCTTCCGGGGCGAGCTCCTTCATCGCGAGCATGTAGAACGGCGCGATGAGGAGCGATATCCACAGCGCCGCCGCGACCACCGAGGGACGATATCGCAATACAACGCGCAAGAGCTCCTCGTACTTTGCTCGTAGCCACTCCAAACGAGCGTCGATTCTCTGTTTAAACGCGCTGTCAGCGTGAGCCTTCTTTACCAGCCGAGAGGACATCATAGGTGAGAGGGTCAACG
>JBIJBE010000069.1:0-9684 GCA_044345405.1 Bdellovibrionota bacterium
AGGCGAATCCTACCGCGGTTCCCAGCCCAGCGACCCGCACGACCTCGTCCTGAAGCATCTTATTCGAGCTATAGGGATTCACCTGAAGCTTTTGAAACAGCTCTCGCTCGCGGCCGGTATAGCCGATGAATTTGAGGCCAAAACTTTTACCCGCCTGAAGGGTCGACGACGCGCCATCACTTACGTCCTCGGACGTTGTTTGACTATCTCCGGTAACTAAATCGGAAACCCCCTGAGCCGCTCCCTTAGCCTGACGATAGGCCCACGAGAAAACTTTCTCCGCTCCTTCGGGAACGCCCTTCACGGTGTCATACATCTTGTCGGGGTCTGAAACTGTATTAGCTACCTTCTTTACGGCGTTCACTGGCGCCATGACGGTAGCCTTACCACCTTCATACATGGCATCGCCGATAACCTTAGAGCTCGACAATTTGTCGAGCTCATTGAGAGCGTTAAGCTCCCCGATTCGAAGCTCCAAGAGCTGTTGCCCCTCGACGTTGAAGTTACCGAATTTTGACCTCAACTTGAACTCGTTGAAGTAGCCGTCACTCGTGACTCGTGGGTCTACCTCGTGAAACGCCCCCTTAAGGAGCGCCTCAGGGAGTACATCCTTTGCCTGTAGCACTGGAGGCTTTTCAAAGCCGGACTGCGCGCCCGCCGATGGCACCATAACGATACCAAGGCTGACGAAGAGAATCAGAGAGAATCGAGCGGGGATACACGATTTCATACGTACGAATTACCTCTTTACGGGCACAAGAAAAACCAGGTCGTATTAGCGCTTCAAAAGATCGCGAATCTCGGTCAAAAGCTCCTGATCTTTGGTAATCGCTGGTGCAGCGGGCGCCGCTGGAGCTTCCTCAGCTTTGTTCTTCATAACCCAACCAAGGAACTTCACGATGAATAAGAAGAGGGCCGCCGCGACGATAAGGAAGTTAACTACCTCGCCGATGAAGAGACCATACGGAACATCTTTTCCGTTGATAACAAACTTCCATCCAAGGTATCCCTGCTCTCCCGGAAGGAGACTACCGATGAACGGCATAATGACGTTCTTCACAAGGGAATCGACGATCTTGCCGAAGGCGCCTCCGATGATAACACCCACCGCGAGATCGACTACATTTCCTTTAAACGCGAACGCTTTGAACTCATTCACGAGCGACATAGCTTTGTCGGTAGCGACTTTCATGGTGTTTTCTCCTTCGTATTCCTCGGCTCATCCCGGTTTCGGTGCCGGCCAGACTCGTGCCCCGAACCGATAACCATCCCTTTTCAACATGTTGGCGAACAGGAGCCTACCCTGCTCCCGGAAAAAATCAACTGGGATTCCAAACGGAGAGCTATAGTATCTAGAATTTAGGGAGACATTTCGTACATGCGAGCCCCGAATTACACCGCTAACGGCACATACTTTTGGGAGCCCTAGATGAATGCTGCGCACCTCCACATCGTCCTCGTACACCTTCCCATCGTCCTTATCCCGACAGCAACTATCGTGCTGGCTTTCGCGCTCCTTCGAAAGCAAGGCACCGTCGCGAGTGTGGCGATGTGGCTTTTTGTAGGCGCTAGTCTGTGCTCGATTCCCGCCTTTCTTATCGGCGAGCAGGCTGAGGAGATAGTCGAAGATCTCCCCGGCATCTCGGAGGATACCATCGAAGAGCACGAGGAGGCCGCATACGTCGCGTTCTGGCTCACCCTCTTCGTGGGGGCGACCGCGGCGAGCGGCATTCTGCTTGGAAATAAAGCTCCGCGGTTCTTACAACCTACCCTCAAACTTCTCGTCGGGACGGGAGCGGTAGCCTCCACGAGTCTCGCCTACACCGCGTATGAAGGCGGGAAGATTCGTCACCCAGAGGCCTACGAATCCTCTGCCCCGGCGAGTCATGTAGGAGCCGGAGAACGCGACCACGATTAAATCACGGACGTTTTTATCGCTATCGCGCCGCGTGTGTATCGAGCACCGCGGGAACCTCGGTGACGCTATCTACGAGATAGTCTGGCCGCGCCGACAGAAGGACTTCGTTGGTATGCATCCCGTTTAACAAACCGATGCGCAAACCAAATCCACACACCGCCGCGCTTCGCATGTCATCAATCGAATCACCGACCATCATAGCGCGGGTGGGAGCGATGCGATGTTCTCGGCATAATCCGAGAAGTTGCTCCCTCTTCTCCGTCCAACCGGTTTCCCACCAGGTTGAGAGAAACTCCACATGGTTGATAATTCCGGTCGGTCTCAAAATCTCACGCAACTCATCAGCCTGCACCGTTCGAGCGGTGGCTATAGCGAGATCGAACCCTCGAGCGACCATCTCCTCAAGGGTAGCCAACGCCCCCTCTATCAAACGAGGTGCCGGGATCTGACGCGCGTCGTAGGCGTGCCAATATTGGTGGATGGCTCGTTCACGCTCTTCGGCCGGAAACAGCTCTTGAATGGAATGGGTACGCATCAGTTGATGGACCTTCTCCCTCGTTGGCACAGGAAACCCCAGCTTCCCGGTAACCTCGATGGCATGATCGATGAAGTGTTCAATCTCAAGCTCAACGAGGGTCCCATCAAGATCGAATACCGCTAGGGAAAGGTCTGACTTTTCGCTTATTTCCATGATTAAGACAGTATCACATGTAATGGGCAACGTAACGCTCTACGGAAACACAGCGAGAAGTTGTCCCCCCTCGCCACAACTTCAAGCTCCTTTGTGACCCCCCTCACACTCTGCTGTGTTTAATTCGAGTAAGGTGCCCTTGAACCACTATTTACTACAGGAATGGGTGATGAAAGCTCAAGAAATAATGACGAAAAATCCGACATTGTGCGTCGCGAACACCAAGATCGATGAGGTCGCCAGGATGATGGTAGAGAGTGACTGCGGGGAGATTCCGGTTGTTCGCTCAAAAGAGAAGGCTGAACTTTTGGGGGTCGTGACCGATCGAGATATCTGCTGTCGAGCCGTAGCGACCGGAAAGAGCCCCTCCCAGACCTCAGCGATGGATATTATGTCCTCCCCGGCGGTAACCGTGTCTCCAGATACAGACATCGCCCAGTGTTGCAAGCTCTTCGAGGAGCGAGAGATTAAACGGTTGCCGGTGGTTGATCAGCGCGGTCACTGCGTCGGTATCATCTCGTTGAGCGATGTCGCGGAGAAGGCTCCAGAACACTACGCCCGAGAGCTTCTTCGTCACTCCGTAGGACTCTCAAGTTCCCGTCCAGCGGCTCACTAGAGCGACCAACCTTGCGCGCTCTCCAACCCTTTTGGAGGGCGCCACAAACGAACCTTAGCGAAGATGAAGGTCGAGCATACGCGCCAGCGCTACCTGCAACGCGCATACGATGAGCAGAGTAAACTGGAAGGCCGCTTTACGCGTTTTATGTTTAAAGATGTGAATGCCGGCGAGGATGCCCGGACTTCCCCCAACAAGGGCGATGACATAGAGCAGAACCTCTGGAACCCGAGCTGTATTGGCTCGCGCAAAGGTCTTATCCAGGCCCATCACGACAAGCGCGCCGATGTTAATTCCAATAAACGCGCTTATCCAGAGGGAGGCCTCTGTGTGGCGGAAGGCTAGGTAGGAGGTAACGAGCGCAATACCACCCGTTACCAACCCGTAGAACACGTATAGCTTCCGAGCTGCTTCCTGCATATCCGAATCGTAGGCGCTACGCCTCGCCTCTCATATCTCTCTCGTTCTTTCGATGATCCGCGGGATTTACACTACCGGCACTCTTAGTGCCCATTCGCTCCCATGCCGGAGAGACTAGCCACAATATAGGACGGGGCCAATCCGTTAACGATAATAACCGCCAGAATAGCGTAGATAATGAATCGCTCCCGAGGAAGGAGCTTCGTCTCACCGTCATGCCCAAGCGCCGGCTGCCCCATGAACACGCGAGCAAAAAGGCGAAAACTGGAGAACCCGTTCAAGGTAAGTGCGATAGCGATAACCGCCGCCAAGAGGTTGTGGTGCCCGACGGCCTG
The DNA here is from genome assembly GCA_044345405.1 of Bdellovibrionota bacterium. Classification (GTDB taxonomy): domain Bacteria; phylum Bdellovibrionota_C; class UBA2361; order UBA2361; family OMII01; genus OMII01. The sequence continues at coordinate 3,981 of JBIJBE010000069.1, forward strand.
CCCAAGTAACACCTCTTCCTGAATAAAACCAAGGGTTCCGGGAAACCCTACAAGAGAGAGAACACAGATGAGGTAGCATACCGCGACCTCAGGGAAGAAACTCCCTAAGCCGGTTGGAACAAGAACTCCTCGCACTCCGAACCTACTATGTAAGAGAGCGCACACACCCAGGAGCCCAAGCGTAGACACCACAGTATTAACCCCATCCAGAACGGCGGAGGCAAGAGACGTAGCGTCAAGCCCAACGACGCTGATCGCCATCAAGCACACGTGACTGAGATAGAGGTTTCCTGGAATTCGCTTGAGCCGTGATTCGCCGAAGAAAAGGAGCGCCGCGTAAAGAATACCGACAACAGGAATTCCAACGAACACAAGAGAGTGGTGGTTATACGTGGAAACGATTGGCGCGTACACACGGAAGAAGAATAGTAGCCCCATCTGAATACACATCACGGGAAGAAATACCGTCGCGCGAGGACCACTGAAGAATGGAAGTACCCACCCATGAAACGGAAAGATGCCGAAGGAGATGGCCGAAGCGACGCAGAGGCACCCCATATCGATGAGGCCCAGCGTAGCGGTATATGGTACCACCCCCGCGTGATCCATAACGCGAAGGAGTAAACTAGTACTCATGGCAAGGAGGGCGGCACCTTGATACGCCGTGAAGCACCGAGCCCGCATAAAACGCTGGTCATCGTCGAGAAGGTTTTTGCAGTTGTACCACATGGAGAGTATGAAGCTGATAGTAAGCGCGACTCCCACTATCAGGAACCATTCGATCTCCTGCACATTGATGAGGCCAACGATAAGCGCCTCCATCGCGAACACCCGACTCATGCGTACCCGAACGAGTGGAGCCGTTGGACAGAAAAGGATCGCGGCGATTAGAATTCCAATTGAGAGCACAGAGAATACATAACCAGCGCTGAAATTGATGTAAGAGATGTAGGCACCAGCTGGCGCGAGATGAGCGACTAGGTCGTCGTGAGGAAGAACAACGGCAGACGAACTCAATCCAGAACCACCCTGCAACAGGACGACTACCGCCGCGACCATCGCCACAGATAGCGCGAAACCGCGCGCGTAGTAGAGCTTCTTTGACCGCTCCCTCCACAGCTCAACCAAGGCCGCCACACCAAAGAGCGCACACAACGACCAAAAAGAACCAACCACAGAAGAGCTATCCACGAACACCTCCCTGCCTCTCATGGTTCGTATTGGCCCCTCCGCCAATAAAAGCCAGCCACCGATCCTCTCCCCTTTGCAACAATCGTGAGATTCGCTCCAGGGTTGTCACGATATCGCTCGGGCCTGAGGCGGCGCGAAGCGCCAGATCGAAAGAGAAACTAAACAATCTACCCTTACGAGGCCGTGCGATAAGAAGAGAAAGAATTCCCGCTTTAGCCTTGTCGATGTCATGCTGATGCGCGTCCTCGAACTCGACGAATTGATGGATGATCGAGGAACATTTCAAGATCTGGTAGGTACGAAGGAACGCGTGTCCGATGCAGTGAATTATCGCGACCTGATTCCAGCCCAAGCTTATCTCGATAAACATGATACCAACCTGAGAGAGAGAGGCATACGCGAGGGCACTCTTTACATCGCTCTGAACTTGGCTCAACAAGACTCCGTAGACGCACGAGACCAACCCAACACATCCCATCACCACTAAAACGGGTGTTGGGACCATTAACTCGGAACGCATGCGCAATAACAGGAACACACCCGCGTGAATCGATAACCCTCCGTAAAAGATTGCGCTTGAGGAGGTCGGTCCCTCCATCGCCCGGGGAAGCCACGAGGAGTACGGAAACTGCGCTGACTTACCCATGGCGGAGAAGAGAAGAAGGCATGGGATGACCAACGCCAGTTCAGCGGGGAGTAGATATCGATGCGCGCTCAGTTCCCCAAAGATATGACCCGGGATAGTAGCAGCGATCAGGAATGACCCTACAAGGAGCCCGATATCCGAGACTCGGTAAGCCCAGAAGGCGTGGAGAGCGTTATCGATCGTTTCCCTGCGTATGGTAAAGAACGAGATGAGAAGCGCTGAGGTAATCCCAACAAACTCCCATCCCATGAAGATTATCTGGAAGGAGCTCCCCATAAACACGATCAAGACCCCCACTAAGAAGAGTACGATCAGATAAAAGAATCGGAAGAACCCAGGATCCCGGTGCAGGTAGTGCCGAGAAAACACCCCCACGATGTTCGAAAGCACGGTCGCCATCAGAACGAACCAGATATTCATCCCATCGAGCTGAAGGTTGAAATCCACGGAGTGGTGGTTGAAGGAAAATAGGGGGTGATGAATGACCATCATCGGGGTGATTCGACCGGTCGCGAAGTACTGCCGCAAAAAGGCGACTCCCACTACAAGGGCGCAAAATAGCGCTATCGATTGTCCTGTCGCGACGATCCCCTTGATGACGTTTTCCCGTCCTTTGAGATTGGTCGATCCCACAAACGATAAGAGGACAAGCGCTACAAGTGGCGCTATGAAAACCATCGCCCCTATACATTCGAGTACTGTCGTATTCACACGGCCCCCTCTACCTAATGAGCGGAAAATCTAAGTGCTCCCGCTTTCCAATGACCCATGGCAGTGATGAGGGTATGGATTTAACCTCCGCGGCCTGCTCCTCGAATGGAACAAAGGTGCCAGTATGATCGAGATAGTGGACTGAATTCGTCTCCGCGGAGTAAGCCATGACCGAGACCCAATTATTCTTGATAACTTTCCCTATCTGAGGCTCCGCCTCAAGCAACTCAAGAATTCGCTCCGGCTCATGCTCAAGTACGAGAAGAAGGCGGACCGGCTCATGAATCTCGACCATCTGCGCGGGAAGTCCGGTTCGGAGATCACTACAATACCCGGTCATCAACCCCAAAAGCGAGGTCACATTGTGCGGCAGCTTCGTTCCGGCCCCATACTTCTGATTGTCGATCGCGGAGAAGAGGTATTCGAGATTGATACCCATACACACCGGAACGACGGCTCGTAGAAGCGTTCGCAGCATCGTGATATCGGGGTCCACGGTCTTGTCGTATGAGACCAGGAACGCCCGTCTATCCAAGAAGAGGCCGCGAGTAATCTCTCGCCGACCAACGAAACATAACGCGTTCGTGGCGTGACCATATTCCGGTCGTGGCTGCGCGATATGATGAGCCCGAGACTCAACGTGCGCGATAGCCTCCTCAACGGTAGACACCTTGGTATCGTCGAAACGTCGGCATCGCTCTAACGCGTTACGCGCCCTCGCCTTCTCGATATCCATTTTAAAGGTGTCAAAAATCTTCGAGTTCGTGTCGTTTAGATGATCCAGATCAAAGTACTCCACCTCATCGGTACACGTATTGTGGAACGCTCCAAGGAAGGTTGTTTTCTCAGGGATATCAACGCCAAGCTCTCTGAGCTTCACTCGAACATCCTTTCGGTTCGCCATCGCCGCGAACACGCGGGGATTCATTCGTCCCGGACGACCTCCACACGCGCCGCAATCATACGCGGAACGGAATGGGTTGTTCGTGCTGAATGAGCCATGACCCATGATGACCACAAGCGGAGCCAAGCGTTTTGACAAACCCGTTGAGACCAAGAGCGTTCGAACTCGGTGCGCCATCTCGTCGAGGGTAAATCGCCCCTCGCCCACCGGGTCATCCTCTTGAGCGAAGATGATCGCGCTCTCATCCGCGGGATTAAGCAACGTTCTCTTTAGAAACCCCTGAAATCGGTGGGTGAATCGTGGAGCAAGTGTTGAGATAGAGAGCGGAAACAGAGCGAGCAATCCACCGAGCGCAAGCAACCATCCTCGAACCAAAGAGCGAGATTGGCTCTCAACGAACATGTCTAGGTCAGAGCGAAGGGTGTTGATCTTTTGAAGACCGAACAAGCGCTGCTCTGAACCACGCTTCGGTCGGATATCGATGTGGTGAGTGGGCACCACATTCACCGGGCAGAACGGGGCGGGGCGTTCATAGAGGCTATGGAACTCCGCGTCGACACCAAAGAACCCAGCGGTCCCAAAGGTCTCGTAATCGTCACTAATCTCCTCGACGTAACGACGGAATGACTCCTCTCGATCGTCGATGCAGCAAACCAACTGACACACCGAGTCCTTAAAACGCTCCTTCTCGTTGCGCTTTCGATTATTGTGTTGAAGAGCTATTGCGGCTCGAGCGTAGAGATTCCATTCATACGCTTTGTGCCACACGCGCAAACGACGAGGGCTGTCGAAGTCATTAACGATCCGCACCAGCTCGGCTCGCTCCTCCACACTGAGGCGAAGGAGCTCGCTCCCCGCGGCCGGGAAGAGCTGGAAGGCATGGAAGAGATGGTACGCGGTCGTCCGAATACGTGTGGGTTCGTCAAGAACATCCGCCACTCCTGGTCTATTGATCTCGAATGGCCTATCCGCGCTTTCCGACACCTTCAAGTACGGATGTTCCTGAAGATAGCCCTCAGCTAAGGTCTCAAGAACTAGTCGAACCGCGAGGAACTCCGCCAGGGTTGCGGTATGCGATATGCCAGCGACATGGAGCTCCGCCTGATGAACGAGCCCTCCCCATCCCTTCAGGATAAGAGCTTTCTCTAATAAAAACGCGCGCACTCGCGAGCCCTCTACCCCCTGCGCTTCAAGGGCGAGTGAGATAACCTCCTCAGCTGATTTCCCCCTAAAGATATCGAGTTCTCCACGAAGCCACGCCGGACGTGTCAGAGAGGCGTTACTCATATGGTGGAAGAACGCTTCCAGAAGTCCGTGAGTTCTATCGGCGGGCGTCAGGTGCGCGAGTCCGCTATCAAGGAATGAACTGGTAAACTTAATGAGGTACGGGTTGATCAGCTCCTCAACCTGCGTGTTTTGGTGTGTTGGATGGTGATTCGATCCGTAGTTCGGATTGAACGTTAGAACGTCGCGAGCAAAGATAATGGAGGCGATCCACAATAACCGTAAAGAATCCTGGGTCGACCAACTATCAGCTGGGTTGTGCGCCAACTCTGGGGCCCGAACCAAATCATGGAGCCATGGCTGATTCCAATCGCGAACCAACTCTTCATACGCGGAGAGCCAGCCCCACAGGGTAGCCTCGGGGACCGCCGCGTCGGATTCACGGATGTGTTTAATCTTCTGAGGAGAAACCTCCTCGTGAAACCGATCTAGGTATCTCTTCTCAAGAAGACGCCACCGTAACGTTTCCGCGGTCAGTGGTATGGGAGCGGAAAACAGAAGGGAGCGCGCTATCTTACGTTTCGATATTCCATAAATCCACGAATCACCCTGGTATCCGTACTCTTGGAGCGCTCGGTTAAGGTCCCCATGAGTAATACGTCCTTGCGTCACATACTCCTGATAGGTCGTCTCCGGCAGCGCGGTGTTAGCCCCATAGACATCGGCCGCTGCGTCCAAAGCCTCAAAAAACTCCAAATTCTCAAAGTGGTGGAGTGTATTGTGATGAACAAAGGTCTTAATCGGGCCCTGCGAGGGAAGGTAGTGCGCTATGTCCTCTAGGATACGGTGAAGGTCTGTAGCCTTACCGGCTACGTCGTGAGGAGCGCTCATAAAGTTACCTGACTTATCCGCGAACCCATGCGCGACCGATGAATCGGTCCGCAGGAACTGAACGGGAAGCGGCGTGGTGACCGCTAACGGGCACCAATCGATCAAGACCGACCGCGATAACCTTTCCTCCATGGAGC
>JBIJBE010000084.1:0-29397 GCA_044345405.1 Bdellovibrionota bacterium
ACCACCACACCAACTGTCACTCAAACGGCGACAACCACTCCGACCACGACACCGACCGCAACGCCAACCACGACGCCAACGACTACCCCGACCGTAACCCAAACGGCGACGACCACGCCAACCAGAACGCCGACTGCTACGCCAACCAATACGCCAACGACCACACCGACCGTAACTCAAACGGCAACAACCACGCCGACGAGAACGCCGACTGCAACGCCGACCAACACGCCGACCACGACACCTACTGTAACTCAAACTGCAACAACTACGCCGACGACAACGCCGACTGCAACGCCGACCAACACGCCGACGACGACACCTACTGTAACTCAAACTGCAACAACCACTCCGACTAGAACACCGACAGCAACGCCAACAAATACTCCAACAACCACACCGACCGTAACTCAAACCGCAACAACTACGCCGACGAGAACGCCGACTGCAACGCCGACGAATACACCAACCACCACACCGACTGTAACTCAAACGGCGACGACCACTCCGACCACGACACCGACCGCAACGCCAACCACGACGCCAACGACTACCCCGACCGTAACTCAAACGGCAACAACTACACCGACTACTACGCCGACAGCTACGCCAACCAATACGCCAACGACCACGCCGACCGTAACTCAAACAGCAACAACTACGCCGACGAGAACGCCGACTGCTACGCCGACGAATACACCAACCACCACACCGACTGTAACCCAAACGGCGACGACCACTCCGACCACGACACCGACGGCAACGCCAACCACGACGCCAACGACCACACCGACCGTAACTCAAACGGCAACAACTACACCGACTACTACGCCGACAGCTACGCCAACCAATACGCCAACGACCACGCCGACCGTAACTCAAACGGCAACAACTACGCCGACGAGAACGCCAACTGCAACGCCGACGAATACACCAACCACCACACCAACTGTCACTCAAACGGCGACGACCACTCCGACCACGACACCGACCGCAACGCCAACCACGACGCCAACGACTACCCCGACTGTAACCCAAACGGCGACAACCACTCCGACGAGAACACCGACAGCAACGCCAACAAATACTCCAACAACCACACCGACCGTAACTCAAACCGCAACAACTACGCCGACCAGAACGCCAACTGCAACGCCGACGAATACACCAACCACTACACCGACTGTCACTCAAACGGCGACAACTACACCGACTACGACACCGACCGCAACGCCAACCACGACGCCAACGACCACACCGACCGTAACTCAAACGGCTACGCCAACTAATACCCCAAGCACCACCCCGACCGTAACTCAAACCGCAACAACGACGCCGACCAGAACGCCAACTGCAACGCCGACGAATACACCAACCACTACACCGACTGTCACTCAAACGGCGACAACTACACCGACTAGAACGCCAACTGCAACGCCAACTAATACACCAACCACGACACCGACCGTAACTCAAACCGCAACGGCTACATCCACGATGACGCCTACGGCGACGGCTACTACGACGCCGACCTCCACCCCGACGATGACGCAGACACCGACTACGACTGCAACCGCGACAGCAACCTCCACGGCGACAACGACCCAAACCATCACCCCAACGGTTACGCTCACCCCAACGACAACGCCAACGCGAACCGCAACGCAGACAGCGACCAACACAGCAACCACCACACCGACCGTAACTCAAACCGCAACGGCTACATCCACGATGACGCCTACGGCGACGGCTACTACGACGCCGACCTCCACCCCAACGATGACGCAGACACCGACTACGACCGCAACCGCGACAGCGACTTCCACCGCCACCACAACACAAACCATCACCCCAACGGTTACGCTCACTCCAACGACAACGCCAACGAGAACCGCCACGGTAACCGCCACTAACACGCCAACCACCACACCGACCGTGACTCAAACGGCGACGGCTACAGCAACGATGACGCCGACCGCGACGGCTACTACGACGCCGACCTCCACCCCAACGATGACGCAGACACCGACTACGACCGCAACCGCGACAGCCACCTCTACCGCCACCACAACACAAACCATCACCCCAACGGTCACGCATACTTCAACGACAACGCCAACGAGAACCGCTACGGTAACCGCCACTAACACGGCAACCACCACACCGACCGTGACTCAAACGGCGACGGCTACAGCGACGATGACGCCGACGGCCACGGCTACTACGACGCCGACCACTACCGCGACAACGACACAGACCCCAACCTTGACGGCAACCTCCACAGCGACGGCAACCGCTACAACGACCCAAACTATCACGCCAACGGTTACGCTCACTCCAACGACAACTCCAACGAGAACCGCCACGGTGACGGCGACCAACACGCCAACTACCACACCGACCGTAACTCAAACCGCAACGGCGACAGCAACGATGACGCCGACCGCGACGGCTACTACGACGCCGACCTCCACCCCGACGATGACGCAGACACCGACTACGACCGCAACCGCGACAGCTACCTCTACCGCGACAACGACCCAAACCATCACCCCAACGGTTACGCTCACGCCGACGACGACGCCAACGAGAACCGCTACGCAGACAGCGACGAACACGGCAACCACCACACCGACCGTAACTCAAACCGCATCAACCACGCCGACGACAACGCCGACAGCGACCGCAACTAACACGCCAACAACCACATCGACGGTAACTCAAACCGCAACACGCACGCCGACGACAACGCCGACCGCAACGGCAACCAACACCCCAACGAGCACCGCGACCGTAACTCAAACCGCAACGGCTACGGCCACGATGACGCCGACAGCAACGGCTACTATGACGCCGACCACGACCGCGACGACGACCCACACTCCAACTTCAACGGCAACCTCAACAGCGACAGCGACCGCCACAACAACACAAACCATTACGCCAACGGTTACGCTCACTCCAACGACAACGCCAACGAGAACCGCCACGGTGACGGCAACCACGACGCCAACCACCACTGCTACGACCACGCAGACCGCGACCACGACAGCGACCGCCACAGCTACGACCACACCAACATCCACCCCAACGATGACGCAGACTCCTACGGTAACGCCAACGAGAACCGCTACGGTAACCGTGACTAACACGCCGACCGTAACTCAAACCGCAACGGGTACAGCGACGACGACGCCGACGGCAACAGCTACGATGACGCCGACCTCCACCCCAACGATGACCCAGACTGCGACAACGACCGCAACTGCGACAACGACCCAAACGGTCACGCCAACGGTTACGCTCACTCCAACCACGACCCCAACGAGAACCGCTACGGTAACCGCGACCAACACGGCAACTACCACGCCGACCGTGACCCAAACCGCAACAGCTACGGCGACGATGACGCCGACCGCGACGGCTACTATGACGCCAACCTCTACCCCAACGATGACGCAGACTGCGACTACGACCGCAACCGCGACCGCCACCTCTACCGCGACAACGACACAAACCGTTACTCCAACGGTCACGCTCACTCCAACGACAACGCCAACGAGAACCGCCACGGTGACGGCAACAACTACGCCAACCACCACTGCAACGACCACGCAGACAGCGACCACGACAGCGACCGCCACAGCTACGACCACACCAACATCCACCCCAACGATGACGCAGACTCCGACCGTAACGCCAACGAGAACCGCCACGCTAACCGCGACCAACACGGCAACCACCACACCGACCGTAACTCAAACCGCAACGGCTTCAGCCACGATGACACCGACGGCGACCGCTACTACGACGCCAACTACGACGGCGACCCCTACAAACACACAGACCATCACCCCAACGGTTACGCTCACTCCAACGACCACCCCAACGAGAACCGCTTCCGTGACGGCCACTAACACGCCAACCTCCACTGCAACGATGACGCAGACCTCGACCACAACCGCCACCGCCACCGCTACGACCACACCAACAACAACCCCAACGGTGACCCAGACTCCAACGACAACTCCAACGAGAACCGCCACAGTGACGGCGACTAACACGGCCACCACGACGCCGACCGTCACTCAAACAGCGACTACCACGTCGACGATGACGCCGACCGCGACGGCTTCTATGACGCCAACTACTACCGCGACGACGACACAAACCCCAACCTCGACGGCAACCTCAACAGCAACCGCGACCGCGACAACGACACAAACCATTACTCCAACGGTTACGCTCACTCCAACGACGACCCCAACAAGAACCGCTACGGTAACCGCGACCAACACGGCAACCACCACACCGACCGTGACTCAAACCGCGACGGCGACAGCGACGATGACGCCAACCGCAACGGCTACTACGACGCCGACCACTACGCCGACGACGACACAGACCGCAACCTTGACGGCAACCTTCACAGCGACGTCAACGGCCACAACGACCCAAACCATCACTCCAACGGTTACGCTTACTCCAACGACAACGCCAACAAGAACCGCTACGCAGACAGCGACCAACACGGCAACCACCACACCGACCGTAACTCAAACCGCGACGACTACAGCCACGATGACGCCGACGGCGACGGCCACTACGACGCCAACCACGACCCCAACGATGACGCAGACCCCGACTACGACCGCAACCGCGACAGTGACCCCAAGCATCACCCCAACGGTTACCCTCACTCCAACGACAACACCGACTAGAACCGCCACGGTAACCGCGACCAACACGGCAACCACCACGCCGACCGTGACTCAAACCGCAACGGTCACAGCGACGATGACGCCGACCGCGACGGCTACTACGACGCCGACCTCCACCGCAACCACAACTCAAACACCGACTACGACCGCAACCGCGACAGCCACCTCTACCGCCACCACAACACAAACCATCACCCCAACGGTCACGCTGACTCCAACGACAACGCCAACGAGAACCGCTACGGAGACAGCGACCAACACGGCAACCACCACGCCGACCGTAACTCAGACGGCGACGGCAACGGCGACGATGACGCCGACCGCGACGGCTACTACGACGCCGACGACTACCGCGACGACGACGCAGACCCCAACCTTGACGGCAACTTCCACGGCGACGGCAACCGCCACAATGACCCCGACCAGCACGCCAACGGTTACGCTCACTCCAACGACAACGCCAACGAGAACCGCTACGCAGACAGCGACCAATACGGCAACCACCACACCGACCGTAACTCAAACCGCGACCGCGACAGCGACGATGACTCCGACCGCGACGGCTACCATGACGCCGACCACTACCGCAACGACGACACAGACCCCAACCTTGACGGCAACCTCCACAGCGACGTCAACCGCGACAACGACCCCAACCATCACGCCTACGGTTACGCTCACTCCAACGACGACGCCAACGAGAACCGCTACGCAGACAGCGACCAACACAGCAACCACCACGCCGACCGTAACTCAAACGGCGACGGCTACAGCGACGATGACGCCGACCGCGACGACTACTACGACGCCAACCACCACTGCGACGACGACACAGACTCCAACCTCGACGGCAACCTCAACAGCGACCGCGACCGCGACAACGACTCAAACCATCACCCCAACGGTTACGCTCACCGCAACGACAACGCCAACGAGCACCGCTACGCAGACAGCCACCAACACGGCAACGGCCACGCCGACCGTAACCCAAACTTCAACGACCACGTCGACGATGACGCCGACGCCGACCTTCACCACAACCACAACTCAAACACCGACTACGACCGCAACCGCCACGGCGACCTCTACGGCGACAACGACCCCAACCAATACACCGACGGTGACGCTCACCCCGACCCCGACGGCGACAGCGACGGCCACAGCTACCGCCACGGTCACCGCGACGGCGACTCCAACCGTTACGAGCACGGCGACCGCTACGGTGACTCCTTCAGTTACCCCAACGGTCACCAATACCCCAACGGCAACGGGAACAACCACAGCAACAGCGACGTCAACCAACACGCCGACTACGACGCCGACGGTCACCTTCACGCCGACCATGACCGCGACCGTTACAAGCACGACCACGGCAACCACGACACCAACGGTAACGTCGACCGTCACTCAAACTCCGACGGCTACAGCGACCGTCACGAGGACATCGACACCGACGACTACCCCGACAGCGTCACCAACCGTAACCGAAACTCCTACCACCACACCAACCGTCACAAGCACGGCGACTCCGACAACGAGTCCGACGATAACGGCCACCGTAACCCAAACTCCAACCCGAACGGCGACGGTAACCAGCACAGCGACGGCGAGCGCTACTCCGACAGTAACTCCGACCGTCACACTGACCGTGACTCAGACGGCGACTCAAACCGCCACCAGCACCAGCACGTCGACCGCGACGATGACACCGACGATGACGTCCACGTCGACCGCGACCGTGACGAATACTCCAACTACGACCGCGACCCATACCAGCACCGCGACCGCCACGATGACACCGACCGTGACCTCGACCGTCACCGAAACCGCAACGTCATCGCCAACGGTGACAAGCACCGCAACCGCCACCACAACGCCGACTTCGACGGCAACCGTGACCACTACCCCAACAGCCACGGCGACGGTGACAAGCACGGCGACCGGAACGAGAACACCCACGGTCACCGCCACGGTTACCACCACCCCGACAACCACCGCGACCGTAACCAACACGGCGACCTCGACGACGACCGCGACCGTGACTCCGAGCGTCACCCCAACCGTTACGCGAACACCGACGATGACGGCCACCGAGACCGGCACCGCGACCGCCACCACTACCCCAACAGAAACGCCTACCGTGACACCAACGGCAACAGTAACTCCGACCCAAACCAGTACTGCGACACCGACCGAGACGTCGACGGTAACACCGACCCTCACCCAAACACCGACAAGGACCGCTACGGTAACAAGCACGGCCACCGCCACGAGCACACCAACGACAACGGCCACCGTGACTCAAACGGCAACCATGACCGGTACCACCACCAGCACGATCACAGCTACCGCTACTCCAACTATGACCGCGACGGTGACCGATACTTCGACGGCAACGCCAACCGTCACGAACACGGTAACGGCTACGACCACACCAACCCATACGCCGACCGTCACAAACACCACCACCATGACTCCAACGGAGACAAGTACCGCGACGCCAACGCATACGCCGACCGTCACACCGACCGTTACGCAAACGTCGACGATGACCGCTACGCGGACGCCAACCCTGACGCCGACCCTTACCGCCACCGCGACGGCTACCAACACGGCTACGAGCACAGCAACGATCACTGCGACAAGCACCGCAACAGCGACGGCGACTCAGACCGCGACGCGCACTCCGACGGTCACATCCACCGCAACGGCCACACCAACTACGACACCAACCACGACATCGACAAGTACGCCAACAAACACTCCGACGATAACGTCGACTCCTACGGAGACGGCGACCTCGACGCCGACTGCGATGCCGACAGAAACCGCCACGCACACGCCGACGATGACGGCGACCGCTTCTCGAACCGCTACCGCTACCGCGACACCGACCACGACGCCTACCTCAACCCCATCGGCGACGAGCACCGCTACGGTAACGCCGACAGCGACGGCTACGGCGACTGGCACGACGACAGCGACTACAACCGCGAGTGTCACGGCGACGGCCACGTCGACGAGTACGGCGACGCACACGCCAACGACCTCGCCGACCGCGACCGATACCGCGACTACGACACCGACCGAGACGGCTACGAGTACGGCGACAATGACAGCGACGTCGACGTCGACCTCAACCGCCACGCCGACTCGAACCCCAACGAGCACCCCAACTGAATCGCCAACTGTCACGCCGACGGTGACCACCACGGCGACCCTTACTCCAACCGTATCGGCGACTGCGACCTCAACCTCCACGCCTACAAGCACGCCGACGCAGACGGCCACCATGACGGCCAGTCAAACCGCTACAGAGACCGCAACGGTTACCCCAACATCTACCGCCACGAACACGCCGACCCTGACCGCGACGGCGACAACAACGCCAACCCAGACCGCGACCATGACGGCTACCGCCAGCGCTACCTCAACTGACACACCGACCGTCAGCCCTACTGTGACTATTACTCAGACAGCGACGGCGACCTCGACCGAGACTCCGACTCGCACTCCTTCGGCAACGGCGACAACCACACCTACTGTGACGGCAACTACTACGAATACCGCGACGCCAACGACGACCGCAACGGTGACGACAACGCCAACGGTTACGTCGACTGTCACAAGCACGGCGACCTCTACCGCTACTCCAACGGTTACCGCGACTCAAACGGCAACCAGTACGAGTACCTCTACCGCGACTGTGACCGCTACCACTACGAATACGCCATCAGTTACGCCAACCTCGACCGAAACCGCGACCGCGACCGCGACAATTACTCGTACCCCAACTCAGTCGGCGACACCAACAGCGACGGATACACCGACACTAACGGCGACCGTAACAGTCACCGCGACTGCGACTGCAACTGAAACCTCGACGTTAACACCAACTCAAACAGCAACCTCGACGGTAACGGCCACCGTAACACCGACCGTTACGTCAACATCGACGGTAACATCAACCGCCACAATCACTCCGACTCTGACCTCAACGGCAACGCCGACCTCCACAGGAACGGCTACGAGCACTCACACGCCAACGGTGACAGCGACCGCTACCTCGACCGCGACGGAAACCGCAACGTCCACAAGCACGCCAACGATCACCTCTACCACAACAACCACACCTACAACGACGCCGACCGCGACAAGTACGAACACTCCAACGGTGACAGCTACCCCAACAGAGAGTCCGACGCTGACCGCGACCCTAACCGCGACGCCGACGATGACGGAAACGAGCACGAGCACGCCAACGATGACCGTGACTCACACGGCGACAACCACCGCTACAAGCACTAGCTCCGCTACCGTGACTCCAACGCTCACGGCCACCCCGACATTTACGTCGACATCGACCGTCACGAGAACGCCGACCACTACGACAACGAGCACGGCGACCGCGACCCCGACGCCAACAATGACAGCAACGGTCACGGAGACTCCGACAACATCCGCCACTCCAACGCCGAACGCTACCCTCACGGCAACAGCCACAGCGACTAGCACGGCGACGTATACCGCGACCGCGACTGCGACCAGCACCGCCACCCTGACGTCAACATCGACCGCGACGGTGACATCAACCGCGACGAGCTCACCGACTGAGACCCCAACGGTGACTCCGACACAAACGCAGACTGCGACCGCTACCTCGACGATCACACCGACGATGACATCAACCGCGACCACGACACCAACGTTGACTTCAACCAGCACGCGAACGCCGACTCCGACAGCCACGGCGACCTCCACCGCGAGCTCGACACCGACTGCTGGGCCTACGAACACAGCGACGGTGACGCCGACTGTGACGGCGACAGCGACGGTTACCGCGACGCCGACAGAGACCTCTACGCCGACCGTGACTCCACCGGTAAGCATCGTGAACTACCAGGTGCGCATCGCCGAGACGCCGATCTCCGGAATTCCGGTGATGGTGAACGCTGAGTCGCAAGTTACGGATGATAACGGCTCTATCGCGGTGTCGATGGACGCTGGTAAGTACTACGCGATCTCCTCAGGACTCTCGGCTGTAACCTTCGACTCGCTCTATGATAGTGGCGCGAACTTCATCAGTCGCGGAGATAAGGTAATTGAGGCCACTCGACTGGTGTCGGTGGGTGGGCCAGCATGTCGAATCTTGGTTGGCTCGGTGCCGAGCATCTACTTCACGACGGTCAACCAGACTGACATGACGCACACCGTCTCCCGGATCTACAAGGCGAACCGCATGTACTCAGTAACCGGTGGCGCTACTCCTCCTGACTACTTCGCGCCGGGAACGAGTGGGTTCGCGGTGCCAGAGGTCGAGTTCACTCAGAACGGAGCGTTGACCGGCGTATGGAGCTTCCTGGGCCAAAGCGTCAACGTCTCAAGTGACCTCAATATGTGCGCCGACACCGGCGCTCCGGCTCAATGCTCGGTCGTTACGAAAGCAGAGCTGCGTGCTCCTGTCGACTACGCTCGAGCTGTCGTTATTCGGTTCACGAAGTTGGCGACCTCACTGGCTAAGAAGGGGCTATTGAAGAAATCGCAAGGTAGCTACGCGGCGACGTTGTTGGGACGCGGGGCCTCGATTCTCGCCGCGATGCAGAAGGCGTTGGCGCCGGCCATGACCGGAACAGCATATGTCTGCGATGCGCAACCAGCATCCTCGTGTAAGGCGCTCTCGCTGAAGTCCTTCAAGACCACAGCTCAACGAAACTTCGCTCGTCTGTTCGCCAAGCCGATACCAAGGGGCTTTGAATCGATAGCCAAGGCCGGACCTCAAGAGGGGCGACTATTTAAGTCGAACTCCCTTGATAAGCTTCCGGATGAGGTCTGGATCTGTCCAGCCGGCGTCACCCCAGCGGCTCAGTAGCTCCAGAGCAAAAGCTATTCGAGAAATCCTCGCTTTTAAACAGGGGGGGCGTTTGAAGAATCGGCTTCCGGCACACTCGATGGATGTCACGCAATCTCTGTTCAAGTAGGTCGCCTATCCTGTGCTCATGAGCCATGGCGACGTCGTTATGTGTGGCGCGCATCCTCGTTGAGTTCACCGACATTATGCTCGCTTCCGAAGAAGTATTCAGTGCTGGATGCTGAGACCGCGGAGTCGAAACTCGCGTGAGCACCGTTGGGGAGCGCCACGGGGCTTGTGATGCAGCACGGGCGCTCACACCTCGGTGTTGAGATGGGTGAACGGCTGTAGTGGGCTGGTCGCTGGCCCGCTCTCTTCGAATATCTCCTCATCACGCCAGCATCGGCCCGTCGTAAGAGAACCCCCTGTGTGCACCGCCCCTCGCTTGAGGGTGAGATTATGTTTGTATTGGAACCCCTTCGGCTCATGCTCCAAGAGCCAGTTCCAATTTTTACGTCCTTATGCAGGTTTTGCGTAGTTCCCGATTCCATGTTTGAACGTCCGCGACCTCACTGGGTTCAAACGGGCACAACGAGTGCGCCAAGACGCAATGCGCAATAATTACAGCCACCTGCTGAAGCCGCCGCACGTGGATTGGGACCTCGAGAGAGAGCAGCCGCTGTGCGGAAACTCCCTAGCGGGCCTCCAGATGGGGGTCACAAAGCCCCAGTGACGCACTGTTCTGTCGACCAAGGACTAGGGAGTTAGCCCGCTCAACGATGCCCGCTAAGTACCCGATTTGGCGTCTTACCACGTGGGTCTTTGGGGGGCCGAAAAGCTTAGGTTTTGACCGTTAAAAGCTCAATGATTTCAGAAAGTAGGTCGACCTAGATTGTGCGGCCCTAAGCTCCAGCGAACGCCGCGGACCCCTCACACCGAAAGCGGACGGTGTGCTCTCAGTCGTAGCAACGGAAAGCAGGGTTTTTTTTCCCCGCGTTTCTCGCAGGCAACTCGAGAAGGTTTTTGTCGGAGAATTTTTTGGCTCACTCCCTTATTACACGCGAGGGTGAACGCGACAGCAGAGCGGCTGCGTGGCTTCGAGCCATAAGAATTTTCTTTTCACTGAGCGCACCTAACACCCTAAGTGCTTCAGATGATGCCCCCACCAAAAATGAAATGCGCGTTCTTCGAGTAACGCTGCTGCTGTTGACCCTCTTGGTGTGCTTCGTACCGAGGGTGTCGATGGCGTACCAATGCTGTCTCGTGCTCGATGAGAATGATAATCAGTGTTGGGGTGGTTCAGATTCCAACTCCGGAGGACCGTGCGATCCGCAGGATGGTACGCCTCAATGCGCGACGAACTGTTGGGGTGGGGGAGGCAGCGCCACCGCCACGCACACGAACACTCCCGCTGGCACTGCTACATCCACTCCAGCTGTTACCGCCACAGCGACATCGGCGAGCACCAATACAACTACTCCGACGACTGTTCCCACCGCGACCACACCAACGGCGGCAACAGCTACCGCCACACAGGTAGCGACCGCGACTGCACCATCGACCGCAACTGCGACTGCACTCTCGACCGCGACCTCGACAGCACTATCGACCGCGACTGCCACGCCTCTGATACCCACCGCTACGCCGACGACGCTCGTTACCGCGACAGCAACTCTTTTGACAGCAACAGCAACGTCGACACGGACACATACACATACTCCAACCGTAACAGCCACGCCAACCGCTACGTGGAATTGTGGGACTTCAAGTGGGGACCTCTCCATCTTCGTCGCCAGTGTCACTGATGATGGGTTGTGGGGCGGCGGCTCTGGACTTGAGTCGATGCGGCAGACGTGCCAATCGCTCGCCGACGCGCGGGGATATACGGGAAGTTGGTATCCTCTTGTCTCTGACTCCACTTGGAACGCTCGTAACGTGACGGGCACCAGTGGAGCAGGCGCCATCTGGAACATGAACAGCCAAATCGTGTTCGCGGACCGGGCGACGATGTGGAGCGGCACCGCGCCGTCATATTCGCTCGCTTACAAAGAGGATCGAACCTCATCCGGCTCGACGCAGGTATTCACCTCAACAACGTCGACTGGATATGTTACCTCTTCAACCTACACCTGCAGTGATTGGAAGAGCACATCCGGTAATACGTACTTAGGAGATCCTACCCTCAGCAAGGGTTGGATCGATGGGACGTATTCTCCCTACAATACGGCGGCGTGTACCGAGACAAAGTCGATCTACTGTATCGGTAACTACGTTCCTCCGACATTCACGCCCACCCCTACCAACACGCCACTTGTCACCAACACAGCGACGGCGCTCGCGACGAGCACGATAACCTTAACACCAACTTTAACCGCGACCGCGAGTCCTACGAGGACACCGACAGCTACGAGCACATTGACCGCGACGACGACTGCGACCTCATCACCGATAGCAACCGCGACAGCGACCGCTCTCGCGACAGCAACGGCAACGCCATCGATTACTCCAACTCCGGCTGCACTCTGTATCACTGACATGGAGTGGAATAGCCAGATGGATAGTTGTCCTGGAAGTGGTGGATACCATGCAGCAGGCCGTTGGTTCCCGTATATCACTTGGACCGGTGGGTCTCTCTATGCAACGGTCGGAGTGTACACAGACTCAAGTTGTACCACCCCAGCGACCAAGAATGGTGGTGGGAACGCGGTTGCTACTGACAACTCGACCGATGACTACGACGCCACGCCGCGAATCTTTGAGTCCCTACACGATGATCTCTCCTGTCCGACGAGCGATGCGGCAGCGAGTTACATCGGAATCTCTGACGGCACCCAGAGCATATGCGTCGCGTTCAATCTCGGCGTTGTCTCTCCTCCTATTTGTTTTGGAGCTCCCACCTCAACACCCACCGCAACTCCGACGACTACCCCGACATCGACCCTCACGCAGACGTCGACGCCGACAAGCACCGTGACAGTAACGGCGACAGTAAGTCAAACGCCGACACCAACGGCAACGGTGACGGCTACTTCAACTCCAACCAGAACACCAACGGTTACGCCGACCGTAACTCAAACAGCCACGACAACATCAACATTAACTGCGACAGCGACGGCGACAGGGACTCCAACGGTTACCCCGACGGTGACGCAGACATCAACGGCTACCTCTACCGCTACCAGCACCTCGACCGCTACCACCACCCCGACCGTAACCCCAACGGTCACACAGACGCGAACGATGACGCCGACCGCGACCAGCACATCGACCGCCACGGCAACACCAACCGTAACGCCAACGGCGACTGCAACGACGACGTCGACCACCACACCGACGGTAACGCAAACCGCAACGACTACACCGACGATGACGCCAACGGCGACCGCCACCACGACGCCGACCACCACCCCAACGGTCACGCAGACAGCAACAACAACGCCGACGAGAACAGCGACTGCTACAGCGACCACTACGCCGACTACCACACCGACGGTAACGCAAACCGCGACGACAACGCCGACGATGACGCCAACAGCGACCGCCACGACGACGCCGACCACCACACCGACCGTAACTCAAACCGCAACGGCGACAGCGACCACGACGCCAACCGCGACGGCTACTATGACGCCGACCACCACCGCGACGACGACACAGACCCCAACCTTGACGGCAACCTCCACCGCGACGGCAACCGCGACAACGACCCCAACTGTCACGCCAACGGTTACGCACACTCCAACGACGACTCCAACGACAACCGCTACGCAGACAGCGACCAATACAGCAACCACCACACCGACCGTAACTCAAACGGCGACGGCTACAGCAACGATGACGCCAACCGCGACGGCTACTACGACGCCGACCTCCACCCCGACGATGACGCAGACACCGACTACGACCGCAACCGCGACAGCTACCTCTACCCCGACAACGACCCCAACCATCACGCCAACGGTCACGCATACTCCAACGACGACGCCAACGAGAACCGCTACGCAGACAGCGACCAACACGGCAACTACCACGCCGACCGTGACTCAAACGGCGACGGCGACAGCGACGATGACGCCGACCGCGACGGCTACTACGACGCCGACGACTACCGCGACGACGACACAGACCCCAACCTTGACGGCAACCTCCACAGCGACGGCAACCGCGACAACGACCCCAACTGTCACGCCAACGGTTACGCACACTCCAACGACGACTCCAACGAGAACAGCTACGCAGACAGCGACCAACACAGCAACGACAACACCGACGTTAACTCAAACCGCGACGGCTTCAGCGACGATGACACCGACGGCGACGGCTACTACGACGCCGACCACTACCGCGACGACGACACAGACCCCAACCTTGACGGCAACCTCCACAGCGACGGCAACAGCGACAACGACCCCAACTGTCACGCCAACGGTTACGCACACTCCAACGACGACGCCAACGAGAACCGCTACGCAGACAGCGACCAACACAGCAACCACCACACCGACCGTAACTCAAACGGCGACGGCTACAGCAACGATGACGCCGACCGCGACGGCTACTACGACGCCGACCACTACGGCGACAACGACACAGACCCCAACCTTGACGGCAACCTCCACAGCGACGGCAACCGCGACAACGACCCCAACTGTCACGCCAACGGTTACGCACACTCCAACGACGACTCCAACGAGAACAGCTACGCAGACAGCGACCAACACGGCAACGACAACACCGACCGTAACTCACACGGCGACGGCTACGGCGACGATGACGCCGACCTCTAGCCAAACGATGACGCAGACTCCGACGACGACGGCAACCGCGACAGCTACCTCTACCGCCACAACCACCGCAACTGCTACGGTTACCCCTTCGGTCACACCAACGGTCACCAATACCCCATCGGCAACGGGAACAGCTACGGCAACGGCCACATCAGCCAACACTCCCACGACCACGCCGACGGTCACCTTCACGCCCACCATGACCGCGACCGTTACGTCCACGAACACGGCAACGACGACACCAACGACAACGTCGACCGTCACTAACACCGCTACACCAACTACTACCCCAACGGTGACACCGTCAGTAACTGAAACTCCGACCGCCACACCGACCGTCACCAACACGGTGACTCCAACAACGAGTCCAACGATAACGGCTACCGTGACGCAAACTCCAACCCATACAGCGACCCTAACTAGCACCGCGACGGCCAGCGCGACTCCAACGGTAACGCCGACCGTCACGCTCACCGTAACTCAGACCGCGACTCAAACCGCGACCAGCACCGGCACGACTTCCGCCACGCATACGAGCACCGCGACCGCTACGACGACACCGACCGTGACCTCGACCGTTACCGAAACCGCAACGGCAACACCAACGGTGACAAGCACCGCAACCGACACTACAACACCGACCTCGACGGCAACGGTGACCACTACCCCAACAGCCACTGTGACGGTGACGAGAACCGAGACCCCAACGACGACACCGACGGTGACCGCGACGGTCACTACCACCCCGACAACCCCTGCGACCGTAACCAACACCGCGACCACTACGCCAACAGAGACGGCCACCGTGACACCGACGGCAACATCAACTCCGACGCGAACCAGCACCGCGACACCGACCGAGACGTCGACGGTAACACCGACCCTTACTCAAACACCGACAATGACCGCTACCGTAACAAGCACGGCCACCGCCACGAGCACACCAACGACAACGACCACCGTGACTCAAACGGCAACCATGACCGGTACCACCACCAGTACGGCCACAGCTACCGCCACTCCAACCATGACCGCGACGATGACCCAGAGCTCCACGGCAACACCAACCGTCACGAATACGGTAACGGCTACGACCACACCAACCCATACGCCGACCGTCACAAACACGATCACCATGACCCCAACGGAGACAAGTACCGCGACACCAACGCATACGCCGACCGCTTCTCGAACCACAACCGCTACCGCGACGCCGAGCACGACCCCTACCTCAACCGCATCGGCAACGAACACCGCTACGGTAACGCCTACAGCGACGGCTACGGCGACTGGCACGACGACGGCGACTATAACCGCGAGTGTCACGGCGACCGCCACATCGACGAGTACGGCGACGCTCACGCCAACGACCTCGCCGACCGTCACTACTACCGCGACTACGACCGCGACCGAGACGGCTACGAGTACGGCAACAATGACAGCGACGTCGACGTCGACCTCAACCGCCACGCCGACTCGAACCCCAACCAGCACCCCAACTGAATCGCCAACTATTACAACGACGGTGACCGTCACCGCGACGATCACACCAACCGTATCGCCGACCTCGACGTTCACGCCGACTCATACGCCGACGCAGACCGCCACCATGACAGCAAGTCAGACCGCTACAGAGACCGCAACGGTTACCCCGACATCTACCGCGACGGACACAGCGACCCTTACCGCGACGGTGACCTCAACGCCGACCCAGAACCCCACCATTACCGCGACCGCGAGCGCTACCTCAACTGACACACCGACCGTCAGCCCTACTGTCACTCTTACTCAGACAGCAACGGCGACCCCGACCGAGACTCCGACTCGCACTCCTTCGGCAACGGCGACAACCACACCTACTGTGACGGCGACTACTACGAACACCGCGACGCCAACGATGACCGCGACTGTGACGACAACGCCAACGGTTACGTCGACCGTGACAAGCACGGCAACCTCTACCGCCACTCCAACGGTTACCGCGACTCAAACGGCGACCAGTACGAGCACCTCTACCGCGACTGTCACCGCTACCACCACTAATACGCCATCGGTCACTGCAACCTCGACCGAAACCGCCACCCCCACGGTGACAAGTACCAATACACCAACTCGGTCACCAACCCCGACACCGACGGATACATCGACGCGAACGGCGACCGCGACCGCTACTGAAACGTCGACGGTAACACCAACTCAAACAGCAACGTCGACGGTAACGACTACCGTGACACCGACAGTGACATCAACCTCGACACTCACTCCGACCCTGACCTCAACGTCAACGGCGACCTCCACAGGAACGGCCACGAGCACTCAAACGCCAACGGTGACGGCGACCGCTACCTCGACCTCGACCGAAACCCCAACGTCCACAAGTGCGCCAACTATCACCTCTACCACAACTACTACACCTACAACGACGCCGACCGCGACAAGTACGAACACTCCAACGGTGACAGCTACCTCAACAGAGAGCCCAACGGTAACCGCGACCCTAACCGCGACGCCGACGACGACGGGCACGAGTACGAGCACGCCAACAATGACCGTGACGGAGACGGCGACCACCACCGCCACCAGCACAAGTTCCGCCACTGTGACCCCAACGCTCACCGCCACGGAAACATCCACGTCAACCTCAACCGTGACCGTTACGCCGACCACTACGACAACGAGCACGGCGACCACCACCTGGACGCCAACGGTAACACCATCGGTGACGGAGACTCCAACGACAACAGCGACACCAACGCCGAGTGCCACGCTCACGGCAACGGCGACACCTACGAGTTCAGCGACTCAAACCGCGAGCGCGACGGCAACGAGCACCGCTACCCTCACATCGACGTCGACCGCAACTGTGACATCTACGGCGACGAGTTCACCGACGGAAACCCCAACGTCGAGCCCGACAAACACGCCGACACCAACCGCCACCTCGACCACCACACCAACGATGACATTAACCGCGACCACGACGCCGACGGTTACCCCAACCAGCACCCGAACGTCGACCCCGACCGCCAGCTCGACTCCAACCCCTGGACCTACGAACACAGCGACGGTCACGCCGACTGTGACGCCAACGGCGACGATTACGGCGACGCCGACAGAGAGCGCCACGCCGACCGTGACTCCACCGGTAAGCATCGTGAACTACCAGGTGCGCATCGCCGAGACGCCGATCGCCGGAATTCCGGTGATGGTGAACGCTGAGTCTCAAGTCACGGACGATAACGGTTCTATCGCTGTGTCGATGGACGCTGGTAGTTACTACGCTATCTCGTCGGGTCTCTCGGCGGTAACCTTCGAATCGCTCTACGACAGTGGAGCGAGCTTCATCAGTCGCGGAGATAAGGTCATCGATGCTACTCGGCTTGTGTCGGTGGGCGGACCAGCATGTCGAATCCTGGTTGGCTCGGTGCCGAGTATCTACTTCACGACGGTAAACCAGACCGATATGACCCACACCGTCTCCCTCGACTACAAGGTAAACCGCATGTACTCGGTAACTGGCGGCGCTACTCCTCCAGACTACTTCGCGCCGGGCACGAGCGGGTTCGCGGTGCCAGAGGTTGAGTTCACTCAGGACGGAACGTTGACCGGTGTATGGAGCTTCCTGGGTCAACGTGTCAGCGTATCAAGTGATCTCAATATGTGCGCCGATACCGGCGTTCCGGTCCAATGCTCGATCGTTACGAAGACAGCGCTGCGCGCTCCTATCGACTACGCTCGGGCTGTCGTTATTCGGTTCACGAAGTTGGCGACCTCACTGGCTAAGAAGGGGCTATTGAAGAAATCGCAAGGTAGCTCCGCGATAACGTTCTACGGACGCGGGGCCTCGATTCTCGCCGCCATGCAGCAGGCGTTGGCGCCGGCCATGAACGGCACGGCCTATGTCTGCGATGCGCAACCAGTATCCTCGTGTAAGGTGCTCTCGCTGAAGTCCTTCAAGGTCACAGCTCAACGAAACTTCTCTCGTCTGTTCGCCAAGCCGATACCAAAGGGCTTTGAATCCATGGTTGCGGCCGGGCCTCAAGAGGGGCGAATGTTCAAGTCGAAATTCCTCGATAAGCTTCCAGGTGAGGTCTGGATCTGTCCAGACGGCGTCAACCCTTCGACCCCGCAGTTGAGGCAACCCTCGTTCTAAAAACAGGGGGGCGTTCGAAGCCTCGATCTCAGTCACACTAGCTGAATGTCACGCTTCCTCCGCTCAAGTTGCTCGCTTATCGTGTGCGCATTAGCCATGGCGACGCCGCTTTTCGCGCAAGAACCCCCGAATGTTGAGGAGGTCGTCCTGGCTGACCCTGAGGAGCACCTACTCGGCGATCTGGGACGCGGAAAGCTTGAGGAGGAGGGGATCCGTATAGAGCTCTTCGCCCTGCACGACTTCTGGGCAGATGTCGCTGGTGGACTCTCTCGAGGCGGGGGCGTCATGGGAAACACGAACCTGATTGTGAGCCTCGATACCGCGAAGATGGGCTGGTGGGAGGACGGCGCTATCGTTCTCTGGGGGATAGGTGTGTATGGACGGAGAGCGTCGAAGGTCGTTGGAGACTTTCAGTACACAAGTAGCATCGACGCCCCGGACTCTGTGGAGTTCTATGAGGGCTACTACGAACACTCGTTTTTGGATGGGTCCCTCGATGTTTTAGCGGGCATTCACGATTTTACACTGGAGTTCGCGATCCTCGATTACGCGTACACGCTGATCAATAGCTCCTTCATGACCCCTCCAACGATCACCCAGTATACCTTTTCATTCTATCCGACCACCGGTCTGGGAACTCGAGCTTCCGTTAAGTTTACCGATCAGATCTACGGACTAGTGGGCGCCTATGACGCCGAGCCGTCGAGCCTCACCGACCCTCGTGAACGAAATTGGGAGATCAGCAAGCGGGAAGGGATATATTCCATCGCCGAAATAGGGTGGAATGAGGTGGATACAAAGAAACCCCACATGAAGGTGGCCCTCGGAGCCTGGTTTAATTCGGGAACGTTTATTGATTCCGTCGGACAGGAACATACCGGCAATTACGGCACCTATCTGCTCGCCGAGCGACAGCTGTGGCAAGAGGTAGAGGGGCAACAGCAGGGAGTAGGGATGTTCCTTCAGGTGAGCCAAGCTCGTGATGATCGCAATACCTGCCCTTGGTACTACGGCGCGGGCCTTTCCTATACCGGTATTATCCCAGGGCGTGATGAGGATGTCGCCGCGTTCGGCATCGCGCAGGCCCTCTTTAGCTCAGAATTTAAAGAATACTATGACACAGACAACGCGAGCGAGCAGGTATGGGAGTTGAACTACCGAATACGAGTTCTCTCCTCGACCACCATAACCCCTGACGTGCAGTACGTGATAAACCCGTACGCCAATCCAGACGCTCAGGACGCCTTGGTCCTCTATCTTCGCACGGAGGTAGCGCTGTAAGGGGAGGGCGCTGGCGCGACGATAGGCAAAAAAACGGGGCCCAGAGGGCCCCGTTTGCTGTTCTTACGAGCGCTTATTCGCTGGTAAGATAGTCTTTCGAATTCGAATAGACTTTGGCGTTACCTCAACCAACTCATCATCTCTGATGAAGTCGATCGCCTTCTCAAGGGTAAGCGGAACAACTGGAGTGAGGATCACGTTCTCATCCTTCGCCGCGGCGCGGATGTTCGTAAGCTTCTTCTCTCGGCAGATGTTCACGTTGAGGTCGTTGTCTCGGTTATGCTCTCCGACAACCATGCCCTCATACACAGGATCCTGTGGCTGCACGAACATCTTGCCTCGCGGTTGAAGTCCGAAGATAGCGTATGGAATAGCCTCTCCCTGACGGTCAGCGACGAGCGAACCGAGCTGACGGGACATGAAATCTCCCTTATACGGCTCGTAGCCCTTGAGGTATGAGTTCATGATTCCCGTTCCGCGTGTATCGGTAAGGAACTGGTTTCGGTATCCGATAAGTCCACGGGAAGGGATCTCGAACTCAAGTCGCACACGACCCGTTCCGTGATTAACCATGTTCACCATCTTTCCACGGCGAACAGAGAGGGTCTCTGAAAGGATACCGATGTGCGCTTCGTCACAGTCGATGATGAGGTGCTCTACAGGCTCGTGCTTCTCGCCGTCGATCTCCTTGTAGATGATCTGTGGTCGGCCCACGGTCACTTCAAATCCCTCACGACGCATCGTCTCGATCAGGATCGCCATCTGGAACTCTCCGCGACCACGAACGATGCAGCTCTCGTCCTCCTTCGACTCCTCAATCTTGAGGGCCACGTTGTAGAGAGCCTCCTTGTGAAGTCGCTCCTTAATCTTCTGTGGTTGAACGAGCTTACCCTCCTTTCCTGAGAACGGAGAGGTGTTCGCCATGAACTTCATCGAGATCGTTGGCTCGTCTACCGTGATGCGTGGGAGAGCGAGCGGACGCTCAAGAGTACAGATCGTGTCACCGATCGATACATCCTCGATACCTGAAAGGATAATGATCTCTCCAGGTTCCGCTTGGTCCACCTCGGCGAATGATATGCCCTGGTAAACTTGAAGTTTGGACACACGGAGGGGTTCAACCGTTCCGTTCTCGCCGATTCGAGCGAGTCGCTCGTTCTTACGGGCCGTGCCGTTGAACACCCGTCCGATAGCAAGACGACCAAGGTAGTCTGAGTACGAGAGGTTGGTCACCAACATCTGGAACGGCTGCTCTGGATTATGGGAAGGTCCAGGGATGTGCTTCACGATCGTGTCGAAGAGTGGCGCGAGCGTTGAGCTCTCATCTCCGATCTTGTGCATCGCGATACCTTCGCGACCGATCGCGTAGAGCACCGGGAAGTCGAGTTGGTCCTCTGTAGCGTCGAGGTCGATGAAGAGGTCGTATACCTCGTTCAGTACCTCTTGAGGACGCGCGTCCTGTCGGTCGATCTTATTCACAACCACGATGATTGAGATACCAGCCTCAAGCGCTTTGCGAAGTACGAAACGGGTCTGAGGGAGTGGTCCCTCAGATGAGTCAACGAGGAGGATACATCCATCCACCATCATCATCGCGCGCTCTACCTCGCCCCCGAAGTCGGCGTGGCCTGGGGTGTCGAGGATGTTGATCTTTACGTCTCCCCACTTCACGGAGCAGTTCTTGGCGGCGATGGTGATTCCACGCTCACGCTCAAGGTCCATGCTGTCCATTACACGTTCAGCGACCTCCTGGTTCGAGCGGAAGAGTCCGCTCTGTCGGAAGAGGTGATCAACAAGGGTCGTCTTGCCGTGGTCTACGTGCGCGATGATAGCGATGTTGCGGATATTGGGATTGATTACTTTAGAATTATCACTCATGGGCGCGCATGGTAGCCCGTGAGCCGTTTTTATTCAACGTAACGGCCCGAATTGTTTGAACCAGGCTCTCGTGGACCTTCACGGAGGGCCTACCTAAACCGTTGAGACTGGGTTATCCATCGAGGGATTTCAGTTGGTTCCTTATCTCGGTACGAGCTCGTATGTCTTCACATGAAACCCATTCTGAGGGCGGCCTAACCTGGAGGATCCTCCTGGCCATGGGCCTTGGGGTTCTCGCCGGGGTGGTTTTTGGGGCGAAAGTCGCCGGCCTGGGCTTAGTGGGTAAGCTCTTCATTCAACTCATCAAGGTGATGGCGGTGCCCTTGGTGTTCTTTAGCATCGTTGACGCGTTGATCACGGCGAAGCTCTCCTGGGCGGGTGCTCGAAAACTCGCCGTCGTGGTCGTGATCAACACGAGTATCGCGTTGCTCATTGGGCTTACCCTTTCGAACGCTGTTCAGCCCGGAGCCTATTTCGAACGGAGTGTCGCCACGATCGAGGGCGCGCAGCCTCCCAACGTGGACTCGATCGATTTGGGAAGGATCGTGGCCTCGATCGTTCCAACTAGCATCGTCGCCCCGTTCGCCGAGAATAACGTCATTTCGGTGGTGCTCCTCGCCCTCCTTCTCGGTAGCGCCCTACGGCAGCACCTCACCGGTGGAAAGGCCGATTATGAGCTGATTCAGGCCGAGCGCATGATTCGAACCGTTCTCTCTGTGTGGAGCTCGGGTTTGATGTTGCTGGTGCGTCTCGTTCCGTTCGCGGTTTTCTGTGTCACGGCTCGGACGGTCGGGGAGTATGGGTTTGAGCCCTTCAAGGGGCTCTTCCTCTATATCGTGCTCGCCATCTCGGGGATGCTGATACAGATAGCGCTGGTATATCCGGTATGGATTCGCTTCGTCGGAGGGATCCCGCTTGGGCATTTTATCAGGCTCGCGAAGAAGCCGATCGTCTACGCGTTCGGCACCAATTCGAGCCTCGCGACCTTGCCTCTGACCCTTGAGGCGCTCGATTCCTTGAAGGTCTCGAAGAGCGCCTCCCGGTTGGGCGCCTGTGTCGGCACGAACCTTAATAACGATGGCATCGTTTTATATGAGGCGATGGCGGTTCTCTTCGTGGCGCAAGCCTTTGGTTTTCACCTGACCCTTGAGCAGCAACTTCTCGCGGCGGGTATGAGCCTCATCGCGGCGATCGGTGTCGCCGGAGTGCCCGAGGCTGGGGTTGTTTCGCTCTCCCTCGTGCTCACGGCCGTTGGGCTCCCCCTTGAGATAGTGCCCCTCCTTCTCACGGTGGATTGGATCGTGGCTCGCATGCGATCCGTAACCAACGTTTTAAGTGACATGGCCGTTTCTATCGGGATCGATGGGTTGAGTAGCTCCCGCTCATAGCCCGCTTCCCGTGCGCCACAAAAATTTCGATCAATCCTAAGAAGCGATCCGATGCGAACAGATGCCGACGATGTTCGTAGGCTACCTCGGTAAGAGTATCCACCATAAATACATCCAAATTCATGTCGCAGAGGAAATCATGAACGAAGTAGAGATTCTTATCAGTCCAGCGCTCTCAGAGGTTTTGCGACGTATCGATTCCTTAAAGTCCAGCGAGAACATATCGCTTGAGGAGAAGATTCGAATCGCGGAGCTTGTGCTAGCCGTTATTGAGGAAGAGAAAAAAGACGGCACGATGATGATGCAGTAGGGGGTGCGCCACCGGGGGGCGGCCATTCTCCCCCTTCGCTAAAGCTTGGAGGGACAGGCTGGTCGCCGGAATATGCCGTGTTGCCGAACCAACCTGTGGCGCGCAGGAATGCGCGCCCTCCGATGTGCTGGGTCCGAATGACGCTCCCTACACCGCCTTCGCCAACGGATTTACCGCTCGCTCTCGTGGCGTTCCGAAATACTTCGAACAAAGAAGATCCGCCGCGTGCTCAGCGCCCTCTTTAAGGTCGCCGATAACGGGACGTTGTCGCTCTTGAAGCTCCTTGCGCGCGTTCCACGCCTCGGTCAATTTTTGCGCGAGGTACTGCGGTGTAAGTGACGCGAGCTCAAGGCTGAACTCCTCGCACTGGAGGAGCTTCAAATATCCACGAACCTTCGGTGCGTAGATAAGTCCCACCACCGGAGTCTCAACCGATGACGCGAGGACGATCGAATGGAATCGCATTCCCACAAGGATACCGCACTTGCGAATCACAGCTTGAATATCGTGGCTCAAGTACGTTGAGTTAGTAAGGACTTTTGCGCCGCACATCTCAGCGAGCTCGCGGCAGGTCGCCTCATCCATCGGGTGAGTGCACACAATCAATGGCTGGAATGAATCAGTAACCTGCTTCTGAGCCTGTTGTACCCCTTCCGCGATAGTCTTCAGGAGCCCCTTTGGATCCGAGAGTCGCTCATTCGGATTGAGCCAGGTATCGAGGTAGGCGGTCGCGTTGATCGCCATCGTTGGCTTCTCTGGATCGAGTCCGAGTTCGCGCATGATCGAGACCGCGACCTTGTCATCCGAGACAGGATTAATGAACGCTGCGTCACCGGTGAGTTCTACCGGCTTCGTTACACCGATATCCTTGGTGAGCTTCTCGCTATCGCGCTCACGCATCATCACAAGGTCGCACCCTTGGATCGTCCACTTCGCGAAGAGGCGACTGATGGCGTTCTGGAACGGGCCGATGCCGGTTGAGTAGCACACCATCTTGCATCCCAAGAGTCGCGCGAGCGGAACGAGGAACACGAGGGTGATAAGGTAGTTGAACGCTGGGTTAAAGAGCTTCTTGCCGAAGATGATTCCGTCGCAAATAAGCGCGACGTCGCTCTTGGCGAGACAGATGAGGGTAGGGAGGCCAAGAAGCCGAAGGCTCAGGGTCCACGGCATTACGTTCACGGCCTTCACGTTGTATCGATCGCCGTAGTGCTTGCGAACCCACTCAGGCTTGATGGTCGGCACGTAGAACTCAGCGTTCGGCATCCGCTTGGAGAGACTCTCCATAATGCTCGACATAATCGCCATGTCTCCAAGGTTTCGACCTGAGTTGTTGCCGAGGAGGGTGATCCGTGGGTGAGTGCCTTTCATAAGCGTAACTTCAAGAGGTTAGTACGGGCGATACTGTAATTGGATTAGGGAGTGTTTTCAAGGGAAGGGGGCCCTAGGGGGTGTAGCTCTAAGTGCAAACGTGAACATGCACGTGCTCGTGAACGTAAACGTACCCGAAAGACGCAGGCTGCGACCCGGGAAACTCTATGCGATTGGGGGAACATTTCCGTAGCCAACGTCCCAGAGTCCGTCATTGAGGCCGCTCGTCAGGGTAACGTAGCCACCTCGGAGCTGCCTCGTTCGGGTACGTTCACGTTTACGAGCAGGTTCACGTGGGTAATCCTAAGGGCTTGGACGCTGCTGGAGATTAGGGTCCGCAGGTTATTGACCGTCTCTCCCCGCACCGCTACCCTGCTAAGCAGTTGCGAGCGCCAGGGAAGAACGGTGTAAATCCGTCGCGGTCCCGCCGCTGTAAATGGGGTTTGGCCTCACGCACTCCACTGCCGTACGAGCCCACAAGGTTTCAAGGCGGGAAGGAGAGGCCCTTTCGATACCCCTAAGCCAGAAGACCTTCTCGCAACGGTGAGGTCGTATGAGCGTCGCTCATGCAACCATCTCCCAAGTGTTCACCTCGTGGATTGGGTGTGCCCTTGCAGTTACCGTGTAAGTTAGTTCTAGGAAACGTATGCGTGGACGTTCGTTCGCTCCTGCTCGCGTGGCGTGTGGTCTCATCCTCGCCTGCGTAGCGCCTTTGTCTTCCCTTCGCGCGGAAGATGTCGAGACCCCCGCCGATGCCGAACAGATTATCGTAACGGCGAGTCGACTTGAAACAACGCAAGCCGATGTCGGTAGCTCCGTCTCCGTTGTGACGCAGGAGGAATTGCAAGAGGGGAAGTACCCAACCGTTGTTGAGGCGCTCCGCAAGGTTCCCGGTGTCGATATCGTGCGAAGTGGTGGTCCCGGCGGAAACGCGGCGGCCTTTATCCGTGGCGCTGACAGCTCTCAAACGCAGGTGCTCATGGACGGCATTGAGCTTAACAATCCCGCCAATCCGAGCCGTGGCTTTAACCTTACGACCCTCACCCTTGAGAACGTCGATCGGATCGAGATCATTCGCGGACCGCAGAGTATGATCTACGGCTCCGACTCGATCGGTGGAGTTATCAATATCATCTCCAAACAGGCGAAGAAGGGTACGCACGTGACCGCCATGACTGAGGCGGGCTCGTACGACTCGTTCAATAATGTCGGCTCCCTGTCGTATGGAAGCGACGCGATCGATTTTACGGGGGGAGTGACGCAGCAGGATGTGGGTAACATCTCCGCCGCTGGCGCGAACTACGGAAACTTCGAACAGGACGCCTATCACAACACCGCGCTGTCAGGACGCCTCGCGTTTCGTCCGAGTGATTCGGTTGATGGTGCGTTAATAACTCGATACAGCAAAAGTAACGCGGGTCTCGATAACATCGGTGGCTATGGTGGTGATGATCCGAACCGCCACTACAACAACGAGGAGTTCTTTAATCGGGGTCAGATCGAGTCCCGTTTCTTAGATGACACCCTCACCACTAAGGCGTGGACCGACTACACCGACCACGGTCTCTACGACAATAACGATCCCGATCAGCAGAGCCAGGACTACCTCCGGTCGAACTACATCGGAAACATGTTGGACGCTGGAACGAGCGTGACGTGGGCGCCAAAGAAATATTTCTCCTCGGTTTTGGGCTACGAGTATGAGAAGGAGCGCGCAAGCTCCTACTACTACTCTGACGGCGCGTACGGACCGTACGAGGACGATTTCAATTGGCGAAGCGCCAACACTAATAGCGTGTTCTTTGAGACGAAGACCTCCTACGAGGAGAAGGCATTCCTCGACGCGGGCGTTCGTTACGACCGGCAATCGATCTTCGGAGAGCGCACCACCTTTCGTGTCGCGCCAGCGTGGTATGTTACTGAGACCACCAAGCTTCGCGGGTCGGTGGGCACCGGATTTAAAGCTCCATCGCTTATGCAGCTTTATTCGCCGTACGGTAATCCCGACCTTCAAGCGGAGAAGAGTACAGGGTGGGATATCGGCGTTGATCAGCAGATCGTTCGCGATCGACTCGCCGCTGAGCTTACCTTCTTCGATAACGACTACACCGATCTGATTACCTTTAATCCATCGACCTTCGTGCTTGAGAATATCGATAGCGCGTACACGCAAGGTATCGAGGCGGCGTTAACATCTACGATTACAGATACGCTCTCTCTTCGCTCGGCGTATACCTACACTGAGACGCAAAACCGACAGACCGATGAGTCGTTGCTCCGACGTCCTCGCAACAAGGGAAGTATTACGGCGAACTATCAAGCCACCAGCCGACTGAGCTCTCAGGTTGAGTGGCGGGTGTATGGAAAGAGATTCGATAACGATTTCTCGACCTATCCTCCAACGCGAACAACGCTCGCTGGGTACGGTGTCGTGAACGTGACGGTCTCGTTTAAAGCGAACGACAACGTTGAGCTCTTCACCCGCGTCGATAACCTCTTCGATCAGGAATACGAAGAGGTGCTCGGCTACGGAACGATGGGATGCGCGGCCTACGGAGGTGTGAAGGCAAGTTTGTAACGGTATGCTCGGACTCTCTGATACCACCGTTGGCGCGCTCGTTTCCGTGATCCTTCACGCAGGTGTCGCTGTGGCTTTTTTCGGGCCCCTCGGAGAGGGTACCGGTGCTGGCTCAACGGTTGTGATGGTGAGTATCGATGGGATCGAGGTGCCGGAGTCCAAGGGCGAGGACCTCCAGAAAGGTGAGCCGCAACCCATCCTCCCGGCCGTCCCCCAGGATGCCCAAGGAGCGGTCCAGACTCGCCAGGAGCCTCCTCACCCTGCTGCCTCTCGCGCCATGCCCCTAAGGCGCCAGAAGGCCCCCGAGCAGCCTCCAATCGCCCAACCCCAAGAGCCCCAAACAGGCGAATCTGGAGGCGGAGGGCTGCTCGGCTCCCTGTATTCTCAGCCCCTTATGACCTATATGCCAAAGCCTCTCTACCCCCGAAGCGCCCGGGAGCGGGGAGTTGAGGGTAAGGTCAGTGTAAAGGTGTGGGTTACCGCCGAGGGCACGGTCGAGCGCGCCGAGGTAGTAAAGGGCTCGGGCTCTGAGCTCCTCGATCGGGCGGCCCATGAGAGCGCTCTCGAAGCGAGCTTCAAACCCGCTCTCAAAGCTGGTGTCCCTACCGCCGCAGAGAAGACAATGGTCATAACATTCAGTTTAATCGAATGAAGCGCTTCCTCCTCACCCTCATCGCAACGTTAATGGCCGCTCCGTGTAGCGCCGAGGATGATCGATGCGCGCGGATTGTCTCGCTCTCGCCGAGCATCACCGAGGTGATCTATGAGCTCGGACTCGGAAGTAGGCTCGTTGGTGTGACGAGGTACTGTCGATATCCCGCCGAGGCGCAGTCGGTCGCGAAGGTCGGAGGGTTCTACGACATGAGCATCGAGAATATCATCTCGCTGAAACCTACCCAGGTATTTGGACTCCGAGAAAACGCTGAGATTCGAGAGAGCCTCCGTAAGTTCGGAGTTTCGACCAGCGAAGTGGACCACACAACCGTCGAAGGGATAAAGCGAAGCATCGCGATGGTCGGTGAGCTGTGTGGTGTTGGATCACGAGCCCGTGACAAGCTCGCCACCTTAGAGGAGCGAGAGCG
>JBIJBE010000044.1:0-28643 GCA_044345405.1 Bdellovibrionota bacterium
CTTACGTCGCGTCACGCACGAGTGGCTTGCCATCCCACGTCGCCCCCCTTCGCTAAAGCTACGGGGGACACACTTCGCCCTGAACTTACGTCGCGTCACGCACGAGTGGCTTGCCATCCCACGTCGCCCCCCTTCGCTAAAGCTACGGGGGACACACTTCGCCCTGAACTTACGTCGCGTCACGCACGAGTGGCTTGCCATCCCACGTCGCCCCCCTTCGCTAAAGCTACGGGGGACACACTTCGCCCTGAACTTACGTCGCGTCACGCACGAGTGGCTTGCCATCCCACGTCGCGTCACGCACGAGTGGCTTGCCACACGTAGCCCCGGAGGGGCGAAGTGTGGAGGTGGGGGGAATCGAACCCCCGTCCGAGAAGCCATTAGAAGAGCTCTCTACACGTTTAGTACGTTGAAAATCTCATCGGCATAGCGTCAACGTACACAGCTATCACCGACCAGCTCCTGTTTATTTCCCCATACACCCCGCAGCGCGAATGGATGAGTAGCCCGAGAAAGTTAAGCTTTTAAGGAATTACGGGCGCGTTCCCTATCAGCCGACTAGGCACTTGTGGTGGCTAGTCTAGTGCGACTTAGGCAGCAAGTGCTACTGGAGCAGCATTGCGCGAGAAGTCAGCGTGAATAACGTTATTTGCAGTTATTCTTTTCCGATTTTTTACCAGGCCATCGGAACCCTGGACGTGCAAACTTATCCTTTGTGAATCCCGTCGAAACCTTTACACCCCCCTAAAAACTGAAACTCCCGAAGGTCCAGGGTCGAGAGAATCGAGACCTTGGCCGTCATTCGCATTATGGCGCAGCCATATGCGAATAGGAACAAGACCGTGAATCCCGTCGAAACCTTTACACCCCCGTAAGATATTATCCCTAAAAATTACAGCAGCCTCTCAGCTACTCCTCATTCTTATATCATAAATCGCCCGAAGCGATGTTTCTATCTCTTTGACATCGCTCGAGCGATTTCCCTATCGGTCTCTCGCTTCTTTATATCCTGCCGCTTATCAGGCGCGGCCTTACCTTTTCCTAGGCCTATCTGGAGCTTAGCCCGACCTTTGCTCAGATGAACCTGCAACGGAACGACCGTTGTTCCCTTGGTCTCAAGCTCCCGCACCAGTCGGTCTATCTCCTTCCGGTGCATCAAGAGCTTCCGCGGCCTTCGGGGATCGTACTCCTTATCCCCACTATGCGCATACGGCTGAATGTGCGCGTTCAACAGGAAGAGCTCCCCACGCTGCGGACGTACGTATGCCTCACTGATGGACATCTCCCCCGAGCGCATCGATTTTATCTCCGCGCCGGTCAGCACCATACCAGCCTCAAACGTGTCCAAAATATGGTAGTCGAAGCGCGCCCGTCGATTGGCGGCCAGGACCTTTACCTCGTCAGCCATAGAAGGGGGAGGCTACCATAGAACAGGAGTTATGGGTATTACGTGCTAAAGGTCGCCATTTTACGACTCATTTCGCCCGCCTCTTGCCCCCCTACCTGACAACCCTGTAGAACCCTCCTCAATGACCCCGAAGAAGAAGAAAATTCTCATCCAGGCGCTAGCTGACCTCTACCCCGATCCGCACTCCGAGCTCGACTTTAAGAACGAGTATCAACTCCTCATCGCCGTCATGCTTTCAGCTCAGTGTACCGACAAAAAGGTGAATCAGGTTACCCCCGAGCTTTTCAAGAGCTACCCTACTTTTAAGGCGCTCTCACAAGCAAAGCTCTCGGACGTTGAGCGAATTATCCGTCCGATAAATTACTACAAAACGAAATCGAAGCATCTGATAGCGACCGGCAAAGATGCTGTGGAGCGCTTTAACTCTCAAGTGCCCGATACTCACAAGGAGCTCACATCCCTTCCGGGAGTCGGCAATAAAACAGCAAACGTGATCCTGTCTGAGAAAGGTGTAGTGCCAGCGTTTCCTGTAGACACGCACATCTTTCGTTTAGCGCATCGACTCGGTCTCTCAACCGGCAAGACACCCGACGCGGTGGAGAAAGATCTGCGACAAGCTTTTCCCTCCTCCGAATGGCGAAACCTCCACCATCGTCTCATCTTCCACGGACGAAGGGTGTGCAGCGCTCGGTCCCCGCAATGTGACGGGTGCGCACTAAAAAACATCTGCCCTTCCGCTGAGTAGTGTACGTTCTATCTGCCGGTTACTCAGTAAGGGAGAATCCAAACTCGGGACGTTGCATGTCGTAAGAACTCTTTTGGGGCGGCTTTCGAGTTACACGCTTTTGCATGAGCCTCTCGACGACCGCGCTCATCTTATGTTCACCGGGCAGGGCGGCATCTAACATTTCCACCGCGACGCCGAGCACAACGCCAACTCCAAGGGCGAATATGAGCGCTCTTTTCTCGTCGTTTGAAAACCGCGCGCGTTTTTCCGGTGATGTCTTAGGCTTGCTGTTCATGGCGGCACTTTTCCTCACTATTCTTATTGCGCCTTTTTAAGGGCCTGCCAACCGGTCACGGCACAGACCTGTGCAATGTCACACCCAAAATACTCCGCTGTGAGCACACTAGGAACCCCCGCGACTAAGCCTCACTCAATTCCGCTATGCCTGGCGTTCACTTGTTGGACCATATTCCCCTCCCCCTCTTTCCGGTACTCGCGACGGGATGCCTCTATCTGGCTATCGAGGGTGGTTTTCGACTAGGTGCGTGGCGGCTACGACAAGCCGCTCACGAGAAGGATACCCCCGTTGGAGCTGTCGTAGCCGCCACCTTGGGGCTGGTCGGGTTCATACTCGCCATGACCTTCGGCTTCGCGGTCTCCCGATTCGAAGGTCGCCAAGAGGCGTTTCTTGGGGAGCTCAACGCGATAGGAACGACCTATCTTCGCGCCGACTTTCTGCCCGAGCCTCAACGGGAGAAAACGAAGCAGCTCTTGAGGGAATATGTTGATATCCGGCTCCGAGCGGTCGAGCAACGGAGGATTGCGGAGGGGATATCCCGCTCTGAGATGCTCCATGAAAAGATGTGGGCAACGCTCACCTCGCTCGATCCCGCCAACATCAACTTGATGAGCGTTACGCTCTTTACCTACTCACTAAATGAATTGATCGACCTTCACGAGCGACGAGTCATTTCCGGCGCGCGACTTAGGATTCCTCCCACACTCTGGTCGGTTTTGCTTATCATCTCACTCCTTGGAATGGGTGAGATCGGGTACCAAACAGCGCTCACTGGCTCCACCCGCACACCAGTTAGTATGGGGCTAGTCATCGCCTTCGCTCTCTTGCTGTCTCTCGTCGCGGATCTTGATCGTCCCCTTGAGGGCACGTTGCGAATAAACCAAAGCTCGATGAGAGAGCTACTGCAACGATTAGAGCCCCCGGCACCTCAACCGGAGCGTAGGGAAGAATCGCTTCGGCGTTAGGTGTTCACTGCTTTCTTTGAGGCATTCTTGGAGTCCAACAAGATCTGAAGAGCCCACTCCGTAAGCTCGTCCATTTCGTCCTCGCTCTCAAATGGAAACTCTTCGCCATCAGCCCAGCGAGCGATCCCCGTATATCCATCGGAGGTGCGTTCGATAGAGACGACGCGAGCCTCTTCACCAAAACCGAGGGACCCTAGGATTATATCCTCGGCTCGCACCCGCGGTGAGAGGTCATCGCTGTCCTTCTTCATTATTTATAGGCGCCGATAACGATCGAGGCGTTCGTGCCACCGAAGCCGAAGCTGTTTGACATCGCGACGCTAACCTTATGGGTGCGCGCTTTGTGAGCGACGTAATCAAGGTCACATCCCTCTTGAGGGTTATCGAGATTTATCGTCGGAGGTACCACACCATCTCGAATAGCGAGGGTGCAGAAAGCGGCCTCAATCGCGCCAGCGGCACCGAGAAGATGCCCGGTCATGGACTTCGTTGAACTCACAAGAAGCCCCTTCTTAGCCCAGTCACCGAATACGGTCTTGATGCCTTGTGTCTCAGAGATATCATTCGCTGGCGTAGAGGTGCCGTGCGCGTTCAGGTAATCAACCTGCTCAGGCTTAACGCCGGCGGACTCAAGCGCGTGTCGCATACACGCTACCGCTCCCTCACCACCCTCACTTGGAGCTGTCATGTGATACGCGTCGCATGAGAATCCATATCCAAGAACCTCAGCGTAGATCTTAGCTCCACGCTTAACAGCCGTCTCGAGATCCTCAAGAACGAGGATCGCGCATCCTTCACCGAGAACGAATCCATCACGATCAGCGTCGAACGGACGAGAAGCCTTCTCAGGGTCCTCATTACGAGTCGAGAGTGCCTTAAGGGCGTTGAATCCACCGATACCGATCGGACACACTGTGCTCTCGGATCCGCCGGTCACCACAACATCTTGAAGACCGTCAGCGATCATGCGGAACGCCTCGCCTATCGCGTGCGTTGAAGAGGTACATGCACTCGTTACGGTGTAGTTCACCCCTTGAAGTCCGTACTTGATCGCGACGTTGCCCGGCCCAAGGTTGCTGATCATACCTGGAATAAGGAACGGCGAGATCTTTCGCGGGCCACCTTCGAGGTAGGCCTGGTGGTACTTCTCAAGGATGTTAAGTCCTCCGATACCTACTCCAAGGATACACCCCATCTTAGGCTTCTCATAGGTTGTCTGCTCAAGGAGCTTCGCGTCATCGAGAGCCTCGTGCGTAGCCGCGATTGCGTACTGCGAGAAGAGGTCCTGCTTCTTCTGATCTTTCGGCTCGATGAACGCGTCAGCGCTAAAGCCCTTCACCTCGGCCGCGATGTGCGTTGGGAACGCGGATGCGTCAAAGCGTGTGATCGGTCCTACGCCTGATTTACCCTCTTTAGCCGCTGTCCAGGTTGATTCACGGGTAATTCCAAGCGGGCTAATGATTCCAAGACCGGTGATCGCAACTCTTCGCTTCTGCATCGTCGTTTTCCTTTACGTCTTTTTCGGGAGCACTGTGTGCGCGCCCCCCGGCTAGATTCAGAGCGGGCCAATCATCGAGCTTTGAAGTGTCGCTCAAGAGGGCCTAATTCCCTTCTCTGTCTCACGAACCGGGGAGTAGACTTACCATACTGTCCGGCA
This sequence comes from Bdellovibrionota bacterium, assembly GCA_044345405.1. GTDB lineage: Bacteria > Bdellovibrionota_C > UBA2361 > UBA2361 > OMII01 > OMII01. The sequence continues at coordinate 5,056 of JBIJBE010000044.1, forward strand.
CGAAGAAAGCGGACTTAACCAGCTGAATGTTATGCTTTTTTACGGTCAAAAAGGGGCAGATTATCGGTTTCAAGCGAAACAGCGTCAGCGAGCACCGTAAACGAGGTGCTAGCGGAGGAGAAATCCCCGGTTTCCTCAACCTTTTCAACGCACTCAACCAAGGCTGGAAGCGTGCGAGCGACGCGCCGCAAGAGGTACGCTCGCTTCGAATCAGAAAGCTGAAGCCCCCGCTGCTTCGTGATGAAATTGAGGAGGGAATCGAGCTCCCCGTCAGATGGCCCCTCAAGCACAAGGTGCAACCCGGAGTTCAACCTACTCCGGATCTGCTTGGTACACTCTATCTTTTCCGGACTTACGGATCCAAGGATGACAAGCGTCCCATCAACCTGACTAAGCTTCTCGGTGAGATCCATGAAGATACCGGACTGGTTATTTCGTGAGAGCTCCTCAAGGAGGAGGTCACCATCATCGAGTATGATCGTTTCCCCGTCGCGAAGGGGTTGGAAATGAAACTCAGATTCGTACCACGAAGCCACCTCATCACGAGCGATAAGTCGCGCCGGCTTCCCCTTCTCGGTGAGGTGCCCAACGAGATACACGCCGGTGTGCGTTTTTCCGGATTTCAGGGCGCCCTGAACGTACGCGAGCGAAAACACCCGCTGATACGCGAGGGTAACCAGAGAGGTCACGACATCAGCGACACCACGATGGACCAGGTACGCGCTCGACGAATACCGCAAAGGCTGCACCAACTGAAGTGGTAGTTGCGATCCCATGCACACACCTTACGTGGGATTAGCAGCCAGCGAAGATGAAGTCATCCGGATCGCTGATGCGCGACCATACTTGTCCGCCAAGCGCCCCCATCTTTCGCTCGAAGTGCTCGTAGCCACGACGGAGGTGATGCGGCTCGTGAACCTCGCTGCGACCTTCAGCGGCGAGTCCGGCTAACGCTACGGCGGCCGCGGCGCGGATATCGAGTCCATCAACGGGAGCGCCGGTAAGCTTCTCGACACCGTTAATGGTAACAACTCGATCTTGGATATGAATGGACGCTCCCATGCGAGCGAGCTCTGATACGTGTCCGAAACGTCCCTCGTAGATCGTCTCCTCAATCGTGCTCGTCCCTTCCGCGAGTGTGAGCGCCGCCATGAGGGGAGCTTGAAGATCGGTCGCGAGCTCCGGGAAAGGACCCGTTTTAACGTTCACGGCTTTGAGTCGTCCCTTACACTCAACGGTCACGGATTGATCACCACACGTTACGTTTAGCCCCATCTCAGAGAGAATTGAAAGGAACGTTCCGAAGTAGAGAGGATCGATCCCATCAACCGTGACCTTACCGCCGGTGATCGCGCCAGCGAGAAGATAGGTTCCCGCCTCGATACGATCTCCGATCAAGTTCGCGGTAACACCACCGAGCTCATGACGGCCATTAATCTCGATGACATTTCCACCAGCACCCTGAATGTCGGCGCCCATCCCGTTTAAGAAGTTAGCGAGCGCTACAATTTCGGGCTCTCGCGCTACTCCCTTCAAGATCGTTCGTCCCGGTGTGAGACTCGCGGCCATAATAAGCTGGTGCGTCGCGCCAACGGAGGGGAATCGAAGATCTATGAACGCGGGCTTCAATCCATCAACCGCGGTGGCGTACACGACACCGTGCTTCAGTGATATCTCAGCGCCCATCTTGGCGAGCCCCTCAAGATGGAGGTCAACGGGGCGAGCGCCGATCAGATCGCCACCGGGAAGCGCGACTCGAGCGGCGCGACCACGAGCGAGCAGCGGCCCGAGCACCCAGAACGAGGCACGCAGCGCTTTCACGAGGCTGTAGCTCGCTTCTGTCGCGAGAAGTTTTTTCGTTTGAACTCTAGCTGTGGTTCCGTCGAAAGAAACCTCCGCGCCGAAGTGCTCAAGGAGATGAAGACAGAGACTTGTGTCGGTGAGATTTGGGACGTTGGTGAGAACGCACTCCTCAGCGGTGAGCAGGGTCGACATCAGGATCGGAAGTCCAGCGTTCTTCGCGCCGCCAGCCACTACGGTACCACGCAGCGAGGTTCCTCCAACGATCTCAATAAACTCAGACATCTATCGCCTCCACCGACGGGTTCCCGTAGAGCTCATAAGGTAAGGCAGACGGGCAGGCAGAACAATAGCAACTAACGGCTCAAAGCTCCGATTTATAGGAAAATTTTCCTCCCTCTTTCTCCCTTCGCCGATAGCTGGGGAGGGAGCGAGGTAGGCCTATGAAATAAGGAGATTTATGGCAACAACACTCGCCTCTAACGTAGACTCAGCAGCCGCCACCGTGGGAGCTAACTTTACGAAAGCAGAGAACAACTTGCTCGCCGCGTACAGCCTCAAAGAGGGTGCCACCGCCTCTCAGCTCAAAGCGCTCGCCAAAGATTTGGGGGTCACCAGCTCGTCGAACCTCAATATCCGCTCCCTGCAGCTTGTCGCCGAGCAGCGGTTTCAGCACTCATCTCATGTGCTCAACCTCTTTTCGGGGCTGCTTGATAAGGTGGACCAGTTGAAGCAGCGGTTGATTGCGAAGTTTTCGAATTAACGGTTATGGCGGTCAGCAATGACCGCCGTTCCATATAATGCGGTGCGTATCGGGAGGGATCGTTTGCCCCGCGAAACACGGCGGTCGGAGACGACCGGCCTCCGAGATCACGAGTCATGCATCGGGAGGGCGACCGTCCCCGGTCGCCGAAATGTCACGTCTCGGAAAAATCGAAAGACGTCCTACCTCCGCACCCCCCGCACCACCGTGAATCGATCATCCTCCGAATCATCCCCAAGAAGAGAGAACTCGTACTGCGACTCAAAGTTTGGCAACAACTCCTTGAGCGCCGCTCGCTTACCCGCGCCAACCTCTACCAAAAGCAATCCCCCACTCCGAAGTCGAGAGCTCGCCTGCTCAAGGATAATTCTAACATCTCGCAGTCCCCTCTCCTCGGCGAAAAGCGCGCAGTGCGGCTCAAAGGAGAGCTCTATCGGCACCTGCTCAGCGGGATCGATGTAGGGGGGATTCGCGATCATGAGATCGTACGGCGGCTTCCCTTCCCTCACGCCCTCTAACCAATTAGCGCGCACATACTCGATCCGACCGTGGACATCGTGGCGTTTAGCATTCGACTCCGCTACGTGAAGCGCTTCACGACTGATATCAACACCGACTCCTCGCGCGTCACACCGCTGCTTGAGCAACTCAACAACGAGCGCGATCGAGAGACATCCAGAACCAACACCGAGATCGATAAAGCGAAGGGCACGAGTACTCCCCGCGAAGGCGAGAGCCTCCTCAACGATAAGCTCCGACTCAGGACGTGGCACCAAAACGGAGGGAGAAACAGCGAACGAAAGCCCCCAAAACTCGCGCTCCCCGGTTATATACGCGACAGGCTCCCCTCGCTGTCTCCGTTCGATGAACGCGCTGAAATGAGCGACAACCTCCGGCTTACAAAGAGCGGTGGCATTTACGATTAGTTGGGTACGCGAATATCCAAGGATGTGCCCGAGCAACACCTCACTATCGAGACGAGCCGATGACGATACCCCCGCGAGCGCGAGGGCCCCTCGATGAACGAGATCACCGATCGTTGGTTGATTATTGGACGACTGTCTCTCCACGCAACGCCTCTGCTTGAGAATGAGCGATGATCGGATCGATCAACTGGTCGACATCTCCACCGAGCACGGCCTCCACATCGCTCACCGATAGTTTAATACGGTGATCGGTGATGCGAGACTGTGGGAAGTTATAGGTTCGGATCTTCTCCGATCGATCTCCGGTTCCCACCTGGCTCCGTCGATCGTCTCGACGTTCAGCGTCAAGTTCGGCTTGCTTCTGCTCAAAGATACGAGCCTTGAGAACTCGCATCGCCTTTTCCTTGTTCTTGGTCTGGGACTTCTCATCCTGCATCGCGACAACCACGCCGGTTGGGATGTGCGTAATTCGAACGGCTGAGTCAGTCGTGTTAACGGACTGCCCACCCGGACCACCGGCGCGATACACGTCGATGCGGAGGTCTTTGTCGAAGATCTTGATCTCAACGTCCTCGGCCTCAGGCAACACAGCAACCGTGACCGTTGAGGTATGGATTCGACCAGCAGCTTCTGTAGCGGGAACACGTTGAACTCGATGTACCCCACGCTCGTACTTGAGACGGCTAAATGCGCCCTCGCCTGTTACCATAGCGATGACCTCCTTAACTCCTCCAGGTCCCGCGTCGCTCGCGCTCATCACCTCAACACGCCATCCGCGAGCCTCAGCATACCGCGAGTACATACGGAAGAGCTCCCCAGCAAAAAGAGAAGCCTCATCTCCTCCAGCACCCGCTCGAATCTCTAGGATAACGTTCTTATGATCGTTTGGATCCTTGGGAAGAAGCAGTACCTGAAGTTGCTTCTCAAGATCCGTCACCACGTTCTCAAGAACACGAAGCTCTTCAGCCGCCATCTCTCGAAGGTCCGGATCGCTCGATGACGCGAGAAGCTCTTTGCTACCCGTGAGCTCTTCGCTCGCCTTACTGAAAGACCGGTAGGTCGTCACTAGGTCGGTGAGATCTTTATACTCCTTCGAGTACTTCTGAAACGTATCTCGATCCGAGATGATCTCAGGCTTTGACAACTGCTGAGCGAGCGATTCATAACGCTCCTCAACCTCTTTTAGTTTATCCCACATGCTCATACGACTTCTTTCGAACTACTCCGTCTCTAACAACGCCGCGTGAATATCTGAACGCATCGACGCGAATCGTTTCGTCATTCCGTTCGCGACGCTGCCACTCGTTAAAATTACGGCGATCAGGTCTCGCTTTGGCTCGATAACGATCGAGCAGCCTGTCGCGCTGGATACCGTCACCGCCTCTGGCGCGACCCCAGCCGCCGAGGCTCCCTCTGGTGACACAACACCCTCAAACCCCAAACGCCAATCGGGATCGAAGTCCGGAAGATTCGGCGCCATGAACGCGCGAACAACTTCCGCGCTGATAAGATCGGATCGCCCCTTGAGGGCCGCGAGCATTTCAGCCGCCCACGCCAGAAGATCATCAGCTGTGCCGAAGAGCCCATTGTGCCCCGACACACCTCCCATCGCCCATGCGTGTTCATCCCACACCTCTCCGCACACGACACGACCACGCCGCGCGCATTTGCCCATCGGGGCGAACACTTCGGTCATCGGACGCACGTTCTTACTGCGAACGGAGGAAAGCTCAATGAAATTTAAACTTCGTAGGCCAATAGGCGCCGCGACGAATCGCGAGAACGCCTTTTCAAGCGGCATCCCGGTGATCGCCTCACAGATCTCCCCGAGGACGATGTAGTCGGCGTCACTGCGAAGCTGCCGAGTCCCCGGTTCGTAACGAGGCGGAAGCTTGTGAAGGAAGTTGTAGGCGTACTGCCGCGCACCACTACTTGAGAGCAGTCCCGGCCGAGGTCCCGCGTGCGCGCGAAGGATATCATCCGCGACGCCTGTCGTGGTTCCATATCCTGCCGCGTGAGCAAGAAGGTGCGCTAAAGTAATCTGAGAGCGTTGCCCTACAGCGAGCGATTGGACGAATCTCGAGGCCCTATCGAGGAGATTCACCTTGCCTCCAGATATGAGGCGCATCATAAGGGTCGCGGTGCACACAACCTCGGTAAGCGTTCCGAGATCAAAGACGGTCGTGAATTCGAGGGGACTATCCTCGGTCACTCCCTCAAGAGGGACCTTACTGCCGCGACAGATCTGAATCGTGAACCGTCCATGTTGCGCGGCGGCTACAAGCGCGCCACTCACGGTCCCCTCAGAGAGCGCCTTATCGAGGATCTCTGAGACCCGAGCCGCGGCCCCTCCACGCCAGCCTTCGCTGCCGGGGGATGGGGTATGTGTCGTGACAGCGGCGCTCATCGATGCCGTAACTCCCTTAAATGGATAGGTGAAACTCCGCCGGGACTATAGCCTGATTCGGGTGGAGAAATCTATAAAACGAGCCCCGACCCCGCCTAGGGGCGCCGATCCCCCGTGAACGTGCTCGTGAACGTAAACGTGCACGTTCACGAAGAAGCCCCAGTTAAAAGACAGTCCCCGTTCGATATACCCACATCCATACCACTATCCACCCTCCCCTCAAGAAAAATCTCCCCCTCCCCCTTGAAATGATAAAGACCAGTGCGCATTAACAAAACGCACCCAGTCCCGTGTTGCTAACCCCGCTAATTGGGGTATTGTCGCGCGGCAGGCGTCCCGGGGGGCGGTTCGGCGCTTCAAGCCAAGCCAGCCGGGAGGTGCTAACACACGTAAGAATGAGGAACCCACTTTGGCTTGTTAGGTAAGCTAAGTCCTTTTTTCTACATTCGGAGGTAAAGGTAATGAGCAGCAAGAAGAACAAGATCCGGCCGTTACAAGACCGTATCATCGTTGAGCGTTTGGCTCCTGAGGAAAAATCCGCTGGCGGACTTTTCCTTCCAGACAATGCACAAGAGCGCCCTCAGCGCGGACGTGTCGTTGCAGTTGGAAAGGGCAAGGTTCGTGAGGACGGAACTGTTAACCCAGTAGACGTTAAAGAGGGCGACGAGATCCTCTTCGGTAAGTACAGCGGCGTAGAGGTAAAGGTTGAGGGCACTGACCTCCTTATCATGCGCGAAGACGATGTACTTGGCGTCGTTCTCTAACCTGAACGACCAGTCACGAAACGTTTTAAGTAAAACAATAAGGAATAAAACATGGCTAAGATTTTGAATTTTGGCGCTGACGCTCGTGAGGAGATCCTCAAGGGTGTTAAGAAGCTCGCCGACGCGGTTCGCGTAACGATGGGACCAAAGGGTCGCGTTGTTGTTATCAAGAAGAGCTTCGGTGCTCCAACCGTCACTAAGGACGGCGTTACCGTAGCTAAGGAGATCGAGCTCGAAGGTTTCGAGGACATGGGCGCTCAGATGGTTAAGGAAGTTGCTTCCAAGACCTCTGATATCGCTGGAGACGGAACAACAACCGCAACCGTTCTCGCTGACGCTATCTACCGCGAAGGACTTAAGCTCGTTGCCGCTGGCCACGATCCGATGTCCCTTAAGCGTGGAATCGACGCGGCTGTTAAGACAGCTGTTGAGACCCTTAAGAGCATGAGCCGTTCAACCAAGGGCAAGGAAGAGATCGCTCAGGTTGGAACCATCTCCGCTAACTCCGACGTTGAGATCGGTGGCATCATCGCTGAGGCGATGGAGAAAGTTGGTAAGGAAGGCGTTATCACCGTTGAAGAGGCTAAGGGCCTTGAGACAACCCTTGAGGTTGTTGAGGGTATGCAGTTCGACCGTGGATACCTCTCCCCTTACTTCGTAACGAGCCCAGAGCGCATGGAAGCTGAGCTTGATAACGTTCTTGTTCTCATCCACGAGAAGAAGATCAGCAGCATGAAGGACCTCCTTCCTGTTCTCGAGCAGACAGCTAAGTCCGGCAAGCCACTCCTCATCATCGCTGAAGAGGTAGAGGGCGAGGCTCTCGCTACGCTCGTAGTGAACAAGATCCGTGGAACACTCAACGTATGCGCTGTTAAGGCTCCGGGCTTCGGCGATCGTCGTAAGGCGATGCTTGAGGATATCGCGGTTCTCACCGGTGGTAAGTGCATCACCGAGGATCTCGGTCTCAAGCTTGAGAACGTTACACTTCAGGACCTTGGTAAGGCTAAGCGCATCGTTGTTGATAAAGACAACACAACCATCATCGATGGTAAGGGCGCTGACGCTGACATCAAGGCTCGCGTTACGCAGATCCGTCAGCAGATTGAGAACACAACCTCTGACTACGATCGTGAGAAGCTCCAAGAGCGTCTCGCTAAGCTCGTAGGCGGAGTAGCTGTTATCCATGTTGGAGCGGCTACTGAGGTTGAGATGAAGGAGAAGAAGGCTCGTGTAGAGGACGCTCTCCACGCAACCCGCGCCGCAGTAGAGGAAGGTATCGTTCCTGGCGGTGGAGTTGCTCTCATCCGCACCATCGAGAAGCTTGAGGCTCTCAAGCTCGACAACGAAGAGCAGCTCTTCGGCGTTAAGATCGTTCGTCAGGCTCTTGAGGCTCCACTCAAGCAGATCGCGTCGAACGCCGGTGCTGAGCCAGCTGTAGTAATCGACAAGGTTCGTAGCAACAAGGGTAACTTCGGTTACAACGCCGCTACTGATACCTACGAGGATATGGTTAAGGCTGGAATCATCGACCCAACCAAGGTAGTTCGTACTGCTCTGCAGAACGCGGCTTCCGTCGCTGGTTTGATGCTCACAACCGAAGCACTCATCGCTGACAAGCCTAAGGAGGAGTCAGCAGGTCCAGGCGGCATGGGCGGCATGGGCGGAATGGGTGGCATGGGCGGAATGGGCGGAATGATGTAATCGACCAAAGGTCGATTATCCCCCGAAGCCTCGGCGAAGGGGGATAGTTAAGCCCAAAGGCGAAATTACCCCTCGTAGCTCCGCAGGAGCGAAGGCGGATAATTTCGCTTCCCAAAACCCTAAAAGCCTCGCGCGAAAGCGCGGGGCTTTTTTATTTGCCTTCGCCCTTTTGCTTGCCTCGCTTCTTCGACCTTCTCTATAGTTGTGCCATGCAGATTTTGATGAGCATTCATTCAGCGGCGACCAGCGCTCACAAACGATTCCTCCTTATCGGTGGGCACGCGCTCAATGTGCACGGAATTATGCGCGCCACCGGCGATGTCGATATCATGGTTGAAGCGCAAGACGCTGCGTTCTGGAGAGAATTACTGCAAAGCTTCGGATATGACATCTTTCACGAGTCCAGCGCCTTCATGCAATCCAAGCCTACAGAGATCACCGCGTGGCCGATTGACCTCATGCTGGTAGACGCGGCCACCATCAGCAAAGCCATGAGCGACGCGGTAACAACAGAGGTATTCGGCCCCCCCCTCTCAGTTGCCTCAGTGGAGAACTTGATAGCGATGAAGTTGCACGCATTAAAGTTCGTGGACGCCGTGCGAGCTCTAAAGGATCAAAGCGATCTATTCGCTCTCCTTGAACTCTCGGGAATGACAGTAGATTCAGAGTCATTTCGCCAAATGTGTGAGCGATATGGTACCATAGAGATATATGAGCGACTCGCGGCAATCAAAAAAAACTGAGACGGTCACGGAGTCTCCAAGCACTCTCCTTACCCTCCCTGACGGATCCTCTTTTACGTCGCAGAGCGTAAAAGTTGATATCAAAGAGATTATCGCCTTAAGCGAAAAACTACTTCCCATTTCAAATTCACGCCCCGACTTTATCGAGAGAAAAAAGTCTTCCGCGATACCGGTGAGATTCGTTTTGTAGATTAGACTCTGTCCAGCGGTATTGAACTCTGACAAGTACATAGCGGAGCCGATAGTCACGCACCGGACCTCTTTCCCGATTTCTTATCCGTAATTTACCCTCAAGATAAAACAACTCCCCCCTCCCTTTTTCCGAACTCGCCTGCATGCTCAGGCGCTACACGTGGGAGAAGGCAAAGGAGAAGCTTCAGCACTACAGGAGAAGAACTCCGGAAGCCTCCGTGCTCTACCAGATCGTCTACCACTCTAGCGACGACCTCCAGTTCCAGTGGGAATCCAGGTTCCAGCACCAGTATGGCTACTTACGGGATATCGCATCGTTTTTTGTAGGCGCGTTCCTTGGCGAGCTCTGGGCCGTTAGTGGCGGCAAAACCCTCAAAGCCTCGCGCGAAAGCGCGGGGCTTTTTTATTGATGGAGACATGCGCAACCATTGAAGAGCAGAGTGCGATCGGCACTACTTTATCATCGAGGGTGACTTAACGAGGTACCCTGTACCAGGGAGGTCCATCGTGTGCTGTGCTTCACAGAGTTTGCCTAGCGATCTACTCGCTATGCTCGAACGATTACATCCTCATAGAGCATCGGAGGGGCACAGGAACAGCTCTCCTCAACCTGCGTAGCGATCATCGAAATTACGAGCTGATCCAGCTTGCCTGGTTACCTCCACGGGAGTTGCGACGCGGCAGTAGGGATTGCGCAAGAGAGCGAGCTCTACCCTCTGCCCGCCTCACCGAAGCCCCTTACCGGGGGCCAAACTGTTCGTTTTTTTCATGCACTTGCGCCCCACAAACTCCGTTTCCACATATATTCTCAAGCTCCCCGAAAAAGAGGTTGCCCGAAGAACTTGTACCGTAGACATCGGGGATCGTTCGGCGTACCTGCCACACCCCTTTGTGGAAGAAGGGCAATAGTCGAGAATAATCTAGGGGGGATGGGAAATGAAATTTGGATCTTTATTCTTGTCGAGCGCCGTAGTCTTGAATGTGCTCGCTCTACCGGTCTCACATGGTTTTTGCGAAAGAGGAGCCCGCAGCGGCGGGTTCATCGAGCCATCCGTTCAACAGGGCAGTGATCCTAATATCGTTACACTGTATCGGCACGACCCTCTCGGAGACGACTTCGATGTCATCAGAAAGGCGTATGGTGGTTGCTTCGATTCGGACGGGGACATAGCCAACTGTGGAACCAACCTTCGGATTTATTGGGCCGGCAGTAATGCGAGCCGACTGCCGACGTCTCTCGTTACTGGGCTTCAAGGAAACTCAAAGGGAGCGATTGTAGACCTTGGAACCGTGCAGGAGATGAACGAGCGCTACAAAAACAGCGTCCCTAAAAATTACGGGATGTGGCCGGGAGACTGGTTCACCACGCTCCAGGTATCTGGTAAGCGAGTGTTTGCGACGTTCCGCAACGGCGATTCCTACACTCCGATTCCTATCCCTGAAGCGAGCAAGCTTTTTTCGTCTACCTCTACAAATTTCTTCTCAGCCCCTGCAACGGTAGGGCACGTATATCTGCTCCGAGAGTTTACTCCGGGATACGAAGATGTGGTGTTCAAAGCCCTCGTTCTTGCAATGACCGAGGATTCTATCACCATTCGCTTCGCTCTTATGTGCAACGAAGAGCCATCTGCGAAACCCACGCCAACTCCCGAAGCATCGGCAGAATAGGCTTCACATCTACGGGCGCCCTCTCCGCACGAGCGGAAGAGGGCGCCCTTTTTTTATGTGATACTGACGCTTTCCTTGAGTTGGCACCGGACCTCTTAGCGCCCTGCCCTCATCTGCTCAAATGAGGCCTAGGATAAGAAGCCTCGTACATTTCTCGGGTACCTTAAGCTAAGCGGTCAGCACTGAAGGGGGAGCTTTATCTACAACCCATCCCGCTTCAGGCCAACCGCCGTGCCGTTACTTCACTCGCACCTGAACAGCCGAACTCCATTCGGATGATACGCCACCTGTAACAACTCGGTAACGAACCGACCATCGTGACTTGGTAGCGATACCTGAAACGGTCGCCGTGGCAGCGCGGAATGTCTTAGTCATGGGCTTTGAACCCTTCTTGTCCAAGCGAGTCGCCTCAACGTAGTAGGTTGCAGCAGGTACGGTTGTCATCGATACGAGAAGGCGAGCAGCTTTACCGACTGTGCGCGAGCCTACAGCAGGAGCCGCAACAGTGACTGCCATTGATTCCTTGCAATCAACGATACCGTTTTGATCGGCATCGATGTCTGCGACTCCGCATCCGCACACTCCCGGAGAGAGCTTGGCAGGATCGTTGTAACAGAGGTCAACTGATGCTGCCGCACGCTGACATGAGCCGTTTATCGGTTGCGTCAAACTCTTCTCGTTCGGGCAGAGGTCGAGGCAGTCAACCGTTCCGTCGTTGTCAGAGTCGGTATCAAACACACCACATCCACACACACCAGCCCTACTCTTGTATGGATCTGACGAACACTCATCAACACAGTCAGCGATTCCATCGCGGTCATCATCCCGATCAGAAGCGCTGCATCCACATGCACCTGGTGTTGTTTTCGTGAAGTCCTTCGGGCATTGGTCCTGTACATCAGGTGTATTGTCACCATCTGTATCGAGATCTGAGAGTCCGCACCCTGCGAGGCCAGGGAGAGTCTTGAACTTATCCGAAGGACACTGATCAACGCAGTCAGGAGCGAAATCGCCGTCTGAATCTGTCTCAGCGACGCCGCATCCACACGAACCGGCACCGACCTTGCTCCTGTCGAGCTTGCAGGTATCGATACAATCTGGGTATCCATCATTATCGGTGTCGGTGTCGGCTACGTTACATCCGCACACGCCTGGTGTGGTCTTGAGCGCAGATGTAGAGCATTCGTCCTGGCAATCCATGGTACCGTCTTTGTCGCTGTCGACTTCTACGATTCCACATCCACACGCGCCAGGTGTCGTTTTCTTTGCGTCGCTTGAGCAGCTATCTTTACAGTTAGGTGTACCGTCGCCATCTGAATCGGTGTCGGCGTTGCCACATCCACAAGCGCCTGGCGTAGTCTTCGTTGCATCAAGTGGACAGAGGTCAATGCAACTCATCGTGCCATCTCCGTCTGGATCAACATCAGGAACGCCACAACCACACACTCCTCCTGCGATCTTCGTTGAATCGCTTGCGCATAAGTCGATGCAGTCTGGCGTACCGTCTCGATCGGAATCAGTATCAGCGATACCGCAGCCACACGTTCCAGCGTAGAGCTTAGCGCTATCATTTGGACATGAATCAACTGGAGTGCTCCACACTTCAGCTCCACGAGAAGGAGTGGATCCGAAGATCAGAATGGTATCACCGACGATCCGGAGAGCATTGACCGTGATATCCTCTTGCTGCCAGGTGAGATTCTCGTGTGGGGTCTCGTCGTAATTGAACATGGGAAAGGAATACAAGCGTCCCGAGCGAGCAGCGAAGCCGCGAGTTCCAAGCAAAGTGTTTGGAACTCGTAGATAGCTGTCACCTGCATCGTTAGCGTCGGGGGTCCTTACGTAGGGCTCAATGTTATAGTGCTCATAGATTCCATCAGACGTTGTCATCGTGAATGCCATGTACTCAGTCGAACCTTTGGCTTCCGACCGCACAGTATGGCCGATTGAGCGAGGAGTAGTATCGTAAGATAGAGTGGCAACTCTGTTGACTCCCCACCCAGGATCAACGCGGTACACATCGTGAGAATATAGTCCATCCGCTACCACGCTTATTCCAGCGACATAGAACTGATCGTGGTTCTTGCCGGTGTAATAGGTAGATAAATATCTCCAAGGAATCGCTCCAATGCTCTGCCATCGTTTATTGGATAGGTCCCATCGGTAGAAGTAGTCATAGGTCATGCCTACAGGAACCCCTTCTACTACCGCAAAGATGGAAACACTTTGACCAGCAGGAATGAAGCTGGGCTCGTTGACGCCAGTTGCCAAATTGTAGCGACCAAGCTGGAAATCCGAGATTTTGTACAAAACAGTTGAGCCATTTTTTTGAAACACTGCGTTCTTGCTAAAGGGAACAGCGATAGTGCCCTGAGCTGTTCCATCAGAGAACCAGGTAGTACCGGCACCAGGAAGTCCAGCCGGAATCGAGAAGAACACTCCCTCGGTCGACGATGTCGTGGTTCGCGAGTTGGTGGTAAGAGTTGTAATGCTCTCGATGGATCCAGACGGCTCTCGCGCGATGAAGAGATCGGCTCCGCCGCTCATTGTCTTTGCGACGAAGAGAACACCTTGCGACGTTCGACCGACGGGAGAAGCAGCGGAGCTCTCTGTCCCCGCTACAAGGTCAGAAGCCAACGAAATGTCAGCCTTCGCGACGTTCGGGGTTACGAGAGCCAGAAGAGCGAAACAAGCGGTAAAGATACTACATCGGTTCATACAACTTTCCTTACAACTACAGCGAGCATTGCCTTATCAGCACACCCGCCAACCAAAGCGCTTACCTACAAGCGTTTGTGCGTTTAGCACTACCAAGGGTATGCTAAGGTATGGGCGTATGATACCTAACTGGAGAAATTAAATGCTTGGCGTATTAGGGGTTTATAAATTTTCCGTCTGAGAAAGATTCGGATCCGATATTAAACAGATGTGCATTATGCACAATTTTAAGGGATTCTTGTAGCAGTTCTTGAGCGGGCTGACCGCAGCTTCCACGGTGCGACCCCGTGGTCAGGAAGGGCGGTCGTGTCGACCGCCGCGTTTCAATTTGCAAATGTCTTTCGCCATGCGCAACCCCCCGGCGACCGACACTTGCGTTACCTTACTACCTTCGAGCTTTCGTCAACTTAATCGCGCCAGACTTCTTGTACGGTGTCTGAACAAGCTGTCGCCCATTCTTTCCGGCAGTCACTGCATACTGAAACGCGAGTCTCTGATTCGAGGTCAAACGCCGACCTAACTTTATCTTCAATGTCCCAGTCGACGTTTTTCGCATCGGTATCTTCCTCGTAGTCTTGCTGCGCTTATCGAGTACCACCACACTGACGACGTGCTGTACTTTAAATGACGGCGTCTTCATGGTCATCACCTCTCCCGGCGCACTTCGACCACTCACATTGATATTCGGTGCAGTCGTTACCGCTTGAAGCGCATTTTGAATGCTTGCGGGGATTGTGAGTTGCACTGAGTCCGCTTGCCCCGCCTTCTGAGAGAGCTGTCCACTAATCGCTCCGGTAAGCGACGAAGGAATAAAGATCGGTCCGATAGGAGTTAGGCAAACGGCTGAACCATCAGACTCAGAATTCGTTGGAGCAATTCCACCTCCGCTATCCGCTGGTAACTCCTCAACGCCACACCCACACTGACCGGGGATGAGCTTAAAGTCCGACCCCGGACAGAGCTGTCGAGAAGCAGAGAGGATGATATACTGGTTGGTCGTGTAATCACGGATATGAAAATAGTAGTACTCACCGAATTTGTGAAATCGCTCGAAGCCGTTCACGAGTTGAGTAGATCCAGCGATCGTCACGAGCTGCGCGCTCGTTGGAGGCCCTAATGAGGGATCGAAGAATCGCAGGAACACGCCGTGGTCCCACATCGTACGCCCATCTGAGAGCTTAATTCCAAGCTGCTCGGATGATGGAGTTACAAGAACCCCCTCATCATTGACGGCGGCTGAACCGCTATAGATCGCGGTCTGTGAATTCAAGAGTTGAAACGTGCCCTCGGCGGTACCATCGCTCGCCCATAGATTTTGTGGGGCGTTCGTTGATGTCGATTCCGTCACGTTAGGCTGAGCCATGAAGACAAAATACTGACCAATGGTCGGATGAGCGGGATAGTCGAAGCTGAAAAAGAGTCCTGGCAGTAATCCCGGCGCAATATCCTTGGTGAGTGATGTGCCTGCGAGAGTCCCGTCTGTAACCCAAAGCTCCGCTCCATGAGTACCATCATCAGCAACGAAGAAGAGCTTCCGATTAGCGATTTTAAAACTCCCATAAGCTCCGTTCACCCGACTTCCTGTTGGTCCCGGATTAATATCTTTAAGCACAGATGCTTGGAGCGTTACGAGGTCGAGGCTCCACAACTCACGCCCATAGTCGGTTGTCGTATGGTTGTAGATGACCTTATTTCCGAACTGAATCCCTACTATGCCCTGCTCAACTTCATCACCTACAATCTGATAGGTAGAGAGTGGAATCTCTCGCGTACCTGCTACGGTCCCATCGGTGACGTATGTGGTTGTACTGCTACGTAATCCATGTTCGATCGCGAATGCACGCAGCGGACTTGGATCACTGGCATCCGGGGTGGTAATCCCATAATAGCTACTGACATACTGCGACAAGGTTTTAAGAACCTGGGTGCCGGCTGCGGTTCCGTCACTCACGTAGAGTGATTTGCCTGCGATAAACAAACCCCGACCATCAGGGAAATCTCCAGCAATACGGGAGCTGTATCCACGGGAACCGTCTGTTACTCCGTCAGCGATGTGGATCACGGCACCGGAGGTTAAATCTACAAAGTTGACCTCACTGTCCTCCTTGATGAGGACAAGCGAGTCGTTGATGATGAATGGACTCGCTCCCGGATCTACATTAGCTATCTCTCGCGTTCCTGCGGTAGTTCCATCGGTTATCCAGATACTATCGACGCCACCCGGCCCAACGTTTCGAATTGAGACTACGGCTTTGTTCTTGTAGGGGAGCGGCTTCACATCTGTGAAGTATGGCGGTTGCGAGTCACGATACGGATTGAAGAGGTACTGCACATCCGTGCCTTTAATACCCAGCATTGCAGCCCGCAGGTAGGTTCCATCCGCCGAGAGGTACGCGACCTCCTGCAACATTCGATCTCCCGATTGTACGCCGGGAGACCTGATATCAACGCGCTCTCCCGGTTGGGCAAGGAGGTTTACCTGCTCAAAGGAAACCTCTTGTGCCTGCACGCTCACGAAGGGAATAGCGATACTAAGAAGGGTGATAAAAGCTCGTTTCATGTACTACTCGCGGCTAAATATGTGCATACCACACTATTCATAGTACGAACCACGAGCATCCTAAGCAACCTCGAACGCCATTAAAATAGACCGTGATTTTAGTATTTTACAACTTCGTCTTGAGTTGCCTCCTTCAAGCGTGCCATAATAGGTGTGCAGGTTACACAAATGGAAACATCCCTCGCTCTCAATTTGATTCGACACCTCATTCGCCCCGCCGTGCGATTTTGTATTCGCCACGGCGTGACTGGCCAGGAGGCTATCGAGGCCCTTAAGCGCGAATTCGTCTCGGAAGCGTCTACGGAGATCTCGCATAGAAAAGAGAAGGAGAGCGTTAGCCGGTTAAGCGCACTTACCGGGTTTAACCGGCGCGAGGTTGATAGACTTACCAAGGTGTCAGGAGACCTCGACATCTCAAAGAACCTCATACACCGAGTAGTATCGGCATGGCAGGAAAATCCTGAATTCATTACGTCTACAAAGAAGCCTCGCGTCCTCTCTCACGGCACAAAAGATAGCGACTTCACCCGACTCGTAGCCTCTGTAAGCAAGGACTTAAACGCGGCCGCGGTATTGGCGGAGCTGTTGCGAATACGTATCGCTCGGGAAACCTCGTATGGCGTGGTGCTCGTCGCCGACAACTACATCCCCCGAGGAGATCCAAACGCACTCTTCACTGTATTGGCACGGGATATGGAGGATCTCTGCGTAAGTGTCGAAGAAAACACTATACAGGGGATGGATCCGCCGAATCTCCACCTTCGAACTGAGTATGACCGTATCCGACCTGAAGGGATACCGTCACTCAAAGCGTGGATGTTGCGAGAGGGGCACGATCTACACCTTCGAGCTCGCGCCGAGATGGCGAAGTACGATCAGGATGTAAATCCGGATCCGAATTTTAAGGGGCAAGGAGCCCGTGTATCTCTGACTGCGTTTAGCCTTGTGTGCCCGGACACAAGCGCTGCTGAAAACGTCGGAGAGACGAAGGAGTAATGATGGGAAGTTGTGACGTCATTCGAAAATTAGCATGCCGCATTCGCACAGCCGTTGCGATCTCATGCGCTCTTATCATCACCCTCATCGGTTGTGGCGGTGGCACCACCGGCAGTGGCGATGCGCCAAGCGTGAAGGTGTACGGCACCGTAACAGATCAGCAAGGCCGCGCAGTATCATCGGGCAGTGTGACAGACCTCTACGGTGGGGCGTCCACCGAGATTACCGCAGGAGGCGGCTTCACACTCTCTGCCATTCCGGATAACGGCGAAGTATCGCTTGATGTAACGGCACAGGGCACATCGGGATCAATTCAGGTGAAGAACCTTCCGTCTACCACGCAGTCGGTCGCCATAAAAGTTGTGGTCGATAGCGTATCGGGCATCGTCACCGTTGCATCTGTGGAGATAGATGCGGCGGATCCTAACGATCCAGCCAATCAAGAGATCGCTCAGCGGGTACGAGGCTCGATCACCGGCAGTACCGGTAAGCCTGCAAAGAACGTGACGGTCTCGATTGTCGGCGCGCGAGGCTCAACGAAGACCGACGCGAGCGGTTCATTCACGCTCAATGCAAAAAGCACCACCGGAACGCTCACGTTAAGGCTTACCTATAAGGGTCTCGATGGAGAAACGGTACTGCGCGGGATCCCGAAAGATCGTCCATGCACACTGCGAGTGCGCCTCTCTATTTCTATAGAAGCGGGGCAGAATCCTGGCGACGGAGACGATGGAGGAGCAATCCTATCGGTCGAAGTTGATGGAGTTTCGGTATCATAAAAGGGACCAGCAGCTCCGATATGACGCACGGACCGCGCACCTCTCACCAAGACCGCCCGCGAATCACGTCCGCCTGGTTCGGCGTCGCGATGATGGTGTGCGCCCTCGTCTTGGGAGTAGGCGACTCAGCCGTGGCGGAACGCGAGCCCTGCCTCCTCGTAAAAACGGCGCGCAAACCGATGCAATCAGTTGGCACAGCAAAGATAGCCGTTATCATCGTTGACTTCCCTGGTATACCCACAACCTACACGGCCGCCGATGTAGTGAGTGGATTACGCGAACGTCAACCTGGCTCACCGTTCTCTGCCTTTGAGGTGTTCTCTCAGAGCTCGCGTGGCCAGTACCAAGTTGATTTTGGAACCCTTCCCAACGGGCAACCCGCGGTATTCGGCCCCTATCTCGTTGATCGGAGCGCGACAGCGCGGTGCACCAAAGGCTATAGCGAGTGGTCACAGCAAGCGGCAATACTCGCTTCAACGGAGGGCTATAAACGAAAGCGGTACCAGCACACCGTATTTCTTTTTCCACCGCGTGACACGATCGGCTGCGGCGTGACCGGCATCGGCGAAATTGGTGGAGACACAACGTGGCTCTTCGGATTGAGCGCTAACTCTTTTACCCACGAACTTGGACACAACCTTGGTCTCTTCCATGCAGGCAGGCGAGATGCCGTGGGGATAGCTGCGCAGTATGGTGACCTCTCCTCTCCGATGGGTAGCTTTCAACCTGCAACGGTTCTGTTCTCAGCACCACACCGAGCTCAACTTGGATGGGTTCCAGCGACAGAGCGAGAGACCCTGCCCATCGGCACAAGCGCTCGACGCACTATCTACGCACTTGAACGACAACGTACTGTAACGGTGCCACGAGTTATCTCGATTCCTCTTGCCGACCAGAGCTCCTACAAACTCTCCTACCGTCAAGAGCTCCCTGAAGCGCCGTCGTCTCGAAGCCGACGCTACGTGCAAGGGCTCACTATTCACCGGGATTTCGGTGTGGGACTTACAACGAGGCTGATGGGGGTGCTTCGTGACGGAGAGAGCTTCATCGACGAAAAGAACAATATTAAAGTAACTCAGGTTTCCCACAATTCAGACACCGTTACCTTCGACACCTCGCCAACCGTCTCACGCAACTCCGCAGATAAGGGTTGCTTCAAAGTCGACACCTGCACTGTAGACGCCGAATCTCGCGCGCCCGAGGCGATGGATTGCAGGGGATTCGTTGCGGCAGTGAGTCCGTATCAATTCTCTACAGGAGCACGGTGTCCGACTCGCGCCGCAAATGAAGATTACGACCTCGACGGCGTTGCAGACCGCGCTGTACAGACAGCGGATGCTGATGGAGATGGCGTGCCGAATGAGGAGGACTGCAATCCGACATCCGTTGAACTCCACAGGCTCTATCGATCAACCGACATCGATGGTGACGGCGCCTATGAATCAGTGCTTCCGGCCTCTCTGGGTGTGTGCGCCTCTATCTCGCAACCAGCCGGGTACCTTGATGAGGCTCGCCTTGATTCATGCACGTCGGTAAGCGATTCATCACAAGCTGACAACGACCGAGACGGCATCGGAGATGTCTGTCAGCTGAACGATTCGCTCGCTGCCAGCCGGCGACGAATGTTGCCGTCGCTTCAACAACTCTCGAGAGCTGGTACTCTTTTGAGAAAACTCCCATCTGCAAGCGCACCGGTGCACGGAAGAGCTGCCAGCAATGCGATTAAGCGATTCCTCGCGACATTCTCCTCAGAGCCAGCACTCTCGGCATCATCGAAATCAGCCCTCTCAAAAGTTGCATCGCAATTAGGCAAGCAAGGCGGAGAGAAAGCTGAAGGTGCCACTCTCCTAAAGGCTCTCGCGCCATTTGGAGTTTAGTTGTCTGGAGGACGGGGAATTACTCAGCACGCTGCGTTGCAAATCGTAGAAACCTTTCCCGATCCACACCTCCGTGGCGCAAAAGGCTCCCTTCCCTACTCTTCCGGCATCGGAGCAAACGGGATAAGAGGCCTCCAGATACTGGTATACCCTACTTATTAAAAGTAGGCGCAGTTGTTGATATCGCTGGGTAGCTGAAACTATTTCTGATATGCGCTGCGGCGCTCGGACGGCTTCGATAAAGTAGGGTCTACCAGAGGATGGTGGCCGCAACTTTCGTTACGACCGCCTGTAAGGTTGAACGACCTCGCTGAAATTCCAAAACCTCATAGCGGAGAGCTTATCTGCACGGTCGCGCATAGCCCGCTGCTCCATGAACCTAACGTCCCTGCTCTTATTTTAATGCACTTAAAGTTTCGGATCGCGCTTTTAGTGCCAAATCTGGCGACCTCCGGCGCCTAAAACATCGCCCCTGCCACTAGAACTGTTACAAAGCTGGTACATTCCGCTAGGTCGTAACCCCCTAACATCAAATACTCTTTTCAGGCCCTTCGCCATCGACAGCGAGAACGCCGTTTTTTCGAAAAAAATTTAAAGAGTTTCGCTCTCCAAGAGGATCTCAACCTTTGGATGAAAAGCGCGCTTGGCCCCACCGGGCCACCAGATCCAGTAGCCTTGATTACTGGGTTCCTAGCCCACCTATCAAGGCGTTACCTCATCGCATTCGCGGTGCTAGGGGTAGTGTATCTGCTGTTTGCCTCACACATCACCACGCATAAGGAGCAGGATGGATACGACGGTACTCGTGTATCTATCGATCGACACATCGAAGAGTCTTCCCAGACTCTCGCGTCAGATCACGTTCGTGCCTCCATGCGGAGATCGAGTGAGGTCCGCGAAAGGCTAGACGTTCCTACAGGCCCAGAGTCTCCGGGCCTGCCTCTTGAGACTCGAAAAGAGTCGTACGCCCCTCAATTCATTACTCGTGCGAACAAGCACGAGTACACGTTCGCGAACGCGCGACACAACTTTGTGTCACGCGTTGAGCAGAACGGATGGACGGTCGGGCCCAAGGGCAGCCAGGTAGATCCAAAGGGAGAGAAAGATCCAAAGCTTCTCGACGGTCGCGTGCCCGAACTCGATCAAGAGAACATTGGCTCTCATGGATGGACGTGGAGATATACCCTGCTTTCGTTGGTGCGGGGTTCGTCGGTTCATGAGCTTGTACCTATGGGCGTTAGCGACACCGCAGGGATTATCGTTCTTAGCTATGCTTCAGGAGTCAAGCAATGGCTACACAATAGTCCGAAGGGAATTGAGCAGGGATTTGTTCTTCCTGTCCAGCCTTTGCCAGAGGCCGCGGGTAGTTTGGTGCTTCGCGGGGTTGTTGAGACCTCGTTGACGCCGACGTCGTTGGGAACAGATCGAGTTGTGTTTAAGAATGCGGATGGATCAGCGTTGCGGTACTCTGATCTTTGCGTGGTTGACGCTGCGGGAGTGGCGATTCCGAGCTTCATAAAACCTCGGGTGGATGATAAAGGTGTAATCATTGATATCCATATCAATGATTCTAACGCTGTCTATCCGCTGACAGTCGATCCACTCTTAGCAAGTGACACCACGGGTATCGATTCGCTTGTAGGGTTACCTGGTGAGAGCTCTGCGTCCTCCCCGGGCCTCTATGCGGCAAATGCTGGAGGGGGTGACGGAGATATGATCTCTGTTCAAAACGTTCAGAGTATCACCGAGGTTATAAGTACCTCCGGATCAGGAACGTGGACAGCGCAGCACACTCCGATTAACAACCTCATTACTGTTCACCTCATCGGTGGAGGTGGTGCCGGCGCCCGAGGATTGAGCAATAGACCTGGAGCTGGTGGCAAAGGAGGCGGCGGAGGTGAGTATCGCGTTATCACAGGGGTAACGTACTCAGCAGGCATGTCCTATTCCGTTGGCGCCGGAGGTGTGGGCGGGTCCAGTCCCACTGGCGGTGGTGACACCACCTTTGTCTCAGGAGCAACGACGTATCGCGCCAAGGGCGGCGCCGCGGCGACCAGCCAGACCGCAGGAGGAACCGGGGGAACAGGCGGAACCGGCGGAACTGGTTATAATGGAGGCACTGGCGCCAACGGGGCCGCAACCTCAGGACAGGATGGAGGCAACGGCGGTGGTGGCGGTGGCGCAGCTGGCCCATCAGCGGTTGGTTCAAATGGAGCTATATCAACTGGCGGAGCGGGGGGAGGAACTAACGGTGGAAGTGGGGGAACTCTCAATAACGCAGGCGGAGCCGGAAGCTACTGGACCGTAAACAGTCTCAACTATGGCGCTGGGGGCGGCGGCGGAGGAGGCAATAAAGGTATAGACTCAACACAAACGTCAGCCCTCGTTGGAAAAGCTGGCGGAGCCTACGGCGCTGGCGGCGGCGGTGGTGGCGGTGGCCCAAACGATTCTAGTGTTCAAACCGGAGCCAATGGAGGTAATGGAGGCTCTGGCTTAATCGTTATTACCTACGATTATGTGGCGGCTACCGCGACGCCAACATCTACCCCGTCGTTTACCCCGACAGCGACCGCAACAAGCACGCCAACCGCGACTCCTACAACCACGCCAACCGAGACATCTACTAACACACCTACAATTACACCGACCGATACTCCCACGGGGACTCCAACTGGGACACCCAGCGTCACTCCAACTAGTACATCGACTGAGACTCCCACGGCAACGCCAACGGTCTCGCCCACGACTACTCCCACTGACACTCCCACTCAGACACCAACGGTAACCCCCACAACCACACCAACGAAAACACCAACTGATACTCCAACGGAGACGCCAACCATTACACCAACTGCGACACCGACAGAGACCCCGACAAATACTCCGACTGAGACGCCAACGAATACTCCGACGGAAACACCTACCCACACCCCGACGGTGACTCCGACGACTACGCCAACAACTACACCGACTGAGACGCCGACTAGTACTCCAACGGAGACACCTACCCACACCCCGACGGAGACTCCGACTACTACGCCAACAGAAACCCCGACAAATACTCCGACTGAGACGCCGACTAATACTCCAACGGAGACACCTACCCACACCCCGACGGAGACTCCGACGACTACGCCAACGACTACACCGACCGAGACACCGACTACTACGCCAACAGAAACCCCGACCAGTACACCAACTGAGACGCCAACGAATACTCCGACGGAAACACCAACTGATACTCCAACGGAGACACCTACCCACACCCCGACGGAGACTCCGACGACTACACCAACAGAGACCCCCACCAGTACACCGACTGAGACCCCAACCAATACGCCGACTGAAACTCCGACGAGCACTCCGACAAATACTCCGACGACTACACCGACCCAGACACCAACTACTACACCGACTGAGACCCCAACTAATACGCCGACAGAAACTCCGACTGAGACGCCAACGACCACCCCGACGGAAACACCCACTGATACTCCAACGGAGACACCTACCCACTCGCCGACGGTGACTCCGACGTCTACGCCAACGACAACACCGACGGAGACGCCGACAAATACTCCGACGGAAACACCAACTGATACTCCAACGGAGACACCTACCCGCACCCCGACGGAGACTCCGACGACTACGCCAACAGAGACCCCGACCAGTACACCGACTGAGACTCCAACCA
>JBIJBE010000015.1:0-77854 GCA_044345405.1 Bdellovibrionota bacterium
GGTTACACCGACTCATACGCCAACCGAGACACCGACAAATACTCCAACGGCGACGCCAACCGAAACTCCAACGCAAACACCAACTGAAACTGCAACGAATACTCCAACAGAGACGCCAACGACTACGCCGACCGAGACACCGACAAATACTCCAACGGCGACGCCAACCGAAACTCCAACGCAGACGCCGACTGAAACTGCAACGAATACTCCAACAGAGACGCCAACGACTACGCCAACCGAGACACCGACAAATACTCCAACGGCGACGCCAACCGAAACTCCAACGCAAACGCCAACTGAAACTGCAACGAATACACCAACGGAGACGCCAACGACTACGCCGACCGAGACACCGACAAATACTCCAACGGCGACGCCGACTGAAACTCCAACGCAAACACCGACTGAAACCGCAACGAATACACCGACGGAGACGCCAACGACTACGCCGACCGACACACCGACGCTAACACCGACGGGTACACCGACTCATACGCCAACCGAGACACCGACAAATACTCCAACGGAGACGCCGACTGAAACTCCAACGCAAACGCCAACTGAAACCGCAACGAATTCGCCGACTCATACTCCGACCGAGACGCCGACAAATACTCCAACGGTGACGCCGACCGAAACTTCAACGCTAACGCCGACTGAAACCGCAACGAGTACACCAACGGAAACACCGACTCATACTCCGACCGAGACGCCAACGACTACGCCGACCGAAACACCGACAAATACTCCAACGGAGACACCAACCGAAACTCCAACGCTAACACCAACTGAAACCGCAACGAATACTCCAACGGAGACGCCAACGACTACGCCGACCGAGACAGCGACAAATACTCCAACGGCGACGCCAACCGAAACTCCAACGCAAACACCGACTGAAACTGCAACGAATACACCAACGGAAACACCAACCAATACTCCGACCGAGACGCCAACGACTACGCCGACTGAGACACCAACAAATACTCTAACGGCGACGCCGACTGAAACTCCAACGCAAACGCCAACTGAGACTGCAACGAATACACCAACGGAAACACCAACTATTACTCCGACTGAGACGCAGACGATTACACCGACCGAGACACCGACGGGAACCCCGACTGATACTCCAACCGAGACGCCAACGACTACGCCGACCGGTACATCGACTGAGACACCGACTCATACCCCAACCGAGACACCGACAAATACCCCAACGGCGACGCCGACTGAAACTCCAACGCAAACACCGACTGAAACCGCAACGAATACGCCGACGGAAACACCGACTCATACGCCGACCGACACACCAACGACTACGCCGACCGACACACCGACGGTAACACCGACTCATACCCCAACCGAGACACCAACAAATACCCCAACGGCAACCCCGACTGAAACTCCAACGCAAACACCGACTGAATCTGCAACGAATACGCCGACGGAAACACCGACTCATACTCCGACCGAGACACCAACGACTACGCCGACCGACACACCGACAAATACCCCAACGGCGACGCCGACTGAAACTCCAACGCAAACGCCGACTGAAACCGCAACGAATACACCGACGGGAACCCCGACTGATACTCCGACCGAGACGCCAACGATTACGCCAACCGAGACACCGACAAATCCTCCAACGCAAACGCCGACGGAGACGTCAACAGCGACTCCAACAGAAGTTCCAACCGAGACCCCAACGGAGACCTCGACGGAAACACCGACATCCACGCCGACCGAGACACCAACGTCTACGCCGACAGAGACTACAACAATCACTCCAACCAACTCGCCAACGGAAACGCCGACGGGAACACCCACAGAGACCCCGACAGAGACCCCGACGGAGACCGCTACCATAACGCCGACCGATACGCCGACCGAAACCCCGACCGTGACGCCGACCCTCACGCCGACTGACACTCCGACACAAACTCCGACAGATTCACCAACCGTGACCCGTACGGAGACGCCGACTGAGACACCAACTGTGTCTCCGACCGGAACCCCAACGGAGACGCCAACGGAGACACCGACTATCACACCGACTGAGACTCCAACAAATACTCCAACGGAGACGGTAACGGAGACGCCTACAGAAACACCAACAGAAACTCCAACGCAGACACCAACTCTTACTCCGACGACGACGCCGACTTTCACTCCAACGTGGACGCCAACGGTAACCCCGACAAATACGCCAACCTATACATCAACCCAAACGCCAACGGTAACGGTGACGCCAACGGTAACGGTTACGCCAACGATCACACCAACGCCAACAATCACGAATACGTCGACCTCCACCCCAACGGTGACACCAACGCCGCCGATATCCCATATTACCTTCACCCTCTTGATCGCAAATACTCCGGTGGCTGGAGCTCCTGTACTGGTCAACGCTGATATGAGAATGACCGACGCAAACGGGCGATTCTCGGCAAGTCTAGAGAATAGTACCTTGTACACGATCACCTCCGGATTGGAGGCGATATCTTTCACGCCGCTCTACGAGACAGGGGGACAGTTTGCCGCTCGAAGCCCTGTCACGATCGAGGCTACGCGGCTTATCAGCCAGGCGGACGACCCATGCAGGCTCGTAATCGGTGGAACGCCACATATCTACTTCTCCGCTACAAACTCGACCGATAGAGCTCTGACAGTGCCTCTGACGTACACAGAGCTCAATGCAATCTACTCGGCAACTGGTGAGGCTATCCCAGCGGAGAGCTTTTCTCCTGGCACCAGTGGGTTCTCGGTACCAGAGAATTACTTCACTGCAGGAACCTCTCTAACAGGTGTATGGAAGTTCCTTGGTCAAGATATAACGGTCACCAGCGACCTCCAGGTTTGTACTGACCGTGGAGTCCCAGGTTCCTGTGACATACTAGATCCAGCTCAATTGCGAAGTCCCTTCGAATATACTCGTAGAGTAATTTTAAAACTGACCAGATTGGCGATTGAGGCTGCGCGTGCTGGAAGGTGGCGGGCTGCAAATAGCAATTATAGTGTTCCATTCCTCGCGCGAGGCGCGAAAGCTCTGGTTGCGATGGAGAGGGCATTCCGAGACAGTAAGTCACAAAACTTTGTGTGCGAGATCGTGCCTAAATCATGCACCTTGAAGCGAATACCTAAGGGTAAGCTCCGCAGGGCCTTTGCGCACCTCTTCGCCGGAACAGTGCCACGAGGCTTGGAACACATCTCTAGGCTTTCGAGGCGAGAGATCTCTCTCTTCCAAAACGAATTGAGCAAACTACCTGATGAGTACGTAACCTGTGAGTAGTGAAAACCTCATATCATCTTCGAGAAATGTGAGGCAAAATGAGTCCTCGTACCGACCCATGAGGTGCGGAGAGTTTCCGTGGCCAGGCCGGCAAAACACCTCCCTGATTTAAAAGGGATCTTTGAGTCTCTCCGCCAAGGCCTCTGGTACACCCTACCTCTCAAAAGCAGGCGAAGTTGTCGATATCGCCGGGTAGCTGAAATTATTTCGGATATGCGCTGCGGTGCTCGGACGGCTTCGATAAAGTAGGGTGCACCAGAGGATTGGCTCTACTTCACCCGCCTCTCCCGCAGCTCATGAAGGTCCACGACCAATAACGCCCCCTCATGGGTTGCTTCGAGAATCACTTGAGGTGCAACTCCCGCATCGTAAGCCTCCTTCCAGCGGGAGACGCAGAGGCACCACTTATCACCACTCTTCAGGCCGGGGAAGTTAAAGTGTGGAGCTGGAGTGGAGAGGTCGTTGCCGCGACTCTTAGTAAAGGTAAGAAACTCCTCGGTCATCACCGCGCACACGGTGTGACTACCACGATCGCGCTCCCCGGTCTCACAAAATCCATCACGATAGAATCCGGTCATCGGATTACACCCGCACTGTTGTAGGGGTTGACCTAGCACGTTCTTGCTCTCAGATCCCTCTCTCTTCTCCATCCTGGTCCCCCCACTTGGGCGCTCACACTGCTGACCCATCGCCTCAGGCGTAAGGACACACGTGGCGATTCCAGCCACGATACTCTGGATCACAAAATGTGAAACCGAAACTCGCTCTCGGATATTCAATATCATGAATCTGAAAATATACGCTGCCCCTCTTGTTCTTGCCCAACTATTTCTCTCAGAGACCGCGCGGCAACCGCATCTGTAGCCTTTGATTTCAAGTCAGACAAAATTGCTCAGACAATGAGGAAATCAGCTTTGTGATGAACACGCGCTGGGATACTTAGGCTCGCCTTCAGCATATTTTGAAAACATACTACCCATGGGACCTCTCCGCGCGGTCCCTGAGAGGAAAATGTAAGACAGCCTCTTACAGATCCGCAAAGAAACGTTTTGTCCTGCTTGAATCCCTACCCAAAATAGGAACCTGCCCGGGCGCTTCGATTATCTCTCCTGCCTCTGCAGCAATTGAGAGCTAAGGTATCGTTCTATCTAAACAAATACCCCCGTGCGGTCCCATCTGCTTGATCTTCGCGGAACAAGCAGTCATATAAAACACCTTCTCACTATCATTCACTCCCATTTTGGATGGCTCGGAGGAACGACGATGACACACACAGCACCGACACAACCGAAGCACCATGCTCGCACAGCCAGTCTTGCCGATCTCGTCCTGCCGAGCCGGGTAACCCTTGAGCAAGGCGCAACCGTAGACGCTTTGCATGCGGGGCTCCACAGCATCCTTGTTCAGTGGGCTCATGGGAAAAGCGTGTTTGGTTGGTTACGTTCCATGGGCGGGCAGCACGTTGAGGTTCGAGTGCGAGACGGAAGTGATGAGGATTCTAGTGCTCTGATATTCTCGATCGTTCAATTATCTGAGAACCGCATTACACAGGAATTTCGGGTCTCGACGGAGGGACGAGGGCTTCTTGGACAGATCAATTCCCGAGACACCAGGATATTTGCCCCCTTTCGAGCCCCTCGCGAGATGTGGACATGGAGTGACCTAAAGGACTTCATTGAGGAGCAAGCCACGCTTTCTCTCCCTACTTCCAGATCTTAGAACTTTAAAACTTTACAGGTTGCACACGCGCGATAGTTACAACCAGGGGGGCCTGCAACTTTCGTCTCGCAGTAACCGATGCTATATCCTGCCCCATGAAACTCCTCTGGATCGGCACGGTTTGGCCTGAGCCCGACGCAAGCGCGGCGGGTAGTCGCACCGTACGCTTACTTGAAGCGTGCCAGGAAGCGGGATACGAGATCCGCTTCGTTTCGCCGTGCCAAGAAAACTCTCACCAGAAAGCGCTTGAAGATATCGGTATTCGCACCGCTCGATATCAAGCAAACGACAGTGCGTTTGACGCCTTCATCTGTGACTATCATCCGGATATCGTATGTTTTGACCGATTCATGATCGAGGAGCAGTTTAGCTGGCGGGTGCGAGAGCATGTACCTGAGGCTGTTCGGGTTCTTGATACGGTCGATCTTCACTCACTACGGCGGGCACGGCAGCGATCGCTTACATCCCAAGAGGCATCACACGCCGCATCTCTTAGTGACGACACCCTACGCGAGCTGGCGGCTATTTACCGTAGCGATCTCTCTCTTATCATCTCTAGCGAGGAGGCATCCCTTCTTACCGAACACTTTGGTGTGCCAGCCGCGCTCCTTGAAACTATTGGCTTTCTCTATCCTCCCCCTCCTCCCTTTCAACCATGGGAGGACCGCTCCAATGTGGTATTTATCGGCAACGGATTCCACGAACCAAACCTCGACGCGATACGACTTCTCAAACGCACGCTCTGGAAAGAGACGCGCGCCGCTCTCGCTGCGAAAGGAGTGCCGAACGCGGAGCTCCACATCTACGGCGCCTATCTTCCTCAAGAGGTCATACAGTTCGACAATCCCCGTGATGGATTTCGAGTCATGGGCAAAGCCACGGATGTCTACGAAACGTTACGTTCCTACCGATGCAATCTAGCCCCATTACGATTCGGCGCGGGGTTAAAGGGAAAGGTAAGCGATGGATGGATGGTTGGGACACCGTGCGTGGCAACACCGATTGCCGCGGAAGGGATGATGCTCGGTAAGCGCTTCGGCGGCCTCATAGTGGAAGACCTCGAAAAGTATCCTACCCAGGTAGCCGCTCTTTATACGGATCAAGATGCGTGGAATAAGGCTCAAGAGAGCGGAAGAGAGATTCTTAGCGCCCTATTCTCCCAAGCGCAGAACACAAAAGCCCTTCAAGAGCGACTGAACACCCTCACACAAGAGAAGGCACGCCATCGCGAGCGAAACATCGTAGGGGCTCTTCTGTGGTATCACGGACTACGCAGCACCGAATACTTCTCCCGGTGGATCGAGTGTAAGAATCGAAAGTCCTAGCGAACACTACTCGCGTTGAGTGTCGTCGACTTGAAACTTCACCACGAGTCTAACCATATCACGGCATCGAATTCCGTTTTCCACTATCTCCTCAGCATAGTTTTGAGAGAAGAAGTCCGTCACAATCTCAACCATTCGAAATCCCATCCTCTGATAGAGGCCGAGCTGCTGAATACTAGAGTTACCGGTACCTACCCACACCTCCTGAGCGCCCCGAGCCTGGCAGAGGTCGAGCGACGCTCTCAGAAGCGCCTTTCCGAGCCCCCTGCCCTGATAGTTCGGCGAGACGGCGATGTTCTTTATCTCCCAAGAGGACTCCGAAAGGGGCGCAAGCACCACAACCCCGCGAACCTCTCCTTCTTCCAGCCACCCAAAAACAAGACCGTGCTTCAGGTACTCCTCCACGAGCGGTCGAGCAGGATCCGCTAAAAGCAAGAGATCCCACGGGTATTGATGAGGCGGAATCGGGACTATCATCGCAATCCTACGTGTCTCTATGGCTCATTGCTCTCGACGAAAAAACTTGTATCAGACTCGACCTTCCCACTTTTGCCGAGGGCAGACAACGTGACAAGATCCCACCCAACGAGTTGCCATACGACACAAAAAACGTTGGGCCAGACTCGGTGCGTTGTTACGACCCAACCGCCTGGTCCCGCAGATGTTGCAAATGCGTCCGCATCGCGTCGGTAAGATCCGCGGTCCGGTCGGACTCACCTGCCCCTGATAAGGTCTTACACACCTGCGAGACCGTTCCACTGCACGCGATCTCTCCGTGCTGCAACACGATAACGGTATCAGCTAGCCGCTCCATGACATCCATGCGGTGCGATGAGATCATGAAACTTCGATGGCTACGCTCCTGCTCAACGATCTCCATCAGATCATTAGTCCGTTGAACATCCAATCCGTCAAATGGTTCGTCGAAGAGAAAGAGAGCGGGGTCCCCCATGAATCCAAGAGCGGTTTGAACACGTCGACGTTGCCCTTTTGAGAGCTCCCTTCCCTTCTTCTTCAAAAGCTCCGCGATGCTCAGCAACTCAACGTATTTTGACCCGGCCGTTCGGTAGTACCGCGCGTCGTTCCGGGTTATTCGGCACCAGCACTCAAGGTACCGTTCAACTGTGATGTCGGCGAATATCGCGCCGTTCTCGGGGCAAAAGGCCATGTCCCGCTCCGGCTTGAGGATCGATCCATCACCTTTAGTGAACGAAACATGTCCAGATAGTGGCTCGAGCAAGCCAAGCACCGTCTTAAGAAGGGTCGACTTTCCAGCTCCGTTATGTCCCAAGAGTGCGATGACACTGCCCGAGCATTCCAGCTTTGGAATGTCGAGAGCGACGAGATCGGAGTACCTCACGACAAGATTGTGAGCGCGAACTGAGACACCTGTGTTCGTCATACTTCCTCCAAATGCGCCGCGAACCACCGTGCGTTACGTTTGAGAAGCCACGTCAACCCGATCATGGCGAGTACCGCGTGAGTCATCATCGGTAGATAGGGTAGTCCGGTGACGGGGGCGACCAGAATGGGCGCGATCCCGATAATCGGCAGCGCTGATACGATCAGTCTAAAAACACCGCAGGCATGGAGCGGCATGATGAAGGACGCTCCCCACGCCAGCGCGCCTATGAACGCGCCGAGGAGGGGCAGAAAACGATATGAGACACTCAGAAGGCTGTGGCGATGCTTCAGCTCCGCGATCGACGCGATAACCGTCGCGAGACCGAGAGCTGATACCAGAGCGACAAGCCATGCCGCCCCATGAGCAAGAGAGAACGATAGGTCCACACCCACATTACTTGAGAAGATGTCGTCGAGCCCCAAGTACATCAAGGGAATAGAGGCCCCGAGGAAACATCCAACCCGAAAGAGGGTCAAAATCCAGATCGCACTGTAGAATGTCTGCTTACCACACGCAGCGGCGAGAGGAAGAAGTACGTCGTTGCGAGAGAAATAATCGAGAACCTTGCGATGCGCTTTAAGCGCTAGCCAGAGCGCTATCACGACCAGCAACGCAATATTGGTGGTGATCGGTAACGTACCTTTTAAAGATGAGATACCGATAGCGTCGGATATCTCTGGAATGTGCATCGATATCGAACCCAGCGAGCGTTGAATCTCGTCGTAAGCCTCTTTAACAGCGGTTCGTTGGTCGGCGACCTCTTTGTTAGAGTACGGGAGAAAAAGAATGCTCAAGCCAAACACGCTATGAGCCTTTGAGGTGATTTCTCCATTCATACTGGGTGTAATCACGACGTCCGGCTGACAACTTCTACAAACGTGAAGTCTATCGATGTGCCCCTCAAAAAGCTTTTGGAAACGGGAGACATCAAATGATTCGGGATTATCAACGTGTATCGCCACATCGAGTCGGTCTGGCGCGCAGCCCTCAGCGAGAGGGGCCTCAACGCCTTGAGAATTAACTCCCCATCGACACACCGTGAGCGGCCCACGCAGGTCTCCTGAGCCATAGATCATCCATCGAATTGGGTTCGTATCAGAGACCTTGGCGGCCACAACGGCGCGGCCCGTTGTACTCATCAACTGAACCGCGGCGCCAGTGGCAAGCAGTTGGACGACAACGATGCCGAGACTAAGGATAAGGGGAACAGCGAAAAGCGAGAGGGCAAGGTGAGGTATTCGAAGAAGAGCTGCGGCGATGCGGAAGGAACGACCCATGTGACAAAACCCTACAAGATATCCGGTAAACGTGCCTTGAAGCGTACTACCGCGAGCTAGAAACGTTATGAAGAAACGTGAGGTGAGAGCATCCTAAAAGGCCCTTCTTTCTGCTGTTTGAAAATTGTTGCGATCAACCTGAATCCGTTTCGGATTGATTATAACCGCGCCTCCCCAGGACTCCCTCGGATGATAACACTACCGCGTAAACGGATCTGAGATCGCTGTCGGATTCTGCCTCCGCGTGAACACCAACGTATCATTATGACCGACGTCAGCCCCTTCGATCCGTTAAGAGGACGAATCGCCTGAGATGACTATCGAGCCCAGGGGCAAAGACCGCGTGCCATCACGATACCCCGCTATGACCGTAGTTTTGTGGGTCGGTGATGTTCACGGGAGGGGGAAATTCGCCATGACCATACCAAAATCAGCGCGTTAGAGCCAAATGTCACACACTCGGAAACTAGCGTCATAACAGGGGCGCCATGGAGCCAATCACTTCCTCCAACCAAGGTTTCGCTTCGCCAGCCCCGCGCTCCGTGCCTGAGCCTGTTGCCCCTCCTCGACAACCCCAGGATGAGGTCCTGGCCTATCGTTTGATAACCACCTACTACATCGATGACGGTAGCAGGAATTTTGAGCCTGCAAGGAAGAATATCCTCCAACACCTCGACCGTCTTAGAGCCGCATATCCGGATTTAGAGGAGCTCCACGGCAAAAGAATTCTCGACGTAGCATGCGGAGCTCGAGGATATAGCGGAAACCGATCAGACGGAAACGGAGACGCCTCTACAGTACGATTCGATCCGTGGATGTCCCGTCTTCTCTTGTCTTTAGGGGCTCATCCGATCGGGATTGATATCTGTCGACAACTCAATGAGCGGTTCGAATCGGTCGAGATCGATCTTACGCGAAAGAATGCTCTAGCGACCCTTCCGAGTGGTTCCTTCGACGCCTTTTATATTAGTGCGTTCCCAACAACCCATGCGATTCAAAAGTTTCTATCAGAGGGCCGAACGTGGCTAGAGGTTAGGGATGATATCCTTTCGCACCTCCAACGTAGCTTAAAAGAGGATGGAAAGATTATTAGACCCTTCACAGAGAAGACGGAGAGTTTCGTACAAGGTTTCTTAAGCAAACACCAATCGCTGACGTGCAACGAAGACGAACTTTAGGAAAAAAGTGGGAAAGTCGTGTCTGGCACTAAATTTATCGCACGGGAAGCCAACTCAAGCCCGGATTAATCGACGTCATCTTTCTACCAAGCGATTCCGTGTTCGGTCCTAAATTCTTCTGATAGATCATTCCATCGGGACCAGCGACGAAGGTCATCACTCCGCTCTCCCCGAATTTCGCGGGATACGCGAGTACGGCAAACCCTTTAGTCATTCGACCTTTCTCATCGAGGTAACTCATCGCGCCACCCCGAGCCTCTGGGCCCTGTTTTGTGAGCACCGCGAAGTGATACCCGTAGTAGGTTCGTCGAGTCTTTAATTTCTCAAGGGTGTATCCCTCAGACGAGGCTGCGGCGATAGCGGCACCGAGAGGACTCAACGGCTTTCCATCTACCTTCTCCCAGTACAACCCGTCTTGCTTCTCGGGTGAGCTGAAGAGTCGTTGAGCATACTGAAGGGAAGATCCCCCTTTTACTTGGTTCTCATAGAAGCTCCGTTGAGCACCGATGATAGTATTCAAAGCTTCTATCGCCCTAATCTCGTTTCGCCCTATTCGACGATTAATGAGCTCCTCTTTGCCCACCGCCGTATCGAAACGCCATCCATTCGCTCGTTTGTGAAGCGCGATTGGAAATGGGTAGCCATGCTGTCCAACATACAGGAACGCGAGTCGCTGGTTCTTAAGGGCAGGATTTTGGTTTACTCGTTCGACGACCTCAGTCTTCTCGTTCATCTGTCCAGCGAAGGCGTTGAACGATTGCGTGTCAGCGACACTATCTCCCGACGAGAGGAGGTCTCCGCTCTGAGGACCGAAGATGCGAGCGAGTTCCGCTGTGTCATGCGCTTCGAGCGCGTTCTTGAGCGTTGTTACCGCTTGTTTAGGATTCGTGAAGGTATACTGCCCACTTTCGAAGGTAGGTTTCGTCACGTGGCCCTTGGGAGCGCAGGCGGACACCGTGATGGAGAGAAGTGCCGCTGTAAGAAGGTCTCGAAGCTTCGTGTGCATACGTTGTTCCGTCATCTTGTTCTCTTGGATACTCGTTATTACCGGCGCCCCCCGCCTCCGCGGAAGCCACCGAAGCCACCACCGAAATCGCCACCTCCTCCGAAGGAGCTTCGACTCCATGCGCCACGGTCCGCGTAGTCGGAGCTCCAATCGTCGTGACGGGCATCCGAGAAGAGATTGTCCGATTGAGGCCGAGAATCAAAGAGGTCACTATCTCGACTTGTAGTGACATCTCCATCACGGTCGGTAACAGAGTCATTGAAGGTGTTCCCATAACGATTAACGCCCGAGACATCAGCGTAACCGCCACTCGTAGTGCCGTTCGTTCCCGCAGCGCCATGCACGTTATAGACGCCGTTGTCGGTCGTCACCGTTCGCGAGAATGTGCCAGCGCTGGTATCACCATTTGAATACGTCGTTCCCCGTCCACTTGCGGTTCCGTCCCATCCTGTGGCAGTGCCCTGGTAGCGTGTAACATCACCGCCATTCGCCAAGGTCCTTGAGTTGCTCTGTCCAGCGTAGGAGGTTCCGTTCCAGGTTTGTCCTACAACCGCGTGGTAGGTGCCGTTTGAATACGCGTCTCGCCAACCGTAGCCTTGGGGATAATTCGCGATGGTGCCACCTACCCAGTCGACGGACGTGCCAGCGAGGGCGTCACCGATCACCCATCCGGTTCCATATCCGATCGGAGAACCGACCCCCGATGGAGTGGGCACATAATATACCGCTTGAGGATCGTATGTGGGGATGTAGAGCATGTTCGGATCGCTCGGATAAATCTGAATAGCTCCGTTCGATGAGACGACCTGCTGTTGGGTAGTCGTCTTGAGATTTCCCACGTTCATCGCCTGTTGACGCATCACCTGAATAGCTTTGAGCACCGGACCTTGTTGGGCGAGGTACGCCTGGCCGAGTTGCGTAGTCCAATTGATCTGCTTGGCCATCATCTCAAGCACCGGAGGGTAGTGACTGACCGCGAGAACACTTGCGTCCCAGGGCTCACTCTCAAGTGATTGCCCCGGATGCATCATCACCTCAACCGCCGCCTCCGCTACCTGATCCGGGTATGTGGAAGCCTGAAGTATTTGCGCGACGAGAGGATCAGGATAAAGCGCGATAGGCGCGACAAGTGATTGCAACTGAGCCGAACTCTGTCCCTGAGAGACATCCACGGAATCAAAACCGTCCTGAGCGAAGGCCGTGATAGGCGACGTTCCTCCCAAGAGAGATAGAGCTATCGCGCTATACATCGAACCAACAAGTAGGTAGCTCTTACCTTGTATCCGTATCATCGTCCCTCCGTTCAGAAAAACCGAACGCTAAAATCCAATACCAACACCAACCATTGGCCCATGCATCACCGTATCGTAGGTGAACCCATCTCTATCGTGGTTATAGCCAAGCCCTCTGTATCCAACAAGCACGCGGGTCGCTTCAGTCGCGTCGTATCCAAGCGCGGCGAACGCTTGCCACGTTAACTGGGAATTGGCGTCAAACCCTCCAATGTCGCCCTCGGTGCGGATCGCCCATCTGTTAACGATCTCCACAGCGCTCCTGATTCCGATGATTGGGTCAACCCACGTGCGGTCTAACCCAACGCTATCGGAGATCTCGCCTTGCGGGGCAAAAGGATCGCGCGCGGTGACCGAGAGAGTTTGATCCATAGAAACCAGTCTGAAGCCGGCCAATACATCGATCCATGTATTCCTGTTTTGATAGGCTCGATACGCGCCCGCCTGACTCCATATATATTGATTCACGTGCAGCTTTACTGACTCAATCAGACCCGCGTCATAAAATTTTCGATCCGCGAGATCCGCGTAGATAAAATCCGTCACCACTCCCCATCGCCCGTAGCGAGCCTCCGCCGTAAGCATCGCTCCTCCATCTACGTGGTCGATAACCTCGCCAATAGATGCGTTTACATGGCTCTTAATTCCATCAACTCCGATATCGCCATTCAGCGCGGTTGCCCACACGTAGGGAGCAACTCGAAAGCTCCATCGGTCTTCATCATTTTGAGCCGAGTCGGTAGTAACCGTGTCCACCCGATCATCTGATTGAGCTTGGAGAGGAGCCGACACGATCACGGCGGCAAAGATAGCGACACCAGCCCTCGTAATCCGCATTCTCATAGTTCCTCTCAAAGAGTTAGACCGCTGAGACGATACGGAGGAGAACGGCAGCTGTCTACCAGGAATCGCATCCATCCGTCCGGTCATTTATTCGAGAGGGCAACCGATGTTCCCTTGATGGGTAACCTCGTTATCGCTGAGCACTTGTACTCAGCTACCTTCCGTTACCGCCCCGCCTCCCCTCCGCTCTATGAGAGAACCGAGGCGGGAAAATTATGTGCTACGTGTTTTCCCGACTTCAGGGGGTTAGTCATTTGCTCCCGTACTTGATACCTCAAAATGAAAGGTCATATCATTTTGTTCTCAAGAAACCAGAGAGAAAAGCCGACTCGACTAATAGAGGGAGTGTAATTTCGGGTAGTGACGGCTATCTTATTGTTCCTCCAAAAGGCTTCCGATCCGTGAGGTCTGGTCCGTGAACTAAACGGGGGTAACGCTTTACAAACATACCTCCGGGTCAATCGCCTGGGGAGAACTTTTAGCGACTATGCGAACACCGGTAGGTCTCATCAGATATCTTCTCTGCGACACGCTAGCTCTCAAGCGAGAGCACCTGACACCTCTCGATACAGGAACCTCCGAGCACATCTATCGATCGAAACAACGAGGCGCAAGTCTGATGGAGACTTCTATAGCGATGGGGCTCGTGGGTATCGCCGTATTCGCTTCGGTCTCCTCATTCGGCGGTGATATCAAAGGAAGAATCTCCCGCGAGATAATCCCAGCTCTCGGGGGAGGAATCCTCTCAGACCCCAAACCTATTCAGCCCGCCTCGAATAATTCTGCCTCTAATCCAGAACTGCAGATAGGGTACACCCAAGACGGGAGCTTGGGTGGCGGTGAAGGAGTCGGTGGGGGACCCGGCGAGCAGTTCGAATGGTGGGGCGGGCCAGTTGGAGGCGAGCCTGGAGACTTCGGACCCGGTGGCGGGGAAGGTGTGCCTCCTGACAACAACCCGGGTTCTGTGGCGGGAACTGATGCAAGTCCCCCAACCTCATCGGATGAAACGGGCGGAAACAGTAGCTCCGACTCAAGTTCGTGGAGCTATGATAACTCTTTTATCGCCGGGACAGATGCTTCACCGCCGGTTAACGACGGGTCGGGCGGCTCCCAATCAAGCTCCGAAC
Organism: Bdellovibrionota bacterium; assembly: GCA_044345405.1. Lineage (GTDB taxonomy): Bacteria > Bdellovibrionota_C > UBA2361 > UBA2361 > OMII01 > OMII01. The sequence continues at coordinate 14,471 of JBIJBE010000015.1, forward strand.
TCGCCGATCCATCGAATACGCTCTGGTAGTTCTGATGAATCTTGAGTCTCCGAGCAGTGATGCTCGTGGTGCATGGTCAGACGTCACACAACGCCGCTTTTATAGACTACTTTGACTCCGAAAACTTCATGGTGTGGAGTGCGGCATTCACCGGCGGTAGATCTGGCCCTACGACGAGACCTTGAACATAGATAGCTCATCGAGCACTCAAGACGGATTCCGAATCCTCTCAGTAATTTGGGCTCAGGAGGTGTCCATAGAGCACTACGACTGACATATATAGGGGTCCCCCACGGCTCGTAGTTTGGTGGAGTCTGTGGGTTGGAGAAACGCGCCTACATCGATGTGTAGTGGGCAAAGTTCCTGTGCCTAGCGGCTACAAACATGAAGTGACGCTGGTAATGCCGTACCTAAAAAGAGGGTACAATGACGAATCTACTTCACGGTTAGAGACGAAAAGACCCTTAAAGGGGTCTCAAAGCGAGGTTGCTGTACTACTGCGGGGTACTCGTAGTGTTTTTGAAAGAGCGTTCAGCCCTGGAATTCACCTTCGCTAGCGCCCTCCATTCTGATAGGATGTATTAGGGATCCGTACATGGCTCAAACTATAAAGAGTTTGTCGCGAACTGCCGAAGGCGTATGTAGGGGTGATTGTGAGCTCCTTTACCGCAAGGCTAGCAGCTGGATTGACCACAACACCGCGCGTTTGAGCGATGCAAGTGGCTCGACGTTTTAGAGGTTTTCTGATTATGGTTCGTCCGCTCATTCAATCAGGCATGCCCCCCAAGAAAGAGAGAACCGAAAGGCGGAAACACTTCATGACGAAATCTTTTCACGGCCCGAGAGCCCTCGAGTCACGGCAACGAGGGGCAAGCGTACTCGACTATTGCATAATCATTGGATTGTTAGGGGTAGCGACAATTGCCACCGTATCCACTGTTGGAAAGGACTTTACGTCAACAATCAATCAAAAGATTATTCCCTCTATTGGTGGCTCCGGCCCTAACCCCCGCGTTGGTGAAGATCCTCCACCGGATCCTGCCGTAAACTTCTCATCATTGCCAAGCGATTCCTCGGAATCGAGCTCGACCTCCGACTCAAGCTCGACCTCCGACTCAAGCTGGAGCTCTGACTCAAGCTCAACCTCCGACTCAAGCTGGAGCTCCGACTCAAGCTGGAGCTCTGACTCAAGCTGGAGCTCTGACTCAAGCTCAAGCTGGAGCTCCGACTCAAGCTCAAGCTGGAGCTCCGACTCAAGCTCAAGCTGGAGCTCTGACTCAAGCTCAAGCTGGAGCTCCGACTCAAGCTCAAGCTGGAGCTCCGACTCAAGCTGGAGCTCCGACTCAAGCTGGAGCTCCGACTCAAGCTCAAGCTGGAGCTCCGACTCAAGCTGGAGCTCCGACTACAGCTCAAGCTGGAGCTCCGACTACAGCTCAACTTCAGATTCCATGGCCAGCTCTGATTCATATTCGAGTTACGACTCGAGCTCGACCTATGAATAAAGTCGAATTCAGACGCCAGTACGATTTCAGATATGAGTTCAAGCTTTGAATCAACCGCTCCCTCCGAACTCAACTCGTGATCGGCACCACCCCTATTACCCCTATCGTAACCCGATAATCATTGTTCCCGGCTAACGGTTGAAAAAGAACAGGCAGGTTGTACGGCTTTCAGCGCGGCGATGAGTAAGAAATGCTCACTCACGCCCTCTACTCAGGCGAAATCGATGCCGGTCCCAATCCTGAGACAATTACGAGTGCTTATTATCCAGCGTTAGGTTGGTCACAGCGAAGCTGGTTAGCGTTTGGCTCACCGAGGATTATGGCAGCTTTCACGAACAAGCCTGGGTGACACGGGTCAGATGAGTCAGCGAGCCCTCCGCCGATCGTTCGCATGGCACTGATACCGATCGTGGCAACGATGCCGAGGAGGAGGGTATATTCCACAATAGACGCACCACGTTGACGAGAGTTTTGAGTCTGTTCTTTCGTAGGAGTTGCTCGCATGGAGATACCTCAACCTTCAAGTAACCTGTGTTCTGCCCACCTATCGGGGTGAGAGCGGTACGTGCTTCAGAAAAAGTTGATTGAATTCCAGGGATAAGGGGTCTTCGTAGTAGCCCGGTGACGGTACTTGGACTGATACGGGGAGTTTGCGGTCCAGATCGATATTTCCGACCCAGCCCATCGCCTCATGTCAGGCACTTAGCCCCTTCCTTTCCTTAAGACTCGCAGCCTTTCCCCACTACCCCGCATCTCAAAATAAACCGTGTGCAGTGGCACGGGTGCGCTGTCGTTCGACCTCCCCTAACTCACGAGACGACCTCTTCTCATGATATCGCTCTGCGCCATAGCCAAGAACGAAGCTCACTGTATCGGCGCCATGCTTGAGAGCGTTCGACCCCTCGTGAGCGAGATGATCGTGGTAGACACCGGCTCGAGTGACGACACTCGCGCAGTCGCCTACGCGCACGGGGCCACGGTGCATCAGCACACCTGGCAAAATGACTTCGCGGAGGCTCGAAACCTCTCGCTTAGTCTCGCCCACCATCCGTGGATACTTGTTCTTGATTGTGATGAGGAGCTAGTCGCTGACTCAATTCCCAAAATCCAGCAACTGCTCCAGGGACCTCAACAAGCGTATTTCATCGACCGCCACCACTTTTTCGCGACCCCCAACGCCGCCACCTTCTCCGCTCTTTTGCCTGATCACCCCGCCGCTCTTCGAGGAGCTCAAGCGTACTTCGCGACGCACGACATCCGGTTCTTTCCCAATTCACCGATGATTCGATTCTCGGGTGAGGTTCACGAGTCACCTCAGGATTCCGTTCGCCAAGCTGGCTTCGCGATAAGCCGCTCGGAGTGCGTGATCTATCACTTCGGCCACCTCATCGCTGGCGCTCGAGCACAAGAAAAAGCTGACCTCTACCTTACCCTGGCGCAACAGAAAGTGACGAACGCGCCGCAAGATTGGAGAACGTGGTACCACCTTGGGGTAGAGCTGCAGAACCATAACCGCCACGTCGACGCGATGCATGCTTTCAGCAGAGGCATAACTTTGTGTCAGGATTTCGCGCCTTTGTGGAGACAGATCGGGGTGTCTCTTTGCGCTCATGGTGAATACACCACCGCTTTTGAGGCGTTCACGGAGGCCCTTTCAAAGGATCACGCGTGTCCCCTTACCTGGAACGCACTAGGGGTCGCGTTCATGAAGGTTGAGAGCCTCGACGCGGCGAAGCTCTGCTTTGAGACGATCCTCGCCGGAGACGCTCGGAATCCAGCTGCTATAACGAACCTGCAGATCGTTCAGCAACTACGAGAGATGCAGGGCCGCGGATAATCCCGTAGGCGTTCCGCTAAGAGATTGAGGAAGCGGTCGCACTCAAAGACGGGGTCGCCATTACCGCGACCTTTCTGCGATCGAGCGCCCGCCACGTTACGGCCGAGAGTACGATAATTCCACCGAGCACCGCCCACGGTGAAGGCACCTCCCCCATACCGAGATACACCCATACGGGGTTAAGGAGCGGTTCAACGACAGGAATAAGAACAGCCTCAAGCGCGGTAACATGCACGATAGCCCTCGTATAGAAGAAGTACGATAAGCCCAACTGAAAGAAACCAAGCAAGATGATACCAACGACCGAGGGAACATTCCATGTGCTCTCCACAAGCCAGGGAAGCCCCACGAGGAAGGCTACACAATTACCCACTATGACCGCGTCCACAGGATGCTGATCTCGAATCTGTCGCAGCGCCACCACAAACGAAGCGAAACAGATACCAGAGAGCACCGCCAACATGTTTCCAAGATTGCTCCCGACACTGATTCCATCGGCGAAGAATATCCCCATTCCAACCAGAACGAGCACGATTGCAATCCAGTCCCGTATCACGATCCGCTCATGAAGGAACCGAGCGCTGAGCAGGGCTACATACACGGGAGCCGCGTACTGCAACACAATAGCGTTCGCGGCGGTCGTGAGCTTTGTCGCGACGACAAATGTTGTCACCGTCATCGCGTACAGTGCTCCGCAGCGGATCACCGCGAATGATGGACATAGTGGAACTCGCCGTGTCAGCGCCATCAAGGCACACACTGCTATGAGGCTCCGGCCCGACGACACCGCCATACCCGAGACATCAACGAGTTTAATGAGAAATCCGCCTGTGCTCCACAAAAGGGCCGCACCGAGGAGAAGAAGCATGCCCCGCATAGGCGGGGGAGATTACTGTGAAAGAACTGAGAACACCATGCCTGAGGAGTCGCATTCGGCCCTCACTTCATTAGTTTTCTATCCTCGATGCACAAACTTACAAAATCGGCTCTCCTGCCCTGACGTGGTGCTTTCCTGATAGAGAAACGCGAGGTTCCTACTATCAAAAATCTCGAAAAATTCATCCCAACCGATCTCCTCAAGCCCCTCGTCCGGCTGCTCCTCAGGGAAATCAACTCTCAAAAGTCCACTCCCCTCTGCGCGATGCGTCGCTCGAACGACGGAGGGAACTCCCCCACGTTCCTCTATCCAGCTCTGAATTTCACTGTGTTCCGTTGTTGTAGTCGCTTCGTGTCCCATACAATTCTCCTTGTTTGATTGCTCCGCAAAGGATCGCTAGCACAATGGATGGCACCCCGATGTGATGAAAATGTCACCGTAAACGGACACAACCGACTAGCCCCCTAACTCTCATCTCGTGCCGTGGCCCCACGCCGCAATTCGTCCCTCAGACGAGCGGCATCGGCATTTCGAGTGAACTCCTCCAGAGCCTCACCCACCCTGATGGTTAGATCGTTTTCGATCTCCTCTACCCCCCGTATCCTTTTGACGGTCTCCTCCACTTGGTACTTGGCGTTAACCGTATCAACAGACCCCTTGAGCCAGACCGTTGCGCCCCGCACATCCACTTCAATGGTAGCGTTCGACCACTCCGGTTCACCCTGCAACGTAACAAGAACCCGCTGACGAAGAGCCGTCTCTGAAGCGACACGCCCACCCGAGGGATCGCCACTAAAAGGCTCTCCGTGCCCGCGAGAACGTACCCTTTCGGATTCACTCCTCATATCACTTGGTTTGTCGCCCTTTTGTGCCATACCGGCCGTCTCCATCTAGTCGATTTCGTATAAGGCTACGGCAGCGAAACCAAGCTACCCATGAGAAGGAACACCCATTCCACTCGAGACCGCGAAACTATCCCCATCGCTGACCTTGTACCGTCAGGGGCTTATCGATGTTTAGGCGAGGAACAGCACACCGGTGCGCTCCTCACTCATATCACTATCAAACTGCTCATCCGGGGGGATTATATGGGCGCAGCATTAAAATCATCATCACGCAGTGATGCCGTATTCAATGATCTAAAGGGTCCGGCTAACAACGATCTCGGAGCCGCGTCGCTGCCTCGTGAACCAGCTCGGTTAACACCGACGGGGAGCGTTGAGAAGGGGCCCGCTTTTGCGCAAGTTATTCTGCATCTTCTCAACAATGAGACGCCGCTTCGCCCTAGCTATTGCAACTAGCGAAGATGTTCCGATAAACGTCAGACCAAGGGGATTCGTCCAGTTGGACACGGACCTTCTTGTCCTTTTAGCTCATTTCTTGTCTCAAGCAGGGATGCTACCATCAGTTCGCGAGGCATCTGATGGAGAGCGATATGAGACCATGGAAGATATCGGCTAGTGTAGTGGCGACTATTGTCTGGGCCCTCATCTGCATGTCGAACGCGACAGCCCAATCTCCCTGTATTCCGCCCCAACAAGACATCTCAATTCGAAGCACCCTTGCCTCCGCTGGCTTCTTCGACAATCTGCGCAACTCCGATGACTCGATTCGGTATCAAATGGATCAACTCCTCTCCCTGTCGGAAACAAAGGCAGGAGAGCTGGACAAACAGAAGAGCCCCTGCGGATCATCATCGTGTGCAGCCCCTGTCGTAGCGGTCGTATTCTCCTCAACCCCGAATAGGACCCTTCCCGAGTACGAAGACTCGCCATCATGTCAGAAGCTCTTTGAGACGACACAGCAACAACCTATCGTCTACAGCAACCGCCAATTTGACACTCAGGACGACGCGGAGGAGTGGTACAACGATCTGACGCAGGGAGATGGGCCGGATGGAGAGGACCTCTACAACCGCTGCCCTGGGCAGTGCAGTCCAAGCTATTCATCCGTTCTCTATCGAAAAGGCGGGAAGTTCATCGTCACCACCTCAATCGTGTGTGGACACGCCCGAGACAAGGACGACAATCAATACCGATTAAGCTCGTCACTTCGTTGGATCTGCTCGTAACCCGAGAAAGGCCCCCACCCCTTAGGGACATACCGGGGCTCGATCTTCGAACGCTACGAGAGCGCTATACATTTTTCGGTAGGCTCCGTATGCCTCTCCAAGCTCTGAAAGCTTGATGTGCTCGTCATTAGTGTGCGCGTTGAGAAGGGAACCTGGGCCGAACATCAAGATGCGCGCGTCGCTCTCAACATAGTACGAGATGTCGGACCCCCCACAAAATACGATCGTCTCAAACCCGGATAGCGGCAGAAGCTCTATCGGATCGCTTACCACCTGCGCCCGCAGCTCGAACTCAATACCAGAAAACCGCTGCGCTGTTTCTCGAAGGACACGCTCTATCGGTTCGCGCGAGGCCGCGGCGGAGTTTACCGTTCGAACCCAAAAACCAAGCTCAGCGGATGGAGAGATAACATTCCCCGCACTCCCCCCTCGAAGCATACCTAGGTTGAGGGTTGAGGCTCCGAATACCGGATGGGAACCGAAATCTATCTGACGGAGCGCGTGACCAAGTTCGATGAGGAATCCATTCGCGTCGATCCCAAGATTCGGATATCCGGAGTGACACGCCTTACCTCGTATCGTGATCGTTCCGGCGAATACTCCCTTTTGAGCGACAACTAACTTCCCCTCGGTTGGCTCTCCGTTAACGATATACCTCACTCCTCGCGCTTTGAGTTCAGGCACCGCCGCCTGGGCTCCTACACTGTCGGTCTCCTCTCCAACCACGAAGAGAAGACCGATATCGTCGTGACCTTCACGACGAAGGGATTCCGCCGCGTGAATCATAACAGCCGCGATCCCCTTCGTGTCGCATGCTCCTCGACCGCGCAGCACATCTCCCACAACCTGTGGCGTAAAGAGATTTTCAGGGGCAGGAACGACATCGAGGTGCGTCGTGAAAACAACCGAAGGCTTCGTTGAACTTGTATTGATCGAAGATGGGGTCGCGAAGAGATTAAACCGAGCGTCATCTTTGATGCGCCATCGCTCGGTATGCCACCCCATCCGTTTAAGAAGTCGGTCCACATGCTCCATCACAGGGAGCTCCGTACCTGTCACCGATGGAAACGATATCAGCTCCTTCGCGACCTCAACGATGCGTCCGATGGGGCACTCGGCATGTTCCTCACGGGAACGCGGAATCATGGTCATCCTCTTTCCTACGGGTACGGCGTTCGATGGCTACCTTTAGAGTGGTGGCCCTACAACAACCAGCCACAAACACCATAGCACGACCGAGAAGAGCGCTCGAACAAAATATGTGAGCTCGCGGACCGAGACCATGCGAAGGAGCACGGCCAACCTATAGAATATCCACCCCTTCGTGAACGGGGTAAAACCAGCTACTTGGCTCGGAAAGTCCGAAAAAAGCTCCCCCCTGACGTATACCCATGTGCCGTGCCTTGCTATCCTTTCGCCCATGGCTCCGACACCGATTATCAGCACACAAGAGATCACCAAGGGATTCGCTGAACACCCTCTCTTCTCGAAGCTCTCTCTCACCATTCACGAGCAAGAACGGCTCGCGCTTATCGGCAATAACGGCTCGGGTAAATCAACCCTCCTCAAGATCCTCGCCGGCATCGAAGAGGTCGACGACGGGACCGTGAGCGTTCGTAAAGGTCTCCGCTGCGCCTACGTCCCACAACAAGAGGATTTTCCCCCGGGGAGAACCGCTGGAGAGATTATTGAGCAGACCTTGCACTCACAAGGGGTGGATTCCGGAGATATCGCCCGACGTGCCAGCATCTACCTTGGAGCGGCGGGATTCAACGACGACTCTGTGCTCGTCGATTCACTTTCCGGTGGGTGGAAGAAGCGTTTGTCTATAGCGTGCGCGTTAGCGCTTGAACCGGACTGCGTTCTGCTCGATGAGCCGACCAACCACCTCGATATCGATTCGATCTTGTGGCTCGAGAACTATCTCGACTCTCTCAGGTGCGCGATCGCGTTCGTAAGTCACGACCGATACTTTATTGAACGGCTCGCGAATCGAGTACTTGAGATAAACAACATGTATCCCAACAACGCGATGCTCTGCGATGGCGGATACGCGGATTACATAGAGTTCCGCGAGGACCGACTCGCGCAACTGCAGCAGCAGCGCCAATCGCTCGCGAATAAGGTACGCCGCGAGGTTGAGTGGTTGCGGCAGGGAGTGAAGGCGAGAACGACGAAATCACGTTCTCGCATCAACGAAGCTCATAAGCTTATCGACAAGCTCAAAACTTCCCCAACGGGAGAGCAACGCCGCGCTGACATAGATTTCTCCTCCACTCAGCGAAAGACCAAAGAACTTATCAAAGCGGAGCGAATCGCTCAGTCGATGGGAGGAAAGGAGCTTTTCTCAGAGGTATCGCTCGTTCTCTCTCCCGGTTCACGACTCGCTGTTGTTGGACCCAACGGAAGCGGCAAAACAACCTTCATTCGAACGCTCCTTGGGGACCTCGCTCCTACAGCCGGACGTGTAGTGCTGGCTTCTAATCTACGCACAGCCTTCATGGACCAAGCGCGCAGCCAACTCCGAGATGACATGACCCTTCGAGAGTTTCTCTGTCCTCACGGCGATTCCGTACTCTTTCAAGGACAATCTATTCACGTCGCCGCATGGGCGGCCCGCTTCCTCTTCTCACACAACCACCTCGCCACAACGCTCGGCTCACTCTCAGGCGGTGAACGGGCTCGAGCGCTCCTCGCGAAGAGCATGTCGCAGGAATGCGATGTTCTTCTCTTTGACGAGCCAACAAACGATCTCGACATCGCAACCTTGGAGAATCTTGAGGAGAGCTTCGAGAGCTTTCCGGGCGCGATCGTGCTGATCACCCATGATCGCTACCTCCTGGAGCGCACCGCAAGCTCGGTGCTCGGACTGCGAAATGGCGCGGGAGTCATGTACGGCAGCTACGAACAGTGGGAAGCGGCGCGTGGTGAGGAAGAAGCTTCCGGCGCCTCTAAGAAAGATGCCTCGAAGGGAGCAGAGGCGAAGCCGAAACAAGCCACTAAACTCTCCTACAAGGATGCCCGTGAACTCTCGATGATAGAGGAGATGATTGCCCAGGCGGAGACGAAGCTCTCTGAGATCCAGGCCGCGATCGATTCCGGTGACAATTCAACTAACGCCACCAAGCTCGCGGAGCTCTGCGACGCGCTCATCGCGCAGCAACAAGAAGTTGAGCGCCTCTATGATCGGTGGCAGCACCTTGAGAGCTTGCAGAAAGCGCTGGTCAAGTAGAGACGACGCTCTTCAGCGAACTCGCCTACAAGAGCGAGTCAGCGACCTTCTTCAGCTCAAGCACCTGACTCGCGGAGTATCCGATATTTGAACTCCACACGATGCGGCCCTCTTTGTTGAGAAGAACAGCATACGCGCTCTGCGGACGTTCATTTCCAAGTGCCTCAATAACCTTCGGAGCGTCCTCATAGAGGGTAACGACCGATGCCCAATCAGACTTCGGGATTCCGCTGCGCATACCGTTATCGATAAATCCTTGCACCATCTGAGGCATCATACCGGCGATCGTTGGCACCTCTACGATCTGCGCCTTCACATCCGCTTGGAGCGCCCCGAGGATCCACCGATCGATGTCGAACTGCGCTTTCTGGGTGTAACCTACAAGCACCAAGGTCGTCTTCCCACGATAATGGTCAGGTAACGTTATCGGCTGCTTGTCGAGATTCGTTCCTTGAACCCGAGGGAAGAGCGAATTCTGAACATTAGACGGGGTAGACACCTTAGTCCCGCCGCAGGCGACACAGAGGAGGGAGATGAGAGAGAGGCCGATCGCTTTCATATTCATGCCCCCTATTTTCGCAGCACTCTCCCCGTTCGACAAGAGTAACGAACAGGGAACGAACTTAATCGGTTAAGCAGGCCGGATCGAACTCATACGTGTTCTCAAGCCAGAGAAGCACCTCCCGGCAAAACGGATCATCGGTATGTCCTTCATACCGTGCTCGAAGATATCCCTTCTGCTCATCAGTAAGGGCGTCAAGCCCAACGTCGTGAAAGAGGGCGATGTCCTGAGCCAAGAGGCTCCCGATCTCATCCCCACACACCTCCTTAGCGCAGCGCAGGGTCGTGGCGGCTCGATCATAGCCACCAGCTTGCGCGTAATTGAGCGCAAGACTCGCGAGCGGTATCTGCGAGAGCCACGGCTGCTTCATGGGGTTAACCGCGTGCCCACTCACCAAATCAGTGAGGTGCGGACCCCGATTCTCAAAAGCCTTGAGAAAGAGAAACGGAGAGGCGCGCTTACTGTCATTGACGGGATAGTTATCCCACAGGAACGGCTTTCTCCTCATCCGCTCCGTGACCTCGTTTAGGTGCCCTTCCGGATAGGCCGAGGACATAACCTTCTCACCCGTCCAAAAGAGATCGATAGATGAATCTAACCCCCGCCCTAAATCCTCGAGGTAGTTTTGCGGCATGGGACCAAAACACCGCTCAATGATCGGATCATAGCTGTAGTAGGTTGGACAAAAAATTATTCGAGGAGCGGAAGAAACCTCGCGAATATCTCCAAGGATCCGAATCTGGGTTTCAGCCAACGCTGGAACGTCTCCCCGCATATCATCGAAAAGCACGCACAGGATGTCGAGGGAGAGGGTATTGAGCGCCTTTACCTTCTCTCGCAGACTTGCGCGTGCGCCAGAGTCGTAATCCCGATACGCCTCATACGGAGACAATCCGACCCCTCGCTGAACGCCGCACGACTTTAAGGTCGAAAACAACGAAGCGAGCGCTGTGAGTCGCGCTTCCGGAAAGGGCTCCCTCCAACGCTTCCGTAGAAATGCCTCATCCTTAGGCGCGTAAATATAAAACGAATATCCGTGAGTTCGCAAAAATGAGGCGTACGCCGTCCGTTCCTCCCACGACCACGAACGACCGAAGAATCCCTCGATAACACCTACATATGGAACTGAAGTCGGCATGTACCTACCCTACGGTGTGACAAATCGTACCATGGAAGTGTACGTCACGACGGAGCGACCGTCACGAGGGAAGTAGGTCGAATCTGCCACGGACACCCAATCTTATCGGAGCAACTGGAGCGCCAGAGCCGGCAACTGATTGCCCTGCGCAAGCACCGCCGTGCCCGCCTGTTGCAGAATGTTGAGTCGGGTCAAATTCGCGGCCTCTTCAGCGACATCAACGTCCCTGATTCGGCTCTCGGCAGCCATGGCGTTCTCTCGGGCAACGCCGAGGTTTGTGATCGCGGTCGACAACCTAGACTCCACACCTCCCAAGATACCTCGGGAGGCTCCAACGGAATATATCGCGTTGTAGACCGCGTCCAGAGCGAGGCGCGCCGCCGTCGCGGCCGCGTCGTTGCTTGCGCCGTTGATTGAGTACGTGAGCGCTCCACTGGCGGTCCCAAGCCCGATACCTTGGAGGGTCGCCAGTTGATTCGTATACCCGATCTGCGCGCCTGTCCTCGTACCTGGGCCTACCTGAATCGTCACGCTCGAGGAACCCGACAGTAGTTTTATGCCGTTAAATTCGGTCACATCTGAAATTCGCTGAATTTCGGAACCAAGGGCAGTAAATTCGTTGGATATCACCGACCGTTGTTGGGTACTCAATGTACCGTTGGCGGCTTGCGACGCGAGCTCGGCGAGACGGCTCAGGATATTTCCGACTTCGCTTAAGGCGCCATCCGCGATGGCGATGGTGGAGATACCATCGTTCGTGTTGCGAATCGCCTGTTGCGCGATTCGGGAGTCAGCTCTCAAGGTCTCCGCGATCGCGAGTCCCGCGGAATCATCTTTACCACTGTTGATTCGGTAACCGGAGGAGAGTCGGTTAAACGAGCTACTTAACTTCTGACCCGTGACATCGAGTCGACGCTGCGCCTGAAGCGATACGATATTACTTCCGATCGTGACAGCCATGGTATTCTACACCTCTACAACCAAGAGCTTATGGTCCCCATCGACACCTGATCGCGTGGGTACACCAGTAAGCTTTCTGTAAGACACTTTGTAAGGAAGTGACTGCGAAGAACGTCTGAGAAACATCTTAGCGGAACAACTTGATTACAACGTGCCAGGTCAGCGGTCTCCCACTAGCCTTGATATTTAGTTCGGTCATTCGTGTTTTTTTCTTAACCGCAAAATACGATGCCCGTATTTCCCCATAAAAAGGTCATTTTGGGGGCTCTTTTTTTCACCTCAAGGCACCGGCCATTTACGCCGATACCTCCTAGGCACGAAGCTTCCCATGCCGATCGCGTTCGCGACTGGTGCGGGGGCCACAACAGACTTGGTTCGTAAGTAGTTCGGTAGTCCCGGGCGAGAAGCCCATCCCAACAACTTAGGAACTAAACGTACTCAGGAGTAGTAATGGTACGCTTAGCCTATAACATCATCCACATCCCGAAGACCGGCGAGACGAAACGATTTTCCAAGAGAGCCGTCGATCTCTTTACCGCGGCGGGAATCGAGAATCTTGGAGTTCCCTCCTTTCATATGCCTACGATGACGGAGGTAACCGACTTTAATCAGAAGAATCCAAACTTTAGGTTCAAGGCTCACGAGGTTTTCGGCGTTCCCTTTCCCGGAAACTGCGGGGTGGTGGGCGCTTTCGCGAGTCACTACGCGATCTGGAAACAGATGTCAGAAACACGCCATGACGCGGTCATCGTGTTAGAAGACGAGGCCTATCTAAACGACGAATTCATCCATACGATTAACTGTATGTTGCTCTGCGCCCCGGCGAATTGGGATTTCTTGAGTCTCTTTGTTCCGGGCCCTCAGAAGGTTATGTACAATGAATCGAGACATCAGATCGTAGCGCCAGGTCTCTGCAAGTCCTATCAGACCTCAAGCTCCATCGCGTACGTTGTGAGTCAGAAGGGGGCGCTCACGGCGCTCTACGATATCGGGGTATTTGGATTCGCGCTCCCGATCGATCTCTATATCTGGGGACGAGGCCCCGGAAAGTTCGTGAACTACTGTCTCTCCCCTCACCTCCCACCCATCGTGCAGGTAAGCGGCGACGCCTCGCACGCGCACACTGAAGGTGGCGACCCGATGCCAACGTCTGAGGAGGAGATTGCGCTTCTTGAGCGGTGTGAGAAGCCGACGGGAACTATTATGCATTAAACGGGCCGGAAAGCTCGCTTGACCATCTCGGAGTGCACTGACATGGCGCCTAGAGGGCATCTCAGCTAAACTACCTCAATGCAACCTAACTTCGCCCTGGCAGCCGTTGTTTTCGACATGGACGGTCTCCTTCTCGACAGCGAGCGGGTTTCTCAAGAGGTTCTCCTCAAAGCGGCCACGATCCTTGACGCCCCACTGACGCCAGATACGGCCCTCAAGATGGTGGGAAGAAACGTAGCGAGCGGGTATCTCTACCTCACTGAACTCTTCGGGGATGAAGCTGCCGTTACACCCTTCCTTGAGAAAACTCACGAGCTCTACGAAGCTGAGTTCGAAGCGGGAAGAATTCCCTTAAAGCAGGGGGTGCTTCAGCTTCTCGATACCTTGGATGACCTTAAAATTCCACGAGCTATCGCCACATCAACAAGGCGACACATCGCGATTCGAAAATTAACGAAGGTGAATATCGTCACTCGATTTGATCACATCATAGGGGGCGATGATGTGGTGAACGGTAAACCAGCGCCGGACATCTACTTGAAGGCGTGTTCATTTCTTAACGCCGACCCCACCCACTGCATCGCATGTGAAGATTCCGCGTTTGGCATTCAGGCTGCTTTCAGTGCGGGGCTGAGATCTATCCTTGTTCCAGACCTCCTCACGCCGACGGAAACGATGAAACAGCACGCGTGGAGGATACTCCCTGACCTTCATGAGGTCGCTAAGCTGGTGCGAGAGATGAGGCAACCTCGATAAGGACGACTGAAGGAGGTACCGTTTGCTACGGGCATATACTAATAGCCCTACTACGCTTCCTTTCGTCTTCAAGCTCTCGAAAATAAACTGTCATCTCAGCAGGTTACCAAGCGATGCATCACTGAGATCTCCCTTTAACATAACCAAGGTAAACAACCAGATTAAAAGGTCGGTGGGACCCAGAGTATGGAACTAGCAACTTTTCGTTCGCAACAAGAACTCACACCATTACTAGAAAAAGCATTTGGCGCTCCAGGGATCGTAGAAGCCCTGACTCCAAAGGTGGAGATCGCTCGTAATAAACTACAGGGAACCGTGCTGGGTGACATGGAAAAGTTCGCGGATCGTCTCCCAGCTAACTGGAGCGGCATACCGGTCTCAGAGAATGGCCTGACCGGGCCTGAACGCTCCCACTTCATCGAAGCTCGACAAGGGTTCGCGAAAGACATCAGCAGTCATCTCGCTCATGGACTCACGACGGTATCCCTTGGCTGGCTCTCAAGCAAAGTCTCCATCACCTTTCAAACTCATCACGGGGCTGGAACCGGTGAAGCCGCGGCGCATCTCATAGCCGTCACATTAGAGTCGCATGGGATTACGTCGAGGGTCCATGGGACTCAAGTCACTTTTTCTCTTCCCTCACACCAACATCGCGCTCTAAAGGAATTCAAAGAGGCCGTTAACGATGTCGTAACGGCGAGGAAGGAGCTGCTCGGGAAGCTTGCCTCGTAGTGAGCGTTACCACCTACGGTATCGTCGATCGGATCTCATGATGGTACGGATGCCACTGCGCGATCAGCGTCCTGGGCGGTGTCCGCCGATTCCTCTCGGCGGAATTTTCCCGGCAATCGTATAATGAGGCGGTACGAGACGCGTAACATTCCCGGCCGCACGCAAACCTCTCCCTTATGCAAGCAGTCCGGAGAACCGCAAAGCAAGCTGACTCGAATAGGATCACCGGAACATAGTGGAGTTGTTCAATCACCGCGACGCCCGCTCGCGCAAAACCTCACACACCGCACCAAGCGACACCCCTTGCGCCTCCCACAACGCCATAAGGTGAAAGAGGAGGTCCGCTGACTCGTTAAGCAGTCGGTCTTTGTCACCGTTCTTAGCCTCAATCACGACCTCGATCGCCTCCTCTCCTACCTTCTGCGCGAGTCTATCGATCCCAGCTGTAAAGAGTGATGCCGTATACGAGTCATCGGACAACGAATCTCGGCGTTGCTGAATCACACCTTGTAATTCGTTGAGGATGGACCACGTGGTGGGGGTCGCATCGCGAAAACAGCTCGGAGTGCCTTCGTGACAGGTTGGGCCGCTCGGATTCGCTCGAACAAGGATGGCATCCTCGTCGCAATCCACTGAGATATCCGTCAGCGTAAGAAAATTGCCCGAGGTCTCCCCTTTCATCCATAAAGTCTGCCGGGAACGGCTGAAGAAGGTGACCCGTTTCGTCTCAAGCGTTTTCTCGAATGACTCCTCGTTCATATAACCGAGCATCAACACCTCGCCGCTTGTGGCGTCTTGAACGACAGCGGGCAACAAGCCATCACATCTTGAAAAATCAGGTTTCCGTTTCATCGTCGTACCTCTATACCTTGATTGCCTAGAAATTCTTTAACTGATCCGATCGAGATGATCCCTTCGTGAAATACTCCCGCCGCTAGTGCTGCGTCAGCGCCCCCTTCACGAAAGACCTCAACGAAATGCTCAACCCTTCCCGCGCCACCCGAAGCGATGACGGGAACCGTCACTACCTCAGCGACTCGCACGGTGATGTCGAGCGCGAATCCATCACGAACTCCGTCATTATCCATCGACGTTACGAGTATCTCTCCCGCGCCACGCTCAGTTACCTCCCGCGCCCAGTCGACCGTAGGTTTGCCCGTAGGTGTCATCCCTCCCTGAATGAACACCTCATCTCCACGCTCACCGCGCTTGGTGTCTATCGCGACCACAACGCATTGACACCCGAACCGTCGCGCCACCTGGTCGATAAGCTCAGGGGTGCGCCACGCTGAAGAGTTAAGGGAGATCTTATCGGCTCCTGAATCAAGAAGACGGCATACCTGGTCAACCGTCGATATTCCTCCACCAACGGTAAAGGGTATCGAGAGAGCGCGGGCTACCCGTTCGACGAGCTCAAAGGTGGTTGATCGCTCCTCGTTCGTCGCCGAGATATCGAGAAAAACCAATTCATCGGCGCCACCATCGCTGTACCGTTTCGCCAACTCAACCGGGTCACCCATGTCCCGAAGGTTTACGAACTTGGTGCCCTTAACGGTTCGGCCCCCTTTGATATCGAGGCACGGTATTATTCGTTTCGCTACCATACGAACTCTCGCACCTCCCCGGGTTGAAGCGTTCCGGCGTAGAGCGCTTTACCTACGATAATCTCCTGAACACCAGCGTCAGCGAGTGAACGTACATCCGCCGCGTTCGTTACTCCACCGCTTGCGATAATGCGAAGCTCTGGGTACTCACGCCGCAGCACACGATACATCTCAACAGACACCCCTTCGAGCGTCCCGTCCCGAGAGATATCGGTCGACATAAGCCACCGAAGCCCGGAGTCAACAAAGCGCTCGAGCACCTGAGCAACCGTACGGGAACTCCCCTCCTGCCACCCCTTAATCCGCACCTCTCCGTTCAACACATCTAATCCAACAATAACGGCATCGGAGCCAAACTGTTCTATCCATTCACGCACCAGATCGGGTCGCTCGACAGCAGCGGAGCCGATCACAACCTGTCGGGCCCCACTCTCAAGCGCCTGCACAAGGTCCCGTGTGGTGCGAATACCTCCACTGACATCCACGCTTAGTCCCGTTTCGGCGGCGATCCTTTGAACAAGGGCAAGGTGTCGTGGGGAGCCGCTCCTCGCTCCATCAAGATCCACAACATGAAGTCGCGTAAACCCAGATGCGGCGAAACTACGAGCGACCTCGACCGGGTCCTCGCCTACGACCTCCTTCTCATCAAAGTTACCTTTACGTAGCCGCACACATCGTCCATCGATCAGATCGATAGCGGGAACGATTCGACACTCACTCATACCTTCCACTCCACAAAATTACGTAACAATTGCTCTCCGACTTCGGCGCTCTTCTCCGGGTGGAATTGTACGCCAACGAAGTTTCGTATCGCGGCGGCTGCCGAGAAGGCTTCGCCGTAGACACATCTCGCCACCGTCTCAGCACACTCCTCAAGGCGATAACTGTGTACGAAATAGAAGTAACTCCCATCTGGAATTCCCTCAAAGATCGGGTGACTGAGGTTCCTCACCTGACTCCATCCCATGTGGGGAACCTTTCTCCGAGTGACGAACTTCCCCACCTTGCCCGTGAGAGTACCTAAGCATGAGGTACTCCCCTCCTCCGACTCTGAACACAAGAGCTGTAACCCGAGGCAAATGCCAAGCAACGGTACTTTCGTCTCGCGCAGGACCCGATCGATCCCGGTAGTCCGAAGGTACTCCATAGCGGTGCTCGCCTCGCCTACGCCAGGAAAGATGATGCGCTCCGCGGCGCGAAGCTCCTCACAATCCCCTGAGACCACGTACGATGCGCCGATGCGCTCAAGCGCGTTCGTCACGGACCGAACGTTCCCAGCGTTGTAGCGAACGACTGTTACCGTCATAGAACCCCCTTCGTGCTCGGAACACCCTTCTCTTCCCGCTGTCGCGCTACCGCGCTGCGAAGCGCCCGTCCGACACCTTTGAAGATGGCTTCAGCTTTGTGGTGCTCGTTCTCACCCCGCACCGAGATGTGCAACGCGCACCGCAAACTATCGGAGAACGAGCGAAAGAAGTGTTTGAACATCTCCGTCGGCATCGCTCCGATCATCTCTCGCGTAAAGGTGGCGTCCCATTCAAGATGCGGTCGCGCCGCGAGATCGAACGCAACCTGAGCGAGCGACTCATCCATCGGGAGAACAAACCCGAACCGGGCGATTCCTGAACGGTCCCGCAACGCCTGACGGACGACCTCTCCGAGCACGATACCTACATCCTCAATCAGGTGGTGTTCATCAACGTGGAGATCTCCGACCGCCTCGATGGTCAGATCGAACCCGGCGTGCGCTCCGAGAAGGGTCAACATGTGGTCAAAAAAACCGATCCCTGTTGAGATAGCGCATCGTCCACTCCCATAGAGCGCAAGCTTGCACGTTATAGAGGTCTCCGTAGTCGTTCGAGCGTATTCCGCGTACCGGGTTTGCGCGAAGATATAGCTCTCGATCTCTCGCCACGAGGACGTCGTGAGAACCGCTTCAGGGCACTCACGTTCAGAGAGTAGAATCGCCTTACACCCCAGGTTGGCCGCAAGCTGGACATCGGTAAGGCGATCTCCGATTACAAACGACCGCTCAAGGTCGTACTCGCCCCTCATGTATCGAGTCAACATCCCCGTTCCAGGCTTGCGAGTCGGAAGGTTCTCCTCAGGTAGGGAGCGGTCGATGCAGATATCTGAGAAGAATACCCCCTCGTTGCGAAGGGTCGTTGTCACGAGGTTCTGCGCCGGCCAAAAATCTGATTCGGGAAATAGAGGAGTTCCGAGACCGTCCTGATTCGTCACCATCACCAGCTCAAAGTCTTTGAGGTTTGCGATTGAGGCGAGCGCCGTTATCGCGCCCGGAATGAACTCAACCTTATCAAGGGAGTCGACCTGCTGTGTGACCGGCGGCTCGACGATGATCGTTCCATCTCTATCGATAAAAAGAGCCCTTTTTTTCATAGTATCTCCCGCAAAGCATCGCGGAGCGCCACGTTTTCATCGCTCGTTCCTACGGTAATTCTCAGACACCCCTCACATCCCCGTTCTTTTGAGCGATCCCGCACGATAATTCCTCGCGATTGCAAACGCTCAAAGACCGCGCGTGGCTCGAACATTCGGACCAAGAGAAAGTTCCCTCCTGATGGAAATACGCGCGTTATTCCCGGAAGCGATTGAAGTTCACGCACGAGGCGCTCACGCTCTGTGCGAAGCTCCTGAACATCTCCTTTCATGCGCTCCGGCTCTCTCAACCTCTCCAACGCGTACCGTTGGGTTAGCTCACTGACGTTGTATGGGAGCTTGAGTTTATTCATCGCGGCGATGAGCGCGGGAGCCGCGAACGACATGCCTAGCCGTATCCCCGCCATGCCCCACGCCTTCGAGAAGGTCTGCAACACCACGAGCCGCTCATATCGGCCTAGAAGCTCAAGCGCGCTCGGACCATCCGCGAAGTCGATGTAGGCCTCATCAACGACAACTATCCCCTCAAAAGCCTCAAGCACCCATTGGATATCCCGAAGCTCATACTCCCTGCCGGTGGGATTGTTGGGTGAGCAGAGGAAGAGCAAGCGACTCCCCTGCGTACTCGCCCGCCTGATAGCGTCAAGGTCGAGCGAGAAATCCTCTCGCAACGGCGCGTCCACGATCGAGACACCGTTGCTCGCGGCGGCGACCTTGTACATACCGTAGGTAGGAGGGGTAATCGTGATCCCCCCAGTCTCGCAGTCAATGACACGCACGAGAAGGTCTATCGCTTCATCGCTTCCGTTGCCCAAAAATATCCGTGCGGTATCAACCCCGTTGAGCTCACCGATAAGAGTCTTCAAGGCTCGTTGGTGAGGATCGGGGTATCGATTAACGGTTGTCGGGTAAGGATTCTCGTTCGCGTCGAGAAATACCGAAGCGGTCCCGGTGAACTCATCCCGAGCCGTGGAATAGGGGCTCAACGTTTGAATATACGGTTTAATAAAATCACTAACCATTGAGTACCTCCTGTCGAATGAGCACCGCCCGAGCGTGCGCATCAAGCCCCTCAGCCTGAGCCATACAAGCGACCGTTTGTGATAATCGGGCGAACCCCTCAGCGTTTACCCTCTGGAAGGTCACTTTCTTCACAAAGGTGTCGAGCGAAACTCCTGAAAGCGCGCGCGCGGCGCCGTTTGTGGGAAGAACGTGATTCGTGCCGGAGGCGTAATCTCCGAGCGCCTCGGCGGCGAGATAGCCAAGAAAGACGGAACCGGCGTTTCGAATCGCTGGTATATATCGTTCAGGCTCTCCTACCGAAAGGATAAGGTGCTCGGGGGCGTACGCGTTCGAGAACTCAAGCGCCTCATCAATACTACGCACGACGATCCCTAAACTCTCCTGAAGAGCTTGTTCAGCAACCGCTCCTCGAGGAAGCTCCGCGACCTGCCGCTCGACCTCAGCGAGTATCCGCTCAAGAAGAGGCGCGTCTGGTGTAACGACGACGACCTGAGAGTCGGGGCCGTGTTCAGCTTGCGCCAAAAGGTCAGCGGCGACGAACCGGGGATCGGCGTCTCTATCCGCGATGACGAGTACCTCGGAGGGGCCCGCCGGCATATCAATCGCAAACCCTTGAGCGGCAACCTGTAGTTTAGCCTCAGTCACGAAGGCATTTCCCGGTCCGCAGATCTTTTGAACCACGGGGATACTCTCGGTGCCGTACGCCAAAGCGCCGATCGCTTGAGCCCCACCAACAAGGTAGATCTCATCGATATCAAGGAGCTTCGCGGCACACGCGATAACTTCGTTGAGCCGTCCCGCATTTCCACCTGGAGTGCACAGCGCGATCTCTCGCACCCCAGCGAGCTTCGCCGGTATCGCCAGCATCAGAAGCGTGGAAAAAAGTGGCGCGGTTCCAGCGGGGATATAGATACCTACCCGTTCAATCGGTAGGGAACGTCTAAAGCAGACCACTCCGGGAACGGTCTCTACCTCAGGTTCGATCGTTCGTTGAGACTCGTGAAAGCGCGAGATGGTGGCGATAGCCTGGGTTATGGCTTCAACGAGCTTCGGTTGTACCCGACCGGCGAGAATATCTCGTGATTCTATGGACACTCGAAAGGAGGACGGAGCGGCTCCGTCAAATCGAAGCGAAAACTCCTTGAGCGCGGCATCTCCCCGCGACCTGACCTCTCCAAGGATCGTCGCCACGACGTTTGGGACATCACTACTTTGTGGAACGGGCCGTCGAGAGAGCCGAGGCCATTCACTACGAGATGGGTTTATATACGTTTTCATTCGATCACCTTTTCAATCGGGAGGACCAGTATTCCCTCCGCGCCAGTTTGTTTTAATTTCTCTACAAGCCCCCAAAAGTCATCTTCGCTCACGACGGTATGCAACGAGCTCCACCCCGGTATCATAAGCGGCAGAACGCTCGGACTCTTCATGCCCGGAAGAAGCTCAACGATTCGGGGAATGGCCTCGGTCGGTGTGTTGAGTGTGATGTACTTTGTGTTGCGAGCGCGAAGGACGGCGTTTATCCGAAAGAGGAACCTCTTAAGAATATCCTCTTTTTCCGCCGCTAATGAGGGGCTCGCGATGAGAACAGCCTCGGATTGGAGGACCGTTTCAACCTCGACAAGGCCGTTGCTCAATAGTGTGCTGCCGGAACTCACGAGGTCACACACGGCATCCCCTAACCCGATGGTGGGCGCTATCTCAACCGAACCACTTATCACCTGTATCTCAGCCGATATGCCTTGAGAGGTAAGATAAGACCCTAAGATGTTCGGATAGGAGGTGGCGATCTTGGCGCCTTGAAGGGATTGTAGTCCGTTGTAAGGAAACGATTTAGGAACCGCGATTGAGAGGCGGCATCTGCCGAACCCAAGCCCTCGAATAATTCGGACCTCCCCTTCCTGCTCCCTCACAACGTTGAGACCAACGATCGCCGCGTCAACGACGCCATCCGCGACGTACTCGGGGATATCGTCATCACGGAGGTAGAGTAGTTCGAGGGGAAAATTGTAGGCGGCGGAGCGAAGCTGAGCCCCGATCTGCTCAACCTCAATTCCACTCTCGGCGATGAGTTTGCGTGAGCTGTCTGAGAGACGCCCCGACTTTTGGATGGCTAAACGTAACGTAGTCATGTGTCCCCTTGTGGAGAAACAGGTGTAAAAAAGACCAGAAATGATGGGGAAAAAGGTATTACAAGCGCACTACGCGCTGTGATGATGGAGATGAGAATGTGAGAAGAAAGAGATCCTCATGCCCCAGTGTTCTCATACGCATGAGACTAAAGCAAGTAAAAAGTCGGCGCGCGAGTAACTCTTCTGAATTACGGTGGAGTAGCTCGCTTAAAGACTTGAATCTCCAAGCACGCTTCGAAGCTCCGCGAGGGTAACAAGGGTAGGTTTCTTGGTAGACCGATTTCGACTAATCCCCACAGCCGCCGTGCGTTGAGCCGAATCGAGAGAGGCGCGCACGACTCGGAGCAGGACGGCGCGAGAGGTTTTGCGCCAATCCTTAAGCGGCTCAAGCCCATCATACCGTTGAAGTAGTCTTTCAGTATCAGCCTTGCTCAGCCTTCCCATAAGGTAGTCGGAGATATCCTTCACATCCGTGTACCGGCGACTTTCAAGGAGGAGTCGTAGCGAGTCCTCCGTCAATTGCAAATCATCAAGAAGAAGACGGAGGTCCTCCCATCCCGCGGCTCGGAAGGTGTTGAAGTATTCGGTCATGTAAGAGCCCAAGATGTTGAACTTTTGCTTAACCCCCTCAAGCTCTGTGCGAAACTCTGAGAACGTTTGCTCCGCCTCATAGTGCGCCTGGCTCCGACCTCGCCGACGGATGGCTCCGAACAGCGAATACCCGCGGCCCCTCAAAGCGAGACTAAGAAAAGCCATCAGGAGAAGCACACCCGAAACTCCGAGTGCGACTCCGACAAGAAGGGTAGTCATGGAATAGTTTCCCATGTTCCTCACGTCGGCCGATTGCGAGAAAAACTTAAGCCCCGGCTAACCCCTCAAAAGAGCTGGGTTTTATTGCTCTGGGGCGAACTCAGATCGCTTAATCTCGAACTGCTTGCCGCACCGAGGACAGGAGATCTGAAGCTCCTGGTCTTCGCCGTACAGATCATCGAGCGAAGCTTGGGAGAGCGAACGGAAGAAAGGCATCAACTTCTCAGGGGAGCAATCACACAGGAAAGCGAATTCGCAGGTGCGCATCGGGTTTCGGGTAACTTCAGGACTCTCCGCCGCATGATTCAGTTCAACCGATTGGATCCATTCCTCGTCGTACTCAGGCAGCGCCACCAGGCCCATGGCGGTGTCACTCGTCGAAGAAAGCTCGATGCGAAGAGGGTGTTGCTCACTCTGAGCGTAGAACTGCTCAACCATCTTACGAATGTCATCACTGTCGCACGGCACCATACTGGTAAAGGTCTGCCCACGATTGGTGAATTGGGCGTGGATGGAATGTACATCGGTGCGTCGGATGTGGTCGGTGAGAATGTGTCCTACAATGTATCCCTTCGCGATACCCGCATCGTCGATCTCACCGGTATTGCCGGTGACAAAAAGGGAATATGGCTCCGCGGCCGCGATGTGCACCGTCCACGCGTGCGTCTCTCTTCCCGTTCTAGCGGCGAGATGAATGGCGAAGCACGCGATCAAATCCTTGAGCTTTTCATCGTGTTCAGCTTTCGTATCGGGAGCCACATCCTTACGGTGGAGATAGTAATCGATGAGGTAGTCCGACATGTCGACTCGAACGAGGAGCCCCTCACGTTTAGGGATATATTCCGAGGTAGCAACGAGTCCTGATGGCATAGATAAAATCGATGATTCCAAAGATTAAGGTGCTTAAGCGCCTCAACCCAGTGTACCCGATAAGCCCCCTCCCCTACAAATGGAGGGGCTAACCCCCTGTTGGCGGGGCGAAACGGCCAGCGACCGTCCTGTACTACCAACCGCAAGGGATTCGAAAACCAAACTCAGCCTGCCTTCCCTTATTTCCCTCCCCCGTGAGGAATACCCGCAAGCGCGCAGGACTGCTCGTAGAATCCACGGGACACCGTGAGGCGATACGGCGCTACCGTAACGAACGGTATCGGACGAAGGGTTGAGATCCCTTGCGTTACCAACCCCTGATAGTCGAGCACAACGATCGGTTTCACCCCAGCGAGCTCCGCTATCTTGCGTCGAACCTCTCCCTCAGTGTCCGGGGGAAATGGATTAAAGAGGAAGATAATGTCCGCATCGGTGAACCCTCCTTTCGAAACATCTCCGGCCGCGAACGTGATATTTCGCAACCCCAACCGGGAGGCCACAGAGCGACACTCCTCGACCCGCGCGCTCATGATCTCGATACCTGTGAAGAAGAGATCGGGACGCAACGCCGCCCCATAGAAAAGAGAGTGCCCGTACCCTGAACCAAGATCATAGAACCTAGCCCCTGGAGCAAAGGTGAGATGTTCGAAAATGGGCCAGATATCTACGATCTCGGAGGGTTGATACATAAAGCCCCCGTTTGCGTATTCGGTCTTCAACTGCGGTCCAGAAAACCGGTCGACATCCCCTCCAACCCGTTCATCGTGTATGCCGAGTATCGCTGACACGAATTCAGGAGCCACGCGCGCATCAGGCTCCCCGTGGAGCGCTCGTAAGATATGGATCGGTTCGCGCACCTCAGAGATGCGACTTGGGAGGAGGCGAATATCTTCCGTGAGATCTTCATGAAGCGCATGAAGCCCGGCTGATGATTCGGTATGTTCGAGGCGGCCCTCAATAATCACGAGAGCTTCCCGTAACAACGAGAGCCTGATCGAGAAATGATGAGCTATCTCTAGAGCCCGGGCTGGGGAAACAACGCCAAAGTCTCGTTCGATGGCGATGTCCTCAAGAGCCTGATGAAGACCGCGATTCCGGGCAGCCTCCCTCAAAATCTCATTTCTCAGACTACCATGAACGCCAGCGGCGTCCCGAGAAGTGGAACCCGATCGAGATTGCGGTCCATGGGAGGGATCGTGGGACATCATAACGTTACGAACATCATTCCAACAAAATGACACGACGCGTGACCGCGCGTTCACAAAACAAGCAACTACCGTATCACGACTCCGAATAGCAATTGAACAGCTCCGCAATCAAGATAGAGGCGCCCAATAGTGGGATACTAAGGCTCGCGCTGGCGGGTGAGATATGCGCCATAAAAGGCCCTATAGTTGAGGAGTTAGGCACAGGCTTACAGAAACACCCGCACTCAAGCGCATGCGCGAAGGAAGAACATGAAAGTATTTCCGCTTTGTATCGTCTGTCTGATGTACCTACCCCGCATAGCATCCGCGGATTACTCCCCGCGCGACTTCCTCTCTCAAGCACCGGCCGAAACCTTCTCGACGGAGGACGAGCTCTCTGAGGTCGAAAAACAAAGGGTCGCGAATTCAAAATTCATCCCCTCAACTTCCTTCACGTGCGAGGCGTGGGAGATAGCGGACGAGTCTCCAACATCACTTACCTTGCGGATATGCCCCGACTCGTTCGTTCGAATTCAACTCTTTCGCCAAAGCTCGGGCGATACCATCGTTGGGGTCGAGAGCAATCGTTCCGCTGGGCGGGCGTTCGATCTTCGATTCTTTATAGTCGCGGGGCGACGAAGAAAGATATCGGAGCTTAATGATAATCAGCTTAAGGCACTCGGTATCGACGAGGTGAGCGAAAACGAACTCCTCTCGCCTTCAGCGAGATTTCCACCGGCAACAGCGCGGAGGGTGTCTTTAAGCCTAGATGAGGAAGGACGACCCAAAGCAACTCTCCGATCATGGGAGGATCCACGATGGGAAAAGAGAAGGGTCGCGTTTGAGCCGTTTTTTGAGTGGGATGGGGCTCGATTCCACAAGCGAGTTAAGAACGCGCGCTAAAAACTCTTGCCAGTCCGGGAAAACCCTTGGCTCTTCGAGACCCACGACCATCTACCGCTCTGCGACCATCTCCTATCGCTGTCGCTCGCTAGCCTCTTTTAGAGCCTGTGAGAACCAGCCAGTCGTCTCTTGAGACGGGCGGGACGCAGGGGCATGAGGTACCTTTTCAGCTCGGTCCCTCTGGATGTCACCTAGCCGCTTCTCAATCGCGTCATACAAAAGTGAATATTCGCTCACTCCATCCGGATTGGCGTCGAACGCGGCTCCCATCACCTCGATCGCTGAATTAAGGAAAGAGACCTCTGTTATCCTCGGCAACGCGCGATAGAGGATATAAGCAACACAATTCGCCCTTCTTATAGCGGTATCTCCAGCCTCGCTCCCTTCAGCACTATCTTTTGCACGTTTCACAACCAACCCAAGGGCGGAGTTGAGGGTAGCGGGTCGCACATCGTCTCCCCCATGCCCCTGCTCCAGCTCCAGCGCGCAAAACGTAATCACCGCGATTGATTCGCGCTCAGAGTCACCCAAATGTAGCCTGCCGCGTTCCAAGGCTTGGAACAGCGTTGCCACTGTCGCTCCCGGGAGATCGTAGCGACGAACCGCCTGGACGGTGCCATCCTGCATCGGCTCATAGGCGAAGCACTGATGCGCAAGTTTAAGTGCCGTGCTCAAAAGGATGGCGCCAACCGCTGCCTGCTGTTGAGGGTCGGAGATAGTATCTTTCGCATCGAGGTCCTTAAACCGGAGCTTGACTTCATCGGCCGCCGCCATTAGACCATTGCGCGACAGCTCTCCGGTATTATACCTCGCCTGTAATGACGCGAGCGCGCCGACGGTGGAAAGCGCCCGAATTGTAAGACTTATTCTCTCTACGTTCCGATTTTCATTAAAAACCAATCCCGACTCAACCACGGCCTCCGCTAACCGAGCCCCCAGCCCCATGCGGTTACTGATGTCAGCGAGGGTCATCTCAGGTTGATAGTGTGAGGAAATTCTCCGGTGACACGGAGTTGGATCGCACAGTGTCGCGAGCAGCGCATCACATTGGCCTACGGCCTGGCGGTCGCGTGGATCGAACGCTCCCATTCGCAGTGCGCATTCCAAAAGAGAAGCGCATGAATCGAGATCTCGAAGCGTCTCCGCGCGGCCCCACGCTTTGCTCACCGTAGCAAGGATGGTTTGAGGGGCTAACTCGAGTCCTCTGGTGAGAGCCTGATGAGCGACGGAAACGGCGGAAGCGGGATCCTTTGCCTGTAGCTCAACAACACACCGCTGAGCGGATATCAAAAGACGACGGTCGCTACGGAGGATAGTTTGCGAAAAGGCGTCAAGGACCGCCCAAACCTTCAGAAGGTTTTCCACCGATTGCCCGGCGTTAATCTCACGTTGTATTCGGTGGAAAATAAAACCGGGAGCTTTCAGAGCTTCTTGCGCGGCGGCCTCTTGGGCGAGCGCAAGAAGGCGCTGAGCGTCAAGGGTGTCGAGGGCTCGCAGAATCGCTTGAGAACCTATCTCGCTACCCCGTGGGTGCCTATCGTTTGAGCCAAAGGCTTGGTTCACCATAACGGTATACAAATAGTGGCCCAATTCACACATGAATTAGACGTAGATAAGGGGGGAGGTAACGAGGTTGTAGATTAGCTCGCTCCCATAAGTCAAAACATAATCTGGAAAGGAGAGCAAGAACGACTCAACTCACACCTTTTGTAACACTCCCGATCTAATGAGCCCCAGACGAGTAGCACCCCTGTAACGTCATTCGCTCGATAGCGTGCTAAGTTCTGCTGACTAGCTCCAAACCCTACGAATCACTCATGTAACGTCGTGCACACCTGCGCGTCAGGGATATCGTAGACCAAGGTCACAGCGCCCTTGCCATTTGAGTGTGAGCGAAAACAGGCTACAGCTCCTCGATCCTCTTCAGAATCTCCGATGCCTTCGTTGTAATAGCGTCTACATCTTTCTTACTCATCTTGTCGATCTGACGATACCCCATACCGATGCGGGGATTCTTCTCGAGCAGCGTCCTATTCCGAATAAGGAAATCCCAGTACAGCGTATTGAAAGGACATCCCCGCTCCCCGTACTTCTCCTTAAAATTGTAGAAGCACCCGGAGCAGTAGTTCGACATCTTGTTGATGTAGGCGGCGCTTGAGGTATAGGGCTTGGTGCCAACGATTCCACCATCCGCGAATTGACTCATTCCTCGGGTGTTGGGGAGCTGCACCCATTCGAGAGCGTCCGCGTAGATACCAAGATACCAGTCATCCACCTCATCAGGAGCGATTCCAGCGAGGATGGTGAAGTTGCCAGTAACCATCAGACGTTGGATGTGGTGTGCGTAGGCTTCCTCGAGTGATTGATCAACGGCGTGCTTCACACACCGCATCTTGGTATCTCCATCCCAAAAGTAATGGGGTAACGAGCGCTTTGCGCCGAAGAAGTTGAGCGTTTTGTAGCGAGGCATGTGAGCCCAATAGACACCACGCATGAATTCGCGCCACCCAGCGATCTGCCGCACAAACCCCTCGATCTGCTCGATCGAGATCGCTCCCTTACTCTTGCGCCAGGCGGTAATAGCCGCCTCAATCACCTCCAAGGGAGAGATCAATTTCACATTCATCGAGAAGGAGATCTTCGAATGGAACAGGAACCGATACTCCGTGTGCATCGCGTCCTGATAGGAACCGAACTCAGGAAGTAACTTTTCACAAAAATACTGGAGCGCTCGCAGCGATTCATCGCGGGTGACCGGCCAGGTAAAGCGACGCGGGTCAACAGAGCCGAGTGAAGGAATTTTGAACGACTGCAAGAGCGCGACGAGCTCAGTGACATCTCGCGCGAATTCCAACGGTGGTGGTGGCGTGACATCCTTAGGAAGCTTCTTTCGGTTCTCGGCGTCGTAGTTCCAACGACCTCCGATCGGCTCACCGTCCTCCATTAAGAGATCGTATTTCCGGCGCACCTCACGATAGAAGAGCTCCATGACGTACCGCTTATGACCTTTAAACACCCCTTGAAAGAACTCGGGGGTTGTCAGGAAGTGCTCAGAATCGACAACCCGCATCGGGACTGAGGCGCGAGCGCTGATATCCTTCAGCGCTTCGGCCACACGGTACTCATCCGGCGCTTGATATTCACACGAGGAGTAGCGCCCGGTTGCCAGGAGCTCTTTGATGTTCTCGGCGAAGGAGTGTCGATTGGCGGCGTCATCGAGAGCGATGTATCGAACTGAGAATCCCCGCGCGTCTAACTCTTTCGCGAAGGCGCGCATCGCGAGGAAGAAGCCGATAATCTTTTGGATATGGTGTCTAACGTAGGTCGCCTCCTCACGAACCTCCATCAGCACGTACTCGGCGACGCTTGGGTCATCCGAGAACCATGAATGTTGGATGTTGAGCTGATCCCCAAGTATGATCCGAAGTATTCGCTTCTTCACTCGTTCTCCTTCCGCTTTTTGCTCCGCTGGCATCGCTCGCTACAGTAGATGACTCTGTCCCACGTTAATCGCCATCTTTTACGCCATGAGAATGGGCGATGACACACCGGGCAGACCTTTGTCGGGAGTTTCTCTTTGAGCCCCTTTAGATGGCCCATCTCAGTATCTCCGTACGTCGAAACGCTACTGTCCGTCCGTGAACAACACGCTCTTTACGTAGTATCCGACCTCGCCAGCGAGTAGGAGGGTATAGGCTTTACCGGCCTCAAGGGTGACCGCCCCCGAGTGGAGAGGGGAGCCATCAACGCCTCGTACAGCGGTAACGTTAACCGCGCCAGCAGGGGCTGCGATGTATCCGGTGTCTCCACCGAAGATGATGGACTGAGCGGGCGCGGTTCCGACAGAAACCGTTACGTCAGCGGCTTTGGTTGCTCCGTTTACTACGCGCAGAACGGCATTGCCATTCATCTCTGGAATCTCATCCTTGATCAACCGGGTTCTGAGCCCGAAGGTCGTCGTGTCACCGTAGAGTAGGATGGTGTAACGATCCTTCGACGACCCGTCCACTGAGAAATTTCCCATTACATCTGTTGGAGTTTGCGTGCGAGTCAACGAGAGGGTTTGCACGGAGCCCGGCAAGGAGCGGTAGCCTTTCGTTCCGGCGAATACCTGCTGCGAGACCAGCGGACCGCTCGAAGCGGACGACGATAGGTCCACGGGCACTCCATCGATAGCGGCGTGCAGAACTCTCACGCCGTAGGCGCTGTCGCCCTCGGAGCTACCACCGCCACCGCCTCCGCCGCCACCCCCTCCACCACACGCGGAGAGTATCGTGACCGCGCAACACGCGACCAAACGGAGGATATCTAATCGTGGCATAGATCTCATGTAGACCTCTGACTTATGCGCCCGTTTTTCACCTGTAATTCTCAGAGCCCCTCGGAGAACGGGAAACGGTTCTAACGACTACACTATTCACCACCCCTCGACCCTGAGTAAAGAACCCAGGGGGATTTAAACGGAGATTTTGCCCATAGGCAACCAACCGAGCGACCCCCGGGCCGCTCACTTCCCTGCGCAACGGGCACAACATCTCCCGCGCTCCTTGCACCACCCCCCTCCCACGGAGCTATAACGGGATCACCTGTATGGAGATTTCCTACCATCACACGCCCACTAAACTGGGGATCGCCGTAGTCGCGCTCTCCCCATTCGGAGTTTGCTTTCTCCAATTTGGGAAGTCCCTAACGGTTCTTCTCCACAACATGAGAGAGATGTTTCCAACGGACAACCTCGTGGAGGTATCGAAGCGCGAAGATCCCCCCATCGAGAGGGTTGTGCGCGCGATTCACGCCGCCATAGAGGGAGATGATTCCGTGGCGCAAGCTCTTCCAATAGCTCCTA
Source organism: Bdellovibrionota bacterium (assembly GCA_044345405.1). Classification (GTDB taxonomy): domain Bacteria; phylum Bdellovibrionota_C; class UBA2361; order UBA2361; family OMII01; genus OMII01. The sequence goes on from JBIJBE010000015.1 coordinate 45,125, forward strand.
TCGGAACCGAATTTCAGCAGAGGGTGTGGAACCATCTGAGGTCCATTCCTTCAGGAGAGGTGAGATCGTATTCGGAGGTCGCCCGCGCGCTTCACGTCCCACTCGCTACGCGCGCTGTGGCCAACGCGTGCGGAGCAAATTCGATAGCACTCCTCATCCCATGCCATCGGGTTATTCGAAGCGATGGATCGCTCGGGGGGTATCGTTGGGGAGTCCAAGCGAAACGAAATCTGCTAGCGGCCGAGGGTGCGAAGCGTCCTAGGGGAGCGAACCACTCCTACCAGGGCAACAGCGTAACGGGAGATATGCCAGAAACGACCTGATCTGGCTGGCGGTAGCAGATCTCCTCAAGCTCATCACTCCATCCTTGAAGTGTGTGGCGAGAATGTCCTGCCCACTCAAGGTCTCGAACGCTTACAACGTCAATTTGACCATACTCATGGTCTTTAAACTCAGCGATGACCCGTTTTGTTTTTCCATCACGAAGCCGTCCCTCAAACCCGGTTTCTCCCTGATCGACGGGGCCAGCGACGATATATCCAATAACGTTAAGCCACGTTTTGGTGGGAACAACCTCAACGATCGCGAGCTCAATGATCAGCGTCTCATCATCTGGCGCATCGACGACCTGATACTTGTTCGCATCGTCATCAGTAAACTGCGCCTTCATCTTATCTCTGAAGTAATTCGCGAGCTCATCAGCCCACTTCTGTTGGTCCCCCGGCGCCAGGGCGGCTTTTTGCCACCAATCAAGTTTCAAGAGGTGTGTAGTATCGACCGGAGCGACATACACCTTCTTATAGGAGAGAAGGTCGGCGTCCTCCTTTATCCATGCGGCATTAAAAGGAATATCTTTATTTGCTTGCAGAAGTTGGGTCTGATCCAAGAAGCCCGAATCCGGAAGCGCCTTGGCGCGGCACCCCATGAGTATCGAACCGCAGATAAGCGCGCTTACACAGATGGTGGAGGAGAGGAGCTTAGGAAGGGTTCTCATATACTCGGTGACCTCTTGTGAAAGTGGGGCGCTACGCGCGCCGACCTACAGCTGAGTACCACACCGCGCGGGCCGAGGTGAAGCCCAAAGATGGCGAGCGCGGCTTGAAGAGTTAACGCACCCCCCACTCGCGAAGCTTCGCGAGCGCCACATCCTCTGGTCGCTCGATCTTGTCGCTCGTGTTGTTGATGTGGAACATGGTATTGCCCCGACGCAACATGCCGCTAATCTTCAAACCATACTTCGCGAGGTTTCGAGAGAGGGTATACTCTCCCATCCGCCAATGCTCCGGATGTTTAAAAACTTTCTTCCACTCCTCGAACGTACCGGGGAGAGGCTCCCAGAGATCATGCGTGTGCTTTGACGTCGCCACGAGGCACTCAACGATTCCGTAGTAGCGTCCGTCACGAATGAAGTAACTGTCATTCTCAACGTGAAAGAAGTGACGAATGTCGTAGTACCACCAATTTCCAACATTTGAGGCTGGATGCCACTCCGTGAAGTCATCAATGTGGGGATGCACGAGCATGTCGGCGTCGATACTAATGTTCCAGTCGTACTCCCTTCCCAGTTCGTATATCTGCTGCTTTTCGCAAACAACGGGCCAATCAGGGAACTTCCGCTCGGTAATGACCCGGAAGTCCGCTCGTAGTCTATCCGCGTATGCCTTGAGGTTCGGCAACGTGATGTCACACATGGCGGTTTGCCATCCAGGTGTTGCCACGACGAAAACACATTTCTTGAGAGCCATACGTGAAGCTGTCTTGTTTAGATACACTCTTGAAGTATCACGCCCCTCGCTTCCGTGCCAGAACATCAAAGAGAGTCACCGTTTGAGCCTCCCTGACTAGCCTCATCCCCACCCGCTACACAGCTCGGTACCCTTTAACCTCAATCGAAAGAGGTTAGGTCCAACAACCAAGGAGGTCGGTGCGCGATGGGAACCTGTACTATGTGCCATAACAGATACGACAAAACGTTCGACATCATCCAGGCGGGGCACACCTATACGTTCGACTGTTTCGAGTGCGCCATTCAGGCCCTTGCCCCGACGTGCCTTCGTTGTGGATGCCGCATCATAGGCCACGGAGTTGAGCACGACGAAAAGTTTTATTGTGGAGCCCACTGCGCCCACGCAGAGGGGATCGCGGAGGCTCGAGACCGGGTCTAGAGGCACTTTCAAACAACATATACAAACCGCAAACTCCGCGGCTAGGCATCATCTCGGTGCCTCCCCCTCTGCCGAAAATTGGGGGGGCCCTCCCACCGGTTTGAATCTCCTCTCATCAAATCGGTACACAGGCACGTGAGCGGATACTTTTTCCTTTAATCAGGAGTCTCTTCTCTACCAGCGCGACAGAGCTCACTCCAACCGGCTTTTTTTCGTACGCAAAAAAGTAGGGGCTAGGAAGAGCCCTTCCACTCTTCATAGCCTCACGCGCACCTAACTATTCACTCTTATTCGCAACTTCGTCTTGGCTCGGTGCTTGCCCAAGACCTCCCGTGGCTATTGTGCGCCCTGTTGTTCGGAGCCCAATTATGATGTTCTCTCCCCTCTTGCTTACGTCTCCTATAATCCGATCAATCCTCCTTGTCGGATTCTTTATCTCTCTTACGCGCCCTGTCTCAGCGCAATCGAGTTCATCGACCGACACCTCTCCGAAAAAGGTGCTTCGGGGACAAGAGATAGTCGTCTCATTTCCCTCCATGACCGGTGGCTTTTCAGCCCGAGCGTCCGCGAAGATATCAAACCTCAAAGCAGGTAGTGGAACCCGGCTTGCGAAGAAACTCTCAGAGGATCGACTCGGAGTATTCTCATCGAGCGCGAACTTGGGAACTCAGGGAATAGAGCCATTTGAGATCTCTGCCGCGAGCGTCCAAGCGATGTGCGCCTCAATTCGGTCAGCTAACGCGGGGGTTGATATTACGTGTGAGGCGAACACTCTTGTAGCCACTAACATAAACCCGAACGATCCTCAGTACAGCGCGCTCTACGGAATGGCTAAGATCAGCGCTCCTCTCGCGTGGGACATCTCAACAGGCTCAACGAGCTCTGTGGTAGCTATTATCGATACTGGTATCGAGTATACTCACCCAGATCTTGTGGATAACATCGCCACTAATACTCAAGAGATCCCAAACAACGGTGTCGACGATGACGCCAACGGCTACATCGACGATTACTATGGATACGATTTCATTAACAACGACTCGAATCCAATAGACGACCACTACCACGGCACGCACTGCGCCGGCACGGTAGGCGCGAAAGGCAATAACAGCAAGGGTGTGACCGGTGTGAACTGGACGGTCAAACTGATGCCGGTAAAGGTTCTTGACGCGTCCGGTTCTGGCACGCTCGCCTCAGTAGTGGCGGGAATGAACTACGCTGTAAAGCGTGGGGTCAAAATTATGAGCATGTCGCTGGGAACAACAGCCTACAGCTCAACGCTGGAAAACGCGGTCATCAACGCGCGTAACGCTGGAGTGCTTGTCGTCGCAGCCGCCGGCAACAGCTCCCAAAATACCGATATCTACCCCCAATATCCGTCGGCGTTCCCTCAGGATAACGTTCTCGCCGTCGCGGCCAGCAACTCGACGGACGTGCTCGCCTACTTCTCCAACTACGGAGCGACCACGGTTGACCTGGCGGCGCCAGGAGAAAGCATTCTCAGCACCTACATCGGTGGTCAATACGCGTACGCGAGTGGTACCTCAATGGCTACCCCTCACGTCGCCGGTATGGCCGCATTGCTCCTCGCGGTGAATCCATCGCTATCGTACTCCTCAATCAAATCGATCCTGATGGGCACTGTAGATCCTCTACCATCGATGTCAGGAAAATTGGCATCGGGTGGTCGCGCTAATCTCTACAAAGCTGTGATGCAAGCGAAATCGGGACAAACCCCGACCCCCCTTCCAACGGTGAGCGCCACAGCGACCCCGATTCGAACCGCGACAGCGACACCCACAGCGACACCCACTCGCACCGCGACACCCACAGCTACTCGCACCGCGACAGCTACACCTACACGCACGGCGACCCCCACACCAACGTGGACACCAACCATCATCGTGACCGCTACCCCAACAAGGACGCCAACGTGGACACCTACCAAGCAAGCGACGAGCACTCCACCGCCAACCTCGACACCGACAAAGGCACCCACTATCGCGCCGACCGCTATGCCGACGATGACTCATACCCCAGCACCAACGCCTCCAGCGATGGAGCCTCCGGCTGACTCTGAACCAAACCCGAATAGTATCTCAATCGGCACAGAGCGAACTCGCACCCGTGTCTATGTGTTTGGCGAAGTGCTTGATGACGCCGACGTTCCTCAAGCTGAGCTCTCCGTGAAGATGAACTGCGGTGGGCGCGTTGTCGCAACCCGGACAACTGACCTTGAAGGCTACTATGAGTTCATCTTCAAACGGCCATCGAAACCTGTTCGTTGCTACACTGAGGACGCCACAGGGGCTCGGTCTCGACGCATTACCGTTCGCTAAAGCGTTCCCACACACCAGGGGCTGAGCGTTGTCGCTCAGCCCCCTTTTTTTGGTACCTAGGCACGTCCATTACAGTAAGAGTCTCTCTGGAGCCGTCGCGTCGACCGCTGAACCGATGGGCACCAGATCCGCCATGAAGCCAGGGATTTTTAACCGCAACGGACGGGAAGGACACAAAGACAGGGGGAGGCTTTGTGCGTACATCACGTGCAGTGGGTTCCCCCCTAGTTGACTAGTCGCCGTGAAGGACAATAATAGTGAGATGTTCCAAAAGGTCCGACAATTTCAAACACCCCGCGAGTACAGCGACGAGACTCAACGCCTCGATTTGAGAAGACTCGTAACCATGAAACCCTCGTACGAGAGCGTCGACGCAATCCCTGAGACGCGAACATACACACCCTATCCGTCTCAAACCCCGAAGGCAGCAACGCCGTCCTCTCCTGAGACGAAAAAGTAGCAGTCACGGGAACCTATTCAGCCTGTCGCTCAGGTCGGTTGTTAAATCTTTCACGCTCATGCCGAGATGCCTTGGAACCCCGTCGAGCTTCGTAGGCCTGTAACTGCCGCCGAGCCGCTCTACATGCGTCACGCATCGCGACATATACATCCTCATGCGCGTGATTCATCTCTGGATCGTGTGTCACCTCGACATCCAAGCCCGGCAGATGCAACCGTATCGATACATGATAGAGATTACCTTGATGGTGGTGGCGATGCCGTGCCTCGATAACCATCTTTCCTCTCATTATGTCGGGCGATAAACGCGCGAGACGCTGCAACAACGCCTCCCCTCGGTTGCGCACAGCCTCTGACGGTTCCATTGAGTGAAATATAACGGAGAAATGTCCCACGTCGGTCATAAAACTCTTTTCCACAAAGTTCGAACGCTATAGTGACGTCTCTCAGATAGACCAGACATGCGCGTCTTCATATCAGCCCTCTCGCGCGCTCCCCGACCCTTAGCCAGCTCATAGCTCAGGACCCCGATGAGCCCCATTCTCATCTCCTCACACTCGTCTAACTCTCTCTTTGATGCTGGGGCCTATGAAAGAAACACTCAAAAGATACTCATTCAACCCTTCAGGACGAGCTCCTCGGGTCGGTTTCATATTTCTGACCGGTATCGCGGTCGGCGCCACCCTCATGTACCTTCTTGAACCCCGAACACGTCTACGGCGACAAGCGATTCTGCGAGATAAGGCGATACACCTCGCCCATCGCTCGATGATTTTTGGAGGCAGGATCTCCCGACACCTTCGAAATCGCGCTCAAGGTCTCGTCGCCATCTCAGCGGACCTGCTTCGACCAGAGGGAATAGATTCGGATGACAAGGTCGCGGCGCGAGTTCGCTCGGCGCTTGGTCGAGCCACGAGACACGCGCATAGTATTACCGTCGAGGTCCAGGGCGGGCGGGTTTCTCTCAAGGGTCCCCTTGCCGCGCATGAGGCTGGCGGTGTGATTCAAGCGGCTGAGCGCGTCCGAGGGGTCAAGAGAGTGGAAAATCTCCTTACCCCTCCGATCCCTGAGGGCTCCTCACCGGTGCAATAGAGGGATGGGAGGGCACTCGCGAATCGTGCTGGCGCTTGGATTCATTTGATTTCATACTCCCGCCCTTTCCTGACGCAACCGCAATCGCTACACTAGGGCTCGCCTTCAAGAGAGCCTATGCGGTAGCGATATGTCCGAATCCACAACAGCGTCAGCGACTAAAAGAATTGAGATCTACACCGACGGAGCGTGCTCCGGAAACCCTGGACCAGGAGGGTGGGGCGCGGTTCTCAGGTTCCAGGGTAAGGACAAAGAGATATCCGGTGGACACCCCACTACCACCAATAATCAGATGGAGCTCCAAGCGGCGATTGAGGCGCTTCGAGCGCTCAAGGAGCCGTGCATTGTAGATCTGTACACCGACTCCCAATATCTCCGGCAAGGCATCACCCAGTGGATCCACAATTGGAAAAAGAACGGGTGGAAGACAGCTGACAAAAAACCGGTCAAAAATCAGGAGCTGTGGGTTGCGCTCGACGGATTAGTGCGAGAGCACACGATTCAGTGGCACTGGCTCAAGGGTCATGCCGGACACCCCGAAAACGAGCGGTGCGATGAGCTCGCCCGTAACGAGATCGATAAACTCCGCTCCCGGTAGCGCTCAGTCTCGAAACGATACACACGACGCATCTCCCAATCGCTCACGCCTTATGAGTGCTATCACGGCGCCGTCAGGTCCGTTTTGCTACATCCACACCTACATCTAATCTCGGAGGCATATGCGTTTATACCCTTACATCCTTACAGCTCTCATTCTAGCGACCGGCGCCCTTTCAGGATGCGCGACTAAATCATCCGTGGCGAAAGCTAAGGATGAGGCGCGAGACGCTCATCGCATCGCCGAGCAAGCGCTCTCAACGGCGCAAGAAGCTAACAATCGTTCGATCCGAACCGAGGAGATGGTCAACCGAAGTTTCCGTCACTCGATGCGTAAGTAGATGCGCGCGCCATACCACACGCGAGAAGCTCTCTTCGTGGCTCTTCTCGTGTGGACGTTGGTCACGGCATATCCGAGTCAGGGAGAGGAATTTCGCCTCCCCTCTTCACGAAACGAGAGCGTGATTGGGGAACTACGATACACGTTGGTAGGACAGGGAGATTCGCTCCTGGACATCGCGAGAGCGTTCGGTATCGGACACGACGAGATTCTTCTCGCTAATCCGCGGCTGAATAGATGGGTACCACGGGTTGGAGCTGAGGTTCTCATTCCCTCGCTCTACGTCCTTCCACCGGGAGATCGTAAAGGAATCGTACTGAACCTCGCGGAGCTACGTCTCTATTTCTTTCCACCTGGCGCACAAGCCGTGCATACCTTTCCGGTGAGTGTCGGCGACTACGATTGGCGGACCCCTCAGGGCATCACTAAGATCGTATCGAAGCAGGTTAATCCTCCGTGGTATCCTCCAAAAAGTATTCGAGAGGAACATGCGGAGGACGGCGTTGAACTTCCCGCAATGGTCCCGGGCGGAGATCCGGATAATCCGCTCGGGGAATTCGCCCTCAAACTCGCCATACCTGGGTATCTGATTCACGGCACAGACCAGCGACGCTCCTTTGGAATAGGTATGCGAGTTAGTCACGGGTGTATCCGTCTCTATCCTGAGGATATTGAGCGTCTCTATTCGATGGCACCTGTCGGAACTCCCGTTCGAATTATCGATCAGCCCGTAAAAGCAGGACTTCTGGGCGGTCAACTCTTCCTTGAGGTGCATCAGCCACTTACCGAGGAGGAAGACCCCGTGCCTGATCAACTGGACCTCGAGGAGATCATCGGGGAACTTCGCCCTTACGCTCGGGAGGGAATCGAGATCGACCTAGGCCGCGTTGAGTCGGCTATGCGTCACGGGGATGGGATACCGACGGTGGTGTCCTCTGAGCGCGCGCCGGAGGAGGAATTCTGGAGCGATCCCTATTTTTAGGGGCGTTACGCCCCTACCATCCCTGGGCCTTAAGGCTTGTCAACGACCCCGCTGAGCGGTAGTTTTTCCCAACCACTTGGTCCGGAGGTATTATGAAGAAAGCCATCATCGTCGCGTCGCTTCTCTCATCTTTTGTGCTCGCGTCACACGCGCATGCCGAGGATATCAACGACGTCTTCAAGAAAGTGAACGAGTACGTTCAGCAGAAGAACTATCCGAAAGCGATGGAAGAGCTCTCGTGGGCGCAGAAGGAATTGGAGAAACTTCATCAGGAGAGACTCTCGGAGCTTCTCCCCGCTGAGGTGAACGGTTTCAAAGGTGGTGACACCCAGGTTCAACAGATGATGGGCTTCTCTAATATTGAGCGTGAATACACCAACGGCGAGAAGTCTATCCGTATCGCTATCACCGGCACCGGGGGCACCGACGGCATGGGCGGGCTCGCCGGACTCGCGAAGATGGGAATGATGATGGGAGCTACACAGTCCGGTCGCGATCAATTCCGTATCAGCGGAAGAACAGCGACCCTCGACACGACAAATGATTCTCCGGAGCTTTCGATATTCCTTGAGAGTGGGGCGCTCATGCAGCTCACGACCGGAGATGGCGTTACTGGAGACACATTGAAGAAATTCGCCGAGTCGCTCAAGATCGCGGAGCTTGACGCTTACCTCAAAGGCGCCAAGAACTAAGGCACCCGACCCTCGTTCCGTGACGCGCTCACCGTCTGCTCCACGGTGAGCGCGTTTGTTTTTTGGACCGCCGGTTGGCCGGCTGACTAGGGCCATTTAGTCGTTAGTCGTATCCTCTCTATCGTTGTGTTTTGTCCGAAAGTAGAAGACGATTGAGACGAACAACGGATCTTTCCAAGGTGAGTATATGCGCGCGTTTCGCCTCTCCCTCTCCACTACCCTCGCTGTAAGCCTGTTCCTGTCGTCATACCACTCCTTCGCCGAGGAGAGACTTACCGGCATCTCCGTGACTGGCGAGTGTCTCAAAAAAGTGGCTCGCGACAGAGCGGCGGTGACGATCTCATCATCTATGGTCGCGCCGACCGCCAAGGAGTCCTCAAAAAAAGCGACCGAGGCGCACGAAGCGATTAAAGCGGACGTGCGCGCGCTCAAGCACGCGAATCTCACGGTTGGGACGGCGGGATACTCCGTCGATCAAGAATGCAACTACAGCGGCAAGATATCGGGGCGAGTGTGCGAGGGATACCGCACCACGATCTCAACTCGATTCGAAACTCCCAACTTCGTTGATCTTGAGGACATCATCGGTATCGCCTCCAAGCGTGGTGCGGAGAACGTGTCGCGACTTGAGGCCTTCGTTTCACCTGTAGCCCTTAAAAACGAACGCGAGAGCTGTCTCGAGATAGCGACAAAGGACGCGCACGCGAAGGCTGAAAAGATAGCGGCCGGCGCTGGCGTTCAACTCGGAAAGCTCATCTCCGTGGCTGAGGGAACGAACGAACAAACACAACCCTTTATGGCGCGGGGCGCGATGGCGATGAGCGCTCACGAGTCTATCGCGGATAAGAGCGGCCCAACGATCGAAGCGGAACCACTTGATCTCCGGGTGTCGGTGAACGCCGTCTATGCTATTCAGTAACCACTATGAGTACTCCCTCACCCTGGACAGTGGATCATATCGGCATCGCGGTTTCTGATATCGACGCCGCCATCGCGCTCTACGCTTCGACCGCTGGCACCTCAGTTACCCTGAGGGAAAAGCTTGTAGACCGCGGCGTGGAGCTCGCGTTTCTTAACACAGGGGGCACGAAGCTTGAGCTCCTCATGCCGTTACGACACGATACACCGATCGCGAAATTTCTCGCCAAACGAGGCCCAGGTCTTCACCACGTTTGCTACAAGGTTGATAACATCCGACAGGAGATGGAACGGCTGAAGCAACTTGGCGCGAACCTGATCGACACGACCCCTCGCCCGGGTGCGACGGGAACTATCATAGCCTTCCTTGAGCCGGTGTCATTTTCAGGTGTACTTACCGAACTGTGTGAGTATACAAACAGTTAGCGGTTATTGCCCCCCGCAAGAGCGCGCTTCCTGGTTTTTGAGGGGATACTACGGGTACTACGTGAACGTGCTCGTAAACGTGAACGTACCCGAAAAAAACTTCCCCCTCGATTGATAGCTGAACAACGACGCAAAGCGCCTACAAAGCAAGTGGACGCCATGCATGTGGGCTACGTGCGAATAATGGGGCACGGGTACGTTCTCGTTTACGTTTACGTGCACGAGCACGTGATTTATAGGCTAAACAAGGAGTTACGTTCTCTGAGTGCTCGTTACTTCCCATTCAAAAGCCTTACGCGCCCCAATTAATTTCGCTATAGATTGAACAAGCTGGTAGTATAAGCGCCGTTGTGAGGGATCTTATGAAACACACGCACTACCTAATGCTGGCATCGGCTCTTATCGCCACTATGCTTCTTTCGATCGCTTCGGCGGAGGCTTCAAGCACCTGCGAAGAGCTGATCACGACCTGCTTCGTCTCCTCACCCGAGGATCGAGACGAGTGCATTAAGACGGCCTCCGTCACCACTACATGCGAGGCATCTACCATTCACGCCCTGGTCTCCAAACGCGCGCAGTTCGCAACCATCAAGGATATTCCCCAAGAGGGCCCCGCGTTCCTCGGCCCACAAATTGTTGATCAACGATGTGTATCTCAATTCGATACAACCTGGTCAGCGGCACTCGTAAACGGCTCGCTTTCAAGGGAGTCTCTATCTTCCCTCTCCGCCGCCCTCGACGAGTGCGCGAAAGCTGATGCTCCAGTACTCCCACAGCTGTAGTTATCCCAACCGATTGACGTATCCGGCTAGGAAACGTAGCCTCTCACTATGACGATGCACTCCGCTCCCCTTGTCGGTCTCATTATGGGTTCTCATTCTGATTGGGAGACCCTCGCCGCCACAGCTGAGACCCTTGAAACGCTCGGCGTGTCGTATGAGACGAAGATCGTCTCAGCGCACCGCACACCCGAGCTTCTCGTCGAATACGCCACGAAAGCGGCATCTCGGGGGCTTGAAGTTATCATCGCTGGCGCCGGGGGCGCGGCGCACCTTCCAGGCATGGCGGCGTCGATGACCCATCTCCCCGTTATCGGAGTTCCGGTAGAATCAAAGATCCTTAAAGGAATCGATTCCCTCCTCTCCATCGTGCAGATGCCGAAAGGAGTTCCTGTAGCGACCGTCGCGATCGGCACGGCGGGAGCCGCGAACGCGGCGATACTCGCGGCGAGCATCCTTGGCATCAAACACCCCCACATCTCAAAGGCGGTTCAGGGCTATCGCCTCCAGCAAACCGAGTCCGTGCTCAAAACGCCTCCACCAACCCTCAAGTAAGATATGAAGATAGGAATTCTGGGAGCTGGACAACTGGGAAGGATGTTAGCTCTCGCCGGATATCCTCTCGGACACTCTGTCGTTTTCTTCGATCAAGCGCCTGGAGAATCGACAACCGGAATTGGAACCACGCATGTTGGATCATTCTCTGATCAGCGTGCGCTCGCGGCCTTCGCCAAAGAGTGCGATGTGGTGACCTATGAGTTCGAGAACGTTCCGTGTGAAAGTGCTCATTTCCTCGCGAGTTCAATACCGGTCTATCCTCCCCCTCGTGCCCTTGAAGTATCTCAAGATCGGGTTATCGAAAAAACCTTTATTCAGAACCTTGGCATAGCCACCCCTCGGTTTGAGGCGGCCTCCTCAGAGAGCGAGCTTCTTGAAGCCTGCAAGAAGGTCGGCGTGCCATGCATCGCGAAGACCCGTCGCTTCGGCTACGACGGCAAGGGACAGGCACGAATATCTGATATCGAAGATGTCCCCACGGTATGGAAGGCCTTAGGCGGAACGCCGCTCATCGTTGAGGGGTTCGTTCAATTTTCTCGAGAGCTCTCCGTTATCGCGGCCCGAGATCTTCACAGCGACATCGCGGTCTATCCCCTCGCTCACAACGAACACGTCGACGGAATCCTACACCGCACTGAAATCCCAGCGCCCGATCTTTCCCCAACTCTTCGACACGAGGCGCACGCGATCGCGACGAAGATTTTACAGGAATTGAACTACGTTGGAGTGCTCGCTATCGAGCTTTTCCAAGTAGGCGATCACCTCCTCGTAAACGAGATGGCGCCTCGAGTTCACAATTCAGGACACGCCACTATCGATGGTATGATCACGAGTCAGTTCGAAAACCATATCCGCGCCATTACCAGAATGCATCTCGGATCGACCGAGGCTCGCGCGCGCTCAGTCATGTACAACCTTGTTGGAACGCTCCCGGACGCGAAAGAGATCTCCTCGATATCGGACGCCAAGATTCACCTCTACGGTAAATCCCCTCGCGCTGGACGAAAGCTAGGGCACATCACCCTCCTGAATCCCTCGGAATCGACCGAGAACGCGCTCAAAGCTCACCTTGGCTCCTGAAAGGCCTGTTTTCCACTTCGCATTTGTCCTCTTCAAGGCAAGGTTGTACCGTAGGTGTATGAGACGTTCGTTAAAAGAGATCGTGTACCTATCGCTCGTGGCAACCACACTCGGTCTATGCGACGTTCCACTAAGCTTCGCGGTTCCGATCACCCAAAAGCTCGTGCGCCCCTCCTCAAGCATTAAGTTTGGGGTGGAATCCCCTTCCCCCGCATTGCAGATGAACGGTCACCTTCAAACGTTCGCGGGCACCGTCACCCTCAATCAAGATGGCTCCGCGGTTTCACAGCTCGATATGACAGTTCAGCTCGACTCAGCGCAACTGCCCCCCGACCAAATGCTCCAAGCTATATTTTTGCACTCCGTCATCGCTCGCTTCAAAAAACACGTGGCTACCTTTCGAAGCTCCGCGGTAGAGCAGGTCAGCGGTGACGAATATCGAGCGACCGGTAGCTACACGTGGCAAAACAGGAATCGCCCCGCCACTCTTCCCTTTCGCCTCGTACGCGCCTCGCCTGAACACTCAGAGCTGCGCATCCTGATGCGAGGGGCGCTCACCGATGCGACGACCCCAAAAGAACTGACAGCGGCGGCGCCAGCCGCCTCTGAATCGTCAGGATGGGCCCGAGCGACTCTGATCTTTTCGCGCTCGAAGAGTGGTTAACGACCAACTAAAACAGCCCCGAGCGCGAGTAGTCCGCATCCGAGCAAACGAGTGACAGAGACTTGAATAACCGGCATTCCTAGTAATCCGAAGTGATCCACGATGAGGCTGGTCAACGCCTGTCCAACCACGAGAAGCGCGATGGTATGAGCCGCGCCGATGCGGGGTATGAGAAATGCTGTCCCCATCACAAGCATCACTCCGGCGACACCTGCGAGAAGTGTCCATCGAGGGGCCTGCGAGAGCCCTTGCAACGAGGTGAGGCTACCCGTCACGATCATAGCCGCGAGAAGAAAGAGCGCTCCGATAATGAAGTTAATCAAGGTCGCCGGCGCGGTTCCACCAAGCGCCATCATGACACGAGAGTTCATGCCGCCTTGAATCACAACCAACGCGCCTACCCCAAGGCCCACAAGGATATTCAGATACATTCCCATATACAGCTCCCATGCACGACGAAGAGTCGTTATCTATAACCTTCCTAGCACTCTAAAACACCCCTATTATTGAATAATACGCGGAGTATCTCTCCCATTTTCCAAGAACATACGATTAATGGCATACTCCCCCCGGGTCACGGGAAAGGGTCATTCATGAGTACTGAGGTCGAAAAAACCGATATTCAAAGAGCTGCGGCGCTCCTCACCGACGGGAAGCTTGTAGCCTTCCCTACCGAGACCGTCTACGGACTCGGCGCGGACGCGCGCCAAGCTTCAGCCGTGGCGCGAATCTACACCGCTAAGGGACGACCATCGAACAATCCGCTTATCGTCCACGTAGCGACCGTCGTGGAGTTTTACCGGTACGCGGATATCGAATCCTCATGGAACCCCTCGATCGTCAAGGAGTGGCTCCGTAAACTCACGCCGCTGTGGCCAGGTCCCCTCTCAGTCATTCTCCCCAGAGGAAAAGAGATCGCGGAGAACGTTTCGGCCGGAGGGCCATCCGTCGCGCTTCGAGTTCCTCGACACCCCGTCGCGCTTGAGCTCCTTCGAGCGTTCAAAGGCCCAGTCGCGGCGCCAAGCGCGAACCCATCGATGTACGTCAGTCCGACCACCGCGCACCATGTGCGTGAAAGCTTAGGCGATAAAGTTGATTTCATTTTAGACGGTGGGCCGTGTGAGGTGGGCCTCGAATCCACTGTACTTTCACTCCTTACGTCAACTCCACGCGTTCTCCGCCCCGGAGCGATAACCCTCGATACGATTCGACATACCCTTGGATGTCCCGTTGAAGGCCCGATCTCATCAGGAGAACCTCAAACTGGAGGGCTCCTCTCGCCAGGCCTTCTCGCGAAGCACTACTCCCCCACTACGAAAGTGCGATTACGAACCACGATAGCGCTCGGCGAGAAACTCCCCGAGCGAACCGGCGCCCTTATCTTCTCCGATTGGAAGCCCGAGTTTCCAGCGACCGAACGTCGAGTCTTAAGCAAATGCGGAGATCTCGAGGAGATCGCGGCTCGATTATTCGGCGCCCTTCGCGAGCTCGATCAAGCCAACCTCGATCTGATTGTGGTCGATACCTGTGAGCCGATAGGCTTAGGCGAAGCGATCATGGATCGATTGGTGCGGGCGAGTCGGCAGTAGCATACATGCTTTGGATGTATCGGTGACGATGACGTAGAGGTTTTACCGTCACCGTACGTCGTCATCGTCGCTGACGTAGTATGTACCGAGGGGACTTGTCCCCCGAAGCTTTAGCGAAGGGGGAAGGACTAGCGATTAAGTATATCCTGCATCTTCTCCTGCAGAGCCTCAACCGTGAACGGTTTGGCGATGTAGTTCGAAACTCCCGCTCTGGCGGCTTCAATAATATTCTCTTTCTTGGTCTCGGCGGTGACCATCAAGAAGGGCATTCGTCGATACTTATCATCAGCTCGAATCGCTCGGAGAAGATCGATCCCCATCATCTTGGGCATGTGCCAATCGCAGATAATAAACTCGACCTCTTGATCAGCCTGGAGCTTTTCAAGGGCATCGACGCCATCGGTCGCCTCTACAACGTTTTCAAACCCAAGGGCGAGAAGGGTGCGCTTGATCAACTTGCGCTGCGTCGGGAAATCATCGACGACCAGTATCTTCATATCCCGTTTTGATTCGTAGTTGCTCGGCATTCCCAGTCCCTAGAGGAGCACGCACCCGCAAAGCGGAGCGCGAATGCTCGCCTATTATCCTATCGGTAAGGTCGGCATGCCTCCCAAAAAACTTGAGAGCGAGAGTACGTTTCCCAGTTATTTCAATGACCTACGGGGCGCCGTTGGGCAGAATTCGCGCCTATCGTTCTCGACGGTGAGGGCGTTATCACCCCAGTCGTGTCCTACGACCGGAGAGTTATACGGAAACCGTCCCTCATCCTGTGGGTTATAGGTCTCACTCGTGATGTAGAAAAGGTGCGCTTGGTTAGAGAGCACCTTACATCCGTGAAGAACTCCTGGCGGGATCTTCACGCACACCTCTCGCGCGCTTGAGTCCTCGCTCGAATCACCCATCTCAATGATCATCTTTTGCTTGTAGGTCGAACTCTCTGGCCGATTGTCGTAGAGCACGGTCTGGATCTTCCCGATCGGGCAGTACCACCAATCGGTCTGAATGTGGTGATAGTGCCACGCCTTCACGACGTCCTTCGCCATCTTGCTGTGGCTCCACTGTCCAAAGAAACCACCTTGGAAGAACGGATCCGTTACTCGAATCACCTCACGAAAGAATCCACGCGGATCGGGATGAGTCTTAAGCTCTTTAACGATCACGCCCTCGAGCACGACATTCGATGAACCGTTTTCCATTCCACTTGCTCCACTCAGCACGTCCGCTACCGCTTCCATGAACATTCACCCAACACATCAACTACGTTACATTCCCTAGCTTTGAATCTTCGACGGTACCGAATCGAGGAGCTGATTAATCGTCGTGACGCTCTGTACGGTAGTAAGCGAACGGTGCCCCGCCGCCAACGTCCCGTGCTCGGACTCAACAGACCCACCATCATTCAAATACAGCGGCATGACCGGAAAAGCCTCGCGCGCGCACGCGACCACACCGAAGAGAGCGGGATCAGAATCTTTTAACGTCCCCACACCCTCTAATGGAAGCTTTCGCGCCTTGGTTCGTATCGCCATCAACTCAGTAAGTCCAAGTCGATACAACTTGCCCAAACCAAGTGCCTCATACACCACCTTGATCGAGTAGCCGGTGCCGCTCGTCATCCGCTCAAGCGCGATATTAATCGCTCCTTTCATTCGCTCAGCGATATCAAGAACGCTCTCCTGATTGGAGAAGTCGACACCCCACCGAACTACCGCGGCGTTCATGAGGTAGGTAAACTCCATCTCAAGCTCATCGCGGTCCGAGGCGTCTCGCACGAGCTCCGCGAAGAGCTTCGTTACTCGAGCCTCATAGATGAGGGGCTCAATACTTCTAATGTCATCGACGTGGCCCCGACCCTTCTTAGCCTCAACCTCCGCTTTCGCTTCGGCGAAAGAGTATGGGGCATGAGCGGCCGACGCCACCTCTGGTTCAGGAACCCCCTCCGCGGCGAGCCGCTTCTGTCGTTCCTGAAACGACTCCTCCTCGAGCATCGAGTTCGTCGCGACCGACATGATAGAGATGAGTTGGTAGAAAAGCTCCGCGCTCGATTCAAAGATCAACGCGAGCAACCGAGCGAGAAGAAAATGTTTATCGGCGTCCTCGGTTTTAATCCCTATCCAGGTGTGCCCCTTATCGGGTGTATGAAAACCGGGGCCAGGTGGCTGATCGGTCGGCTCATCGAACACCTTAACTTCCACGTACTTCTCAATCAGGATCGCGAGCAACTTAAGATCGACGATCTTGATGAATTTCTGCAGAAGCTCCAACGATTCGGTTTCATCAGTGAGCGCGAGCCACTCCCACAGAGCCTCCTCGTTGAGAGCGTCGCCTGCCCACAGATCGAAATCGGTCAACAGTCGACACTGCTCCATTGAGGCCATCATGATGATATCGGACGAGGACTGAAGGCCCGTGCTCTTTATCACCATGTAGAGACTCTGAGGTGGTAGCTGTCTTACCACCTGCTCTGGAGCGTCGGCGTCAAATATCGCCTTGTAGAGATCACGGCAGGTATGCCCACGAAAGTGCGCTACCGTTGGTGAATCGGAGGGTTTCATTTGGCGGGCGCGAACGTAATGTGGATCTGTCGCCCCTGCGCTGGAGAACGCTCATCCACCGTGGCGACGTCCTTAAGACGCTCGACTATCTGATCGAACTTCTCTTTTCCGAGCTCGGTGTACATCGCCTCTCGGCCTTTGAAGCGCATGACGAACTTAACTTTATCGCCCTCTGCTAAGAACTCTCGAGCGTGCTTAAGCTTAACCTCAAGGTCTCCGGAATCAGTGCGATACCGAAGACGCAATTCCTTAATCGTATTCTCGGTACGATTCTTTTTAGCCTCTGCCTCTTTCTTCTGCTCCTTGTACTTGAACTTGCCGTAATCGAGGATCTTACAAACTGGGGGCTTAGCCTGGGGAGCAACCTCAACGAGGTCAAGCTCCAACTCTTGCGCGCGAAGGAGCGCGTCGCGAGTTTGTAAAACACCGAGCTGCTCGCCATCTGGCGCGATTACTCTAACTTCTTTTGCTATGATGAACTCGTTGATGCGATGGGCATCTGGAGGCGCAACCGGGCGGTTAAATCGTCCGCCCCGGAAACCACCGGGCTTGAAAGGCTTCAAAAAAGATCCTCCATAAAGGGTGAGGTTATAACACGGCACACAAAGGCGCCGGTCGATACGTTAACCACTGCACCGACACGAATCAATAGGTACCTGAAATAGGGGCTATTTCTTCTTTCCGTCCTTTGCGGGTTCTTTCGAACCCTTAGTATCCGATGGTTTTTCGGACGCCGGAGATGCAGATGGTTGGACCGCGACGACTTCCCTGCACTTTGGCTCACTTACATCCACCCCAAGGCAGGTCCCCTCCTGCTGCCGGCACTCCTCGGCGAGAGCCTTCTCAAGCTCCGAACGGGCGGAAAAGCTAAGCGAATTCAAAACATTAGCCTGAGAACTCATCTTAAGAGCAACGCAGGTGCCGAACGCCTCGTGGTCCCTCTTACACGCCTCGGAGGCCCGTATCCGCTGCCGGTCCGTCTCCATCTGCAGAGCCGTCCGGGCAGTTGCCTCGTCACTACCGCCCCTCTCAAGCCCCAAAAGGCGCACGATAGTCGGCTCAGGGGTGGGCCCTGGGGGCACCGGACTCAGCGTTGGGGCTGGGTTACGGCTCCCCGGGGGAGCCACGTCCGCTCGGTGGGAGGGGTTCGCGGGGGAGGGCTTTTTAGCCCACTTGTAAGAGATCTCGGATGAACACCGAAACTCAGCCACACCGGCAGGCACGCTCAACAGAAGGGAAACGAGCGCGAGAGGCAGATAAAAAGATGAAATTCTCGCTCTCATGTCATGAATATCGAAAAAGGCACTTCGTCGTACAGTTCGTATCGATTGGTTTGGTTTAGGTATAACGGTCCTCACACCCCGTGTGCAAGGTTAAACTGTAAACGCCCGAACTCATCCATCTTATCCACGAGGACGCATGGAACAGAGCGAAGGAAGTGTTTTTCTTAGAGTTGATAGAGAGTTTGATGATCTCGCTGGTCAGCCCAACATGACGGGCAGTCCTGAGCGCCGGCTCCTGTTGGCTATCTTGGAGCGAGCGATCCTGGATTTCGTGGGGAATGACCCTCGAGAACTAGAGCAAGCGGAGCAGTGGCTCTTCGCTTCCGAGCGCGGCATTCGCAACGAACATTTTTCATTTGAGTGGGTGTGCGAGCAACTCGACCTCGACCCGAAGCGAATTTCGGAGAAGATTAGATCGATGCCGCGACGTGGAAATCGAAAGGTCGCTCCGTGGTATTTCACGAAACACCAGCCAGCCGCGGCCTAACGCGCGCATGTAGAACTTTAATGATAGTAGCGGGCGGCGACACGGGCGGGATGAAGCGGAATAGCTGGTCCCTGCCCTTCGCCCCGCTGCCATAGCTCACGCATGAGCAATCGGGTCGCGAATCCGCCAACATTGGTCCGGTCGTAGCCACGACGTCGCGCGATCTCACCAGACACCAAGGTAGCGAAGCTAAACCGACGAATAACTTTCATTCGCGGAATGAAGTAAAGCGCCGCTCCCAAACCTGCCAAGAAGGTGACGAGAATCAACGCCGAGAGACTCGCGAGCGTCGCACCGTTTAACACCTCGACAGCGGAGATTCCAAGTGCCGCTATCCCCACCGCAATCAAGGCGAGAGCTCGCTTCGCTGGCTTCAGCTTTTTGATAAAGAGACTTTCATCGCTCACCCCCACATCGAGGAGATCGTCGAGGTACGATTCAAGCACCTCAACTGGAACGAACGCGACCGAGTGTCCAAACTCACGACTGAACCGAGGTCCGGGGATGAGCGCGCCGCAGATCCGTCGTTCATAGTCTAACAACGATCTGCCCACTTGTTGGTACTGTTCCAACAGACGATTACAACCACCGAATGGATTTAAGAGATCGACATCGCGCAGAGAAGCTGTCTTCATATAGCTCGGATGAGAGCATAGTATGGCTCTCGTCACAATTAGCCTCGACAGCGTCCGCCTACTCCGGATTTACCGACAACGTCGGCTACGTACCCGAACGGGCACCGGCTTGAGCCCGAGGAGGGCCGCCACGAGGGCTTCAAATATGTTGAAAAACTTTGGCATCGTCCTTCTCTATGAGGGTAGGCTTCTATCCTTATCAATAAGATGATCGACACTTTGTTTATATTCTAAACAATTGAGGGTGTTTTTGTACTTTTTTTGTCTTAAGCCGGCTAACTACCTGGAGCATGGTAGGGATTTTTAGGAGGGGCCGCTCCCTCCGATCCATTCGGAAAAGGGGCGGCTCGAGTGGGCCGTCCCGGTTTAGTCATCGCCATGAGATCAAACGTTCGTTCGATCTCCCCCTCTGATAACACTCGCATCTCCTTCGCGACATCCCGAAGCGCTCGATCCTCGCGCAGAGCGCGTGCGACGATCTCCGCCGCGGCATCGTGCCCCACGACCGGAGCGACTGCGGTCACCACCGCCAGACTTCGCTCCGCGTTTGAGCGACACCGGTCCGGGTGCGCCGCTATTCCATTCACACACAGGCGGGTAAAGGTGGTGGTCACGTTCGAAAGGATATCCACGGACTGCAGTATGTTGTACGCGAGAACCGGCATCATCGTGTTGAGTTCAAAATTGCCGTGCTGCGCGCACACGACCACCGTGGTGTCGTTACCCATCACTTGCGCGCACGCCATCATCACAGCCTCACAAATAACGGGATTTACCTTCGCCGGCATGCTGCTTGAGCCTGGCTGAAGGGTGGGCAACGAGATCTCATCCAACCCACATCGAGGTCCTGAAGCGAGCCATCGAATGTCGTTCGCTATCTTCATGAGAGCGACCGCCATACACCGAAGCTGGCCACTTACCTCAACGACGGCGTCCTGCGTCGATTGCGTCGCGAAATGATTTTCAGCCTCGCGGTACGATGAGCCCGTGAGTTGATTGATCTGAGCTATCGCGGTGCGCGCGAATTCGGGATGCGCGTTTACCCCTGTTCCCACGGTCGTTCCGCCAAGAGCTAGTTGTAAGAGCCCCTCGCCAGAGCGCTTCAACCGCGCCACCGTTTGCCTCATCTGCGCCGCGTATCCACTAAATTCCTGCCCCAGGGTAATCGGAGTCGCGTCCTGCAAATGAGTTCGACCTACCTTAACGATCTGAGAGAATTCGCGCTGTTTTACCTCAAGCGCTCCCTGCAGCATCTCCACCAGAGGAACGAGTCGCTTGGAGAGCGACTCGTAGACCGAGATGTGAATAGTCGTCGGGAACACGTCATTCGAGGACTGGCACATGTTAACGTGGTCGTTCGGGTGAACGAACGCGCGCGCGCCACGCTCTCGCCCAAGGATCTCAAGGGCTCGATTCGTGATAACCTCGTTGGCGTTCATGTTCGTCGAGGTCCCTGAGCCCGTCTGAAAGAGGTCGACCACAAAGTGTCGATAGAGGAGGCCACTCATGACCTCCCGAGCCGCCGTGATGATGGCGTCACCTCGCTCGTGGTCGAGCAATCCTAGAGATACGTTGGCGTGGGCGGCGGCCACCTTCACCATACCGAGACACGCGATAAAGTTCTGGGAGAGTCGAAGGTTCGAGATCGTGAAGTTCTCGACCGCCCGCTGCGTGGAGGCCCCCCAAAGAGCATCCTGTGGTACCTGTTTCTCTCCCATGGAATCCCGTTCCAGCCGCATATTCATAGCTTTTCCTCCAATCTTCGCCCTAGAGACGCGCAAGCCCCGGAAACAAACGCCTCCGTGGCCGGATAAGATTGCCCTGATACGAAAAGATGACTATGATCCAGCTCGATTAACGGTTACCGAGACCTAGTTCTATGTATACAAAAGCACTCCTTTCCTCTCTCGTCGCGCTCCTCTCTTTCGCGTCCGTAGCGGTCGCGGAGGTCAAGATCGGCACCGTTGATGTCGCCCGCATTGTGAACGAGAACCCTGACGCTCTCTCGAAGAAAAAGGACCTCGACTCATTCTCCGAGGAGACGAAGAAGAAGCTCGAGGCGAAGGGCAAAGAGTTGCAAGCTCTCAAAAAGAAATTAGAGGACTCCAAGGTTTCGCCTGACTCCAAAGAGGCTGAAAACTTCCGTAACCAAGTTCGTGATTTCGAGCGTATGCGCGGGGACGCGAAGACCGACCTTGAGAAGAAGTACATGAAGGTGAACAAGGAGCTCACCGAGAAGGTGTACACCCAGATCGAGAAGTACGCCAAAGCTAACAACTACGACCTCATCATCGACAAGAGCGATAAGTATCGTGGCCCTATCCTGTACGGCGATTCCTCAACAGACGTTACTGACGACGTCTTGAAGATGGTGAAGTAACCGTCTACGAGTCTCCTCCAAGAGCCGACTCCAAGGGTACTGATGCGATTTCCTCGTATGGATGGCGCATGTTGAGAAAACTCAACTACCCCCACATTCTCGGAAAGTTAGCCTCGTAACACATCGGAATGGTTTGGTGGACGTCCGGCCATTGCGCTCCCATTAATCAAGGGACGCGGTCGTCCCTCCGATGATCCAAGCATGAGATGGCTAGCTCTCGGCGTCCTGACCTGCTTGGTGTGCGTGGCATCTGTTGCTGACGCATCGACCGGAACTCAGGACCCCTCACCAAAGCGGGATTCTATTGCACCTGCTCGTAAGGCGGGACGAGTCGGCTCAGTTGCGCAACCACCCCCTAACCTGAGGTCTCGGTCGCAATCCTCCAGGCTCATCCTCGACGGACCCGTAACTCCTCAAACAACCACATCACCCACCATTGAATCGATCAAATCCCTCGCGAATGGTGGGTCGTTACTCAATCCGTGGGTTCCCGGACGAGGAGCCGTTGGGGTGAATGTGAAGGTCACGTGGTAGCGTTCTGAAACAATCTTCCGAAACCTAATACTGGACTCTTTCCCTCACCTCAACGACACTAGGTGACGCTATGTCGCTACCCGCCGTTGATATCCTCTCTACCACACTCAAGAATACCTTCGGATACTCGTCGTTTCGTCCGTTGCAACGGGAGATCATGGAGGAGACCCTTGCGGGGAGAGATGTACTCGCGCTCCTTCCTACCGGGGGCGGGAAGTCGCTCTGCTATCAACTACCAGCGATCGTCCGATCGGGGCTAACGATCGTTATCTCTCCGTTGATTGCGCTCATGAAGGACCAGGTCGATAGCCTTCTCCAGAACGGGGTGAAGGCGGCTTACCTTAACTCATCCCTCACCGATGATGAATCAAAGGATACGTGGCGACAACTTTTCCGTGGCGAGATTAAGGTGCTCTACCTCTCTCCAGAGCGACTTCTCGTTGATGGGATGCTCGACACCCTAGAGCAACTGAAACTTGAATTCGTCGCCGTCGACGAGGCGCACTGCATCTCCTCGTGGGGGCACGACTTCAGACCTGAGTATCGAGCGCTCAAGGCGGTGCGAGCACGATTCCCTCATGTGCCGATGCTCGCGCTCACGGCCTCAGCGACTGAGAGAGTCCGCTATGACATTGTCGAGATGCTCGAACTCAAAAATCCACGAAATTTTGTGGCGAGCTTCAATCGACCGAACCTCTCGTACCGAATTATCCCGCGCCTCTCGCCCATTAAGCAGATCCTGGAGATTATTGAGGGGTTCCGCGATGAGTCAGGTATCATTTACTGTCTATCGCGAGCGCGCACCGAATCGGTGGCGGCTGACCTCGTTAAGAAAGGGATAAACGCTGAGGCATATCACGCGGGGCTCACTGCTGAAGAACGGAACAAACGACAGGAGCGTTTCGTAAAGGACGAGACCCAGGTCATGATCGCTACCGTCGCGTTCGGCATGGGAATCGACAAACCCGATGTACGCTTTGTGATACATCACGATCTCCCCAAAAATATCGAGAGTTACTATCAAGAGACGGGTCGAGCGGGCCGAGATGGACTGCCGAGCGAGTGCGTTATGCTCTATAGCTCCTCCGACGCAGCGAAGCTTCGGGTCTTTATCGATCAACTTACCGACCAAACCGAACGAGAGATCTCAAGTCGGCAACTCTCACGCCTCTTACAATTCGCCGAAGGCTCGGAGTGTCGGCGAGTATCGCTGCTGAGCTACTTCGGCGAAGTGTACCAAGATGAGACTGGCGAGCCAGCGCTCGTGTGCGGCGCCTGCGACAACTGTCTCACCCCTCGACAAGAGGTAGACGCCACCGAGGTGGCTCAGAAACTTATATCCTGCGTTCTCCGTATTAAGAAACACAGCGGCTTCTCGGTCGGTCTTAACCACATCGTCGACGTGCTTCTCGGCGCTCAAGTTGAGAAGATAAAGAAGTGGGGACACGACTCCCTCACGACCTACGGAGCGGGTAAGGGACGCACGAAAGCCGAGTGGCTCTACTACGGCCGCGAGCTTGTAACCGCTGGGCTCCTCTCTATCAATCACGAGCATTTTAACGTTGTGGACGTCACCGCGGAGGGATTAACCGCGATTAAAGAGAAGCGAGCGATTCGTTTACGGGCACCTCTCGTCACCTCTGGACTTTCAGCCGATAAGAGGAAGGAACAACGTCGCCACCTGGGCGCTGTGGAGTTCGACGAAGATGTATTTAACAGGCTCCGCGTATGGCGCGCCGGCATAGCTAAGGAGAAAGGAATACCCGCCTACATGGTATTCAGCGACGCCACCCTTCAAGCGGTCGCTGCGAAGAAGCCACGCAGGTACAGCGACCTTCGTGGCGTGAGCGGAATTGGAGAGAAAAAACTAGAGCTCTACGGCGAAGCGCTCATAGAGCTCCT
Source organism: Bdellovibrionota bacterium (assembly GCA_044345405.1). Classification (GTDB taxonomy): domain Bacteria; phylum Bdellovibrionota_C; class UBA2361; order UBA2361; family OMII01; genus OMII01. The sequence continues at coordinate 69,581 of JBIJBE010000015.1, forward strand.
TGAGGCGTAGCTGGTAATAAGCGATTAACGCTCCTCACTCCCCCTCGTCTGTCCCCCAAACTGACTACGACCGAAAACTAAAGCGCTCGACGCTCGACCAACTGAGAGCCCCGCGGCGAAGCTCGTTGTCCCAAAGGCCGAATTGAGGATGTCCGCCGACTCCGCTCGCAACGCGAGGGTCATCGAACGAATGGAGAGAAGACGACGAGAGTTCGGAATCGGCAAGGTCAAGGTTGGAAGGGTTACATCAAAGACAGGTTGGCGAGAGACCACCGAGTCATTCACGATGACCTGGGCGGTAATTACGGGGGCAGCTCCGGTCGTGTCGAGGATGAAGTTAGAGAACCGGACGAATACGGGACTCCGTCCGAAGCGGATACCGCCAGAATGCTCGATCTCTCCGCGCGCGTCGGCTCTATCAAGAATTCCCTCAACGACCGGCGAAACTATGGAGCCTCGGCGGACTGTGGATTCCTCGACCTTTGATACCGCGATATTCAACGAGGAAAGCGTAGTCGTAAAGGGAGCCGTGAGTCGAACGGTTGTCGCTCCACCACCTACCGAGGCGGTCGGCGCGGCTACCGCGGCTGAGAGGGTGTGAAAGACGGTGACGATAGTTAGAGCAAGCGGCGCGAACATTCTCATAGATATTCTCCAATGAAAATGAAAGCACCTTAGTGAGCTTCCCTGAACGTGGATATGTTAGGGCCCATGAGAGACGATTCGCTCTGACCTCCGTACGGGGACCAAACGTTCAACGCGTGCCACGGCATTGGCGTTCACACTGTATAAGCAACTTCCTTCTATTTCTTCCCTACGCAAAACCCTGAGGAAACTGGCGACCCAACCTACAAATCGACCACAACGGGCCTTCTTTACCCTGGTCACGCCCGGTGGGATTGTTTCCACAGCCTCAACGCTGCACAATAGTGGTAAGGAACCCATTCTCCCTCAGGAATACTATGAGCCAATTGGTGTACAACATAACGATAGCCGTTTCGGAGGATATCCGTGACGAGTGGCTTGAGTGGATGCGGGAGGTCCAGATTCCTAAAGTGCTTGAGACCGGTCTCTTTACCTCCGCTCGATTGATGCGGGTGCACGCCTTCGAGCGGGATGCCCTCACCTACTCGGTTCAGTACCTCAGCGAGAACCGGGAAAATTACGAGCAGTACCAACGGGAATTCGCTCCCGCGATCGACGGGCGCCATCAGCAGAGATTTGGTGAAGGCGCGACGACCTTCTCGACAGTGCTTGAGGTTCTTGAAAATTTCGAGCGCGCGACTCATTAGCGCGTCTCAAACGCCTTTGATAGTTGGGATATACTCGAGGATATCATCATCCTGGCTTTGACACCCGACCACTTCAACCAGTACCGGCACCGTTCGTTGTCCTGAGAGGATCATCACGAGCGAGCGATCAGAGGGATTGATATCGAGTTTTTCGTAAGCGATGCCCGCCTCATCGAGCGCTCGCTCGGCGCGAACACAGTAGGGACATCCTTCAATCCGGAGCAGTAGGCGACGCTTTGATGACATAGGTAGATCCTCGAACGACTATCTCTTAGAAGTGATTTTACCGAGAAGTAACCACATCGGAACCAGAGTGACGAGAGGTAACGCCGCGAAAAAGTAAAAATACTGCGCTGTAGCCGGCGTGCCCACAACACCACTGAGGGGCCCAACGATAAGAGCCGTAACACCATTCCCCAACGCGACGGAGAGGAGATAGAAAGAGGTCATAAGTGAACGACGGGTCGTCGGCGCGCTCGTATACGCAAGTTCAAGTGCGGTAATCGAGACAACAACCTCGGCAGAGGTCAAAACGAAGAAGGCAATAACCTGCCACCACAAAGATGGGGAAGCTCCCGCCATAATAAGACCCTGCGCGTAGCCCACAACGCCGAACGCGAGCGAAGCAGCGACCATACCGGTGCTGATCTTACCACGCGTCGAAAGAACACCTCGCTTGGCGAGCCACGGATACACAATCCACGTGCACACGGGAGCGAGAATAAGAATCAGGATGGGATTGAGTGCCTGTATCTGCGAGGGCAGAACCTCAAACGTTCCGAAGAGGGGCAGATTCACCGTTCGATTCATACGCTCCGCTTGAAATACCCACGACGAACCCGTTTGGTCGAAGAGTGCCCAAAAGACGGAGAGGGCGATAAACAAGAGGAGCACCTGAAATGTAGCGAGTCGATGTTCAGCGTCCCAAAGCTCTCGAAGGTAGACCCTCCACGGTGTCGGGGGTTGCACCACGTAAAGCCCCCGCCCCTTCCAAAAGATAAAGGTCGCAAGCGCCATCAAGACTCCGGGCACACCGAAGGCGACGTTTGGGCCATACCATTCCAACAAGAGTGGCGTCGCGAGAGTCGATATGAAGGCACCAAGGTTTATCGCGATGTAGAAGAGGCTGTATCCTTCAGAGCGATGTGCCACACCCTCGTCCCGATACTGATCGCCGAGATGCGCCGACACGCACGGCTTAATTCCACCGGAACCAACCGCAATTAGAGCCAAGCCAATCCAGAGACCGAGTCGCGTGTCATCAATAGCAAGCGAGAGGTGCCCGAGGCAGTAGACGAGGGAGAGTACGATAATCGTCTTGTACTTTCCCCATACAGCGTCAGCGATAAGAGCGCCGAGTACAGGGACCACGTAATTCGCCATCCCAAAGATATGATACCAGAAGGTCGCCTCCCCCTCGGTCATGACACTACGGGCTCCCGAACTATCCATGAGATAGGATGTCATAAAGACAACCAAGATCGCTTTCATGCCGTAGTAGCTAAAGCGTTCGGCTGCCTCATTTCCGATAATGTAGGGGAGCCCCTTGGGATGCTTCATCGTCATGGCTCGTGATTCTACCGCGGAGAGACCTCCTGAGACAGTACGATTCAGAATTACGTGGATTTATCAACCGACCCTTATGGAACTGCTATACTCACGGACGAAAGGGAATGTCTGGTATGAGCGAATCACAAGCCCCCGCAAGCATTTCGGCCCTCGATAGCGAGCGAATAGCGCGTTACAAAGCGCTTCGTTTGAGGGCTCTCCGTGAGCATCCTGACGCCTTCATGGAACCGCCTGAGGCGTTCGAGGATCGTTCCGTTGAAAGTATCAACGAGCGAATGAAAGAGTCCGAAACTCGTGGAGGCTTTACGCTCGTTGCGGAGATTCCTGAGCGCGGTCTCGTTGGAACGGCCTCGCTCGGGATAGGCTTTACTCCAAAGGATTCCCATCGAGGACTCGTCTGGGGCGTGTATGTAGCGCCAGAGGCACGCGGTTTGGGAATCGCTCGACTTCTTATGAAGGAGGTCATCGAGCGTGCTTCACGCAATCCCGCATTGCGCAATATTCACCTTTCGGTCGTGCGATCGAATAACCAGGCGTTAAGCCTTTATGAATCGCTGGGATTCATGCGTTACGGAGTTGATGTCGACGCGCTGTACGTCAACGGGGAATACTTGAGCGAGGTGCTGATGGCGATGGATCTGCGGGAACCCGCGCACTCTTAGAGAAGGGTCTCCGATGAGTGTCTCTCTCCCTGGGCCCACACAAACTTCATTCGAAGTGTTGTCGAGCCATCATACTCACGCTGGAGGACGCAATTCGGTAAACTTGATGAATGAGGAGACCAACCATCAAGCTCGACATATTTAAGTTGCAGTTGATTCAGACCTCCCGCCTCGGCCGCCAACTTCTCCTGAATCGCCGACTGAAGAATTACCCGCGATTGGTGATGATACATAAAATCGACGATAGCGCGCTTCGAGAGCGGAGTCTTAACCGAGCATAGCGTGTGTTGCTCTATACCACCTCGACTGCGCGCCTCCTCTCGGATCGCGAAGAGCGCGTTTTCTAGGGAGCGATCTTTTAAAACTAGAGACAGCGATTCGCCCGTGATGCTCATAAGAGCCATGGCGCCATCGGCAAAGACCGCTTTGTAGAAATACAAACGGCGAGCGTCAGTGGAGTAGCCTACGGGACCGAAGACATCGTGGGGCTCAAGAACGAAAAGCGAGAGATCTGTCGCGCGAGGCCCAGCCGAAAAACCCTCTGGACGGGGAAATCGAAACTCGCGGAGAGAGTCAAAAGCGTGCCGCACTGAAGCTCCAGTTGGCTTCGTGATGTGAACCGCATCGTGTATCTCGCCTACATTCTTACCGAACATCTCGACACTGTAAGCGCGACTGGACCGCAAATAAAGCAAAAAATCACTTCAATACCCGACCGATATAAACAGGTCCTGACCTAATACGTCAGGCCGATGAAAAGTCCTCTCCGGCACATCACCCCCTAGCCTAAACATGAGGTCGTTCGTATACATGATCCATGAAGGTCTCTCTCCTTTCTTTTCTTGCGGGTATCGGGCTCTCCCTCCCCTCCACCACCCTCGCCGAAACGGTGTACGTCACCCCCTGGAGGTCAGGCGCCGACAAAAAGGTATACATCACCAACTGGAGAGAGGAGGCGAATCTGGTGGTGTACAAAACCTCTGTCAAATCCGAAGCCGCGCAGCCAGGAGTGTGGTTCTTCACTGGCTACGCCACAGACGCGGATATGAAGATCTACTTCACGCAATGGAAGGATGAGGCGGACCTTAAAATCTATTACACGATCAATCAGGGTGAGGCGGGACCTCGGGCGGAGCCGTAGCGGATCTCCTACAACGAATACACGCCGTTGGCGTTCGCGACGAGAACCTCAGAGGCGTAATTAATAAAGAGCCCGCTATCCACAACGCCGATGATTGATTTGATATCGGTCTCTAATCTCTCAGGAACATCCCCGAAGGTCGCGTCGAGAATGATATTTCCACGCTCGGTGATAACCGGTCCGTGCTTGCCCGTACCGACTCTGATGACGATCTCGCGCGCGCCGAGGGACTTCAATCCTTCCTCGGCGAGAGCGATCGCCTCCGGCACTACCTCAACGGGAATCCCGCAACCTACACCGAGGTGCTCAACGATCTTGCTCTCATCAACAATCAACACGAACTTCTTACACCGCTTCGCGAGGATCTTCTCTTGAAGCATCGCGCCACCCTTGCCCTTGATAGCCCAGCGCGCCTTGTTAACCTGATCAGCGCCGTCGAATCCCCACGAAAGGTGTCCCCGATAGCCCGGATACATCACGATGAAACCAAGCTCCTGACATCGCCACGCGCTCTGATAGGAGGTCGGAACCACGGTGATGCGAAGGTTCTCAGCTTTTACCCGCTTGCCGATCTCGGTCAGGGCCGCGTCAACCGTAGTACCGGTACCAACGCCGATGACATCTCCGTCTTTAACTCGCTTAGCAATCTCTTTGGCGACGATCTCTTTCATGCGCTAACCCTACATCCCCTTGGTGCGGAAGCAAAAGCCCCCAGCTTACGTGGTGGTGTTTTTGTTACGCGTTCCTCGTGGTTCGATAGATCGATCGAGCTCGTGGAGCGAGTCGGAGGGCCTCCACCAGCCCAGGAATCGAGCTCCGCTCCCTCAGAAGAACCCCCAGGATTACAACTATGTTCCGCAGGAGAACGCCGCACAGCAATGATGCGACCCCGCAGGAGAGGTCCCAATTGTTTAATTGGAGAAGGAAGCGGTTCCTCACACTTAACCGATTGAGGATAGACGGAAGCTCGGCGCGTCGCTCAGGCGTCACCACTCGAACATGGGCCGCAACCGCGCTTGGTATGTATACGCACCGCCACCCCATCCTACCCGCTCGCCAGGATAGATCAGCATCCTCGCGATAGGCGAAAAACGCCTCATCAAAGAGACGCACACGGTTCTCTACGCCATCTCTGAGCTCTGGATAAATCCTCCAAACCGGTTCGTCCGACACGCTCGATGAAAGCACGAGCGCTGAGATACACTCTCGAGATACCAGCACACACGCGCCGGTCGCGCCGAAAACCTCCTCACTACGCTCATACGCGCCGCAATCGATCTCTCCGCTTCCTCTATCGAAGTGACGAATGGATGGGGTGAGGATCATTCCCGCCGCATCGATGGTTTTCGAGGTAAGTGGCGAGAGATCATCCGCCGCTCTCATAAGCTTGGGAGTAACGAGACCTCGCTTGGATTCGTATGAAAGCGCCGCGACCATCTCCTCAAGACAGTTCGGGGAGAGACCCACATCAGGATTCAGTATCAGCATCGCGTCGAAAGCACCCTCAACACACCGAGCGGCTCCCTGATTATGGGCCCCACAAAAACCCACATTAGCTCGGTTTACGTGCAGTTCGAGCCCATTCACCGCGCCAAGCTCTTGGATCCGCTTCACCGTTTCGTCCGAGGAAGCATTGTCAGTAACGCGAATAACCAGGTCGTCGCCGAGTAAAAACCCTCGCTGAGCACGAGCATGGTCGATACAGCGGGCGATAGTGTCCGCGCTATTCCAGGTCACGATGTGGATGAGAACTCGTCGCTTGGTCATAGAGATGCGGCTTCTCTCCTCGCCCAACTACTTAGTACGAGCTTGTTGTTCACGCTCTTTCAAGATGGTGTCGAAGATACGTGTAAAGGTCTCGTACCCAGGGCTCGTGACTAACTTCCCATTGACCCACACGGAGGGAGTGCCCTGAAGTCCCGCCGCGGAGCCCGCCTTTATGTCCCTTAAAATGACATCCTTATATCGACCTGAGTCCATGCACTCTCGCGCGGAAGCTTCATCAATCCCGAGCTCCTTGGATCCATCGCTCAAAAGACTTTCACGTTCGAGCTCTCCCTTCTCAGCGTCACGAAGGAAGAGAACGGTATTCGCCTCCCAAAACTTCCCCTGCTCTCCGGCGCACCGGGAATAGACCGCGGCGACACACGCGAACTGGTGAAGATCGTGCTGCATCTCAGGGTTGCAGGATTTGTCGAGGGGATAGTTTTTAAACACGAAGTAATACTTCCCCTCGTACCGCTCGAGCACAGTCTTCATGAGCTCCTGCATCATCTTGCACGCGGGACACTCGTAATCAGCGAACTCAACGATCTGAATCGGCGCGCTCCGGTCTCCCAAGGAATAATCGCCGAAGGCGCCCTTACCGACCTCAGGGGTTAAGGTGGTTACTGGAGACGCAGCCCACGCCTCTACAGGATCCCCTTCCACCATCTCTTGCGCGGCATACGACTGAAAAAGAAATTCGGGAAGCATGGCGCTCGCCACTCCACTGAGCACAACGAGGAGAGTGACAACTCGAACGCGCCACGGTTGAACTGACTCTGGAGGGGTAGCCACACCGAATACACAACCTACGAGGCGCACGCTCTCACTAATCCCCTTGTCGAGCCCTTCAACGAAACGCCCCCTCCAATTTGTCCTCCACACAACTCCCAAGATAAGGAAGTTGACGAGATAGGTACCGAGGCACATCAAGCAGAGCGCTCCGATGAGCGCCTCCGAGACACCGAAAAGGACAACCGAGAGCAGCGAAGCGACACACGAGATCGTCAACGTGATCGATGACCATGTGTGGAGGGAGATGATTCGACCGGTCTTCGAAGCGACAAACGAACCTATAAGCAGGAGGCTGTAGAGAAAGAGTCCATACGAAGCAACGGGGAGGCCAAACAGCATCGAGTACTCACTCGTGTTGACCGCTTCACAGTTGAGATGCGCGTTGAGGTGACAGAAGCTAGGACCGGTCACGAACCCATGCGAGTACGCGACGTGTTGGTCGAGGGAGATGTACGACAACGCGAGCCCCACGAGGCTTAGAACGATCGTGATGAGGCGTGCTCTTTGTGTGCCGGTACTCTCTGCTGCCATAATCCCTGCGTATGCCCTCGTGAGGGCTCGTTATAGCAGGGTTTTACCCTCTTCGCACGGTGGCGACCACAGGAATCAAAGACACCCCGACTGCCGCCATATCCCCCAATAAAAACGGCGACCGAGGTCGCCGTTTTTACCCTACCCTGCTAAGCCTCGCCCTCACCGAAAAGGAGTGGTGGCTTCCTGAGATGAAATCCGGATTGTTGGAGCTTAACCCAGATCTCCTGAAGGATCTCTTTGCTCTGGCTATCCAGAAGGTCGTAGATGTTGTCGAGGCTCATGATCTGCTGCATAGCGGCCATCGCGAAGATTGGAGCGGCTTGCTCCTTCAGCATCTTGTCATGGACTTCCGTGATGAATGCCTTGAGGTCAGCCTTGGTCGAGATCTTCGCGATCTCCTTCGACTCCTTACCGCCGTTGTCCTGCTCTTTGGTCTTCGCGTCTTTCTTTGCTTTCATAGTTCCTACTTATCAACAGGGATTATCTCTATAGCCTGATTATAACGGGTCGGATTGTC
>JBIJBE010000045.1:0-28318 GCA_044345405.1 Bdellovibrionota bacterium
CTTCAAAACCTTTAAAGCTCTCTTCCCTCCTGATCCTCTTTCTTGTCGGCGCTGTGTCGACACGAAAGAGGTGACAGGCAGGTTTTGTCTACCCAATATGAAACCGAAACGCGCTACGTGCGGCGAACCGGCGATGTCAAAGAACACATGGAAGCTCAGAGGGGCGCTGTTTCAACAACGAAACACCCGCCACACGCGGAGCGAAAAAGCACACACCCGACGGCTTCCACCATCAAGCGTCATTCCACTATCGTTACCAAGTATGCGAGGCCCTAAAAGTGTGGCCACAAAGAAAATAAGAACGCGTGCTCGGGTCACCTTGTAGGCGATATCTTTCGACATCGCTAAGGTCTCGCAAGAAAAGCGCGAGAGGAGCTTACTCGAAGGGGGAATCCCTTCGGACTCGTGCCGAGAACTCAATCACCCTAACCCAAAAACACACGGTACTCAAATGTGGCTGAATGTCCAGCCATGAAGTTAGTAAGCGCCTGATATTGCGAGATATTGAGTGGAAATTCGACTAAAGTCGTAGGAGAGAAGAGAGGCCCGGTGGTTATAGTGAAAGCTACAACCACCGGGCGTTCAAACCTTTCAGCCGACCTGTTCCCCTTCTGCGAGATGGCGAAGCGTAAGCATAAATACCCCGGTTAGGAGCACCTGCGAAGCGACGATCCAGGAGATGGGGGTCGTGTAGCGAATTGCCGCGCTGAAAGCTGCGGCGATAGAACTTACATAAAGAGGGTGGAATGGATCCTTTTAGGTCCTTTTCTCGGACATTAGCACTGCCTCGATGCGCCCTCTCCCGGATACCCCGGCTCCCCCATCAATTCCGACCACATTTCAGAGGGGGAGTTTTTGCTTGACCTCGTCGCAACGCGCGTCTAACCTGAACCTATGTTGAAGAACGCTTCTACATCTCTTCCGTCCCTCGTCTGGACCATCTGGGCTTAAGCCCACTATACACCCCTGCCCACATCGCTGCGCCAAACACCAACGAGCCCCTAGGGTTTTATCGTGGATTAGCTATGAAGATACGTACAACCTGCCTTACCACCATCTCTGATCTGACCTCCCCCGTCGCGGCCTACCTGCGACTCCGGGATCACTACGATAAGACCATCCTTCTTGAGGGATCGGACTACCACACCGCTCAGGACAGTCGCTCCTTCATCTGCTGCGAACCGATCGCGGAGCTTCGGATCGACAACGGTATGGTACACCGCTCTTTCTCTGGGGTGAACGAAGAGCCACGACCAATAGCTTCAACAACGGGCTTCGCCGAGGAGATATCCTCCTTCTTACAATCCTTCCAGATCGAGTCCGAGACGCTTCCCAAAGGAGTCGTAAACGGCATCTTCGGATACTCCTCGTGGGATTCGATTGAATACATGGAGAACTTGAAGTTCACAAAACCACGAGATCCTCGAGTATCCTTTCCCGAAGCTCGGTTCATCGCGTATCGGTATGTACTCGCCTTTAATCCCTTCAAGAGTGAGGCGTACCTCCTTGAGAACCGTGTTGAGGGCGCGAAGCAGGACGATGGCGCGGCGGAGCTGCTGCGACGAGCGTTCTCTTCACAACCGAGAACTCATTCCTTTAAAGTTGTCGGACCGGAGAGGTCAGAGCAAACAGAAGAGGAGTTTCTTAACCTCATCCACACCTGCAAACGACACATCGCTCGGGGAGATGTCTTTCAGATAGTTCCATCTCGGCGGTACACGCAGCGCTTCGAGGGCGATGACTTCCAGGTCTACAGAGCGCTAAGAGTTATCAATCGCTCGCCCTACCTCTTCTACTGCGATTACGGTGGATATCGTCTCTTCGGGTCATCACCGGAAGCTCAGATCGTGGTGCAAAATCGGACCGCGGGTATCTATCCGATCGCTGGGACAACCTTCCGCACCGGTGATGACACGCAAGACCGAGAGAAGGTTGAGCGACTCCTCGAGGATCCGAAAGAGAACGCCGAGCACTGTATGTTGGTTGACCTCGCTCGAAACGATCTCAGCAGACACTGCAAGAACGTTCATGTGAGTGAGTTTCGAGACGTTCAGTACTTCTCGCACGTGATTCACCTCGTATCCAAGGTCGAGGGCACACTGCCAGCCGATGGACTCGCTCCTCAGGTCATGAGCGATACCTTCCCGGCAGGCACGTTGTCTGGCGCTCCAAAGTATCGAGCGATGCAGATCCTCGATGAGAACGAGCCCCATAGACGGGGGCACTACGGAGGATGCGTTGGTTTCTTCGGATTTAATGGCGACGCCGTTCTCGCTATCATGATCCGGTCGTTCTTGAGCAAGGAGAACCAACTTATCTATCAAGCGGGTATGGGGGTCGTTCACGACTCCGTCCCTGAAACGGAGGTAGAGGAGGTGCACGCGAAGCTTCGCGCCCTCCGTCTCGCCATGAAACGCGCTGAAGAGATCTCGGAGGGTGTATGAAGATTCTCATGATCGATAACTACGATTCATTTACCTACAACCTCGTCCACATGCTCGAGACCTTCGACGGCGTGTCCGTAGTGGTGAAACGAAACGACCAGCTCACCCTCGATGATGTCGTTCCCTTTGAGAAGATAGTTCTCTCACCGGGTCCGGGAATTCCTTCGGAGGCAGGGCTGATGCCTGAGATCGTTCGGGCCTTCGCTGAGACAAAGAGCATTTTCGGGGTATGTCTCGGACACCAGTGCATCGGAGAGATCTTTGGCGGGACGCTACTGAACATCACGGCTCCGATTCACGGGAAAGCGACGCCGATAGAGATAACGGACCCCACAGAGCCGCTCTTTAAGGGGCTCCCTAAACGGTTTTCGATCGGACGGTACCACTCATGGGTAGTACAAAATGAGGGGCTCCCGAAGGAGATCCAGGTAACCGCTGTCGATGACGCGGGAAGCATTATGGCGCTCCGCCATACCCGGCTCGATGTTCGTGGTGTACAGTTTCACCCAGAGTCGATTCTGACCGAACACGGTCGAACGATGCTTGAGAATTGGATTCAACATGAACGAGCAGCTTAGTAAAACACTACAAGGTGAGAAGCTCTCCACTGAGGCGGCGCGAGCGTTGATGCTCGCCGCCCTTCAGGAGCCGATCAAGGAAGCTCAGGTGGCATCGCTCCTCACCGCTCTTACCATTCACGGCGTCTCGGTGGATGAGTTGGAGGGGTTCGTCGAGGCGTTGCTTGAACTTGCGCTCCCCGTAGACCTCGGCGCGACCGATCTGATCGACGTGTGCGGAACCGGTGGGGACGGCAAGGGAACCTTTAATATCTCCACCGCCACCGCTTTTGTGCTGGCGGCGGCGGGGTACAAGGTCGCGAAGCACGGCAATTACGCCGTATCATCCTCATGTGGAAGCTCAAACGTTCTTGAGGCCCTCGGCATTACCTTAACGAACGATGAGGAGAAGCTTCGAAAAAGTCTCTCCAACACAGGGGTGTGTTTTCTTCACGCGCCCCTCTTTCATCCAGCCATGAAACGGGTAGCTGCTGTGCGAAAGGAGCTTGGATTCCGGACCGTGTTCAATATGCTCGGGCCTCTCGTCAATCCAGCCCGCCCATCGTTTCAGGTGAACGGTGTGTACAATCGAGAGATTCAAAGGTTGTACGCCTACGTGTTGGGGCGTCAGGGGAAGCGATTCGTTACTATCCATACGACGGACGGGTATGACGAGGTAACCCTCACCGCTCCCGTCATCGTAATCACCGATCGGGGATCTCTTGAACTCGCTCCAGGGGATTTCGGCTTCTCGGCTATCAATCCCTCCGAGCTTGCCGCGGGCAGCACGGTCGAGGAATCGGCTCACATCCTTCGATCTATCCTCAACGGAAGAGGCACCGCGGCACAACACAACGTTGTATCCGCTAGTGCTGGACTCACGATGTGGATGAAGGAGGGGTCGGGAACCCTTGCCGAACACGTTCAGAGAGCGCGTTCACTTATAACATCCGGGGACGCGGCTACGATCCTTGAGAGGAGTACTACACAGCTATGAAAAACATCTTACACGAAATCATTGAGTACAAGCGGGGTGAAGTCGCTGAGCGCAAGGAGCTTCATCCGATTAAGCTCCTCGAAAAGAGCATTTACTTTAACTCTACCCCGGTCTCACTTCGGAAGTACCTGCAACGCCCGGACAAGGTCGGCGTGATAGCGGAGATTAAACGACGCTCTCCATCGAAGGGAGATATTAATAAGTACATCTCCGTTGAGAACCTCTCCCTTGGCTACATGCAAGGGGGCGCCTCTGCGCTCTCCATCCTAACCGATTCGAAGTTTTTTGGGGGGAAAAGCGACGATCTGACGACTGGGCGCAAATTTAATTTCTGCCCGATCCTAAGAAAGGATTTCATGATCGATCCGTACCAAGTCATCGAGGCGAAATCGATCGGGGCTGATGTTATTCTACTCATAGCGGCGGCGATATCTCCGGAGCTCACCAAGGAGCTTGCGGCGCTCGCGAAGTCGTTCGGTATGGAGGTGCTCCTTGAGGTACACAACGAACGGGAGATCGACACCCACCTGTGTGATGGGATTGATTTGCTGGGCGTGAACAATCGTGACCTTACGACGTTTAACGTCTCGACCACCATCTCCGAGGCGCTCGCGGACAAGATACCTTCCCACCTGGTCAAGATCACCGAGAGCGGTATCTCCGACGCCGAGACTATCGTTCGCCTCAAGAAGCTCGGCTATCAGGGGTTCCTGATAGGCGAAACATTCATGAAGACACCAAAGCCTGAGGTGGCGTGTCGTAAACTTATCGAACAGGTTGAGGCACTCCAGGGATAAGATGAAACGTTTACGGCTCAAAGTGTGTGGAATGAGGGATGGCGCCAACATCAGCGCCGTTGGCGAGCTTGCGCCCGATTATATGGGGTTCATCTTCGTTCACTCCTCGCCGCGGTACGTGGGTGACTCCATTCCCCCTCAAGCGGCTGCCCTTCCCTCCTCTATTACCCGTGTTGGTGTATTCCGCGATGCCCCACTGGATGAGGTTTGTGGGCTTATCGAACGCAACAACCTCGGAGGCGCGCAACTACACGGCGATGAAGACGATGGCTACCTTCGCGAATTGCGGCGACGGATGTCATCGCTCCTTATCGTGAAAGCCATCAAGGTCTCCACGGAGGGCGATATATCGGCGGTCTCAGAGCGTACGGAGTCACCGGACCTCTTTCTCCTTGATAGCGGAAGTGGAGGCACGGGCACTCCCTTCGACTGGAGTTGGCTTCAGTCATATAGCTCCGCTATTCCCTTCTTGTTGGCCGGTGGGCTTTCCCTCGCTAACATCGACGAGGCTGTACAAGCGGCTCACACGTGCTCCTCACTTGTGGGACTAGATATCAACTCTCAATTTGAAACATCTCCAGGCATTAAAAATATTAAAGATATCAAAGAGGCATTAACGAGGTTGTCGATATGAAGCTAGCGGTAAATGAGCATGGATTTTTCGGTGAGTTCGGCGGGGCGTACGTCCCGGAGATGCTCTACCCAAACGTGAAAGAGCTACAGGAAAGATACCTGGAAATAACAGCCGACCCGCAATTTCAAACGGAACTCGACGCGCTCCTCAAGGATTACGCGGGGCGTCCTACCCCACTCTTCCACGCGCAACGACTCTCTGAGGAGTACGGCTGCACGGTACTGCTCAAGCGAGAGGATCTCCTCCACACCGGAGCGCATAAGGTTAACAACACGATCGGTCAGATCCTTCTGGCGAAGAGACTCGGAAGGAAGCGTATCATCGCTGAAACCGGCGCCGGGCAGCATGGTGTAGCGACAGCGACCGTATGCGCGCTCATGGGGATGCCGTGCGTTGTATACATGGGCGAGGTCGACATTAAGCGCCAGGCGTTGAACGTGGGGCGTATGCGACTCCTCGGCGCTGAGGTTCGAAGCGTTACCAGCGGCAGCAAGACATTGAAGGACGCCACAAACGAGGCGATGCGTGATTGGATCGCGAATCCTCACGATACTCACTACATTATCGGCTCGGTTGTAGGACCGCATCCGTTCCCCGATATGGTGGCTCGCTTCCAATCGGTGATTAGCGCCGAGATAAAGGAACAGTGCCTCAAGCGAGATGGGAAGCTCCCTACACACGTCATCGCGTGTGTCGGTGGTGGAAGCAACGCCATGGGTGGTTTCTTCCACTTTATTGAGGAGTCCTCGGTAAAACTGATCGGCGTCGAGGCCGCGGGGCACGGAGTTACAAGTGGCCGCTCAGCCGCGACGATCGCGCTCGGTCGAGAGGGAATCCTTCACGGCAGTCGCACCCTCTTTATGCAAACCGATGATGGACAGGTCGAGGAGGCGCACTCTATCTCCGCGGGGCTCGATTATCCCGGTATCGGGCCGCAACACGCGCACCTTCACGTTTCAGGACGGGTGCAGTACGTACCAGCGACCGATGAGGACGCGCTACGAGGAGCGAAGATTCTAGCTCGTCGCGAGGGGATCATTCCTGCCCTTGAAACCGCTCACGCGGTGGCGCACCTTTCGCGTATGTCGTTCGAACCGACTGACCGCGTCGTTGTAGTCATCTCAGGTCGCGGCGATAAGGACATGGGAACCTACCTAGAGGCATTTGGTGAGAGGATTAGCGATGACGTGTAGCCGATTTGAACAACTTCCACAGAAGAACGCGTTGACGGTTTTTTTTACCGCGGGACATCCCCGTTTACAGGACACCCTTCCTATTATCTCAGCTTTGCAAGCGAGCGAAGTGAATATGGTAGAGGTTGGGTTTCCGTTCTCGGATCCTGTGGCCGATGGTCCAACTATCCAGGCGAGCAATCACGTAGCTCTTGGAAATGGGATGACGGTGGCGACCCTCTTTGAGCAACTCAAGAGCCTTCGCGGCGGCGAGATAACCGTTCCCGTTCTTCTCATGGGAAGCCTCAACCCGATCGAGCGATTCGGTCGCGAGCGATTCTTTGAAACAGCCGCACAGTGTGGCATTGATGGGATGATTCTTCCCGATATGCCCTTTGAGGAATACATCGCTCGCTATAAACCGCTCTACGAGCGGCACTCGATTAAGCCCGTATTCCTCATCACCTCTCGAACTGAGGAGTCTCGCATCAGGGCATTCGACGCCGAAAAGCCAGCGTTTCTGTATGTGGTGTCCTCAGACGCCGTTACCGGCGGCAAGGCAACGGTATCGGAGGAGCGAGACGCGTTCTTCAAACGACTCGCGGATATGAAGCTCTCGAGCCGATTACTCGTTGGCTTCGGGGTCTCGGATCGCGAGAGCTTTCAAGCGGTCACCAAACACACCGCGGGCGCCATCATCGGAAGCGCGTTCGTTAGAGCGCTTGAAAAAACCGCGCAGGGGTCCTCGCCAGATCAGAGCGATCGCGTAGCCCTTCAATCCACCGTGTCACAGTTTATAAAACAGGTAAGGTACGTATGATCGTGACCCTCGCGCCTAACGCAACAGCGGACCACATCCGAGAGATATCGAGTTTTCTCGAAAAAAACGGGTGGAAGACCACCCCAGTTCAAACGCAGAGCGCGCACTACCTAGTCGGTATCGGAACAAAAGATATCGACCTTCGACAGGTAAGCCATCTTCCTGGGGTACGTGATCTTCACCGGGTTACCGATGTCTACAAGCTCGTATCACGGGCGTGGAAGGTTAAGCCAACGCGGATTGATCTCGGCGATGGGGTCGTTATCGGCGACGGTTCAATGACAATTATGGCGGGCCCGTGCTCAATCGAAGACGACAAGCAGGTCGCGGAAACGGTGGATTTCCTCGTATCTCAAGGGGTTCAGGTGATGCGTGGCGGCGCGTTTAAACCTCGCAGCTCCCCCTACTCCTTTCGCGGTCTCGGGCTTGAGGGACTCAAGATGTTCGCCTCAATCGCTCGCGAGAAAAGGGTAAAGGTCATCACTGAGGTGCTCGACGTCAGCGCCATCGAACCGATGCTTGAGTACGTGGATGTGTTTCAGGTAGGCGCGCGTAACTCACAGAACTTCACCCTGCTCGATGAACTCGGCAGAGTCGATAAACCCGTACTCCTTAAACGCGGCCTCTCGGGAACTCTTGAGGAGCTCCTTCAATCAGCGGAGTACATCTTCTCGAAAGGGAATGAGAGGGTGATTCTCTGCGAGCGCGGCATCCGCACGTACGAAAAGGCGTACCGAAATACGCTCGACCTCAACGCGGTTCCGTACCTCAAGGAGAAGTCCCACCTTCCGGTGGTCGTTGATCCATCACACGGAATCGGACTCCGTAAGCACGTCCCCGCTATGGCACTCGCAGGCGCTGTCGCTGGTGCCGATGGGCTCCTTATCGAGATACACAAGTGCCCTGAGGAGGCGCTCTCCGACGGAGCACAGACCTTAAGCTTCGAGGAAGCCACGGAGCTGTTCGGGAAGCTTAAGCGGCTTGCGGCGGCGGATCTTCGCTAAAACGTAAGGAACACTCACTTGTGAGTAAAGCGCTACCCATATTCGGGACCTCGCACGACTTCTGCGCATGTAGCGACTGATCACTTTCATACGAGGCTTATGATTTCAGTTCTCAGTCTGAGGTTTGAGGCGTTCCCGCCTACGCTCTAGCGAGCTATGGCGGGCAAGCCGCTTGCCTGTCCACCGTGGCTCGTGAGAGTGTAGGTGAAAGTCTTCTGGCTTTCGTTTCTCAAGTCTCCGTTGATATTCGTCTCTTCCTTGAAATTCACCGATGGCCCCGGAGCTTGTCGTCTCTCGGGCGAGGCGAGTGCTCAACGCTATTATTTCACGGTCCTCAGAAAGGATCGTAACACAGCGATTAACGCTACGCTTCTTTAGTCGGATGCATTGGTTGTACTGGTACGACTTGTGAGTATTTTGATGTCTCAAACTGGGCTGTTAGCTTGATTCGGCTCGTGTATCTTCGGCTCAAGTAGATTCCTCTGCCCTAAGGCAGAATAACAAAGAGATTACGCCGCGCTTTGCTCATTAAGGTCGTGCTGGAGGTCAAAGGCGGTCGACTTTAAACGTTCAAAGAAATCTTCCACGGACACCAGTAACACCGGACCATTAGCATTGCCTGAAATAAGCTCGATAGTCGAAGGGATCGCTGGGGTGACTGTCGCTTCCTCGCCCTCCTTCGGAGAGGCGCTCAGGTACAAAGAGGAGTAACGAAACAGGGAGGCGCTCCTAACCTTCAGATCCTCAACCTGCTGGTCGAATTTTCCGTGAAACTCTTGCTCGAGAGTAGAAACAACCGAATTGAGGCGCGCGCAAAGCTCTTCTGTTAATTGCCCGCAGCGTGACCGAGTGTCATCGATTACGTCCTGCGACTTAACGATAAAAACTTGCTCAACCTCTCGCAGAAACAGGGCTTTCGCCTCAAGAGTTTCGCACTCATCCGCCTTATTCGCTCGCGCTTTGATCTGCCGCGACAATGTGGATTTGAACTTCTCAACAACAGCCAAGGACTCATCCGTCTCCGGAGCGGGTACGTACGACATCGCGTCCTGAAAACGAAACGTTTGTGGAAATAGAGATACAGCGACATAGGCTCGGAGCAAGACACCCAGATACATCGCCTCCTCGACACACCTGTTCAGGTCGCTTGTCAGCTGACCTCGCGCGTTTCGATACGCGTCCCGATAGCCCGATGGCGTGACAGGTTCTCCCCTCACCTCACCACTACGTGAAGGGGACGGGGTCTCGCCGACCGGTTGTTTTTCGCTGTTAATCTCCAAGGTCATCCGTTAACTCACTTGTGCTTGAACGTCGAGCCAGGGCGAATATTCAAAAGAAGCACCTGGGTCGCGCGCGTGAGCAAGCAGGCATTGTACCAGGCGGAGTTCACTACTCAACCGCCGCCTGCACACTCCGACCGAGAATGGCTAAATGCCTCATATAACAATCAAAAATATCCATTCCATCCTATTACGAACGCCTGAAAGCCCCCCCCCCTAAACAGCCGCGACAGGCTCCGGAATCTTGGTTTAGGTTGGGTGACTGGTATACATTTTCCACATGAGCGCACCTCGCAGTACCCGCACCTCTCAACATCCGCCGATGCCATGCGCGGCAGAGCAACCAGATCCGCTCAGCTCTCTTCTTCTCCCTCCACAGCCATCGAGGCGAACTAACGCGGTCAGCGTTCGCTGTTCACAACTTCCCCATCCCATCCGATTTATCGATCATCCTGAGTTTCACCTGCCTGAGGCGTGGACGCGTTTCATAGAGGCGCCAGAGAGCCAACTGCCAGCTCCCCTTCCAGTTTCCAAGAGGCCATCGGGCACGTTTCAAAATCTTATTACCTATCCGGCTCCAACCCATGACGAGACCAAGAGACTCTTCCTTCGAATGAATCTCCTGAAAAGCGCAGCGGCACGGCTCGTCGAGGGCGCCATAGAGCAACCGCTGTCAAAGGATAATCTCCTTACAGTCCAGGAATATTTAAAACTCGCGAAAGAAACGAAGGATGCTCTCGTAGCTTCGAATATGAGACTCGCGATTAAGGTCGCGAACAGATTCTCTTGCGCCTCTCACGTTGTCGATGATTTAGTCAGTATCGGTTGTGAAACGCTCATGCGAGCCTGCGAGACCTACGACTGTTCTCGTCCATTTTCGTTTTACACCTACGCGATGCGAGCGCTCTTCTCGAACTACTCAAGGTTCATGCAGGAGAGAAAATCGCGGGCGATGGTCCAACTTACTGACGTCACCTTTCAGGATCCAGTGGACCAACGCTCAGATCCACACCAAGACCACGCTCATAATCAACTTCTTGCCGAGGCGATCGGCGATATGCTCACTCAGCTCAGTGAGCGCGAACGATTGGCTATCGGAATGCGGGCGCTCGACGAGGCGACCTTCCTGGAGATCGGAAACAAACTCGGAATCAGCAAGCAGGGGGCGCAAGGGGTCGTTAATCGCGCTCTCTCGGCGCTGCAGCGACGAGCCGGCGTCGATCCTCGAGACAATCTTCTATAGTGGTCAGCCCCTTTTCCATCCACGAAGAGAATTCAGATTAGGAAAGGATTCGTGCCCAACAAAGAACCGTTGTGATATGGTGGTGATCTTTGCCACCGCGAGCATGGCGGGGAGGAGCTACCTATGATGATTCGAAAAGCTACATCGGGCGACATCCCGGGGATCAAAGATCTGATCGCGGCTAATCCTGAGACAATCCTTCCCCGTAGCGATGAAGAGCTCGCCTCCCTTATCGAGGGATTTTGGGTAGCCGAACATGAAGACAGGGTTGTTGGTTGTTGCTGCCTTGAGATCTACAGCCCAAAGATCGCTGAGATTAGAACTGTTATCGTTCACGAGAGCGCGCGAGGGTTAGGGGTTGGAGCGGGACTCGTCAAAGTCGCCGCCGACGAGGCTGAACGACAGAACATCAGAGAGGTGATGGTGGTGACGTCCTCCCCCGAGTACTTCGCCAAGCTCGGGTTTGGAGAGTGTCTTCATGAGAAGTGGGCGCTCTTCTACAGAGGCTCAAAGGGACCAAAGCAAGAGTAAGGCGAGCAAAAGCCATGGTAGTGCCAATCAACTACGCCCTGTCACATGGATGGGCGACTACTACTCAGCGGAAGGACTAAAATAGCCATGAACCTTCGCCGAAATCTCACCCTGGGGTGCGTCAGCGGTTTTTTCACGATGTTCCTCGTCATCGTGCCGATCCTCGTGCCCTTCTGGAAGACTCTCGGGCTCTCGATTCAAGAGACCCTTGAGATACAAGCTATTTTTGGGCTCGCGGTCGCTCTCTTCGAGATTCCTACCGGCTACATCGCGGATCTATGGAGCCGAAAAGCGTCAGTCTGCCTCGGCACATTCATCGCGGGATGTGGATTTAGTTGTATTCCTTTCTGCACCACATACGAGTCGATAGTTATGTATGAGGTGATCATCGCGCTGGGCGGAAGTCTTGTCTCCGGCGCTGATATCTCTATCGTATACGACTCAATTAAGGATGACCCAAATAGGCTCAAACACGTTGGTTCTTTAAGCACATGGTCTCTCCTGGGAGAAGCTGTCGCGGGACTGCTCGCCAGTATTCTCATCTTCTGGTCGTTTACCCCCATTTTATGGGCACAGGTAGTCGTGGGATGGGTGCCATTCTTCGTCTCGCTGTGGTTCATAGAGCCACCATCGGAGAGGGTCGCTCACACATCTCATTTCTCTAATTTCAAAACAGTCCTAAAACACCTCCTTTTGGGGGAAACGATCACCCGTCAGATCTTCATTAATTCCCTGATCTGGGGCCTCTCAAGCTTTTGCGTCGTGTGGCTTTTGCAACCGTACTGGGAACTCCAACGGGTACCTCTCCAATATTTCGGCGTGATGTGGGCTGCTCTTATGTTCGTCGCGGCTGGAACCAGTAAGGCGACTCACACCTTAGAGCGGCGGGTTGGCGCGCCTACCATCCTCATCTCCCTATCCCTCGCCGCTGTCGTGGGATATCTCCTCATGGCGTTCTTCGGAGGATGGATAGGAGTGGTCGCGGGAGCGCTCTTCTACGTAAACCGTGGCCTGGCATCGGTGATATTCACCGACTCGCTCAATTGGAAGATACCGTCAGCGTTTCGAGCGACCGCGAACTCCATGAGAAGCTTTGGATTTCGGATGAGCTACGCCGCTATCGGTCCAGCTACGGGATTCCTCGTGGATACGAGAGGTCTCAACGTAACATTCGGCGTACTAGGGGCGATCGCCGCCGTCCTTTTTGTGGTTACCCTACTACCCCTTTCCCGTCGTATGCACGAGCTTCACGTGGATTACATCGCGCCGGAATAACTCATCTGGCGACTCTGGAGCAATATGGGTACCCTACACGCGATAGTCTATGAAGATATCCGTTATCACCCCTACGACTGGCTCACCCCTTCTCACCCAAGCGGTTCGGAGCGTTCTCTCTCAAGATTTCTCGGATATTGAGTACTATCTCTTCATTGATGGAAAGGAACGAGAGGCCTCCACGTTAACGCTCTTAGAGGACCTTGGTCCACGAGATCCGAGACTCCACACTATCACCCTTCCTCATCCAACAGGACTGGATGGTTTTAATGGTCATCGGATTTTCGGAGCCTCGTCATACCTCGCTCGTCACGAATTCATCGCCTTTCTCGACGAGGACAACTGGTGGGACCCACATCATCTTTCTTCGCTCATGCGGCTTATCATCGAACACAATCTTGACTGGGCGTACGCGTTACGAAAGATCGTTGACACCGATGGTGCGTTCATCACGAATGACGAATGCGAAAGCCTCGGCATTTGGAAAGCGTGCATCGGTGATTTTCGACACGTAGATACGAGCTGCTACCTGCTCAAGCGAATGGACGCGCTCTCCCTTTCACCTATCTGGTACAAACAATTTCGCGGTGGGTCGACACCAACGCCTGACGCTATCATTTGCAACAAGCTGGTCGACTACAACACCTCATTCGGAACTCCAGGGCTCTACTCCGTGAACTATCGCCTCGGCGGAAGTGAGCGATCAGTGCGTAAAGACTTCTTTACGCAAGGTAATGAAGCGATGCGACAGCGATATCCTCAAGGTTTCCCGTGGGCTGCGGGCCCCGCGCTTTCAAGGGACCATATCAGGCGGTAATTTTAAAACGTTAGCGCCGTCGAAAGATCCCTACCCATTCCATACCAGGTCTGCGATCAGGCTCCGACCTTATCGCGGGACGAAGCACAATCTGCTCGAAGTCCGCACCGAAAAGCTGCAGCAACTCCGCCACCGTCGTAGCGAAGGGAGGGCCCTCTCCGGCAGCGGTAAGCGAGAGCCCAGGAAGGGACCGAGCATCCTGTTCAGAAAGGACAAAGAAATTTCCTACAAGGTAGCCACCTGGCTTGAGCCACACGAGCATGCGTTCCACATATCGAGTTCGCGCGCTCGGATCGATCGCGCAAAAAAAGGTGTGCTCAGCTATGAAATCAACGGGTCGTGTTTCGAGCGCGAAAAAATCTCCTGACACCACCTCAATCCCCCCAGCGCCAAGAGGGAGTCGCTCAGACCGAGACCGAATCTCCGCTATCGCTGATGGCGACCAATCAACCGCCAGCACACGCCCGCCGCATTCGGCGAGCGCGATAGCATCGCTCCCCGTTCCACAGCCGGGAGAAAGCACCTCCTTACCACCAATCTCCACACCACGGCGCGCAAGCTCATCGAACGCCTCAAGCACTACCACGGATGGATGTCCGAGCTCCCACGGGGTGTCGCTTGAAAGGAAACGACCTTGCCAGTACTCGGGTGTTACCCATTTCGGAGTTTCAGGGCTTGTCATTGAACCATCACTATCAACATGGAGAGATCCGTTGTTTAGATATTTAGATGATACGAAACATCTTCACCGTTCAGCAACTCACCGAGCTCTCACAAGGTCTATCGCGAGCAACACCTCCACTCGCTGGCACTCAGCACGCTGTACACTCGTCTTATTCTCGCGATTGAGGAGACGCTTATCGGCATAACTCCGGAAAAACTCAAATCATCCCATTTTTCACCCGAGAGCCCCGTATCACCTCAAAAAGCACAATGCTTTTAAGCTCTTGGAGCGCCCTTTACCAACGCCTTTTAGCTCACATTCTTTTGCAATTTCGCCGACTTACCCTATGAGATGTGTTACGCACAAGGCCCACCAGGGGCCCACCACGGATGGCGGGATGATATTTTTCACGGCACGCAATCAGGGTGTCACGGGAGAGATCTACCCCCTTACTGCGATCACTCATCACCTCATCACAAACAACTCTCAGAAAAAATTGCTCAAAAAGATGTCGGCGCCGATTCTTCAGGGATCGGCGCGCTCAACCGACTGCTCGTGGTCTTCGTTTTCATCGTGGCGAGTGTCCTACCGTGCGGGGCTAACGCGGCGACCTACTACTGGGTTGGAAATCCAGGTGGTGTAACATCGAACCCGAATAACTGGACTACAGTCAATCCAACAAACTGCTCTGGTGGAGGCGCTGGAACGCCGACCAACGGCGACACGGTGATCTTCGATCCGGACTGCGATAACGGCGCCACAATCAATCAAGCGCTGACCGTCGACGGGCTGACCGTCCAAGCTGGATATACGGGGACAATCACTCAGAATCAGACGGCAACCGTCGGAAATCTTCACTTCGTGATGGCAGGTGGAACGTGGGTAGGCACCGCTAACAATATCACCGTAAACGGCAATTTCACGTTCTCAGGGGGAACATTTACAGCACCTTCAACCACGATGTCCGTCAGTGGGGACTTCACGAACTCAGGCGGCACTTTTACGGCCACACTCGGCACCGTGGCCCTGAACGGAACGAATCAAACCATAACGGGATCAACAACCTTCTATACCCTCACCAAAACAACTTCTACTGCCTGCACCTTAACATTCGAGTCAGGCTCAACAACAACCGTAACGAACTCCCTGACGCTTCAAGGCGCCACATCGCAGCTCCTCAGCTTGCGGGCATCCTCCACAACGCGATGGAAGATAAATCCATCTGGAACCAGAAACGTCTCAAGCGTCGATGTAAAGGACAGCGATAACACCAACGCTACCGCGATAGTGGCCGATGTTTCGATGAACTCGGGCAACAACATCAACTGGACATTCACCAATCCCTTAGCGACTCCGACTCCAACGAGTACTCCAACAGCCACCGTAACAATAACTCCATCAAGCACACCCACGAGCACAGCGACCCTGACACCAACGCCGACACCAACGGCAACTCCGACGCCGACACCGACATCAACACAAACGGCGACTCAAACTCCCACTGGAAGTCCAACTGTTACCCCGACGACGACCGAGACGAACACTCCAACGACTACGCCAGGCGCAGGGGCAACCAGCACTCCTGTTGTGTGTGGATGTTGGCCGGAGCAGCTTAACTCTACCAACACCTGCGAGACAGGTACGGATGTATGCGCGGAGTGTCCTGGAGTGGTGCAGGTCGGCGGCACCGATCCAGGATGCTACTGCGCCTGGGCTACTCCAGGGGGCCCGGGACCAAGTGTGTGTGTTACGCCGACTATGACGCCAAGCAGTCCAACGCTCACGCCAACAGAAACTGCAACAGCAACACCGACCGAATCCGCAACGACCACTCCAACCCAGACACCGACGAAAACGCCAACTGAAACGCCGACGACAACACCGACAGAGACCCCAACCACCACTCCAACTCAGACACCAACGACAACGCCAACTCAAACGCCGACCACAACACCTACTGAGACCCCAACGACGACACCGACAGAGACCCCGACCACAACACCTACTGAGACTCCAACGACGACGCCGACAGAGACCCCAACCACCACCCCAACTCAGACACCAACGACAACGCCAACTCAAACGCCGACGACAACACCTACTGAGACTCCAACAACGACGCCGACAGAGACCCCAACCACCACTCCAACTCAGACATCGACGACAACACCAACTCAAACGCCGACGACAACACCTACTGAGACTCCAACGACGACGCCGACAGAGACCCCAACCACCACTCCAACTCAGACATGGACGACAACACCAACTCAAACGTCGACGACGACACCGACAGAAACCCCAACCACAACACCTACCGAGACTCCCACGACGACGCCGACAGAGACCCCAACCACCACTCCAACTCAGACACCAACGACAACGCCAACTCAAACGCCGACGACAACGCCAACTGAAACGCCGACGACGACGCCGTCCGAGACCCCAACTACGACACCAACTGAAACTCCAACGGGGACCCCGACCGAGACCGCAACAACTACTCCAACTCAGACACCGACGACAACACCAACTGAAACACCAACGACAACACCGACGGAGACCCCAACCACAACACCTACCGAGACTCCTACGACGACACCGACAGAGACCCCAACCACCACTCCAACTCAGACACCAACGACAACGCCAACTCAAACGCCGACGACAACACCTACTGAGACCCCAACCTCCACCCCAACTGAAACCCCAACAACAACGCCAACTGAGACCGCGACAACCACTCCAACTCAGACACCTACGACAACTCCAACTGAAACGCCGACGACGACACCGACAGAAACCCCAACCACAACACCTACCGAGACTCCCACGACGACACCGACAGAGACTCCAACCATCACTCCAACTCAGACACCCACGACAACACCAACTGAAACACCAACGACAACACCAACGGAGACCCCTACGACCACCCCTACTGAAACGCCGACGACGACACCGACCGAAACCCCAACTACAACACCAACTGAAACTCCAACAACGACGCCAACCGAGACCACGACAACCACTCCAACTCAGACACCGACGACAACGCCAACTGAAACGCCGACGACGACACCGACAGAGACTCCAACCACCACTCCAACTCGGACACCGACGACAACGCCGACCGAAACACCAACGACAACACCAACGAGAACACCAACGGAGACCCCTACGACCACCCCTACTGAAACGCCGACGACGACGCCGTCCGAGACCCCAACTACGACACCAACTGAAACTCCAACAACGACGCCAACTGAGACCGCGACAACCACTCCAACTCAGACACCGACGATAACACCTACTGAAACGCCAACGACGACACCGACCGAGACCCAAACCACGACACCAACAGAAACTTCAACAGCAACACCGACCGAAACAGCAACAACCACTCCAACCCTGACCCCAACGACTACGCCTAGTGACACTCCGACAACAACACCGACGGAAACCTCAACCTCAACTCCAACTGAAACCCCAACAACAACGCCAACTGAGACCGCGACAACTACTCCAACTCAGACACCGACAACCACGCCGACCGAAACACCGACGACAACACCGACGGAGACCCCGACCACGACACCAACAGAAACTCCAACAGTAACACCGACCGAAACAGCGACGCCCACTCCGACTCTGACTCCAACGACTACGCCCACTGAAACACCGACGACGACACCGACAGAAAGCCCAACCTCCACACCAACTGAAACTCCAACAACGACGCCTACTGAGAGCGCAACAACCACTCCAACTCAGACACCAACGACAACGCCAACTGAAACGCCAACGACAACGCCGTCCGAGACCCCAACCACAACACCAACTGAAACTCCGACAACGACACCAACTGAGACCGCGACAACCACTGCAACTCAGACACCGACGTCCACGCCATCGGAAACGCCAACGACAACACCGTCCGAGACCCCAACCACAACACCAACTGAAACTCCAACTATAACCCCGACGGAAACAGCGACGACCACGCCAACTGTCACTCAGACGACCACGCCGACCGAAACGCCAACAGCGACCCCGACAGAGACCCCAACCGCAACATCAACAGAAACCCCAACTACTACTGCGACCGAAACCCCGACGACGACTCCGACAGCGACCGCAAGTACCACACCAACGGAGACCCCAACACTAACAGCGACAACGACGGCAACAGAAACGCCAACTACAACACCAACAGAGACTCCGACAACGACGCCGACGGAAACTCCAACTCTAACCCCGACGGAAACCTCAACCGATACAGCTACGACAACACCAACTCAGACACCAACAGACACTCCCACTGGAACAGCGACTACAACTCCAACGGACACACCAACCCTCACACCAACTGAAACTCCCACCGAAACCGCGACCTACACCGCGACGACAACTCCGACGATCACCGCAACATCGACTGAGACAACTACGCCAACGGCGACTCCAACAGAGACGCCATCTGAGACCCCAACCGACACACCGACAGGCACCCCAACTGAAACACCTTCCGAAACTCCAACAGACACCCCAACCCAGACACCGACGGAAACGCAAACGGTTACACCAACAGAGACGGCGTCCACAACACCTACTGAAACTCCTACCGCTACCCCCTCGGAGACCTCTACAACAACTCCAACAGAGACACCTACAACAACATCAACAGCAAGTCCGTCGCATACCGCGACGGCAACGCCAACCGACACTTCAACGGCGACGCCAACGGATACGGCTAGCTCTACTCCAACGATGACACCAACAACGACGGCGACACCAACACATACACCGACCGAGACACCTAGTCAGACGCCGAGCCATACAGCGACCACGACCCCATCTCATACCCCAACGGAAACACCAACCGAGACGGCTACTACAACCGCTACAGCGACGACGAGCCCAACAGCAACACCGACGACTACGCCGACATCGACCGCGACATCAACCCCATCACACACCGCGACCACAACACCAACATCAACCGCTACGGGAACTCCAACCGAAACCGCCACGATAACTTCCACGAGCACGCCAACCCTCACGCCAACGATCACACCAACACCGACGATTACGCCAACGCCAACGATAACCCCGACACCAACACCAACGCCGCCACTCGCGGTGATTACCTTCCGGCTCCTCGTTGAAGAGACTCCGATAGCGGGCGCTCCTCTCGTCATCGACGCTCAGACTCAAACGACCGACACGAATGGAGAGGTGACGGCGAGCCTCTCTATCGATGGGCGACACTCAATAACAACCGGACTTGAGGCGCTCGCATTCGAGCCGATCCTTGAGACTGGCAGCAAGCTTGCGGAGCGCAACCCCGTCAACATCGAAGCATCTCGACTCATCCGGTCCAGCCAACCTCCATGCCGAGTGTTAGTGGGTGGCAATCAGAACCTTTACTTCTCAACCCTAAACTCCAGCGACCATGCGCTTGAGGTGCCCCTTCAATATCCATCACTCAATTCGATACTCTCCATTACAGGGGGGGCGATCCCACCTGAAACGTTCGCTCCAGGCTCGAGCGGATTCGCACTCCCTGAGTCCGATTTCCTTGCACCGAGCGGACTCTACGGAGTGTGGAACTTCCTCGGTCAGTCCATCACCGTTCCGATATCACCAGAGGTGTGCGCCGATACCGGGGTACCGGGTGAATGTGTGGGGATATCGGATGCCGAACTCCTGAAGCCGTTCGTCTATACCCGACGGGCCATCCTGCGACTGGCGATGGAAGCGAAACAAGCCGCTCGAGCAGGCACGTGGAGATCGAATGGCTCAGGATTTAGCAAGACGTTCCTCCGAAGGGGCGCGGCGGTGCTGGCACGCATGAAGCGAGAGATCATTCGCTCCACCGGCGACAAGTTCGTATGCGAGGTGGCGCCTATGTCCTGCACTACCGTTCAGGTCTCCGAAGCTTCCCTGGTCAAGGCGTTTGCGTCGATCTATGACGCTACGTTCCCGCGCGGTCTCGAAAAGCTTAGGAAACGAAAGAATAGGGAGGTTACGGACTTTAGGAGGTTCCTCGCCGGGGCTCCAAAGGAGTATGTCGTGTGCCAATAAGCCCCTAGCCCCGTCTTCGCCACCGACGAGCGAGTCGCCACCCCTCTTTTTAGGGATAGTCTATATATATAGGCAGCGAAGGAGATATTCACGGTTGCCTTTTTTAGCCCCCGTAGTACCATAACCCCCAGTTTAGACGGGGTATTTTGACCTGTGCATTTTTGGGAGTCCCTACAATGAGATTAGTACTCGCTTCTCTGGCCATCCTCGCCGTGGCCTGCCAGACCGCTCAAGCGGATGATACGTCATGGAAGGCGGCTTTCGCTCCCCTCCCAGAGGTAGCTGACTCGAAGGAGAATCCGATCACACCGGCAAAGGTAGCGCTCGGAAAGAGGCTATACCTCGACACCCGTCTCTCAAAGGATGAGACGATCTCGTGCAACTCGTGCCACAACCTGAAGACCTTCGGCGTCGACAACGAGCCAACATCCCCTGGACATAAGGGGCAGCGCGGTGGTCGAAATTCACCAACTTCCTTTAACGCCGCTCTCCATGCTACCCAGTTCTGGGATGGTCGCGCCGCAACCGTTGAGAAGCAGGCACTTGGCCCGATCCTTAATCCGGGTGAGATGGCGATGCCCTCGGAAGCGGTCGTCATTGAGAGATTGAAGAAGGACAAGAGCTATCCGAAGGAGTTCGCCGCGGCGTTCCCTAGCGATAAAGAGCCGATCTCATACGCGAACGTCGGAAACGCAATCGGCGCCTTCGAACGAACACTTATTACCCCTTCCCGTTTTGACCAGTTCCTCAAGGGTGACGACAATGCGCTCACCCCAGAGGAGAAGAAGGGCGCTCAAGCGTTCGTTCAAACCGGATGTATCGCGTGTCATAACGGAGCGACATTGGGCGGCATGATGTTCCAGAAGCTTGGGTTGGTTAAACCATACCCAACCAAGGACATGGGACGCTTTGAGGTAACAAAGAACGAAGCGGACAAGATGATGTTCAAGGTTCCATCGTTGCGTAACGTCGCGAAGACCGGCCCCTACTTCCACGACGGAAGTGTGAAAACCCTCGAAGAGGCGGTGTCACAGATGGCGGAGTATCAACTTGGCAAGCAGCTCACACCTGACCAAGTTAAGGAGATCGTGACGTTCCTCAACTCGCTCACGGCCACGGACACAAGCAAGTTCATGTAAGCCGAGGCTTCAGGAGCTAACAATAAAAAGGGGGGGCCTCGTAGCCCCCTTTTTTATTGTTCATAAACGTACACATTCAAACCATTACCAACCCCGGTACCGCAGTTTTTCCATGCGTTTTGGTATCTGCGTGTTACTATCCCTCCCAGCCCTGTTGGGCATGGTCGTTGCCGTTTTGTATCCCCATGACGCATCCCTATCATCGAGCGAAGCCTAGCTGTTCCACCTTTGAGATACCCGAAGTACGTGACGAACTTCTTCATTCTCAGCGGGTACTGTACACTCTGTGCGCATGCGAGAACGAGCAAAACGAAAAGGGCGCTCGAGAGGCACTCGCGCTCTTCAACGAGCTCGTAATAGGCGGATTCGAGAAGAATCTTTACGACCTCTCTGAGGACGTACACAACGTGTGCACGTGGGCACTCCGGCAGGACTCCCCGCCCCAAACGGTCCTCCAAGCCGCAACCCTCTTCGCGGGCGCGTTACTCCATCACGGCCATACAGCCCCAGCCGTTCTCATACTACGGAGATTAGACAACGCTCCCTTCAAAAGCCGAGAGATCAAATCCCTGTGGGCCGTTAACTCTGCGATCGCCTTTGAGG
This sequence comes from Bdellovibrionota bacterium, assembly GCA_044345405.1. Classification (GTDB taxonomy): domain Bacteria; phylum Bdellovibrionota_C; class UBA2361; order UBA2361; family OMII01; genus OMII01. Next base: position 22,062 of record JBIJBE010000045.1, read on the forward strand.
AACTGTCCGGACATCCAAGCGATCCTCACTGGGAAACAGCCATTCAGGAGATGCCAATTCATCGCTGGCAGCACTATCCCTCCCTCATCGTCGGATGTCGAAATCTCTTACGACGACTACGCTTACAGCACGAGGAGCAGGGTGATCTACAAGCCCTCTTGGCGGCGGCCCCCCTGGCTGAACGAGCGCACGCCGCCCTCACCACTCGAAGCGCGAAAGCGACCCCGTTTGAGCGCTCAGGAGAAGCTGTCCGTCTTCTCGTTGAGGTCGCACACACGCAACATGCCTCAACGGAGGATGGGTTCGGAGCTCTGGAGCTTCCATCCGCGACTCACCTCTTCGAACACGCCGTGATGAACGCAGCCGCCAACACAACCGAGGATGACCTTTTCACCCGTACCCTCACCGTACTCGCACAACACTATTCAATAACTGGGGAGCGAGAGAAGGCACGAGACGCCGCGGCGCAAGCCTTAGTGGAATACGCCTGGTGCAAAACGCACGATTCATCTGTAGTTACCGCGCTCCAACTCATCCTTGAGTCGAACAAGGAGTAGGCTCAAACGCTCCTATTTCTGACAGGCTTCCACGATCTCGCGCGCGAAATCGGAGAGGCTCTCATCACGCGACCCCATCACGATGACTGTATCCCCTGCCTCACACCGCGCTTTCAGAAATGGCACGATATCTGACCGGTTCGGGATGAAATGCGCCGTTTTTCCCCGTTCTGATACAGGGATGACCACGTCCTGAGAAGAAATATCTTTAGGCAACGCCACGACCTCACCATTGACCAAATTGGCGGAACCTCCAACATAAAAGATATCCGGCATGATAAGCACATCCTGCGGTCGAAGCGTCGAGGCGAAGGTCTCGATATATCCTTCCTTCATCATCTTGGTTGGTTGAAATCCATGAGGCTGAAAGATCACGAACGCGCGTTTTGAGTTTCCGATCGCGACCTTGAGGGACGCCTCGATCTTCCCCGGATTAGAGGCGAAATCATCAATGACTCGGATACCACGCGGTTCGCCTACAACCTCAAGGCGTCGCTTGATACCTCGGAAGCTCTTGAGGCCGAGAAGCGACTCATCGACGGACACCCCTAAAAGTGAACAGGCGGCGACGGCGGCGAGAGCGTTCATCTTATTGTGCTCTCCAGCGATACTGAGTTCAGGATCTATTTTTGAGAGCGAGAAATCCGCGGTCGAAGACAAGCCAAACGTTACGGTCCTCGGATTCAAGCCAAGAAGCTCCATTGAATTTGCGCAATCCGCGTTAAGGACCGCGCCAAGGGAAGCCTTACGGAGGAAGGCGGAGAACATCTCTTTCAACTCATCGAGCTCAAAGTGATCAAGGGAGATGTTGGTCAGCACCGCGACAGCGGCGGGACATACAGAAATAACATCCTCAAAACCATCACTCTCATCAGCCTCGAAGACCGCAAGATTGCTGTCACCTCGCGTGAAATTTGCGTTACCATTAATCATGACAGCGCCGTTCATGATGGTAGGATCTTTACCGACCGATCGCAGGATATGTCCGATCATGCCGGTCGTTGTTGATTTACCGCTCGTGCCGCCGACAGCGATATTGTCGGTATCCTTAAATACCTGCGCCATGAAGCGTGGTCGTTTGAGAACGTTAAGCTGCAACTCTAGAGCGCGGTGAATGTCAGGGACTGAGGACTCTACGGCGCGGGTCACCACAAAGGTATCGATTGAGGGGTCGACCCCGGTACCATCTTGAGGGACGAGGGTTATCCCCTCTGCTTTAAGAAGCTCAAAAAGAGCTTTATTCCGTCCCAGGTCATATCCACGGTCGGAACCCAGAACTTCGCGTCCACGGGCAACCATAAGTCTCGCGAGCGGACTCATACCCGCGCCTCCGATTCCGCAGAAAAAGATCTTCTTCATACCCTCTCTAAAAGGTCGGTGGAGAGCGTTACGGTGTCGTGCCCACGGCAACGAGTAGGGAAAGAAGAAGAAGCGATGCCGCTGGCAGAGATTTTCGAACTGGATCTCGCACCTTCACGTGCATAAACACAGCCGCGCACATCAAAGAGGCCATACCGATAGCTCCGACGATTGTGAGCATGGGCCACCAAAATCCGGCGACTAAAAGCCCCGCGAAGAACAGCTTAAAGGCGCGAACGGTCTTCATACAGGTGGTGGAGAGTCCATAGACGTGGAACTCCTCCTCCATATTTTGAGCCGCGCCACCTCGATAGTTCGTTGGCTGGTTGGCTCGAAATAGCCACACATTCACGATACCCAGCGCAATCACCAGCTGGCTGATAAGTAGCATCTCTTTCATAGCCCCTCCGTTCCTCGGTCTTCACGTCCTAGGCTTAGCCTACCAATATTGAAACCGCCCGGGCAGTGTGTTTCTGCCAATAGCATGCAGGCGCCAATTCAATTCCTAATCTTGCTTCGTTTGGTATCTATCCAAGATATCTTGCCGCTCCTGGTTGAGCATCTTGTAGAACTCAGCGACTTTTCTGAGGATAGACATAAACTTGCCGTGCTCTTCCGGAGCCGAACAGAGGTATACCATCTCCGATGCCCCATCACGTCGCCCTACGCGCCCCCACTGTTGCAGAGCTTCCGTGGGTGACGCGCTAAAACGGTAGGCGTAACCGTGCTGTACCCGAGCGAAATCGATTCCTTCGTTACCAGCGCTCGTGCTCACAATTATCTTGGCTCGACCGTTCGCGACATTGGCTAAATTCTCTTTTCGCTGCGCCCGAGAGAGCCCCTTCTTAATTCCGTGACCGGTGCCGGTCAACGCGACAGCTTCACAACCCGACTGGCGCAATCGATGGGAAATTCGGGCGGCGAGAAATAAGGCATGTGTTCGGTCTCTCACAAATATGATGCTCTGGTCGTGTCGGGAAAGTAGGGGCAGCACGGACATGAGATACCTCTCCTTGGGATGGTCTGAGTAGTCAAGCGTAACCAACTCTTCAGTGAGGCGCTTCATGGTAGCCGCGACAGCAGAATTGTATCGACTTCGTCGTTCCTTGGCTGAGAGCGTCCCCCATGACGACAACGAAAGTCCGCTGAGCTGTTCCAACGAATGCGTGTTCCAAACGCCGACGAAGGAACCAAGCGCTATCTGTCGATACGCTTGCTCGACCTCGCGAGAGGAATAGACTAGCGACAGGGAACGCTTTGGCGCCAGGAAGCCTTTTCCCGCTTGGGTGCGAACAGCGTTGACTGGAAACTTCATCTCCAGCCTCTTCTCCAACACTCGTAGCAGAAAGCCCGATTTACCCTGATACGAGAGGGCTTGGTACAGCTCTGATAACTCGATAATACCGCATAACGCGTGTACGACATCCCACCGCTCTCGCTCATTGTTCATGACTCGAATTCGCTCGAGAAGCGGACTGATAACGGTCGCCGATGGGAAGGTCAGCGTGGTGGAACCAAGAACCTCTTTCGCGTCTCGAAGCAATCGTTGGGAACCGTGTTGGGCGATGTACTCCAGAACCTCCGCGCGAAGGGACGCCATGCGATGCGAGAGGCTCTCAACCGCGACTTTCATATCCTCCGAAAGATCGACATGAAGCGGGCGGACGACCGGTTGTCGTCGGACTACATTGACCGGGAAGATATGTTCAACACCGACAAGCTTTTTGAGAGAATCGAATTTATCCCACGACCTCTCCGCCTCGACCTGGCCAGGAGTCGCGGAGAGCAGAAGAACCCTAGCCCCCACCTCGTGCGCCTTGCGTACCAGGGGGACGTACGGATATTCGCCAGCGGTATGGTGCCCCTCATCGATAACCACGAGGTCGGTGGGGCGGAATGAAAAGACGCCCCGCTCAATGTCGTTTCTGATGACGTGAGGAATCGCGGAGATGAACGCCGGGTCCATCTCTCGATACATCTTCTCCCTCCGTTTAGGAGGGATATCACCATCGATCAGGGAGGACTCAACATCTATCATTTGCGGCGCCCGTCGATGAACCTGCTGCTGGATTTCGAGCGTCGGCGCGCAAAAAATCGTGCGCTGACCGCGAGAACGCTGCGAGGCGGCTATCATGAGCGCCATCTCGGTTTTCCCCGATCCCGTAGGCGCTTGGAGGATAGCGTTATCAGAACGCTCAAGAAACCATCGAACGAACTCAAGCTGTTCAGGCCGTATCGCGAATGAATGATGCTTGAGAGCGGTGAGTCCATAGCGGATTCTCATCTCCATGCCGGCGGCCTCACGCTGTGGTTCGACGTTTCGGACCAAGGGGTCCTCAACTAAATCGGCAAGGTCAGGATAAAGATACGCTTCGGGCAACGCCCTCATCTCCGCGATGAACGCTTCACGAAGCGCGATATATTTCGGGACTGCGGGCGCCATCTCCTCCCTAGCGGGGACATCCCGCAACACGCTCGGCGGCTTAAGCCGCGCCAGCTCGCTCTTATCCCCGTCTTTCTCCTTTCGCTTTTCGAAAACCAAGGGAGAAGATGGAGCGGCCGTGGTAGTCGTTACCGAAAAAGCGTCGACGGAGAGCTGAACGTGATATTTATCATTTCTATAGATCGCCGCGGGCCTCGCGATAATGTTGATCACGCATCCGGCAACTAAACTGCCATCCCAAATCTCAGGTCCCACAAAACCTCGGACCTTTTTTCCGTCCTGCTCTAAAACAACCATGCGGCGACCTCCTGGATACTCGGCGATATCCAGCACAGTCAGAGCCTCAAGTAAAAATGTTGGCGCGGCGAAGCCCTGGCCATAAGGATCAAGAAGTCGATCGACATTTTGAATAAGTTTAGGTGTGAGCTGCGCGCAGGTGATCTTCGCGTCAGCAACGACCTTCACCGACGATGGAGGCTGATGACGCTGCTCCCGAGCAGCCTGCGAGATAAGCTTGGAAAAAGCGCCTAAGGCATCTGCCCTGATCGCAAGACCAGCGGCAGCCTTGTGCCCACCGAATTTCACAATCACTCCCTCGGTATCATTCGCTTTGGCGCGCTCGAGCATATCCGCTAAATCGTATTCCGCGCTCCCAGAGCGCGCCGAGCCCTTGAGGGTTCCATCTGAGTGCGTGGCGAATACAAAGGCGGGTCGACCGTGGCGGGACGCTAGGCCTTGCGCGGTAAGCCCCACAACACCTTGGTGATGAGTATCGCTGTGCGATACCAAAACACCTGGCATAACTTGGCGCGAACCTAATCGGTCGTAGTTATCCATCAGCTGTTTGCGCTGAGTATCCTTTCGGACCTCATTCAACTCGACCAGCTCCCTGGCGAGCCTCTGGGTATCAACTTCGTCCGATGAAATAAGCAGCTCCACACACATGCGAGCGTTGCCAAGCCGTCCCGCGGCATTAATAGCTGGAGCGATGTAGTAGGCGACATCGGCGCTGGAAAGGGTGCCAGAGTATATTCCGAGCTGAGCAGCAAGGTGACGAATCCCATTATTGGAGCTCCTCCGAAGGGATTGAAGACCTTGCGACGCGAGCGTTCGATTAGGCCCGGTGAGCGGCACCATATCAGCGATAGTGCCCAACCCCGCAAGGCCACAATCAGGCGCTGGAAGATTGAGCACTTCGCTCAAGCGTTGGTTTAAAAAAAACGCCAAACCGGACGCGCACGGTTGGTATTCAGCGAAGCCACAACCAATCTGCGCAGGATCAACCACCACCGCGTCAGGAAGAGTCGCCCCAGGTCTGTGATGGTCAAACACTGCCACCTCAATTCCATGCGCCCTAAGGGTCGCTATCTCCGCGTGACCATGGATGCCGTGGTCAAAGAGTACAACGGTCTTGCAGCCTGCCCTGATGAACTCCTCGACTATCCTCTGACTTAATCCATATCCATCGGTCGCGCGGTCGGGAATTTCCCACTCATAAGCCGCTCCTGCCGTTTTGAGCATGCGCACCGTTTGAGCGACGGCGGTCACGCCATCCACATCGTAATCGCCGTTAATACCTATCTTGTCTCCGCGGCGAATAGACTCCGCGATAATTCGAGCGGCGTCCTCGAAATTTTTCATTCGCGCCGGATCAGGGAGAGGCTCAAGGTCCGGTCGTACGACTCCCTGCAGATCAGGTCTCGCGTCATAGCCTCGCCTCGCGAGTATCGTCGCGACAAGCTCTGGCGCGATATCTCCAGTCACCCCAACGTCACGGCCTAGGCGCTTGACGACCTTCGCCACACGGCTTACCTGAGTTGGAGATGGGGGCGAGTAAACGAGTTCTCGGGGAGTGGGATTGTGATGAAAAGCGGAGCGATTGGGCCCATCGCCACGAC
>JBIJBE010000002.1:0-171599 GCA_044345405.1 Bdellovibrionota bacterium
AGCGGTACATCGAGGTCGTTCTGCCCCCTCAGGTACCACGCTTCGGAGAGGAGGAGTGATCGTTGCGCTGCGGACTCGACGGTCGCTACCTGTTCGTTCGTTTCCAGGGCGGTGGGATCGCCGAGCTGTTCGGCGCTCAGGCCGAGTCGCGCGATATCACCTTGGGTGGTTCGCGAAAACGAGACGCTCGACTCGGTTGGGACGATCTCGAGCTCCTTCTCGCGAATAGATCCCCCGGACGAGAGTGATGAACACCCGGTGATGAGCGCGCATGATACAAGGATGGTAGAGAGGGCGAGGCGAGGTCGACTGAGCGTGATCATGGGCGTATTTGACGGTATAGCGATGAATTCGGCAAGGATATTTGGTTGCGTCATTCTTGAGGTGCCAGTTGGCGTGAAAACACAAGGGGGAGATCGGGGAGGACGGTTTGGGGAATGACCGAGATTGTACGGGGGCCGGGTGTGGTCGTGTATTTCATACCTCTACGAGGTGATACATGGCTACATCGAGGCAAACAGCGCAACAACCAAGTAATCGGGATCTTCTGGTCGCCGAAACAGCGGAGCAGGGGGCGTTCTTCGACCTTGTGCGTGTGGCGAGTAGGCTTGAGGGAGAGCTGAACCGAGTGTTTCGTCCCTACGACCTGACGACGGCTACCTTTTCGATATTAAGCATTCTCGAAAGGGTTAACCCTGAGGGGCTTTCGTGTGGTGATGTAGCCGGTCAACTGATCGCAGAGGTGCCGGATATGACGAGACTTCTCGATCGACTGGAGCGACTTGAGTATGTGCTCCGGGAGCGGAGCTCCCTCGACCGGCGAATGGTAAAGGTGCGTCTGACTGACCGGGGACTTGAAGTGGTGCGAAATCTTAAGGACGCTGTGCACCGGTGCCATAAGGATCAATTCCAAGGGCTCTCTCCTGATCGGCTAGAACAGTTGCGGGTAGCTCTTCGCGAGCTCGCGCGAGAGGAGCGTCCCGCGACCGGGAGCGAGGAGGAATCTATGAGTAGCCAACCCCGTCAGGTCGGGGCGGGGTCGTAGAACGGGCGTTGGGCCTCGTTAGGTACATGGTACTAGGCCGCGTAGGCGGAGCTAGGGGCTTGAGCGACCTCTGAGGACAGCGCATGGCAATTCGGAACGCGAGCGTTGACGCTCCCCCAACACCCTGTCTTTGTTATGTTTCGCCGCAAGATCCGGTGCCTCTATGGTTTCTGTCCTGACTGTGAGGGGCGGGTGGTTTTACGTCTACGTTGCGACCTTTTGGTACATACCACTAGGCAGCCTCATCTAGTCGGGGTATCATTCTCCCCCGTGACTGTAGTCCTTTCCATCCGCCATGTTTTCTAGTTTCGCCACGACACTTCTTCTCGTGAGTGTTGTTGGGGTGTGCAACGCGGCCCAAGTAGCGCTTACTAATGCGCGTCGAAATCGCCTTGAAGCCGAGCTGTCGAAACGCTCCGCAGGGGCTGAAGCGGCCCTTGGGCTGATGGGCCGGATCGACGACGTGGTAGCCGGAGCTCGCGTCGCGGTAGCGCTGTGCGTCGTCGCCGCGGTGCTCCTCCCGGGTGAGGTTTTAGTGTCGCAGGTCGCTTCGCTCGTTGGGGGTTCCGCTCTGGTGGCTGAGGTAGTCGTTGTGAGCGTTCTCTCGTTCATCGTGGTTGTGTGCGGAGATCTTCTTCCGTCACGGTTGGCGGAGCGGTATCCGGAAACGGTGGCTCGATTCCTTGCGCCCCTCGTGAGCGGTGTCGTTTCATTGGTCCGCCCACTTTCCACGATCGCGAACGCTATCGTTAGTCGGGTGCTCGGCCCTGTCTCGCCTGAGCAGGTATCGGATGAGGATGTCGAGGAGGATATCCGGGATTTGGTTGATGAAGGGCAACGCGCTGGTGTTATCGAGCCTGGTGAGCGCGAGATTATTAATCGTGTCTTCAAGCTTGACGATAAGCCGCTTGCGACCCTTATGACCCCTCGCGCCGATGTGGTTTTCTTGAATCGAGAGGATCCTTTAGATTCCACGTTGTTTACCGCCGCTTCATCTAAGCACACGTGGTTTCCCGTCCGTGCCAGTCATGAGGATGATGTTCTCGGTATCGTGTGTTTAAGCGATCTCGTTGAGCTCAAGGCCTGTCCCGATCGATTCCCCGGAGGGTTGTCGGAGGTTCTTGTGCAGCCGATCGAGGTTCCGATATCGATGAGTGCGCTCAAGTTGCTTGAGCTGTTCCGTGAGGATGGTGGTCGCTTCGCGATCGTCCGTGATGAGTACGGAACGTTATCCGGTATAGTCACGGTATATGACGTTCTTCAGGTTATCGTCGGTGAGATCGGAGAATCCGGGTCGCCAGAGGAGCGGTGGTTCGTTCGTCGCGAAGATGGTTCGTATCTTGTCGATGCCAGTAGCGATATACGCGAGGTCTTTGAGACCCTTCGCATCGCTGATGAGTCACCGTTTAATGGCGCTGAATTTCATTCACTCGGTGGATTTGTCATGACCACCCTCGGGTACGTTCCGAAGGAGGGCGAGCGCTTCGAGGCGTTTGGATACCTCTTTGAGGTTATCGATATGGATAATAATCGTATCGATAAAGTTCTTGTGACTCAGGTCGCCGAGCAGAAGGCGGTTGGCGAGTAACGGTCGTAGTGAACGGTAGAGATAACGACGCCTTTCTAGGTGAGCAGTCGACGGCGTACGTCTGACCTCTACGTCAACGTTATCGATCGGACTTTAGCGGTAATCTCTCCAATCTCGCCTTGCTCTCCTCCCGGCACCGCTCTTGAAACAACGCTGGCTGATCGAATCCAGTCTGACGAAGGGTTATCATCGGCGGGGCGGACGGTGAGAGTCCGGCATCACCAACCGCGTCAACAAACACGAACAACTCTTGAGCCGCCTCGATTGTAAACCGAACGGAGCACGTGCCGTATCGGGCGAGGGGCACCAGTTCTCCGTTGGGGTCACGATGCAGCGGGTCTCCAGAATCCATAAAGGTCTGCCCGTACTTCACGACAAGGGTGTGTGGTCCAGGAAGGATCTCGAGAGTTCGACCGGGTTGCGGATGAGGAATTCCATCGAGCGTCACTACGTTCATGGAGGCGCCGGAAGAGTTGAAGAGGAGACGCCCGACCTCGCTGTCGGCTCGCTCCTCACCTGGATAAAATTTTATCGAGCTGCAACCAGCGCAGAGTCCCCCTACAAAGAGAGCCGAGGTAAGCGCGATTCCTCTCAGTGTGGGCGCAAACGAGGTGTTCATACCGGTGGAGTATACATCTCCGATGGTGCGGGTCCAGTCGAAAAACGGCACCAACCGCAGGTGAGTGCGGAAGAGTGATCGTTATCCGGACGTGAACCTGCTCGTAAACGTGAACGTGAACGTACCCGAAAAGATTCTTCGTCTTCGATAGCTGCACGAGGGCGCTGCGCACCGAACGGAGGTGAGGTCATGGATTGCAACCATCTCCCGAATACGGCGGCTCGGGCACGAGCACGTTTACGTCACGCGTGGGAAGGTTATCCGGCCTTTTCCAGCGGATTTTCGGGCCATTTATGTTTCGGGTAACGGCCTCGCAGCTCCTTGCGTACCTCGGGATATCCAACCCGCCAAAAGTTCGCGAGGTCCTGGGTTACCTGCACCGGTCGATGGGCTGGTGAAAGGAGGTGAATGATTGTGGGCACCCTAAAACGACCGATTCGGGGTGTTTCGAGAAGGCCGAAGAGGTCCTGGATGCGAGCCTCGAACCTTGGGGAAGCTCCTGAGGTGTAGTCGAGGGGCCGAGATCTCCCGCTCGGTATCGTGATAGAGGCGGGCGCGATATCGTCAAGCTCCTTCTTCGACGACCAAGGTAGAATGGATTCTAACGCCTGGTGTACCACATGCTCCGTGAGTCCCTTCAATGAGGGGGGGGGAGAGAGGTGCGGAAGGAGCCACTCGCTCACAGTCGCTCTCAGTTGTTCTTCACGCATATCTGGAAGCGAGGGGGCCTCTCCCTGACGTTCCCGAGCCCAGCGAATTCGCGCCAAGAGTGATGCGCTCGCGTCGCTGAAGGGAACGTTGCGCCACCCCTCATCTGTTGAGAGCCACGCGCCGAAGGCGGTGGTAATATCCTCGTTCGACGCCTTTGGTTCGAGTCGCGCGGTGAGGGTAATCGCTCCGATCTTGGTGAGTTGTGATGATGTCAACGCTCCTGTGTGCGGATCCACCCGGACCTCGCGGGCGTTTCTTACGAGGCGAGAGAGCTCGGTTTTGAAAAGTTCGGGCGAGAGTGGCGCCGCGAGTCGGATCGCGAGCTCCCCACCCGAATCCTGCACCGAGCACGCCACGATAAACTCGGATTGGCGAAGGGGGTCTCCGGTTTTTAGGGTCGCTCCTTTGCCCGAGGCGAGAAGGTATCGATGAGAGCCATCCTCTCTTCGGCGAGCGATCCTCTCCGGGAATGACGAGGCGAGGAGGAGGGCGACGGCGTCCTCTTCAGAGCTCGCGAGAGCCGATCGAGATGCTGAAGGCGCTAGAGATCTGATTCGCTCGTTCCACCGCTCGCTCATCTCGACGAGCCGATGAGCGCCCGGCGCGCGTCTTCCCGTGCCGGCGAGCGCGTCGAGGCGGGCGTGAATGGTCGATGTTGGGCTCGTTGGTCCAAGGATGTCCCGCTCCTCAATGATGGTAATTATTCGAGCACCGAGCGACTCGAGCGATCGTGCTCTCGCGACGCACGCCAAGGTGCCGAGGCGGGGGTGCGCACCGAGGGAAGCGATAGATCGACCATGATCCGTGATCGTGCCCGACGGTGTGAGCGCTCCGAGGTGCTGAAGGATTTCTCGCGCCGAGTCGAGCGCCGGTCGAGGGGGTGGCGTGATCCATCCAAAGGTCGCCGGATCGTGAACTCCCCACGCGGCGAGGTCAAGGAGCGTTGGGGCAAGATCGGAGCGAAGGATCTCCGGCTCCCGATATGGCCGTCGCGCAAGGTGCTCCTGCTCGCTCCACAATCGAACGCAGACACCTGGCGCCGTTCGTCCCGCGCGACCCGCGCGTTGGTCAGCCGCATCGCGCGAGATCGGCTCGGTGGTTAAAGACGAGAAGCCTCCCGCGTCGATCCGTGATACCTTGTGAGTTCCTGAGTCCACAACAACCCTGATTCCCTCAATGGTGAGGCTCGTCTCGGCGATGGTGGTCGCAAGCACGACCTTTCTGCGTCCTTGTGGATCGGGCTGGATTGCGGCGGCCTGCTCGTGGAAGGGGAGATCTCCAAAGAGCGGCATGACGAGAGCATCGACCCGAGATCTCTCCAAAAGCTCCTGCGTACGCTGAATCTCGAACGCGCCGGGGAGGAACGCGAGGATGTCCCCCTCAAATCGGGAGACGGCTCCCTTGATCGAGTTCGCGACCCTCTCCCAAACCGCTTGACGCGTATCACCGGGCTCGTACGTGATCGAAACCGGATATGTTGTGCCCCCGAATGTGTAGCGCCACGCGTTGTCGAGATAATTCTTCGGGAGCGACTCGCCGAGGGTGGCGGACATGATAACGAGTTTCAGGTCCGGGCGAAGAGCGGAGATGGTTTCAAGGGTGAGCGCGAGACTTACGTCCGCGTGGATGCTTCGCTCGTGAAATTCGTCGAAGATTACCGCGCCAACGCCTGAGAGTTCGGGATCGGCGATCAATCGACGCGTAAGAAGGCCCTCAGTAATCACCTCAATCTGGGTGTTCTTGGATCTCTTCGACTCAAGACGCACCGAGTAGCCGACGGTCGCGCCCACTGGTTCGTTCAGGAGCTCCGCCATGCGCGAGGCGACGCTCTTCGCGGCTATGCGTCGCGGCTGAAGGATGAGAATGGTTTTACCCGCAAGGGAGGGCTCTTCCAGAAGTTCAAGGGGAAGTACGGTCGTCTTTCCCGTTCCTGGAGGTGCCTCAAGGAGGGTGGTAGGGTGCGAGGCGATCCCCTCGCGGATTGAGGTAAGGTGCTTCGTTATAGGAAGCTTCTCGACCGCCGCGCGCCACGTTCTGGTCGTCATGAGGTGATCCAGCTCACAGAGAAAATGTGCGCGGTATGTCCCTCCACATCAAGGTAGAGTCCCTGCGCTGAGAGTTCGCTGGCGTCGCGGTCATAGGTGGCGTCTGATAGGAGGTCTGTGAGTCGCGCTGTGCCAATGCGCGGAAGAGCCTGGGGGACTTGAACGAAACACTGCCCCCTATAGCCGGCGCCGTTTACGGCTACGAGAAGATCTCCCGATTCGTACGCGATGTAGTACGCGATGAAGTTCTCGTTGGTCCCATTGCCGTCCCACGCTGTCACGCACCGAAGGAGGCTCCACGCGCCGTTCTTTCCCGCCGGAGAATTTACAATCGGAAGGAGTTTATCGTAGAGGGCGACTATCGTTGGGTCGATCTCCTCATGTGGTCCCCGGCGAAGGTGAACGGGTACTCGTGCTCGATATCCCTCCAGTTGCCCGTGGTGAAAAAAGCGCATCCCGGGGGCGAGGTACGAAACCACCGCCGCGGCGGTGTGCTCTGGCGGTTCCAGTTTTGACGCCACGCGCGGCTCATCGTGATTCTCCAAAAAATGGGCCATGCGGGCGGTGTAGGATTGCGGAGCCGTAAGGTGTCGCGAGAGCTTATTCGACTCGTGATGGATCAGGCGGTCATAGAGCACCTTATCGTACGTATAGGTGAAGCCGTGCGCTTGGAGTTTCGCTTCGTAGTCCCAGTACACCTCGCCGAGAAAAAGGAACTGCGGATGGTCGCGCCGCACCTGCGCGATAGCCTCAGGCCACCACGTTTGATCAAAGCGCTCTCGCGCTTCGGGACGGCCGTTCCATGTGCGGGCGAATATCTCTGGTTCAATCAGCATCGCCATGTCGCACCGCACGCCGGAGCACCTTGTCGCGATGCTCCGAAGCTCTCCGATCATCGCCGCGCGGAGATGCGGGTTGAAAAAGTTCAGCTGTAAGGTATCGGGCCATCCAGGGTAGTTCGGATCCTTTCCGTACGCGGCGATCGTTCCGTTCTGTAGCTGTGCCCAGCAATCTGGGGCGTGAAGAAGGTCTCGCTCATCGCCTCGGATGAGAAAGTCGGGACGCTCCGAGACCCACCGGTGATCAAAGCCGATATGGTTCGGAATGAAATCCAGAAGGAGGTTAATCCCTCGTTGCTCAAGGCGTTCACGAAACCGGGCGAGCTGAGTGTCGCCACCGATCGACGGTTCCGTGATGTACTCGCATACCGCGAAAGGCGAACCGCAGATGTCGTCCTCCGTCAGGTCAGGGAGGACCGCGAGGTACTCTTGGTGCCACTCCGTTCGCTCTCGTGAGATTCGTCGACCGATTGGGCCGATCTTCCAGACACCGAGGAGCCAGACCCAGTCAAACCCACGCGAGGCGATCGCGTTGAGCAGAGCGTTTGGTACGTCATCAAGCGTGGCGCCGAGGCCGAGCTGGGAGAGGAGTACCTTTGTGTTGATCTGGTAGAGGCTAGGGTTCACCGCTTTAGTATACCGCTGAGGTACCGGGGTGCAAAGGCGAATACCGGACTACTGAAGGGTGGCGGCGCCCCAACTGGCTTGAAAGTTTGGGCCGTCCGAGAGTGGCGTAGCGTTCGGGCGCTCGATGCGCAGACGGAGGGGATTGTGGAAATCTACGCCCAGCAGGAACGCCTCGCCGGGCGCAAGCGATGGTAATCGTGTTTGGAGGGCATGGCTGACCGCGCCACTTGCTCGCTCAATAGCGTTCCGGTCGGCATCGCTGACGAGACGATGAACCAGAAAGGTACCGACTTGGCTTAGAACGTCGTCTGGAATATCGCGCGGGCGTTGGGTCGCCACGCAGAGGGTCAATCCATACTTACGACCCTCCTTCGCGATTACGTTGAAGGCCTCAAGTGGGTATTCGTTGGAGAGGAGGGATGTCGTCGTCGGAAGCATTTGGTGTGCCTCATCGACCGCGAGGATGAGTGGAGCGTTGGTGAACCGGCCTGCTCGAGCGAGGCCGAGCAGGTGTCGGGCGAGGGCGTTACTTACGATCTCTCTCACCCTGTTAATAGTCGGGAGGTATTCGCATGAAACGCGAAGGACCTTGAGTGATGGGTCGTTAAGAAAATTCCCGATCGAGTCAAGGAGGGACTCCCCCTGCGTTGGCCGGAGGATCGATTCGAGGTCTGTTGAGTGGGTGAGATCCTCAAGCTTTGAGATGAGAGGAACGCAGTCGTTGTGGTCAGTCACGTTTATACCGCCCCAATAGTTGCTCTCGGTGTGGCTTCGAATAGGGTCGACGCACTCGAGCCCGACCTGCATCGGAAGGTTGTGAATGTTAAACGCGTTCTCCGGACGGCAGACCTCATCTTGATATTCCGCCAAGGCGAACTCAAAGGGGGCCTTCAGGCGGTGGGCCTTTGGAAGATTACCCTCGATGCCGAGTCGGGGATCGAGGTGGAGGACCTTGAGCGAGCGAATAGCGGCTCTCAGCTTGGTGATCTGCGTCGCTGAGGTTGGGCGGAGGATAGCAACGAGATCCGCTTCGGTGAGCTGGTAGTAGGGGAGCGCGACCTCTGATGAACTCACAAGGGATGCCGGGGCGGTGCCGATGTGGACGTGCCGAACGGGGCCGGAGAGTGTTCGGTACTCTCCGGAGGGATCGATAAGAATAGCCTTGCCACCCTGGTTCGCGCATTGCTCCAGTAACCGGGCGAGCGTCCAGCTCTTTCCTGAGCCAGAGGTGCCGACCACGGCACAGTGCCTTCCAAGTATCTTCTCAGGCGAGAAGGTAAGTGGGTGAGCTGGGCAGAGGGGTGAGGTGCCGAGTTCGATCGTGACAGTGTGGGTCAGATCGTCGAACAGTGAGCGCCGGTCCTCGAGGTAGGCTTTGAGAAGGGTCGTTGAGGGGTGAAAGACGCGCGATCCGGTTCGGGGGGCGTTGGAGATGCCAGGTGTGATGGTGAGCCGCTCTGTGTCTACCGTGGCGAGGAGGGTCATCTGAGCCGTCGTCCCTAATCCGTCGAGAGAGAGCGAACCTACCTCGCCGATGAAGAGTGAGGTTCCGGTCAGGATGGTGAGAATGTCGCCGATCTGGGTTGGCGCGGCGAGGTGATCGGCGAGGGCGACTGCAACAGTTGTTCCTCCTACCTGTGTAACGGTTCCCGCTACCTCAACAGTTGTGAGAGCGCTGTGTCGAGCGTCTGGTAGCTCTTCCGTTGTTGTGATCGGTTCGTAAGCCATCTTCCTTTTTTGCCCAGAGCGGTGGGAGGAGCGGCCATTATTGCGCTTCCGAAACCACTAGTCACAGTTTTTGAGCCGGTCTTATAACATGCTAGAAATATTGAGCGTATTCTTCAGCTTGGAGGCGTAACGTTCGTAATTGTCAACCGTATGTGATCGGGAGCGGCTTTTACTCCCCATTCAACGTTAAGGTGTTTCCCCAGGGCCTCTGGTCGGCTACATTCCCGGTATCTCCAACGGGTTGCCCTAGGTGCGGCGTAGCCGCCTACCGCTTATACATGTGGTCGTGTCGCGCCAATCTTTACGATGAGTGAGGAGAGGAAGAGGCGTGCGGTCAACTTCGTGGATTGTAGAGTTGTGGGGAGGTTCCCCAGTAGGAAATAGTTATGGGTCTCATTCGTGATTTCTATGGCACAACGGTCGGCAAGAAGGTCGCCATGGCCTTGAGTGGCCTTGCGCTCGTTCTTTTTGTGATCGGCCATATGGCGGGCAACTTGAAGATATTCGCCGGTGTCGACTCCGCGACCGGCGATTACAAGATCGATGACTACGGTGTGTTCCTTCGCACTATGGGCTCCGAGATGTTCGGTAGAGAGGGCGTCCTCTGGATCGTGCGGATTGGTCTTCTCGCGGCGGTCGTCATTCACGCCCTGAGTGGAATTGCGCTCGCGCGCCTCAATCGGCGAGCGAAGCCGCAAGGCTATCAGGTTAGGTCCTACCGATCCGCTAACGCGGCATCGCTTACGATGCTCTACGGAGGTCTCTTTCTCATCGTATTTATCACCTTTCATATCCTGCATTTCACCACGGGCACGCTTCACTTCAGTGGATTCGTGCACGGTCAGGTCTACGCGAACGTGTATAGCGCGTTCCAAAATGTCGTGACCGCTGGATTCTACGTTGTCGCGATGGCGTTGCTTGGACTCCACCTCTACCACGGCACATGGAGCATGTTTCAGACACTCGGAGTCGACGCGCCGCGATGGAACAGTGGCATCCGCACCGCGGCGAAGGTTGTCGCTGTGGCGATGTTTCTTGGATTCTCGTCTGTTCCTGTCGGTATCGCGGTGGGGGCTTTGCCCGCGCCGGTAGAGACCCGCGCGCCAGCTGGTCATTAGTTTTCATTGTGGAGCGAACGTATGCAACTAGAACTTAATTCGAAGATCCCTGATGGACCACTCGAGCAGAAGTGGCGGAAGCACAAATCCTCAATCAAGCTCGTCCTTCCAGCTAACAAGCGAAAGTACACCATTATCGTGGTTGGAACCGGACTCGCTGGCGCCTCCGCGGCGGCTTCTTTCGGTGAGCTTGGGTATCGAGTGAAGGCGTTCTGTTTCCAGGATTCTCCTCGCCGCGCGCATAGTATCGCGGCTCAGGGTGGGATTAACGCCGCGAAAAACTACCAGAACGATGGTGATAGCGTTCACCGACTTTTCTACGACACCATTAAGGGCGGAGATTTCCGCGCGCGTGAGGCAAACGTTCACCGTCTCGCTGAGTTGAGCGTGAACATCATCGACCAGTGCGTGGCGCAAGGTGTGCCGTTCGCTCGTGAGTACAGCGGACTTCTCGCGAATCGTTCCTTCGGTGGCGCGCAGGTGTCACGAACGTTCTACGCCAAGGGGCAAACGGGGCAGCAACTCCTTCTCGGGGCGTACTCCGCGCTCAATCGACAGATTCATGAGAAGAACGTTGAGATGCACTCATCCACTGAGATGCTCGACCTGATCATCGCGGATGGTAAGTGTAAAGGTATCATCACGCGAAATCTTCGTACCGGAAAAATCGAGACGCACGTGGCCGACGCGGTAGTGCTTGCGACCGGCGGGTACTCGAACGTGTTCTACCTTTCTACAAACGCGAAGGGGTGTAACGTTACCGCGATCTGGCGAGCGTATCGTCACGGCGCGGGTATGGCGAATCCGTGCTTCACTCAGATCCATCCAACTAGTATTCCGGTGTCCGGTGAGCATCAATCCAAGCTTACCCTTATGTCGGAGTCGCTCAGAAACGATGGGCGTGTGTGGGTTCCTAAGAATAAGGGCGATACCCGTCGACCAGCTGATATCCCCGAGAGCGAGCGTGACTATTACCTTGAGCGGCGGTATCCGAGCTTCGGAAATCTTTCGCCCCGTGATATCGCCTCTCGCGCGGCAAAGGAGCGTTGCGACGCCGGATACGGCGTTGGCCCGATGGGACTTGGCGTCTATCTCGATTTCACGGACGCGATTAAACGGCTCGGTCGTGACGCTATCGAAGCTCGGTACGGAAATCTCTTCGATATGTACGAGAACATCTCGGGGGAGAATCCGTACGAGACCCCGATGCGGATCTATCCAGCGCCGCACTACACGATGGGCGGTTTGTGGGTGGACTACAACCTGATGACCACCATTCCCGGTCTCTTCGCCGCTGGCGAGGCTAACTTCTCCGATCACGGCGCTAACCGCCTTGGCGCGAGCGCGTTGATGCAGGGATTAGCCGATGGCTATTTCGTTCTGCCGTACACGATTGGTGATTATCTCGTGGGTGTTAAGCCCGGTTCGCTGTCCCTGGATGCGCCTGAGGTGAAGGCGGCTCAAGATCGAGTCAACGCTCGATTGAATATGTTTCTCTCCATGAAGGGAACGAAGTCCGTTGATCACTACCACCGCCTTCTTGGGCGCGTTATGTGGGACAAGTGCGGTATGTCGCGTAGCGCGGATGGTCTCAAGGAAGCCATTACCCGAATTAATGAGCTGCGCGAGGAGTTCTACAAGAACGCGTGCGTCAGTGGCAGCGGCGAGGAGCTCAATCAGCAGCTCGAGAAGGCAGGTCGTGTGGCTGACTTCTTCGAGTTCGCTGAGCTGATGTGTCTCGACGCCCTGGATCGAAACGAGTCGTGCGGTGGGCATTTTCGCGAGGAGTACCAGACCGAAGATGGTGAAGCGAAACGTGACGACCAGAACTACTGCTACTCAGCGGTGTGGAGTCAGCGAGAGGGAGGTGGGCACGATCTCACCAAGGAGCCACTTGAGTTCCAGAACGTCCATTTAGCTACCCGAAGTTACAAGTAGGAGTTGAGTTATGAATCTTACATTATTCGTTTGGCGCCAGAAGAGTGGTGAGTCCAAAGGCTCTTTCGAGCGACATGAGCTTAAGGGGGTGAGCGAGGATTCCTCGTTCCTTGAGATGTTGGACATGTTGAATGACCATCTCGTTGAGAACGGAAAGGCTCCCGTAGCTTTCGAGCACGATTGTCGAGAGGGTATCTGCGGTTCGTGTTCTATGACCATTAACGGTCGTCCGCACGGTCCAAAGAAGATGACAACCGCATGTCAACTTCACATGCGAACCTTTAAGGATGGCGATACGATCTACATCGAGCCGTTCCGCGCGAACGCGTTTCCGGTGGTAAAGGACCTCGTCGTTGATCGCGCCGCCTTCGATCGTATTCAGCAAGCTGGAGGCTACGTTTCGGTGAACACTGGAGCGTCCCCTGAGGCGAACTCTATCGCGGTTGAGAAGGATCTCTCGGATGAGGCGTTCGATGCCGCGGCCTGTATCGGATGTGGCGCGTGTGTGGCGGCGTGTCCAAACGGGTCAGCGATGCTCTTCACCGCCGCGAAGATTACCCACTTGGGGCTCCTTCCTCAGGGGCAACCTGAGCGAACGAGTCGCGTGCTTGCGATGGTTAAGCAGATGGACGCGGAGATGTTCGGGTCATGCACTAATCACGGTGAGTGTCAGGAAGCTTGTCCGAAGGGGATTAGCATCAAGTATATCACCCGCATGAACCGCGACTTTATTAGGGGCAATTTCCGCAAGGCCGCGAGCATTCGCGGCAAGATGCAGGCGCAGTAGGTAGAGCTGGCGCTCTCACCCTCTGCTCACGTGAACGTGCGCGTGCTCGTGAACGTAAACGTACCCGAGCCGTAGTCCACTATCCCTCAGGGGGGAGCGCATGCCCCTTTACCAAGGTGAGGTAGTTCCGGCGCTTTTTCGGGTACGTTCACGTTCACGTTTACGAGCACGTTCACGTGGCGCGGTCTATGAAAAAAGGTGGGTGGCAGCAATCTCAATGGCTTAGAGGGTATGATTTGAGCTACCGTAGCTTACGGGTAGCTGTGAGACGAGGTTCACCCTTTCTGCTATAATCTCCCCGAATTCGAAGGAACAGGTATGCGCATCCTCCATCTCGCCATAGGCTTTTCACTCCTCTTATCGACTGCTGGCTGTTTCATGGTCGCAAAGGCGAGGGAGCCCGCCGTTCAGAATATACCTGTAGGTGCCTGCAATCCCTTTCCGTGCGCGAAGATCACCATAGCGACCCTTCCCGAGCTGCCCGAATCGTTCTCCCCGGAGGCGCGTGCCGCCATTCATAGCCGTGTCGACCAAGCGCTCTATGCGCCACTTGATGATGTGGACGGAGAGATAACTCGGGAGCGATTTATCGATGGGGTCAAGGCCCAGTACGAGGACTATCTTGAGGTAAAGCATCCTGAGACGGTGGTAGACTGGCAGGTGTCTCGCTCGGCGTTCATCATCTTCGCGAACCGGGACTTTGCGAGCGTCGTGGTGAAGAACGAAGGCTACCTTGGGGGCGCTCACGGCTTCAGTGACGAGCAGCTCTTTGTCTTCGAATCAAAGAGCGGGCGCGCCCTTGGATGGGACGAAATCCTGTCGGCCGATTCAAAGGAGATATTTACCAAGGCGGCTGAGGCTGAGTTCCGTCGAGCGCGTAACATCTCTCCCTCGCAGACACTTCAGGAAGCTGGTTTTACCTTTGATAATGACACCTTCGCTCTCTCAAAAAATTTCGCTGTCACGGATAAAGGGATCAGCCTTCACTACAACCCGTATGAGGTCGGTCCTTATGTGATGGGCGCGACAGATTGTGTGGTGCCGATCGATGTGGCTCGTCCCGCCCTTAACACCGAGGTGATTAACTTGGGTGGAGTAATTCAAAGCCAGGGATTGCTGTAGGTCTCGCATGTTTATTCACCGCGGAAAACCGGCGCTCGTACTGGCCCCTATGGATGGGGTTACGGACGCTCTTATGCGCCGACTCCTCACGCGGAGAATGCCCTTCTCCTACTGTGTGACGGAGTTTATTCGCGTCTCGGGGCTAGTACCGCCGGACAAGACCTTTCTCCTCGATGTGCCCGAGCTTCGGCACGGATCGCGAACAGAATCGGGGGCCGGGGTGCAGGTTCAGCTGTTAGGGGGCGATCCGGAGCGTCTCGCCGAATCCGCAGTGCGCGCCGTCCGACTCGGAGCGACCGGAATAGATCTCAACTTCGGATGCCCGGCTCCAACGGTGAATAAACACGACGGCGGAGCGACCTTGCTCAAGTTCCCTGATCGCGTTGAGCGGATCGTCGCCACGGTTCGCGCGGCTGTACCATCGGATATCCCCGTGTCAGCGAAGCTTCGTCTTGGCTGGGATGATCCTCGCGCCATTCACGGGAACGCTGAGAGGGCGGCCCGCAGCGGTGCCTCATGGATAACGATCCACGGACGGACGAAGATGCAGGGATACACCCCTCCGGCGTACTGGGAGCCGATCGGAGAGGTTCGCCGTAACCTCGATATTCCTGTTGTGGCGAACGGCGAGCTGTGGTGCGTTGAGGATCTCCGTCGGTGCCAAGACCAAAGCGGGTGCGAACATTTCATGGTAGGGCGCGGGGCGCTTGCGGAGCCTGGATTGGTCAAAGAGCTCGCGACGACCCTCGGGATAAAGGTATGTGACGAGCATGTGTTGCGATGCGGCGGTAACGCGGCGTTATGGCGTCCTCTGCTTGTCGAGATGGTAGAACTCTCGCGGAGCGCCGGAGAAAATGAGCGACGAACTATCTCTCGCGTGAAGCAGTGGCTGAACTACGCGCGCCACAAAGGGGCTGTACGGTTCTTCGATTCCCTGAAAAGGCTTGAGAATCTCGACGCTATTCTCGTTCACATCGACGAACTCGCGAGCGCTTCCCCGGATCAGGAGAGGAGAGCGGCGTAATGGAGGAGCTCCTCAAGGTTGTGCGCGAGATGGCGCCGGCCGCTGTATGGTCGGCAGGTGTCGAACTCTCAAGAAACGCCGAGTTTCACGAGGTTCCGTCGAACTCTGAGGAGGAACGCAGTTTTCGAATCGTTCAACGTCCCCGCGATGCGGTCTACACTGTTACCCTCTCTGAGGTGAATGAATCGTGGCAGAGCGATTGTCCGTGCGAGGACGATCCGTGTCGTCACGTTATCGCCACTGTTATCGGAGTTCGGCAAAATAGGATTGTGAGTGGCGCCGTTAAGCGCAGCGGCGCTCCCTCTGGGTCTGTAGCGCACACCTTCACGAGAATGAACGGTCGACTCTCCTTCGCGCGCTATCTCGTCTTTGGGGAGGAGCGGCGGGAGGTTCTGGGGAGTCTCGCCGCGGCTTTGCGTGCGTTTCCTCCCGGCGGGCCCGCCGTTGTCGTGACGAAGGACGAGGAGCAGGTTGATCACGTGCTCCCATCTCGCAAAAGCGGGATTCTCGATCCCCGTACTACCCGTATGTTATTGGCGGTGCTCGCTCGTCTGCCGCACGTCGAGCTCGACGGCACTCCAATTCAGGTCTCATCATCCGCGGTTCCTTGTGCTCTTGAGGTGGTCGATGATGGGGATGGGTTTCGCCTGCGGATCGAGCGGGACGGGGAAGTCACCGAGGTGTTCGAGAATGGAGCCGCGCTGCGTGGCGGCCTTCTCTCCCCTGTGGCTGATAGTGCACTTACCGCCGACGAGTGGATCGCGTTCAAAGGGGCCGGGCGGTTCTTTCGACGGGATGAGGTCATTGAACTTGCATCCGTGGTGATTCCCAACCTTGAAGTTCGCATTCCGATCACGGTTAAGAGCGCACGAGTTCCCCGTGCGGTGCATGTAACCCCCCGCATCGTGATCGAGACGGTAGGGGATCGCGCTGGTGATACCATGACGGTCGTTCCGCATCTTGTGTACGGAGATCCCGCCTTCGCTGAGGTGCGAGGTGACCGCCTTGAGGCGCGGGAGCGAGATCGTATTCCTGTTCGGGATCGCGTTGAGGAGTCGCGTTTGAGCCGTGATCTGCAAACTCGGCTCTTTCTACGCCTTAACGAAGCGAAGGTTTTTACAGGGGAAGCTGCCCTTCAATTCTCTCGGCAACTGAAAGGGTGGGAGACCCGCGGTGATGGACGAGCTCTCTTCACGCCTGCTACCGGCTTGACCCCGCGGTTGGTGGAGGACGGCGCGGGGGTTTCCCTTGTGTTTGAGACAAGTGATGGTCGCAGAACTTCGTCCGAGGCTATCTCATCGGCGTGGCGCGGCAGTGGCGCGTTCGTTCCACTTGATGGTGGGGGTTGGGGAGAGTTGCCCCGCGCCTGGCTTGACGCCCATCGGGTGGCCGCGATGCGGTTACTGACCGCCCAGGGTGAAGGTAGCGAATGCGCGGCGCAGCGGTTCGCTGATGTGGGTGAGATCTGCTCTTCACTTAATCTTCCTTTTCCCGCCTACTTTGAGCGACTGCGAACGGCGCTGGGAGATATATCATCGCTGCCAGAGATCACGCTTCCAGGCGATCTCGTCGCCGATCTTCGACCATACCAACGAGTTGGCGTAAATTGGCTCACCTTCCTTCGGAACAGCTCGTTCGGAGCGCTCCTCGCTGATGACATGGGTCTCGGAAAGACCTTGCAAGCGATGTGCGTGATGCGTGGGCGTACCTTAGTCGTCGCGCCGACCTCGGTGTTGTATGCCTGGGAGGAGCAGCTCGGTCGCTTTCGACCGAACCTTACGGTGTGCAGGTATCACGGCGCGTCCCGTAAGCTCGATCCTTTGGCTGGTCTCGTCATTACGACGTACGCGTTGTTGCGGATGGATATCGAGCTCCTGTCCGAGATTACCTGGGATACGATTGTTCTTGATGAGTCGCAGACCATCAAGAACCCTGACAGTCAGGTCGCTCGAGCCGCGTATCGTCTTAAAGGGGCTTTTAAGGTAAGTCTCAGCGGCACGCCCGTTGAGAACTCCCTTGAGGATCTCTGGAGTCAGATGCACTTTCTTAATCCGGGGCTGCTCGGAAGCCGGGACGAATTTGAGCGACACTTTGAGGCTCGAATCGCGTCGGGCGACTCGACCGCGGCACAAGCCCTTCGAGCCCGCGTTGCTCCATTTATGATGCGTCGCTTGAAGCGGGATGTCGCCCGTGATCTCCCACCGAAGACTGAGGTTGTCCTTGAGTGCGAGTTGGATCCTGATGAACGGGTTATCTATGAGTCCGTTCTCGCGGCGTCTCGGGGCGATGTGCTTCGCCATCTCGCGGAGGAGTCGGATCTTCTCTCGGTGCTCGAAGTGCTCTTACGACTTCGGCAGGCGTGTTGTCACGTTGGCCTGCTTCCGGGCCACTCCGCTTCGATGTCGAGCAAGGTGAGGCTGCTGCTTGAATCCCTCGAGCGGTCGATCGAGCAGGGTCATCGGGCACTCGTGTTCTCCCAGTGGACCTCCTTCCTGGATTTGATAGAGCCCCCGTTGCGGGAGCGAGGGGTCTCGTTCGGTCGGATCGATGGCTCGACCGGCGACCGTGATTCCGTCATGAGGGAGTTTCAACGCCCCGATGGGCCTAGTGTGCTCCTTCTCTCGCTCAAGGCTGGGGGCGTGGGTCTAAACCTTACGGCCGCTGACCACGTCTATATCCTCGACCCGTGGTGGAATCCGGCGGTGGAGGACCAAGCGGCTGACAGAGCGTACCGAATCGGGCAGGTCAATCCGGTCCTCGTTCACCGACTCGTTGCCCGAGATACGGTCGAGGAGCGGGTTCTCTCTCTGCAAGCCCAGAAGCGTGATTTACTCAGCGCGGCGGTTGCCGAGGGACAAGTGGCTGGACTTACTGTTCAAGATATTCGCGACCTGTTGGCCTAAGGCGCTCGTAACTGCCTGAATTAAAACCTTAAATTAGACCGCACTTTAGGTGAAGTAAAAGCGCTCTTCGTGCGGATAGGAGGGTGTGAGAAATCAGGCAGCTACAGAACCGGCCGCTCGCGGACGGATTATTCGAAAAGGGGGTACGGCCCCCTGTGCTCGCCCTGTTGTTGTAGCTACGCCACGTACCTTACGTCCAACCTCGGCCGGCTCCTCCGGACCGGGCGGTCATAGCCCGAGACGGGTAGGACGATTGAGAGATACCCTCCTTACCTTTATCGGCATTCCCTTTGTCTTCGCGGCGAGCGCCGGATTCATGTGGACGCGCCCCCTTGAGGCTCCGCCACAGAGCGGATTGGGAGGAAAAGGGGAGATTCATGCTCGCTTCCATCACATCGGAAATGAGATGGCGGGTCGGTTCTCCTCGAAGGTGGACGGCGTCGTTGTGAAGCCCGAGAAAAAGGCGATGGCGGCAGCGCTTGAGGACGTAGAGCCTGCACGCGTCGCTCGTAAGTTGCTCCAGCGGCCAATGACCTTGAGTGAAGCGCCAACGAAGCATGTAACGGCCGATAGGGATGCTCTTCAAAGGCAGGTGTATCGAATCCTTAAAAAGCACGGCAAGCCGGTACAAAATGGGAAGGAGCTCGCTTCGGATATAGTTCGCGAGGCGCTGGCGCAGAATTACGACCCAGTTTTCGTGGCGGCGGTGATCAAGTCGGAGAGCGCCTTCAACTCCCTCGCTCGCTCCAACAAAGGCGCGCAGGGGCTTATGCAGATCATGCCGAAGACCGGAGCGTGGCTCGCTGATCAACAAGCGATCCCACGCCGGAAGCTTACCGACCCCGGTCACAATCTCAAGCTTGGAATCTCGTACCTCAAACAGCTTGAGGCTGAGTACGGTGGAAATCGAGTTCTCACCCTCATAGCGTACAACTGGGGGCCTGGACACGTGGCGTCAGCATCGGCTGGTGGTCGACGGGTGCCGGGCGAGGTGATGCAGTACGCCGTTAAGATCCTTAACGACTACCGTCGGTGGTCGAGCGAGCTCCGCAGCTCCGTCGGCTAGCCGACAAACATACGCCCAGACTGTTGCACCGAACGAAGTAGCGCGTCGATCTCAGGAAGTGGCTTGCCGAGCGCTGTCCCATCCATAACCGGAGTGTTGATAATCTGCTCGATCGTGAGCCGAGCAGGCGAAGCCTCGCCTGCTGTCTTTTGAGCGCCTTTGCTCTCCTCGGCGAGGCCGAGAAGATTAGCTCGAGCTTCCTCAAGAGCCTGCGCCGCTTTATCAACTGGCAGGTTCATACCGCGGAAGAGCCATTCTACCGATTCGTCGTATCCCGTGATTCGAAGACCGACGTGCCCACGGGCGTAGAAGAGGATGCGGTCCGTAAGGGAGAGGTGGTCGATCCATCGGCCCGCCGAGAGCATGGAGATCGAACTCTCCATCACCTCTTTCATCGTCCAGATATTGTCGATGTTGAGGTCGTGGGCGTGGCGCTCAGGGCTTAACATAGCCACAGAGAACGGAACGCCGATAAAGTCGCAGATATTTCGGATCTGCGACTCGGGGCTCATGACGATATTCTCATAGAACGTCGTGAAGGAGCGATTTTCCGCCGCAAGCTGCGAATCTGGACCGCACGTATCCCATCCGAATCGCACGGTCTCTGCCCAGACAGCCGCGCAGTGGTAGACGCTGCGAAGGGTAGCATCCGGTGTTGTGGTAATGTCGTGTCCGGCGGCGCGCATCCGATCGCCTACATCTCGCTGAGAGCACGCGATGTCTCGACCATCACGGACCAGGTGAATAAACTTGGCCTCGGGAAGAAGCTCTCCAAGGATCGAGAAGCTCCAGATGTTGTTCGCTGTTCTATCAACGACGATTCGTTTTCCTTTCTTTGCTCCGTAGGTGGAATAGATTCCTCGAATCATCGCCGCAATCGCGCTTCGGATCTCTTCCTCGCTGGTGTACTGCGATGTCCGGCCGGAACGGATGCCGCTTATGAGTGAGAGGTACAGGTAGGCTATCTCGTCGATAATCCCTGTGTCAGGTCCGCACGCGACCTCAGGATGTGAGTCGAGGATATTCCCTAGCAAGTTAGCGCCTGAACGACTCATTCCGCCGATGAAGATCAATTGATTCATAGAGGGTGTTTCCTTTTTCGTGTAAGGGGAAACGCGTTCGAACGCCCGCGCGAACTTCCCAACCGGTTAGGATGACACCTTAAGGGGAAGGGCTTCGAGGATTTAAGCCTCGAGCGAAAATGATTTCAGCTGGTTAGGACCCCACGACGAGTAAATACTCCCGCGCGTAGGGTCCGGGCTCTAGGGTCCGGGCTCTAGCGACCCGTAAGCCGTCCAACCGCGAAGTACATGCTTCTCTCTCCCTGTTCCGCGGCTCCAGCTCCGATATAGATCGGAAGGATAGGGGTATCGACACCGAGGAACACCGAGCCAGCCATCACGCCAGTGAGGCTCTCCACCGCAGGGCTAGGATTCGTGAAGGTTCCGTACTCAAGTGTCCCTCCCGCGAAGAAACCCATGCCGAGGAGGGCGCTTCCGACCTCACTAAACCGGCGGTAATAGTTGAGCCGCGCAATCCCCCAGTCACTCGCCAGGATAGAGTTCTGTGTGTATCCAGAGAAGTTGAAGAATCCACCCCATGCGAGGGAGCGATAGACGGGGGCCTCCCCTCCGAAGGTGCGACCGAAATCTCCACCAACAAGAAGTGTATCGCGGCCTCTCGTGAATGGCTGAGAAGCGGATATGGCGGCACGATTAAAGTCGTCGCTCGCTCCGAGGCTCTCGCTCGAGTTGAAATAGGAGGACCTGATAACCGTCCCGGTCGTTGGGAAGTCAGGATTATCTACCGAATCGATGTTAATGCTGAACGCTGCTTCGCCGATTTGATAGTTTTCATCGGGAAGGTCTGGATCTCCGATGTGCCGCTCGATATCAGCGTCCGCTACGCGGTATTCCGCGAGCACCTCGCCGATATGGCCAAGTTGACGTCCTACACCGAAGCCAACGAGGGCTTGGGAACGTTGATATTCTGCGACGATCTCGTTGTTCACCATCGGATACACAGTTTGGCGAGAGAGGTCGAACCGTGGCGATACGAAGTAGTCGCTGCCATCATAGATAGGCTGGTAGAACTCTCCCGATAACTTTGGAGAGAAGCCGATATTGACCTCTCCTTGAGCCCAGCCACCCTGCGAGGTGAGGTCGTTCACACGGTAGGCTCCTCCCATCGTGAGGTTTGTCTCTCCCTTGAAGTCGTCCTGCAACGCCGCTCCAAAGCGGAAGTAGTCGTCAAGCCACTCCTTACGCTTCGCGTCAATCACGATACCGGTCTTCCCTTCCTTTTCCACCACATCGTACCGGACGGACACATAGTCGCCGGTGTTGTAGATCTCCTCGACCTTTTCATCGAGAAGTTTGCGATCCAAGGGTTGCCCCTCGGGAATATTCGCCATCTTCGTGAGAGATTCCTCCGCCCCGCGTTTGTCGGTCTTTACGGTAAGGAACTCGATGACAGGCTGTCCGGCAGTAGCCTCACGCTGCCGTTTATACGCGTCGTACTCCTTCTCAGAGACTGATAGTTTCTTCAGCTCAGGGATCGCTTTACGAGCTGCTTCCTCTCCGAGCGCGATGAGCTCTTTCGCCTTGCCGAAATCGACGGCTGAATACCCCTTAAGGTTCGGTTCGATTAGGATATCCTTGCGAGTGAGGGTCTTCTTCTGGAGCGCGGAATTTTGCGCGAGGAGTAGCGAGATGATCTGCCCTGCGGTGCTGAGAGGGTTCTGCAAATCCTCCTTTTTCTTGAGGTCCGCGTTTAGCTCCACAACGATGAGGCGGTCCGCTCCCATGTCGCGTACTACGTCCATCGGAAGGTTGTTAACGACGCCACCATCGACGAGGAGGCGCCCATCCATCTCTACCGGTGCGAATACACCCGGCACGGACATACTCGCTCGCACGGCGGTTGGAAGGTCTCCTCGCGACACGACTACGGCCTCTCCAGTCTCGATGTTTGCGGCGACAACTCGAAGGGGGATGCGGAACTTGTTGAAGTCGGCGGGGGCAGGTGGCGCGTTGGTATAGAGGCGTTGAAGAACGGGAAGGAGGCGTTGACCCTGAACAACACCGAACGGCGTAAGGAGCTTTCCGTCCTCTACGGAGAGTTTCGTATCGCCGTATATCTCTCGGTTGCGACCTGATTTGGTTCGATACGGAAGCTCTTGACGATCCACTCCGTCGGAGAAGATCTCGTCCCAATTTGATTCTTCGAGAACTTTCTCCATCTCCGGGACGGTCTGTCCCGTCGCGTACGCGGCGCCAACGATAGACCCCATACTAGTTCCGGCGACGAACGCCACCGGCACTCGATTTTCCTCAAGCACTTTGAGAACCCCCACGTGGGCCATACCGAGCGCTCCGCCACCCGCCAACACGAGACCGATGCGCTCACCTCGACGAATCGTTGACGGAGGTTGCGGTTTTGTGGCGGATTCCTGCGCGTGAGCCAGCGATGTGACCGCGATGAGCGCGCACAGCACCGCAGAGAAAAATGGCTTTGACGAGAGGTGTGTCGATTTCATAGGAAGAGCCTCGTTCGCGAAATGTGACCACGCTCATGCTCTGATCGTGGTAAGGGGCACCGTCGAGGGCTAAAGCTAATACTTAAGGCTGCTATCTGACAACCCGTTTTGGTTTGGCAACTAATGTTATAAAAACACGCGGAAAGGGGTTAACTATAGCGTTCTTGGTAGGGCCCGGTGCTCTCGGCCTGATGCTGCAGGATCGTGGATTGGCTTTCGGAAAGCTCTTTACTTAATGCTGGCATAACCGTTCGTGTTGCCGCTGCGAGGGCTGACGTGACTGCGAGCCAGTATTGCGGGTGCTCCGGAACGATCTGCGAGCTGAGCTGCGTCGTTACAAGGGTCGCTAGATCTCGAGCCAGCTCCTCGGGGACTCTGCGCAAAGGCGCGCTGTCGCTCTTCATCTCTTGCAGTATCTCGGTGTAGAGCGAGACGTTTAAACCTTGGTCGGTCCTGTCGGAAAGAAGAGCCTTCGTTAGGCCTGTGACCCGCTCACAGAAGCCCAATAGAGCGTCACATGTATCAGCGTGGGATACGCTCAGGTCAGGGCGGGACGGCAGGACGAGCGTGTCTGTGGCGGTTCGAGGGGATGGATGTTGGGAGGACTCAACTTTTTTCATACGTTCATGCCATGCAACACTCCCTTCCCGTTCGGCAGCCGCCCAGCTCGGAAAAGGAGAGGAAAGGAGAAGGGTACACCCTCCTGTGGGGCTAGGTCGAGTGTCACGCGATCGCGCCTTGTCTCAATCTCGCTCGTTTAGTTCGAAATAGATCGGTCTTAAAGAAAAGAGCGCGGCAGTTTGCCGCCTAGCAGGGGGCTACGACGCTATTTGAGATGGAGGACGTCGCAGAGCGCCTTCTTAAGAATATTGTACGTGCCGAGCGTTTTCCCCTCTGGTTCCTCGTGGGTGTGCTTCGGGGTTTCGAGGTACAGAACGCCGACCTTTCGCTGCTCGCCGAGCGCGCTGTAGATCCCTTCGAGTGGGATGGGTTTAGCGTCGTCTTTTATATCGAAGAGGGTTTCGTGGGTCCCGAGCGCGGCCACGGCGAGGTCAGCCGGATCGAGCGTAACGTTGCTGATAGCGCGGAGACTCACCTGTCCAATTATGGTTCGGGGTTTGAGGCTTGCCGTACTAGGGTCGATAACGAAGACGCATCCCCCAGTAAAGCCAGCATCTGGGATGATCGATTTCAGTAGGATTTGAATGGCGTTTTTGTTCACCGCGTACCCATCGATCTCATTATAAAGCGATCGAAGAGCCTCCTGTACGTGTGGCGGACACACGCGGAAGTCTTGGTCGGCGATCACCGCCTTCATGCGCTCGTGAACATCGATGTTCCGTTTCGGATTGAAGTTCTCAAGGCTATTGAACACCTCTGGTAACGCCTCTTGATATTTTTTCGATTGCTCAACCGCGCGCTCCTTGATGAGTTCAAGGGCTCCAGTTCCGGCGTTCTCGGTGAGATATTGATTAGCTTTCTGCCAATCGTTTTGCGCCGAGGGGTAGGTCTCTGGGTTCTCAGCGCGGGCGAGTGCCTCGCCTACCTCGCAGAGTTCGTCGTAGGCAGCCCAGGTGGTATCGTCGATCGCCGGGACATTGCCTTCAGGTTGGTTCGGATTTTCAGGACGAAGAACTCGCATCGCGAGAAGGGAGGGTGTGAATCCGAGCTCCTTCGAGAGCTCCTCGTCGAGTGTCGACTCGGGCTTAAGATTGTTAAGGACCTTCGAGTAGAGGGTCGGATAGTTCCAGGCGATAAGGTTAAGACCGATCTCGCGAATGACGCCGCGTGAGAATCCTATCTCGGGGTCGAGATCCCTCTTTTCGCTCAACACAGCCGCGGTTGAAGCGATGACAGCGGTCTCTCTCAGTCGCGCGACCTGAAACGGCTCGCTCCAGTGGAGGGAATGCGTCGTGGGAAGTTTTTTGTCAGGCGCTATAATCTCCTTAATTCGATCGCATCCGCCCCATCGAATCAATTCGACCGGATTGTTAAGGATCTTCGAATCGATCTGCTCCTGCATGCCGAGAATGCCGAGCTCCTTCACGACAAAAGTGAAGAGGGCGAAATCGCCTTTGAGTTCGTTCAGAAGTTGTTGGGGATCGCTCGCGTAGGATCCGTCGTCCAGGTTCTTACGGATCGACGTCAAGACGTCTTGATTAATAGGGAACCAAGGGCGTACCACGTGCTGCAACGCACGGTCGATGCGTCTATTGTCTGATCCGTCGCTTTTGAAACCGCTCATGACTCAACACTCCCTTGTTTAGACCCTGCGGTCCTTTCCCGAACGTTAGTAGCTCAGGGGCGCATCCGCTCTGAGTTGATGGCCTGAGGCGCTCACGCCCCGTGCGTTGGGCACATCTTCTCGTTAGGATCTATCGCCACTTGGCTCGGAAATCTTAAGTCCTGTGATCTAAAAATATTTGAAGAGGTTAGCGGATGTCAGATTCGATCTATCAGGGGGTTACAGCTGCACTCGGGTCCTACTTTCCCCTAGTGCCCCGGGCGCCGCGATCGTAAGATCCCTCCCATGATTGATGATGACGCAGACGAACCGCAGCCGAGGGATCGCTCCGCGGTTGCTACCAATATCGATAACCTCAAGGCCACGGTGAAGCGCCTCTCCGAGGAGCGTGAGGTCTTGCCGCAACCACTCTTCTGGTCGCTCTTTCACACCAGACTCGCCTCGATTAAGAAGCAAAAGGAGATCGAGCGTGTTGTTGGTGAGGCGCTTGGTGAGATCGAGTAGTTATCCGACCTTCCAGTAGCGTGGCCTTTCAGCTTGGATGTTGGCTCGAGCGCGGACACGTTCGGCGGGAACTTTCCGGGCCGCCCAATAGGCTGTGTCGTTTATCGCCGCCCGTAGTCCCTCATCGTCACCAGAGACAATAAGCGGTTGAATCACCTTTCGTGTTTCGGGTGTGTAATCTCCCCGAAATCTCAGATCGAATAAGACCTCCTGCGCGTATGACGAGAGGGTCTCCCAAGTAACGTTACCGTACGTTGATCGTACATCGGGCTTCGCGAGAATTCGACGGATGTCAGCGATCGTCTCAGGAGTTGTTATCTTCTCAAAGAGCTTTCGTTGAGCGGAGATCGAGAGTATCGGTGATTCGATCGTCTTAGCCTTTACAAATTTCGCGGCTCTCTCCCCACGCAAGCCGGCCGCGTCTCCAAAGAAGGTCGCCTCTTCGGCGCTCATCCCCGCGTGTCGAAGCTCGGAGATAATCTGCAACCGGGTGCGCTGACCCATGTCGTATCCGCGCCCGAGGGTTACACCGCTCGCTCCGCCGGGCCAGTGCATCACCCGCGAGAAGTACTGACCACGAGCCTCGCGGCCCTCGGCGTCAAAGGTGCTCTGACCGAACGACACCTGGAGGTCAGGATGTTTCGGTTGGAGAGAGGTGTATGGCATGAGCGTTGCCGGCCTGACGTCACGATTAGGAATGAAGTAAAGGTTTGATGGTCGCATGTGCGTATCTCCAAACGAGAGTGTTTACTGCTGTATCGGAGATGGTGGAGAGAAGTTGCTCGTGCGAGCAAAAAAAGTGCTTAACGAGGACGGCGTGAAATAATTCGCTTCATGATAGCGATGGTAAACAGGAGGCAGATAGCTATCGAAGGCGCCCATCGATAGGGATAGAGGGGACCGTGGGAGGCGGGAAGAGCGCTACTGGCGAGAGATGACCACTTCCTGAGCTGCTCCGAGCGGACGATATGGTCGCTTCCCCATGCCCCGTCCGGCGAGAGCTTGAGCGCCTCATCCTCCGAAAGGGGGATGGTTGGCGGTTGTGTATCGGGATGGTGCCGAGCGAAGGCGACCAGCCGGTCGTGAACCTCAACGATAAATGAACTATAGAGGTCGTTTACGAGGTTCCATCGTTTAGCGGCTTTGCTCGCGTCGAAGGGGAGAACGTTCGAGAAGGTAAAGGGACTACCGGGGACAACGGTTGCGGGGGAGCCGGTGTTGTACAGCTCAGGGAGGACGGGAAGTTTTCCGATCTCAAACTCGTGAGGACCGCCCGGAGTGCCCCGTTTGTAGTACCATAACTTTTGCCCCTCTGCTGACAGGACGAATTCGATAAAACGTTTTCCGAGGTCGGGGTGTGGAGCGCCTGACACGAGAGCGATGCAGTCCCCAGTTATGGCAGCGTAGTCGGAAGGGATAACAAATCGGACTCGCTCGGAGCCAACCTGACGAATCACATCGCCCGCGTAGGTGTCGATCGCGATCCCTACCACCATCTCGCCGGTGGCCACATCTTTTCCAACTTGGCTGGCGTGATTGCTGATCGTTCGGGCGTTCGCTGCCATTCGGGAGAGAAGCTTCCAGCCCTCATCCCACCCATACCCCTGAAGGATAACCTCAAACATGGCGTGCATACTCCCGCTCTTGGCAGGGTCGGCGAGTCCGACGAGGTCTCCATATGCCGGAAGTCCGAGGTCTCGCCACGCGATTGGGTGGGGGATGTGGAGGCGGTCGGCCGCTACGGTATTGATGATGATCCCAAAAATACTTATCGCCGCGGTGTACCACTCTCTTTGCGGACTGTAGAGGGGCACTCCAGCTACCGTTGGTGGTATGTGGGTCAGAATATCGGGGGAGATCGCAGCCGGTTGAAGAACACCCGCTCGGGAGAGCTCCATCATAACGTCAATACCGCCACCGAAGACGACATCGACCCCCAGATTGCGGGGATCCGTCTTGTAGTGGGTCTTGAGGAATTTAACGATATCAGAGGTGCCTCCGATATCGAGCCACCGAACGGAGACCGTTCTTCCCGTTTGAGCGTGATACGAGGCAGCGAAGCCACGCGCGAACTCCTCTTTGATACCCTCCCAGTGTGGACTTACCGCGATAATCTCGTCGTCGGCGGCATACGCGCTGGACGGAACCACAAAAGCGAGGGCAAGGAGCGCGGCGATCGCCCCTCTTCGGTCAGCTCGGGTCGCGATCCATTCAGCGCCGTAGAACGCCGCGAACATAACAAGCATAACCACGGTGCCAAGCGCGGATGCCAGCTCAACCCCGTCCGGTCGTCCCATTAAGGTGTAGATCGCTTTGCTCACTGGGTAAAACCGAACCTCCATGGCGAGTAGGATGCTGTCGCTTACCTCGATCATCGAGTACGCGAAGGTAAGGATCGCTCCTACGGTGATGTGCCGTGAGACTAAGGGAAGGATAATCCGGCGAGCTGTAACTGATGGCGTAGCTCCCAGGACGATCGCCGCCTCCTCAAGCGCGACGCTCGCCTCTTGGAGGCCAGCGTGCGCCGAGCGGACCATCGCCGGAAGTCTTCGGACCGAGTAAGCGGCGAGCAGGAGGGGAAAGGGATTAATTCGATTGTCGAGAATTGTGCCTGAGAACGCTCCGATGTAACCGAAAGCGAATACGATCCCAGGCACGGCGAGTGGGATGAGCGAGAGCACTTCGATCGAGACGCTCATCGTTCCTCTTACCCGCGCGATGATGTAGGCGGCCTGAAAACCGATTACCATCGTGATGAGACTCGCCACCACGCTGAGCCACACGCTGGTGAGGAGGCTATGCGCGGTCATCGGGTGGGTAATGACCCCATGGAAGTGCGCGAGGGTCCATTCCGAAGGGAGTATCGTGAGGAACCACGTTTTCGCGCACGCGATGATGACTACGGAGAGCTGGGGCACGCAGGCTAGGAGAGCATACAGTGTGATCAGAGAGGTCGTGCACCACGTTGTGAGGCGGGCGGCGCGCCCAAGGAGACGCCCCTGTCGAGTGCGTCCGGAACCGGCGTAGCTCCCCGCAGCCATGGCGGAACGAGAGAGGAGGAAGAGCCCAAGTGAGAGGATGCAGGTCACTACGACAAATGAGTAACCGACCGGATTTTCGTTAAGGTCGGACAGCATGTTGTAGATCTGAACAGGTACCACCCCGCGATAGTCAAAGATAAGCGGAGTGCCGAGATCTGTGAAGCTCGCGATGAACACGAGGCTCGCCCCCGCGAACCAACCGGGTACCGAAAGGGGTATCACCACCCGCCGAAGGACCTGCCACCGTGTCGCGCCGAATACCCGAGCGGCCTCCTCAAGTGAAACATGCGCGTTTCGGAGGGAGGCGCTGATACTGAGGTAGAGGATCGGTACGAGATGAACGGTTTGCAGGAGGATGATACCAAATACCCCGCCGCCACCGAGCCACCTGACCGGTTCTGAGATAACCCCCATGTCCATCAACGCGGTGTTTACCGAGCCGAAGCGACTAAATATCTGCCGAATTCCGAGCGCGCCGACAAAGGGTGGCGATATGAGCGGCAAAAGGATAAGCGAGTGGATGAAGCTCTGAGCTGGAAGGGCGTGGCGCGACATCATGAGCGCGAGGGGGTACGCCACAGCCGAGGAGATCACCGTGACAGCGATCGCGATATTCAGTGAGTTGCATAAGACATCTCGGTAGTACTCCGAGGAGAGCATGATGCTGAAGAAATGGAGCGATGGGGTACCGTGAACGATAAAAGCTCTAAGGAGAACGTGAGCGAGGGGATAGATCATCGCGAGCGTAAAGAACGCGAGGATGATGATCATCTGTGCCCGACGTCCACCCATACGAACCTACACTTGAGAGCTGTCACTCACCACAACGGCGGCATCTTGAGGCCATGATAGAAACACAGGATCTCCCTCGCGGTAACGCTCGGCGGAGAGGGGCGTTGGCGCGCGAGAGAGGAGCCGATCTCCGGTGCTCGTTTCGCACTCGATGTCGAGGTGAGATCCCTTGAACGAGATGTGGCGCACGGTGGCTGGTATGCTCGGAGCGCTTGAGGATCGATCCGTGGCGATTGAGAGGGACTCTGGTCGAAGGCAGAGGACGTGACCATCGGCACCCAAGGCGGCTGGGGCGGTTGCGGCAAATCTCTGTTCCGGGGCGCAAAGGAGGGTGAGCTCGACGGTGTTGTCGCGCACCGCGCGAATCTCGCACGGTAGAATATTCGCGCTTCCGAGGAACTCAGCGACGTAGCGTGTTCGAGGCGCCTGGTAAAGCTCGAACGGGGTGCCGACCTGTTCAACGACCCCGGAGCGGAGGAGCGCTATCTTGGTCGCCAAGGTGAGGGCGTCCTCCTGATCGTGGGTGACGTAGATCATCGTTATCTTGAGCGCGCGATGGAGCTGCTGCAACTCGTGACGGATCTCCTCTCGTAGTCGAGCGTCCAGGTTCGAGAGTGGCTCATCAAGAAGGATAACCCTAGGCCGGACAGCAAGAGCGCGGGCGAGAGCGACCCGTTGCTGTTGACCACCTGAGATCTCATGAGGATACCTCCCGCCGAGGTCGCTCATCTGGACGAGTTCAAGAGCCTCGGCGACCCGTGTGTCCCGCTCTCGTTTAGGCACTCCCTGTACCTCAAGTCCAAACCGGATGTTCTGGTCGACCGTCATGTGAGGCCACAGTGCGTACTGCTGAAAGACCATGCCGATGCCCCGTTCGTGAGCTGGCACCTCAAGGATACTCTTGCCGTCCACAACAATAGATCCTGAATCGGGGCGCTCGAGCCCGGCGAGGATTCGAAGGAGGGTCGACTTCCCGCAGCCGGAGGCTCCCAGTATGAAAAAAAGGTCGCCGGAATCGACCTCAAGCGAGATGTCGCGCAGCACGGTCGTGCGCCCGAACTTTTTAGTAATCCCCTGAATAGAGAGTGCGGCCATAGGTAGGAGATATAGCCGCCACGAGATGCTTCAACAAGACGAGACGTTGGGACGCACACATTCTCTGAACCGTTCGATATACAGATGGTGTTTCGATCTCTTCGCCCGTGTGGCAGATTGGGGCGTTGAAACGAGAGCGGGGACTATGGGGGCGAAGCGTCCATTCAGACGGGTGCCGGTATGGCAGAGACCTCAAGGGGCGGTTATCTCGCTCCTGAGGGAAGGTGCGCGCGTACGCCTCGACTTTGAGTACTCGCCAGCCCGAGTAACGGCCGTCAAGGCGATTAAAGGGGCGAGGTACCACCCCGACGATAAGAGTTGGACGATCCCGTTTGAGGCGGTTGATACTATCCTCACACACAAGGAGTTCCCCTCCTTTCGTTCCTTGAACGGTCTTGGAGAGCGAGGGGTAACACCGCTCCCGGCTGAGCAGGCCTCAGCGCAGCTCAGGAAGAACCCTTTCTGCGTGCCCGAGGAGGCGCTCGCCGGTGTCGCGGTCGACATGGTGGTCCGAATCAACCTGCCGAAGCGACGGTTGCGACTCATTCCGCGGGTGGGGTCGAACGCGCTCAAGGTCATTAAGCGGGTGAAGGGGGCGACCTACTGCGCATCAGACGCCGCGTATACCGTTCCGGTTGAGAGGTTCCCTGAGCTTCTCAAAAAGTTTCGAGATAAAGAGATCTCCTTCGCCGTGGATCAACTTGCCGGAGAGGCGCTCTCCTCAACAGCCGCCCTGCGGAATGACATCGTCGGAGGTGGTACCGGTCGCTCCGCGAAGGAGCTCACCGAGGCGTGTCTCGTTCCGTTTATCACCGAGGTTGTTGATTCCTTTGGAGAGTATCGCCCCTGCTACTTCACCGCCGAGCAATTTAAGGCGGCTTTTCCCAATGTCTCTCGCCGTGGGGGCCAAACCACCCCCCTCACGCTCGACGCTCGGGGCCTTCTCGGGTTCGTGGCACGAATGGACTCCCTTCCGTTCACGGTGTGGCTGACCGATGGTGTTCGGGCCGAAATCGAGCGGAGTCGCGAGCGCCTCCTTGAGGAGATCAGTAACGCCTCTGGACCGATCGATGACGCGGCGGCGGATGTGGTGAAGCTGCCGTTTATGTGGCGCACCGCTCCAAGTGGTCGTGGAGTGCTCGCGATCTCGCTGCCCACGGACAGTGATGCCCGACGTCTAGTTGCCGATCGAATAGGTGAAGTGCTTGGGACGACCTACGAGTCCGAAGCGGACGCGCTTCATATTGAGGTTCCAGACTCTCGTTTGTCCGCCATTATCTCCGAAGTCACGCACCTCGCCGAGGTAAATAATCTTGGTGATATTCCGAAGAGCGCCTCATTCGTTAAGCTTGAGAGCGATGTTCGAGAACGGGTTGCTATCCGCGAGCGGTCGTCGTTTTACGGATCCTTAGAGGATGTCGCTGCCGAGGCGGTTGCTGGCCTTGAGCTTTCGGAGGCGCAGCGACTTTTCCCCCATCAACGCGTTGCTATCGAGTGGCTCAAGGAGTTCCCAAGCGCCTTCCTCGGCGACGACATGGGGCTCGGCAAAACGCTCTCGGTGCTCTCATTTTTCGCCACACTTCAACGGACCGAGGGATACGAGCTCCTTCTTGTTGTGTGCCCGAACTCACTGACCCGAAACTGGGTACGCGAAGCGACAACCTGGTTTCCCCATATCAAGGCCACGGTGTTGTCGGGCGATAAGGCGGAGAAGGCGTGGACCCTTCGACTTCTCACCGAGGGTACGGTGCCGTGTGATGTCTTTGTGACGAACTACGAGGGAGCCCGTCTCGACTACGTAACGCCGGAGCTCGCGGAGGTGGCGTCGAAGAGGAAGACCCTTCTGTGTGTCGACGAGTCGCAACGGGTTAAGAATCACCAAGCGAAAACCTTCAAGGCGCTCTCCTCGATCGCCCCGCATTGCAAGCGGCGTGTGCTGTTAAGCGGAACTCCAACGCCGAAGGATGTAACCGACCTCTGGGCTCAGATGAAGCTTCTCGACGGCGGAAAGCGCTTCGGAAAGAGCTTCTACAAGTGGCTCGGTACGGTCGCTGAGCTCGGAACGGAGTATAGCGAGTTCGCCATAAAGAAGTTCAACGACTACGAGGTGAACGAATCGATCTACCGGGCGCAGGAGATTATGCTTCGGAGGCGGAAGGAGAAGGTAATCGATCTTCCGGCCAAGACCTTCTCGCTGCGCGAGATCGAGCTAACCGGCTCGCAACGGGAGCGTTACGACGAGATTCGAGAGGGGCTTATCCTTCGCATGCGGTCGACCTCCGGTGAGCAGTTCGTTCGAGAGATCACCAACATCCTTGAGGAGTATCTCCGCGCGGTTCAGGTAGCTTCAAATCCCCGCCTTATCGATCCGGAATGGAAGGGCGATCCGGCGAAGTTCCTCGAGCTCGATGAGATCGTCACGGAGGTAGTGCGTGAGCAGGGGCAGAAGATCGTAATCTGGACCAACTATCTCGGCAACATTCGGGAACTGGTCGAGCGTTACAAGGATCTCGGCGCGGCTCCGTT
This sequence comes from Bdellovibrionota bacterium, assembly GCA_044345405.1. Classification (GTDB taxonomy): domain Bacteria; phylum Bdellovibrionota_C; class UBA2361; order UBA2361; family OMII01; genus OMII01. The sequence goes on from JBIJBE010000002.1 coordinate 32,902, forward strand.
TAGTGGAGAGGTGTCCGCCGCCGATCGCGAAAAGACCGTGCGCGCCTTTCAGAATGAGGATACACCGCGGGTGCTTGTGGCCGTTCCAGCAGCGGGCGGTGTCGGAATTACCCTCACCGCGGCGCAAACCGCTGTCTATATCGATAAGACATGGAATGCGGAGCACTGGATGCAGTCCGTCGATCGTATTCACCGAATCGGGCAGCGTGGTACGGTTAACGTAATTTCGCTTCTAAGTTGCAAGGTCGATGAGATGATCCACTGGAACTTGCGGCGCAAGGAGCAAGGGCAGGCAGACGTGCTTGGAGACAACGGCCCTATCGATCCGAGCGTGCGGGGCGCTCCAACTCGAAAGGAGCTCCTTGAGGCCCTTGAAGTAGATCTCTAAATCGGTGAGGATTGCACACAAACCGCTGTGCGCCACGGGATGTGGTGACTGCCATCGGATATTCGTATGACTCAACAACCTGCTCAGAAACGTGGATTTGGATGTCTCGGCTACGGCTGTATCATCGCGGTGGTGCTGATCGTCCTTACGATTGGGGGGATCTTCCTCCTAGCTCGCTCCGCGATGCGGGGTGCTGTTGAGCGGTTTACCACGGAACAACCATTGGTGGTGCCTACCGTGGCGCTTGACGAGAACGCTCGGGCGTCCTTTGCCGCGAAGTTTGACGACTTAAAGCGGGTGATGAACGACCCTCGCGGAGGTGGAGAGTTTGTTCTTTCACAGGCTGAGCTCACCGGACTTCTCGCCGATACGCCCTTTAACGGCAAGGTCTTCGTTGAGCTTCAAGGGGAGTCCGTTGGAGCGACCTTCTCATTTCCCCTCAACGCGCTCGGTCAGTGGGACGCTGCGAAGCCTATTATTGGAGACTACCTCAATAGATACGCCACCGGCTCAGCGAGAGCGAAGGTCACCGTGGCTGACGGAGTGGCTGCTGTTACCTTCGAGGATCTTGTTCTGAACGGTCAGGTTTTTGATGGGGATGCCCTTAAGGAGGCAAGCGAGTGGGTTACAGGCTTTGTGAACTCTGAAGGGGAGGACCCGAAGGAGCGAAGGGAGCGTGCTCGTATCCAGTCGGCCCGGATTGAGAACGGTACGGCCGTCGTTCGGGTAAGGCCGGAGTAGGGGGTTCCCCTACTGTCGAAGGGGTGGGAGTCCTCGGGTATCCACGGAGGACTCGGCCCGGTGACAGCTAAGCACACCTAAGTACAGCTAGTTATACCTAGTGACACCTGTCGGAAATTATTCTGATTGGTAGGCGTCATCCTTTCGCGCCTCCTCCATATCCTCAACAGGTAGTCTTCCGTTTCCCTGAAGCATTTCCCTTATTTGGGCGGAAAGGAGGACGTACCATGAGAGGGCACACAGCTCTCACGTAGGTTGCGAGGCGGTCAGTGGCAGAAACGAAACTCGATCCGAAACACGATCCTTCAACGGAGGCTGCGAAAGCGGACAAGCTATCTCCAAAGGAGTTGGCCGCGCTGCAGAAGGAGCTCGCACAACGAAACCTCCAGATGATGCCCCATGAGCTGGACGAGCTCCTTGCGCAGACAACCGCACGAAATCAAGATCAGCGACAGGAGCAACAGCTCTACGCCTCAACGTGGGGTGGGGCAGCCGGCGTTATCGCCGCTCTGATCAAGGTGACGGATGCGGAGCGTGACGTCTCACGACGCAAAGCTCTTGAAGCGATGCAGGCGGAGATGTTTGAGCTACTCGCCAAGGAGAAGAAAAAAGACGCCCTCCGAAACTCTCCGTTCTTCAAACAACTCGTGTCGATCCTTGGCCACGACACCGCGGAATCGATCACCCAAAAGCTTGAGCAGGCTGGTTCCGCATCCGCGAGCGGTCTTCAAGCGAACCAAGCCGCCATTGCGCAGGCGTCCAAGGATATCGCGGCTCTTCTTGAGAAGAATCAAGCCATTCTCGGCCTTCGCGTCTCCGGGGAAACTCTTGCTGGAATTCTCGAGAGCGAGATCGCGCATGGTATCTCGAAGGTTCCTAGGCCGGTGACCCCGACACTCTCACTCGTCAAGCCTGAGGAGTCTCTGGCGACCCGCACGCACGAGTTGATGAAAGGTCTTGAACGGGGCGATGAGCGACTCGCTCGTCTCCAGGCCCTTCGTTCCGAACTCGGTCCCGAGAAATTCACGGCGATGGTTGACGCCTACGACCAGAAGTACGGAATTCCGCTCGTCGCGCATGTGGCGAACCTTTCGACCTCAAATCCGTCGTTCCAAGCCGATATGATGCGTGAGACCCTCGCGCTCCTCTCCGCCGCGCAGCAGGAACGGCTTCTCGATTTCGGGCGGGCCGAGTACGCGCAGACCATGGCGGTACTCGATAAGCGCCGAGAGATAGCCAAGGACAGTCTCCGCGATGTAACCGCTGAGATCTGCAAAACCGAGAAGGTACTCGCCGAGTCTATCGGCCGCCCCGAGCTGGCGTACCTTCCGGAGGGAGCGGTGAGAGGTAAAGTTCTTGAGGAGCTCCGCGTTCGCTTTCCGGAGCTTGCGGGTAAGAGCTGGGATGAAACCTACCTACGCCTCAAAGAGGTTGCGGGGCAGTCCGATCCGGCCGCGCTCGGCGACCACCTTCGAGCGCTTCTTGGTGGTAAGGAGGTTACCGACCCAGAGGCTCTCCGTGATGTAATCGCGCGAGCTACCCTTCAGATGCAGATGTTGGCGGTGCTCGACCAGCAGGTAGAGGTCTTCAAAAATATCTTGTCGACCAACGAAACCGGTGATGAGGCGAAACTTCGAGCGCACTACACAACGGCGTACGGCGCCGAGGCGACTGCGAACGACGCCACCTACCAGGCGCTCAAAAAGGTCGCGGACAGTCACATCGACAATCTGCACCGCCGGATCTCAGATCCTTCACTAGGAACAGACGAGCGCGCGGCTCTTATCCGGGAGCGAGACGCACTCGAATTTTTAAGCGTAAAGAAGCTTGCGTCACAGGCTCTTCACGGGGGCGAGACCCCAGACGCAGAGGGTGCTTTAGCGATTCTCAGGGATTTCGCGGTAGCCTACGCGGACACTCCAGCTCGCCGAAGCGAGGCGTTTCGAAGCGCGTGCGACCACCTCATAACTTCTATTGAGAGCGCCGATACGTTACGGAAGGAGTGGCTCGGCCTCGATGTCACTCAGTTTGGCAACGTCGAGTTCAAGAAGCCTACCGGAAGAGAGCTTGTCTCCTGTATCGATGGCCGTCCCGCCCGAATGGACGAGATGCGTCTGCGTGAGAGGCTTGCCGAGCTCGACACAACTAAGAGCGCTTTCGGCAGCTCTACGGACCCGCTCGACCGTCTTATCGCGAGCGGAGCGCCCCTTGCTAAGAATGGTCTCGCCGTCACGAAGCAGACACAGCTTGAGGTGTTGCGAGCGCAGCGACAAGCCGCCCTCTCCACGAATTTTTTCGGCCACATACTCGAAGGCTCCAGCCAGTACGTGGGAGTCCAGGCGCCCCTCGCGACGATAGACTCAAAGGGCGCGAGTTCCAAGGCGAAGGAATCCTTTGACAGGATCGGAGCGGCAACGTCGGCGTTAGACGAAGCCAGCGGAAAGCTTACCAAGGAGCTCTCGGCTCTGGAGTCCGGCCCTCAAAGCGCGTTTCTATCGAGCGCAACGCAGCGCGCGCTCTCGTCAGGCCTCTCAAAAGGGGTATGCGCTAAGCTCAACGCTTCAAGCGCCGCTGAGGCGGTTTCGAAGTTCGTTCGAGATCTCGACCCCGTTGAAGACCTTCCTGTCGATCGAGAGGTGCTCGACGCCGTTCGAAAGGTGGTTCCGCCGGAGTCAGAGATCGGCAAGGCTATGACCGCCGTTGGAAGTGGGTCGCACCAGCCCCTGCAGGAGTTTCAGTCTATCAAGGCCCGCCTCGACCCTACAAACGCCCTGCGATTCGACATCTTGGTGGCGAAGGAAACCGACGCCGTAGCGCGGGGAAATTCGAGCGTCGTATCTAGTATCGTTGGGGAGATCCTCAATCGAGACCCGAAGGATCTCTTCACATCATCAATAGAAGCGCGTGAGCATGCGAGACTTTCGCGAATTGAACGCCTCCTTGGAGCCCTCACAGACGAAGAGCATCGCGACTTCTTAAGGTTCTTTGAAGCGACAACCCAACGCTCGCTGGGCCAGGCTCTGATCGCGAACCTTCCAGCGGACGGTTCACGCAAGGATCTGCTTCTACGTCTCGCGGGGTCTCGCGCCGCGACCTCCCAGGATCTTCAACGGTTCTACACCGAACCGGTTCCGGGCGACCGCGGCGCTCGAGTTGCGGCGCTCTCGCGAGCGCTCGGTGCTGATGCGCAACGTCCGGCCGTGAAGGTCGACGAGGTCCGTCAAACAGCGCAAGGGTACGCATATCAATACTCGAGCCTGCGGGAAGCGGTGAAGGTAGCCATGGGGCAGGGCGATGTCGCGCTCGTTGGAGAGATCTCCGACAAGATGCGCGCGATAGAAGCCCGTATGAGTGGCACGATAACGAAAACCGTCGCGCAACTTGACGCGAGCTACGTCGCGCGGGCCGGTATTCGAGATCGACTTCAGGCTGTTCAGGAGGAGATCTTCCAGGACGAACTTACGCGCTACGTGCCGGGAAGACCGGACATCGCCGCACTTGCCAAGGGCACCGCCGAGCTCCTTCGCTCGACCACGCCAAAGACCGATGCCGCGTTCAATAGGATTCGTCAAGCGAACTTGACTGAGGAAGAAGCGCTCCACCTCAGAGCGCTCTATGGTCGAGAGTCAAAGCAGGCCTCAACGCTCCTTGAGAGGCGTGCCCTTACAGGGGACCTCCGGAGGGATCTTGAGCCTCTTGCGCGACCGGGTGTCGAAGAGCAGGAGCGGATCTCGTTTCTCGTAAAAGGTGGTCAAGAGTCCCTGCGAGAAGCCGATAAACGAACCCTCGCCATAGCCGAGCGAGAACAGAACGAAAAGCGCCAACTTGAGACCCTCTCGAATCTTCGAGCCAGTGGCCACTACGACAAAGTAAAAGATCAGGTCTCCGCCATGAAGCTCACTCCCGCCGCGCAGGAGTATCATAAGGCGGTGGTGTCCGGTGATACCAAGAAGGCCGACGCTGCGGACCTCGCCATCAAAGCGAAGAACGGTGATGTAAAGCCCCAAGAGGTGGCAAGCTTCCTTAAAGATAAGTCACCAGCGGAACTTGAGCAGATCAAGAAGGACCATCCAACCCTTGCCAAGGATCTTGCGGCAAGCAATTCGTTCCTTACTGAGCAACAGTACGCCCAACTGATGAGCAATATCGCGCTCGAGCGACAGCGAGCGCTCGAGCAGGCCATGCTTAAATCTCTCACTGACCCGAATGCCTTCGCGGCATGGCTTGATGTCCAGGGCTCAAGGGAGCAGAAGCACGAGATGCTCCGGAATCTCGAGGCTCTCATCGAGAAACAGCCTCACGCCCCAACGTTCGTTGCGGGTGGCGAGTCCAAGATCGTTCAGTATGTCCGCGCGCAACGAACGGACTTTCGCGAGATCGACGCGCACCTCATCAAGAATATCATAGCGAGCCGTCTTGGAGAGACTCAGTCTCTTAACGATAAGACCGTGACCGATCTGCTTACTCTGCGAGCAGAGGCGGTTCGGCGCATGACGACCTTGGACGCGTTCGATCAACCACGACGAACGATTTACAACGCCGCCAACGAGAATCTTCTGGAGAAGCGCAGGTACCTTGCTGAGGCCCAGGCCGATCAGGATAGGCGGTGGGTGTCCGCTGGTAAGTACGATAACGTGATTGCGCTCTCAAAAGCGCGCATCACTGAGCAAGATGCGCTCGTTCGGCCGATGTCGGCGGGCATTCGAGATATCGATACGAGCCGAGAGCTGGTTCGGTATGCCTTTGCCTTGATGGCGAAGGACGCGGTAGCCCAAGTTGATAAGGGGCTGCGACCGGAGGTTACCGATAGCGTGACGACGCTTCTCACGCAGCGGGATCAAAAGATTCAGTACAAGGTGACGGACGACAAGAGGGACGCTGAATGGATCGCATCTGTGAAATCAACCTCAGAGGCGATTCAGAGTTTCGACAAGTGGTCCACCATTGGCTTGGGAACCGCAAAGGTGTTGACCACCGTCGCCGCTGGTATCTTCTTTAGCCCGGCGGCTGGTTTGGCGGTCGCCACAGCGTGGAACGTGGGAGATAAGGTCTACCGAGGTGTTGTAGGAAAGGAATCTATTAAGTCCTTGGCTAAATCGTTCGCCTTGGAGTTAGCTATCGATACCGCGTTTGCGGCACTTTCATCGCTGAAGACGACAACAGTTACCCTAGCTGGCGGTAGTGCAGTTAAGGATACCGCTGCTCAGGGATTAAAGCTTAGTAAGCGGGTGTGGGAGTTCAAGCCAAACGTATCAATCCTTAAGCCGCACTCGATCAAGGAGGTTACGAAAGATCGCGGGGAGCTCGTTCACTCATCCCTCCTTGTTGGAGTTTCGAAGGAACAAGCCAAAGAAACCTTTGGTAAGCATATTGTTATTCAAAAGCTTGGGGAAAAATACTTCCAACAACTTTCGGAAAAAGTGCCTGACGCGTTGCTAAGATCAAATTGGGCGCAGATACATGTTGGCAGGTTCGTTCCCTTCATCATGCCTACGTCTGTGCCTTCAACTCCAACAAAAACGCCACCAGCGGTGGAGAAGAAGGTGGATGACGATAGCGCGGGGCGAAAGAAAGTTGCGGAGCAGAGTCTTCAAGCTGTGCCGCCAGACAAGAAGCCCAAAGTGGTGGTGGACGATATCCTTGGTGTAACCAAGCCACCTAAAGAGGGGTCGAGCCCCACAGCACCCGCTCAGGTACCTACACCAGCTCTTGAGTTGACCCTTGCGATTAACCCCGCCCTTCTTCGAGAGATCGAGGCAAAGCTGGCGTTGTCACCGAACGCAGAGGTTCAAAAAGCGGTGGATGACCTGAATTCGTTCATGTCTCAACCAACGGCTTCGAACGTTGAGGGCGAGGAGCGGCTCCGCGGGCTGCAAAACGCTCTCAATCAATGGGCGCCGTATCCAGAACTGAGCAGCGCGCTGGATAAGCTTCTGACAGGAACCAATCCGTTTTTGGCCTTTTTGAACGCTCCAACGACCGGTTTTGCCGCAGCGGCACCGCCGCCGCAGCCACCACCACCACAGGCGCCACCTCCACCACCGCCGAAAGACCCCGGAAATTCGCCGGGTTCAGGGGGTGGAGGAATGCCGGGTCCGGTCCTCGTCAGTAATCCGATAGTGCGAGGGGACCAGCAAGGTACTCCGCGTCTCGATGGCACTGCCGATGATGTTCGCGTGGTTGTGGCAGACCTCAACCGCGCCTCGCTCGGTGTGGCTTCACCACGGAGTGAGTTGCAGGGCGCGACGATGCAGGAGGCGCTCGCTCGTGCTACTCCGCATCAGGTGCAGGAGGCTAGGCTCCTGCCACACCCTCAGGTAAAGCTTCACGCTCAACCAACCTCGAGCTACGTAGCGGTAAACCACGATCTGCTCCTTGCTGAACAGCGAGCGAAGGTCATTGAGGCGTTGCGGACTCGGACTGCAGAAGCCGAGGTCGGGAAGCGAGATGAGGAGGCGCGTACCGAGTCCATCGCCCAGCGTGAGGTCGTTCCTGTAGAAACTCGTAAGAACCAAAAGGCGGCCATTAAGGAGGACGAGCATGAGGTCTCCGTCGCCCTTAAGGATAGTGAGCCGCGCGGTGGTCGAAGATTTGCACCAGGTGAAGGGGCGCCACGAATGGTGGAGAGAGAACCTTCTCGGAGTGACGTTGCTCTAACGAGGGACCGTTCTACAGTGGGAGCGTCGGGAGAGGAAAGACTCGAGGCAACGGTCGCTCGGGAGGGGAAGGACTCTACTAGTCCAACATTGAAGAGCGCTCCGACGGCACACAACGAGGGCTTAGCTGAACCCCAAGTAGTGGGCGAATCGCGGGACGATATGCGCGACATCCCAAACTTGAAGACGGAAAATCCGAGAGCTCCGTACGCTGTGAATAGTTTGGTAGTGGAGGCTGAGAGCAGTTCTGCGCACGCACCGAGCGCGGAAACCTCTAAGGTGGTGTTCGTCTCTCGGCCGCACGTGAGTCTCACACCCGTGGAAACGCCGGCTGCCAGCACCGTTTCATCAGTACATGAGGCTCCATGGGCAGCTTACGGAAAGGAAGAGCTCTCCTCGCCCGTTCATAACGACGACCTGGAAGCACTGGAGAGTGACATCACGGTGGCCGCGCCATCAAAGAGCGGGCGAAAGCTTCGCAGGGGAGACGATGCTCGCATGCGCAACCTCCTTCTTCAACAACTCATGGATCAGCACACCACCAAGGCGCGCCGCGAGAAGATCTTGAAGGCGCTCATCGCCCTTGGCATCTCCGAGGTTGAGTACCGAAAGCTCCTCCTGAAGCTTGGAGAGATGGATGCGGCGCGACTTGCTGAACAGGTGGCCGCGCGGAGCAAGATGGCCGAGCCGATCGCGATGACGGTCGAGGCGCCGGCGATGAAGGACTCCTCTCCGGAGGTGTCAGGAAAAGCTGAAAACGCGCCGGTTGAAAGTCGGCCCCAGACCTCCCGTGCGGCGCTCTATAAACGCCTGAAAGAGGAAGCAACGACCGCCCGGAAGTAGGGAAGCTTCACCAGGATCACCTAACCTATTGGAATGAGGTGCCGCTCAATCCCTTTTGCTCTGCCCAGAGCGCTCTTTTCAACTTATAAAATCGGGACGTTATCCCGATACATCAAAAGAGATACGAGGGAAGGGGAGCTTGGGCAAGGATCCACAAAACAACGAGAGGTCGGTTTCCGACTTCTGTATCCTTAATGGACGAACGGACGCGCGACTGAGCGACGTCGAGCGGCTCACCATGCTTGGGGGGAGCGGACTTGACCGTCTCGTGCAGAGACTCGCGAAGAGTCTCGAGTCGGTAACCCTCGACGCCTTCGCTCCCGGTCTTCAGGTAGCTGCCCTTAAACATCAACACGAGGAACTTCTTTCGTTGCGACAGAACGGGTCGCTTAGTCGTCTCTTTCAGGACGATGGTCGGGAGACCTCTCCAGCGGTCGTTCCTATTCACGGATTTCCGGTCGGGGGAGTGTACGATTTAGAGTTTCACTCAACCTTCCCGGGCGATTCGTGGATGCACGACCCCGAATACGCGGCGCTCGTACAGAACCAGGTATCGTACGTTCGATTATGGGAGCACGACGAACCCCGCCCTGATCGAAAAACAATCGTCGCTATTCACGGGTGGACGATGGGCGATCAACGGGTAAACTCGCTCGCCTTTATGCCCGGACTCTTCTTCTCGCTCGGTTGTAACGTGGCGCTCGTCGAGCTTCCCTTTCACGGACGACGGCGGCCGGATTCGATATCCAGCGAAGCTCCGCTCTTCCCGAGCGCCGACCCGATTCGCACCTGCGTCGCGATGGCGCACGCGGTCCATGATCTCCGCGTCCTCGCGAGGTTCCTCAAGTCCCGCGGTCATACGCAGATCTCATGTATGGGGATGAGCCTCGGCGCGTATGTTGGCCTCCTGTGGTGCTCGCTTGACCACCTTTCGCGTGCGGTATTTATGGTTCCGCTCGTCTCGATGGGGGATATGGCGTGGGAGCTCGTGCGCTTGAAACACCGAACAGACAAAGATATCCCACAAGGGATGACCAAGTCGTTCTTGCGCGATCTCTTCTCGGACCATTATCCTTTAGGCCGTTCCCCCGCCACGAGCCAGGAGTCAATACTCGTGGTGGGTGGAAGAGGAGACCACCTTGTCCCTCGCAACCAGATTACCCTCCTTCGAGAGAGGTGGCCCCACGCAAAGGTTCTGTGGGCGGATGGTGGTCACGGCGCGCCCGCGCACAAGGGAGAGTGTTTTGAAGCAGTTCGTTCGTTCTTACTACAAGGGGAATAAGGTTCTATGTCGCAAGGTTCTGACTCACGAAATGATGGCAGCGTAGCGAAGGGTCTCTTTCTTGGAGAGATTCGAGACCATCAGCTCTTTCCCTTCCCAACGATAAAGCCGGAGGAACAAGAGACCTTGAAGATGGTGATCGAGTCCATCGATCGCTTCATGGGAGGAAAGGAGAAGGAGTATCGTCAGTTCGACGAAGAAGGTGTGCAGCCGAACGAATACGTCGAGGAGCTTAAGGCGCTTGGGCTATTCTCGCTGATCATCCCAAACGAGTATGAGGGTCTTGGATTATCTAACTCGGGCTACTCACGGGTTCTGCAACAAACAAGTCGCTATGACGCATCGACCTCCCTCACGATCGGGGCGCACAGCTCTATCGGTCTCAAGGCTCTCCTCCTCTTCGGGACCAACGATCAAAAAACAAAGTACCTTCCTAAGCTCGCCACCGGAGAGATGATCGCCGCGTTCTGCCTTACCGAATCGGGCTCCGGTTCCGACGCAGCCTCTATTAAGACACGCGCGACCAAGAACGCTGACGGCACCTGGACCCTTAACGGCGAAAAGATCTGGATAACGAACGGCGGCACGGCCGATTTCTTCACCGTCTTCGCGGCGACCGACACCGACGATGGCAAGATTACCGCGTTCATCGTTGAACGCTCATTTGCGGGGGTTTCGTCCGGTCCTAAAGAGGACAAGATGGGGATCCGCGCTTCGTGCACGACTACCGTTCGCTTCGACAACGTCACGATTCCATCCGAGTGTGTGTTAGGCGAGGTAGGCAAAGGATTCAAGGTCGCGATGGCGGTGCTGAACAATGGTCGCACCGGTCTCGGTGGTGGATGCGTCGGCGCCATGAAGCGGTTGATCGAGCATGCGGTAGCGCAAGCGACGCAGCGAAAACAGTTCGGGAAGAGTATCTCTGAGTTTCAACTTATTAAAGAGAAGTTCGGGATGATGACCGCGCTCTGCTTCGCGTCAGAGAGCGTTGTAAGTGTCGTTGGACACCTGATCGACTCAGATGTTGAGGATTTCTCCGTCGAAGCGGCGATGAGCAAGGTGTTCGTCTCGGAAGCGTTGTGGACGGTCGCCGATGAGGCGCTCCAGATTGCGGGTGGTAACGGATTTATGAAGGAGTATCCGTACGAGCGGGTCGTTCGAGATAGCCGCATTAACCGCATCTTTGAGGGAACAAACGAGATCCTGCGTCTCTTCATCGGGCTCTCCGGGATGAAAGACGCCGGTGAGGAGCTTAAGGATGTCGCTCGAAGCCTCTCAGGTATCTTCAATCACCCGATTAAGGGGTTCGGCGTGCTCTCAGGCTACGCCTCGAAGAAGATTAGCCAGTATACTCCGATAGGCCGTCAGGCCCTTACCCGCGCGCACCCAAGCCTCGCTGAGCAGTCGCAAGCTCTTGAAGGACTCGTCAGCAAACTCGCGGGCGCCGTCGAGTCGACGTTGCGGACGTACGGAAAGAATATCATCGGCAGTCAGCTCGTAACGAAGCGGCTCTCAGATTCCGCGATGGAGATCTTCGTCGCGATGTGTGTGATCGCGCGTGTCACCTCGTTGCTCCAGGCGAAGGGTGTTGGTGCGTGCAAGGACGAGCTCACTATCGCCAAGGTCTTCACGCATCACGTAGCCACGCGCGTTAACGGTCACCTTAAGGCGCTCTCTGAGAATACTGACAAAGAGCTCTGCGCGCTTGCTGATAGCGTTCTTGAGCAGGGCTCCTACCGCTGGGATGTGCTCTAGACCTTCTCGACGTACACGTGCTCGTGTTCGTAAACGTGAACGTACCCGAGAGTGAACGTTGACGTAGTCGGAGTGCTAACTCACCAGATGTGATGCATACCATTCCGAATCGGGTACGTTTACGTTCACGTTTACGAGCACGTTCACGTGGGAGGTAGAAGAACGCAGAGAGAATCCTAAGAAAGGCTTGAAATCCCTTGCAGTGAGCCCAGTTTTTCCCTACCTTGAGTTCGTTATTTCCTGGAGATGTATATGAAGAAGCTATGGGGTGGTCGTTTCTCTGATTCCGCGGACGCGTTCGCCGAGGCGTTTGGAGCCTCTATCTCGTTCGACCAGATCTTCGCTCCGTACGACATTCAGGGAAGCATCGCCCATGCGACTATGTTGGGTGAGACCGGTATTATTTCCAGCGAGGAGTCCCAACAGCTCGTTGAGGGACTCAAGAAGGTCCGAGCGCGTTGGGAGCGCGGAGAGCTTGAGTTCCGGCTCTCTGATGAAGATATCCACATGAACATCGAGCGCTACCTCACTGAGGAGATCGGCCCGGTGGCCGGGAAACTCCACACCGCGCGAAGCCGAAACGACCAGGTCGCGACGGACTTTCACCTCTACATCCGGGCGCACATAGTCTCTTTGGCATCCGCTATCGACGAAGCACAGCAGGTCTTGATCGAGAAGGCCCGCGCGAACATGGACGCGATCCTTCCGGGGTATACCCATCTTCAACGCGCCCAACCGGTTCTTTTCTCGCATCACCTTCTGGCATACGCCGCCATGCTCGATCGTGATGGCGGGCGTCTCACCGATCTGTGGAAGCGAGTGAACATCCTTCCCCTGGGAGCTGGGGCGCTGGCGGGAACAACCTTCCCAATAGATCGCGAGCGGGTCGCCTCGCTCCTTCGGTTCGATGGTGTGTACGAGAACAGCATGGACGCCGTGAGTGATCGGGACTTCGCTCTGGAATACCTCAACTGCTGTGCCACGGTCATGATGCATCTCTCGCGACTGTGCGAGGAGATTATCATCTGGTCGACCGGCGAGTTCTCTTTCGTTGAGCTTCACGACTCCCTCTCAACGGGAAGCAGCATCATGCCGCAGAAGAAGAACGCGGACTTCGCCGAGTTAATCCGAGGGAAGACTGGTCGTGTCTACGGCGCCCTTACGACGCTCTATACGGTGATGAAGGGGCTTCCGCTGACCTACAACAAGGATATGCAGGAGGATAAGGAGGGCGTCTTCGACGCGACCGAAACCGTGTACGGCTCACTCAAGATCGCCGCCGCCATGGTGAAGACCCTCACGGTAAATAAAGAAGCGATGCGAGCGCACGCCGAGCGTGGTTTTACAAACGCCACTGACGCCGCTGACTATCTCGCGAAGAAGGGTCTTCCGTTTCGAGAAGCTCACGAAGTGGTCGGAAAGCTCGTTAAGCACTGCGTAATCAACCGTTGTGACCTAGGCGCGCTCACACTTGAGACCTACAAATCGTTCTCGCCCCTCTTCGAGCAGGATATTTACGAGGCGATCACCCTTGAGACGGTGGTCAATAGAAGGACTACTCGAGGCGGCACCGGAACCAGTGCCGTTGAGGCGCAGATCACTATAGCGGAAGGGCGGCAACGACACCTCTCTTTGTGGGTTGAGAGATATCGTGCGACCGTTGCTCCTGAGTAACCCCCTCTACGATGCGGCTCTTATGTCTGGCTGTGGGGCTGACGATCTTCGTTGAAGCCCCGTGGCCCGTTCGATCTTAGCAAGGAAGCTCTCGCAGGCGTCGTGGTATCGAGCCCGAGTCCACCCCATGTATCGGACCTCATCAAGATAGGTGCCAGCAAAGGTAAGATAATAGATAAGAAGCTGCGGGTCCTTGGGTAACGAGAAGTGTCCATTCCGAGGCATACCGGGAATGGAGCGAACAGGAGCTCTGTTAGGGAGCTCTGTAGGGGAGGAAAAGTAACTCCATGCGTCTCGGGTCAGGAGTTGCGCGATCTTCTCCTCGTCGGGCTCAAGTGTTATCCCCACCGTTGTCATGGCAGCCCCTCCGCTCGTTCCGCCGTTGTTGCCACCATTGTCAATGGCGCTGACATCAGGCGGTATGACCCCGAGCACACGAGTGGTGATGCGCTCATCATGGTGAGTACGTCAGTTCCCAGTTAGCCTTCGTAGGTTTTTACCTATACGGAGGAGCTATGAAGGGAGCACAGGAGAGGGCGCGCGCTGAACAACAGCAGGGCGAGGAGCGTTTTATGGCGCTGGAGACGGTATTCAAAACGATTGAGCTGACCGCGGAGTCCAATACCAGTTGGGAAGCGGCGGCACAGCAGTGTATCCAAGAGGCAAGTTCGACGGTTAAGAATATCCGTGAGCTGAAGGTCGAGTCGATGAAGGCGCTGATCGACAAGGATCAGATCGTTCGATACCGCCTGCGGTGTCGTGTCGCGTTCGCGGTCGATACGTCGATCCGGGAGCATTAGGGATAGGGGGAGGTGCGACCGGGGACGGTCGGGCGTCCCGGACTACGCCTCCTCCCTCCGCACCGCCTCAATAAAATACGCGTGCGTCCCGAAATCGAACGGGATCTCGATCTCAAGGACCTTGTGGATGAACGCCACATCGTCCGGGCCCACGGCGTATCGGTCGAGCATCTGAGGGTCATGTTCAACAGGCACGTCGAACTGGTGGCAGAAGGCATGAAGGTCGAACGGTTCGAGGAGGTGTACGTCGACGACCTCCTCGGTGTTTCCGTCAACAACGGCAAGGACGTGGCATATTGAGGGATCGGAAGAGCTTGATGACATCCCAGACCTATAACACCTTTTGCCGAAAAGGGGGAGGTGCAGGCGTAACTGGTGCTCTACAAGTGAGAGTTTTTGGGCTAGCATGTCGGAGTTATGACATTAACCGGCGAACCACAAACCCTCGTACAACTCGACCCATGGCTGGCTCCCTACGAGGGAGCGATCAACCACCGCAACTGGTTGACCTACGAGCGCAGCCGTCAGGTAACGCAGGGGAAGTTCTCGCTCGCCGAATTCGCGTCAGGACATGAGTACTTCGGATTACATCGAACAACTGAAGGATGGGTTCTCCGTGAGCGAGCACCCTTCGCCACTCGGATCTCCGTTATCGGGGATTGTAACAACTGGCAGTTGGACCGGACCTACGATCTTCAACGGCGCGACCACGGAACGTGGGAGCTGAAACTTCCTGAGGCTGCGTTCACGCACGGACAGCACTACAAGCTTGTCATGTTTTGGAACGAGCATGGGCGGGAGACCTCGGCCGAGCGACTTCCATCATTCGCCCGCCGGGTGATTCAGGACCCTCAGACGCACCTCTTCAGCGCGCAGGTCTGGGAGCCTCAAACCCCGTACGTGTGGAAGCATCCCAATTTTCGCGTACCTCAACGAGCTCCTATTATCTATGAGGCTCACGTTGGAATGGCCCAGGAGCGGGCAGGGGTGGGGACCTACCGCGAATTCACGGAGAACGTCCTGCCGCGTATTCACCGTGGCGGCTACAACACGATTCAGTTGATGGCCGTTCAGGAGCATCCGTACTACGGATCGTTCGGCTACCAGGTCTCAAATTTCTTCGCCCCATCATCGCGGTTCGGCACTCCGGAAGATCTCAAGGAGCTTATCGACACGGCGCACGGCCTCGGCATCGCCGTCATTATGGACCTCGTGCACTCGCACGCCGTCAAGAACGAGCTCGAGGGGTTGAGTCGCTTCGATGGGTCATACTCCCTGTACTTCCATGAAGGCGCACGGGGGGAACATCCGGCGTGGAATACACGGCTCTTCGATTACGCGAAGGGTGACACCCTTCACTTTCTTCTCTCAAACTGTCGCTACTGGCTCGACGCCTTTAAGTTCGATGGTTACCGCTTTGACGGCGTCACGAGCATGATCTATCGGGATCATGGATTAGGCTCGAGCGTTGGCTCCTACGACCACTACTTCTGCGGCAACGTCGATGAAGACGCGATGGCGTACCTGGCGCTCGCCAACGAGGTGATTCATGAGGTGAGGCCCGACGCGATTACTATCGCCGAAGAGGTAAGTGGGATGCCCGGTCTGGCGGCACCCCGCTTGCAGGGCGGCGTAGGGTTTAACTACCGCCTCGCGATGGGCGTGCCCGATTACTGGATCAAGCTCCTCAAGCACGTTCCGGACGAGCAGTGGAACGTCGCCGAGATATGGCGCGAAATATCAAGTCGTCGAGTTGATGAGCGCACGGTAGGATATGCGGAATCGCACGACCAGGCGCTTGTTGGGGACAAGACCCTTATCTTTTGGCTCGCCGACCAGGAGATGTATTGGAAGATGCGGGTAATCGATCAAAGTCTTGTGATCGACCGAGCCATCGCGCTCCATAAGATGATTCGTCTCATCACCCTCGGCACCGCAGGCAACGGGTACCTAACCTTTATGGGGAACGAGTTCGGGCATCCCGAATGGGTCGACTTTCCACGTGAGGGGAACAATTGGTCGTACCACTATGCTCGAAGGCAGTGGAGCTTGCGAGATTCCTCGGAGCTTCGCTACAGACACCTCGCTGACTTCGACCAGGCGATGGTTGACCTCGCGGGCAAAGCCAAGGTCCTTGAGCATGAGTGGCCGTATAAGCACTACGAGCACGTAGGTGACCAGGTTCTCGCCTTTGAGCGCGCAGATCTCCTCTTTATCTTCAACTTTAATCCGACCCATTCGTTCGATAGCCGAAGGATTTCGTGCCGCTCCGGAGCCTATAAGATAGTTCTCTCAACGGACGCACCGCAATTTGGCGGGTTCGACAGGATTGACACCTCGCTTGACTATGTGACGACCGGCGCATCGCCCGAACTCTCAATCTATATTCCAGCGCGCACCGCCGTAGTGCTTGCGCGGCAGCAGAGTTAGAAGTTCAGGCCTACGATAAACGGTCGAGGACGAAGTCCGCCACGCTCCGCCCAGCGGAGAGGGCACCGTTCTGCGAAGGATAGGTGAGGTAATCCCCCGCGTAGAGTATCCCTGAAACCTCGGAGTAGCCGACCGACATCCGGGGCCTGCTCACCACAGACGCTGGGAGAGCCACTCTCATCAGGTAATTCCAATCCTGAACTTCGGCTCCGTACCACGTAGCTGCTTGGGCGACGAGCGACTCCTTCTGGCTTGCCTCAGAGAGTGAAGCCGCGTCTCCGATGGCGGTAATCGCGATCAGCGCCCGCCCAGGTGGCGCGTACGAAGGCTGCACGTTAGAGAGAACCGCAAGGGTGGCTATCGGACCGCCGTCTGCGTTGAGCACTATCACGGGCTCGTGAAAGGGTGCCTTAGGCGCAGAGAAGTAGAGGGTGCACGACGCGAGGTGGTGCATCGTTTGCTCGGGCGAGCCGAGCTGGGTCGCTGACATCGTGTCGACGGCGCAAATAACTTGGCGCGCTCGATAGGAGTCGCCGTTATCAAGGGTAACCTCGTCCCGCGTTATCGCGTTTACGGTGGCGTTGAGGCGAATGTGCGAGCGACCGATCTGATCGGCGAGTAGGTTCGGGAGCGCCTGAATTCCCGCCTCGGGGAGAGCGGCCTCGCCCCGAGCAAACATCTGAAGGTAGAAACACGCCAGACCAAAATCAGCTCGCAGAAGGGGATCGAGAAGCACCCCTCGAAGGAATGGCCTCAGGAATCCATCTTGAAAACGCCTCGAGAATCCGGTCGCGGTGAGACCGAGGTCGGTCGAGAGATCCCTTGAGGCGCAGGCGGAGCCTCCCCTTCGAGTTAACAGGAAGAGACGAAAGAAATCCGAAAACGAACCCAATGAGGAGCGGAGCACTGAGAAGATCTCCTCTGGATGGCGGAGGGGGTCCATAAAGTCTACGAAGGCGCCATTGCGTCGAACGCGAGCACCCGAGGAAAAGCTTCGACACCCAAGCTGATTCGAGCCCTCAATGGCGCGCACCTCAGGATAGGCGGTCAGGAGTACCTGGAAGCCGTGATCGATCTTGTACCCAGCGGCTTCGTGGGTGGCCATGCGCCCCCCGATATGGTCGGCCCGTTCAAAGACCAATACGGAGAGACCGGCCTCCGCGAGCCGATGCGCGGCTCGCAGTCCGGTGAGCCCAGCCCCTATAACGATCACATCAGCGTCGGGAAGTTTTGTCATACTTGAGCACGGTCGGTAGGAGGACGTCTGAGCCTCTATTCAGGAATACCAAGTCCCTCCCGAGGATCGCAACCAACTAAAGAGAAACGATTTCTTAACACTGGTACCCGTCATGGTCTGTAGGTCCGCGAACCGACCTCGGGTAGCGTGAAAAGTACCACGACTCATGGTAGCATCTCGCGCATGGAGTTCACCTCAAACAACGACCGTTTCATGGGATTTACCCAACTTGTCGGCCCCGAAGCCTACGAGAGGATCTCTCGTGCCTCGGTGTGCGTCGTGGGACTCGGAGGGGTCGGTTCGTGGACGGTCGAGGCGCTCGCTCGGTGTGGTGTGGGTGCGCTCACCCTGGTGGATCTCGATGAGGTGTGTGTCACTAACGTGAACCGACAGTTGCATGCGCTTACCTCTACCGTTGGCACCTCAAAGGCTGAGGTGCTCGGGAATCGGGTCCGGGAGATCAATCCCGACTGTTCCGTTCGGGTGATGAAGAAGTTTTTCTCTGAAAAAACCGCCGAGGAGATCCTCGGAGTTGGGTATTCGCTGGTGCTCGACACTATCGATACCGCCGACCATAAGATCACGCTTCTTGCTGAGTGCGCCCGCCGTGGCATTCCCGCTATCACCGTTGGCTCAGCGGGCAATAGAACCTCTCCAACAAGCGCGCGGGTTGAGGATCTCTCGAAAACTATTCACGATCCGCTACTGCAGATCGTTCGAAAAAAGCTTCGACAGGAGCATGACTTTCCACGGAGCGAGAGAACTCGGTTCGATATTCCATGCGTGTACGCGCCACTTCAGCGAGGCCCTCGTGATACCGAAGATGCGCAGTGCGCTGCGGATCAATCCCAACCAAGAGCGCGGGCAAAAAGTTGCAACGCGGGGCTCGGAAGCGCTGTGTTTATGACCGGCACAATAGGGTTTATCGCCGCAGCGGAGGCGATCGAACTTCTCTCCCGCGAAACGCCGCTTCATCCATACCGATGGGTCGAGAATCGACGGGCGAGATTGGCCGAGCCTGAAATCGCATAACCTCAAACGCCCTTCTCAGCGAACGAAAACAGGTTCGTTACATGCCTTTCGGCCAGGTCAACTTGAGCGAAACTTGTAGCGAAGGCACACATCCGCGGCGTTCGAACTCTCAAAGAGGTGCCGACAGACCGGACACACGAAATCAATCTGAGTTGGTGTTGGTGTGACTCCAATTACGAATAAGAGCCAACCGAACCCGTGATACCGCGCCACAGCTAAGGTTGCTGGGTCGGTAACGCTCCGGCCGCATCGACATACGCTCGTATCGGACTCGTTACACATCTGATTCATAGTGGTTCGCACCAAACAATCGCGTAAGATTTTCCTTCATACGCTCGGCGACCTCGTCTTGCGAGGTCCCTAGGACCTGCGCGATACCGGCATACACCAGCTGGATATTGCCTGGATGATTATAACCGAGACTCTGATCCGTTCCAGTCCGATAGAGGTCTGTCTCCGGCGACGGAGCTTGGTCAGGAGCATCGGTCTCAGCAAGAAGACGATCGAGTGGCACGTGTCGAAACACATCAAGCTTCTTTTCTCGTTGCGGGGCGAAGAAGGCCGGAGCTACCGAAAAGTAGGCGCCCAGCTCGGTAAACGCCCCTACCATGTCACGAGGACCCGAATAGGAGTGTAATAGAAATCCCCTCGTGGGAGCGCCGTGCGATCGTAACAGCTCTAGCAATCGACCCCACGCTTTTAATCCGTGAATGGTAACGGGTAGGCTTCGCTCTCGGGCGATCGAAAGTTGGGCGAGAAAGATCTCCTCCTGTTTTTCCCGGTCAATACCTTCCTTCCAGTGGTCGATCCCGATCTCGCCAACACATGACGGGAAACGGTCGAGATATGATGCGAGGGTTGAAAGATACTCATTCGGAAGATCGTCGACATACCACGGGTGAACGCCGAAGGAGGGGAGTACCCATTGGCATCGTTCCGCAAGAGCGGCTACCCGGGGCCAATCACGGGGATGGGTTCCATTCACCACCGCGCGCCGCACGCCGATTCGCTCACACTCGGCGATGATTTCATCCAGCGAGGAAGAGAGCCTCTCGTCCTGCAGGTGATTGTGAGCGTCGAGGAACACCATACCTAGACGGCGATCTGGTGAGCGCTCGCGTCGCGTGCGGCATGAAGGATGAACGATACGGTGCTGGACACCGCGCGTTTCCGCGTTGTCGAGAGAAGTCGCTCAAGCGCGAGGATGTTCACGAGCGCGTCGCCGATCTCAATGACTTCTTCAGGTGTTCGAGCGCTGTAGAGATCGCAGATAAAGGAAGCTATCCCCTGAACCATATCGGACTCGCTCTTCGCGCCGAACACGCAGCGCCCGTCAACAACGGAGCCGTGAAGCCACAAACCGGAGAGGCATCCCGGCACCTTTCGATCTGGGGTGAGGAGATCGGGCGTAAGCTCAGGCTGAATTGAGGGGCGCTCCATGAGCCACGAGAGCCTATCCTCGCTATTGTCGAGATCCCGATACTCCTCAACGAGGGAGCGATGGTCAGCCTGCGCGATGAAACGATCAATCCCGTTCATACAAAAGCTCCGACTTATTGGACGAAGTCCTTAAAGACGTGATCTGGATTCTTCTCCTGGACGTATTTCTTCTCCCACTCAGCCTTGAGCAGGATAACGGTGCGATCCCGGGCGTCGAGCGCGAGCATTGAGCCCATCGGCAACGAGAGGGTCTTCGTATCACCTTCAACGTAGACGCTGTACCTGAACGGAAGGAAATCGACCGCGGTATCGACCCCGTACTCATCCTTCAAACGGAATTGGAGCACCTCAAACTGAAGTCTACCGACCGCGGCCACCAATGGCGGGTCCTTCGGATTTCGGTGTGATCGAAGGATTTGAACCGCACCCTCGTAGGCGAGCTGCAAAATCCCCTTATCAAAGTTCTTATGTTTGAGCACATCGGTTGGGCGGATCTGCGCCACGATCTCCGGCGGGAACTGTGGCATCGGCTTGTAGTTAAAACCACCCTGCATTGATACCGTATCACCGATCGCGAAGACCCCCGGATTGATCACGCCGATAATATCACCCGGATAGGCGACCTCTACCGTATTCCGATCTTGGGCCACCATGCTGTACGAACGGGAGAGGCGAACCTCCTTTCCGGTGCGGTGGTGCTTCACCACCATGTCACGCTCGAAGCGCCCGGAGCACACGCGCAAGAACGCCATGCTGTCTCGGTGCTTCGGGTTCATGTTCGCTTGGATCTTAAAGACGTATCCAGAAAACGGCGCGTCTACCGGATCCACTTCAACGGTCTCTCCCTTAAGATCTGTCGCTTCGTAGGAGTGAGGCCGTGGTGCCATGTCGGTAAAGTTGTCGAAGAAGGGCTCGACGCCAAAGTTCGTCAGCGCGGACCCAAAAAACACCGGCGTTATCTTTCCGGCAAGGAAATCCTCATAGGAGAACGGATTTCCAGCGGCCTGCAGAAGCTCAAGCTCATCCTCTAGGTGTTCCGCTTGTCCGGGATCGAGCTCTCCGCTCGCTTTCGCTTCATCGAGCGACATCGTTCGGAATTCAGCTTTGCCGGCTCCACCAACCTTTGATTTCGTAAAGAGGATGCACTGACGGGTCTTCGGATAGACGATTCCTTTGAACGATGCGCCGCTTCCGATGGGCCAACTAATAGGGGACGCCAAGATACCGAGCACATCCTCTACCTCTTGAAGGAGGTCTAACGGCTCCTTACTTGGAAGGTCCATCTTGTTGATAAAGGTGAGCACCGGTGTTTTGCGCAGACGACACACCGCGAAGAGCTTTCGAGTCTGGGTTTCAACTCCCTTTCCGGCGTCGAGCACCATCACAGCGCTATCAGCGGCGGTGAGTGTGCGATAGGTGTCCTCACTGAAGTCTTGGTGGCCTGGCGTATCAAGAACGTTGATGACCGCCTCTTTGTAGGGAAACTGCATCGCGGACGCGGAGACCGAGATCCCACGCTCACGCTCAAGGGCCATCCAGTCGGAGCTCGTCGCCTTGCCACCTTTACGCGCCCGCACCATTCCAGCGACCCCGATCTGCCCCGAATAGAGGAGGAGCTTCTCGGTTAAGGTCGTTTTACCGGCATCCGGGTGACTAATAATCGCAAAGGTTCTCCGCTTTGCGGTCTCGGTCGACATCTCTTTGTGGGCAACTGCGTCGGACATTGTAGCACTTCGAAAATAAGCCCCCTTTGTGTACCACAATTCATAGGGTTACGCACGATAGGGGGAGAGGGGCTTTTCGGGGCGTAAGGGGCTGAATGTACGGCCCCAGAGGTCCCGAGGAGTACCCCAAACGCCAAAACCCAACCCGTATCCGAAGCCCATCTAGTGTGCTAGAAAGCTCGATATTCCGGCTTCGCACACACAGTTTCTGGGCGACGCTATATCATGAAGGAGTCGCCTAGTATGGATAACCTTACCCTCGTTGCTAAAGATACCGTTGTTAGCTTTCACTACACCTTAACCGATAAAGGGGGACAGGTTCTTGATTCCTCTCAGGGAAGCCAGCCCCTTGTATACCTTCACGGCTACTCGCAGATCGTTCCAGGTCTTGAGAACGCGCTTGTTGGAAAGACGACAGGAGCCTCGTTCAAGGTTGAGGTAACCCCAGCTGAGGGATACGGCGAGCGAAACGAGCAGATGGTCATCACGCTGCCTCGCACCCAGGGCAACCTGCCAGAGGACATCGCGGTTGGATTTGTGGTTGAGCTCGTGTCTCCAGAAGGAGACGAGATCCCGGCTCGCGTGGTGAAGCTCACCGAGAGTGATATCACCCTCGACGCAAATCACCCACTCGCTGGCGAGACCCTTTACTTCGATATCGAGCTCACAAATGTGCGCGCGGCAACGACGGAGGAGATTGAGCACGGTCATGTTCACGGACCAGGCGGGCACCACCACTAAGAGGGGCTCGGACTCTTACTAACGCGGCGTTGCGTCACACGACCAACGCCGCTACCATTTCCCGAATGATCATCCCTCAGTCAGCACTTAGCGCCGAAGCACTCCTTGGGATTATCAAGGAGTTCGTGACCCGTGAGGGCACCGAATACGGCGCCGTTGATATCTCCCTAGAAACCAAAATTAAACAGGTTCAGCGACAGATCGAACGGGGGGATGTTGTTATCGTCTTTGACGAAGGTACCGAGAGCGTCGACCTCGTTTCGAAGGGGTCTCAACGGTACAAGACCCTCCTGGCGCAGTCGGCGGGGCAGGGGGAATGAGCCTGAAGGGTACCACCACCCTCGCACTCTTGTTTCTCCCGCTGGTAGGGTGTGGACCGCTCATACCGATTCCTCCAGGCACCCCGGTTAGCGACCTCGTCCTCTCCCACACCTCTCCCGAAAGCTCGATTCAACGGTTTACCCTGGACGGGAAGAGCTATTCCGCTCCAACTCTCTCATTTCAGATTCCTGCCGGCCCTCACACCCTCTCGATAGTCTGGGACGTTACGATCTCCGACCGGTGCGACCCGGAGGAGAATCTGTGCGGGGCCACCTCCCTTGGTGGACGGTGTTCGGGGCAGTTCACCGCTGAACCCAACGAGCGGTATCGGATCCTCTTGGATTCACGCCACGGAAAGGTGGCGGCGTCCGTTGTGAAACGGGGGGCGTCGGCCCTGTACATAGGGCAGGATGAGGCTATAGTAGCGCCCCTTACCTGTGAGAGAATGACCCGACGAGACCGCCAGAATTCATCTGCTCTCGTTACGTTCTAATAGCTGTGACCACACCATCGAGGAAGAAAAACGTGATCGCTTCGCGACCACGCCGCTCCACGGCGATCGGTGGAGACACGCTCGCGAACATGACCGATGAGGAGCTCCTCGATCTCCGCATGTGCGACCTCGACATCGCGATAAAGGGAAGCGAGCTTGAGTCACGGATTGAGAAAGCGGTTCACGAGCTGCGGGAGAACGATCTCGACTTCAATCCACACTTCTGGCTCTCTGATGAGTGGTTCTGCGCCGATGGAATTCCTGGCATAGCGATTCCGTTCTACCTCGCGCACCCTCGGCTTGAGAGGTTAGAGCGCTCCCAACTCCTCGAAGTTGAGGGAGGGGATGAGAAGTGGTGTCTCAAGATCCTTCGGCACGAACTCGGTCACGCTATCGAGAACGCGTATCGAACCCGTCGACTCAAGGCGCGGCGAACGCTCTTCGGGAAATCAACGGAGCCGTATCCGGAGTACTATTCGCCCCGACCGTACAGTAAGAGTTTCGTACTGCATCTCGACCCGTGGTACGCGCAGAGTCATCCCGATGAGGACTTCGCGGAAACGTTCGCGGTGTGGTTGACCCCAAACTCGCAATGGAGAGAGCGGTACGCTGAATGGCCCGCCCTCAAAAAGCTTGAGTATATGGACACCCTCATGAGCGACCTGCGCGGAAAACGACCGCCGGTGCGCAACAAAAAGATTCTGGATCCCTACACCAGATACACGAAGACCCTCCGCGAACACTACCAGAAGCGAAAAGGGAAGTACGGCAAGGAGCATCCATCCTTCTACGACAAAGACTTGCGAATCTTATTCTCGTCTGAGCCGGAATTCGCGAAGAATCCAACGGCCGCGTCACTCATTAAACGCCGTCGGCGGATAATTCGGGCCACAGTTTCCCGCTGGACGGGAGCTTACCAGTATACTACTGATCAGGTGTTAGATGCGATCGTTCAGAGGTGTGTCGAGTTAAACCTTCGACTCACCTCACCGGAGGAGATTGCGGTTAAGGAATTTACCGTTCTTCTAACCGTGCAAACGATGAACTACCTCCACAGCGGGCGCCACAGAATAGCACTATGAAGAAACTCCGAGTACTTTGCCTGGCTCACGAAACCCTCGTGCCACCAGATCACGTACCCGCGAGTCAAAACTTTCACCACGAACCGTGGCGCACTGAGTACTACGTCCTCTCTACCCTCAAAAAACTTGGACACGAGGCGATCGTACTCGGCGTACGCTCCGACCTCGAGCTCATTCGAAATACGGTCGCTGAATTCAAACCCGACATCATCTTCAACCTTCTTGAAGAATTTCACGATCGCCCCCTCTACGATCAGAACGTCGTGAGCTTTCTGGAGCTGATCCCGGTTCCCTACACCGGGTGCAACCCACGCGGAATGGTACTCTCTCGCGACAAAGCGCTTACGAGAAAGATCTTGAGCTACCACCGCATTCCTGGACCGGACTTCACGATCTTTAGGAAGGGCCGGAAGGTGAAGCGCCCGGCGAAGCTCAACCTCCCGCTCTTCGTCAAGTCGCAGGTCGAGGAGGCTTCGCTCGGGATCTCGCAAGCTTCGATCGTCTATACCGACGAGGAGCTGGTCGACCGCGTTCGCTTCATGCACGAAAAGTTTTACACCGATGTAATCGCCGAGGAGTATATCGAGGGGCGAGAGATGTACGTTGGAATCTTCGGGGACGATCGCTTGACCGTCCTGCCTATCTGGGAGCTTCTCTTCGCGAATATGCCCGAAGATAAGCCCCGCATCGCGACCCGCCGGGTCAAGTGGGACGCGAAATATCAGGAAAAGCACGGAATCTCGTCGGGCCCTGCTAAGGATATCCCTCCAGATCTTCGCGCCAAGATAGAGTCCATCTGTAAGCGGGCCTATCGAGCCCTTGGAATCTCGGGCTATGCCCGCATGGACCTTCGCCTCAAGCCTAGCGGCGAGGTGTACGTGATCGAGGCGAATCCAAACCCGGAAATCGCCAAGGGCGAGGATTTCGCCGACGCCGCACAGGAATTCGGTTGGTCGTACGAGGAGTTGATAAAGCGTGTTCTCTCTCAGGGACTCAATCGCAAATAAGGAATAAACGATGAGAATGATACTCTCCCTGGTTGCGGTCGTCTTGCTCGGAATGGGGCTCTTTGAGTCCCGTGAGGTTTCCGGCTTTCTCTCAACTGCTCTGACCGTGCAAGGGAGTGTTGTGGCGATCGAGACGAGAACCGGTCCACCCAAGCCGACTCAAAACACCCCTATTCACGTTCGGTTTACTCTGCCCTCCGGGGAAACGCGCACTGCGATAACCCGCCTTCCACTTCTCCAGAAGGTTAAGGAAGGGGATCAGATCTACGTCTTAGTCGACCCTAACGATCCTCAGGATGTGCGGCTGCCGTTGCTCTCAGAGCTATGGGCTAGGCCTTTGGCGTATCTTCTGTCGGGAGTAGTTCTTGTAGCCGGGATTCTGATCGCTAAGGTTCGGCGGGGGGAGGTTGGGGTGGTGAAGGCCTAGAGGCTTGCCTTAATCCCCGGCACCTCGGGAGGGCGGTCATTCCCGACCGCCGTGTTCGAGCCCGCACCAAATATCCCTTTCGGTCCAATCTCATCCCAGGTTACCCTAGGCCTTGTCACATTTTTACGACAGGAGTTCGTATGTTCGCTCGCCTTATCCTCTTTACCACCCTGATCGCTTCGATAGGATGCGCGGGGGCGAAATACCACCGCGATCAGGTATCCGGTGACCGAGAGAGCGCGATGACCGTTGGGCAGGTACAACGGGAGATCCGGGTGGGCATGTCGAGCGCCGATGTAGCCGCGACCTTAGGCTCGCCGAACATCGTCACTACCGACGACGAGCGCCGTGAGCAGTGGGTATACGACAAGATCTCAACCGAGAAGGCCTATTCAAGCGACTCTGGCGGAATCCTTACCCTCATATTTGGGAGTGGGAGCATTAACGATAACGGTGGTGGGGGAGGCCTCTTCCCATCGTACCAAGGTGGCAGCGGAGCAGCGTCATCCACCCAAAAGACGTTGACGGTCATCATCAAGTTCGATCACAACAAGCGGGTTCGTGATTTTGCCTATCATTCATCCACGTTCTAACGGTCCCCGATGAGGCGAATACTCGGTCTAGTGTGTTCGTCGGTGGCGCTTTGCGCCCCGTTGAGCGGTTGTATCAATGAGATGGCGCGCGAGGCGCTCACGCTACAGCCGGAGGCGCTCGAGCAGCGACGAATTCAAACTCGACGCTTCGAAACTACGAACGAGCACGAGCTTCTAACCGCTTCCCTTGAGGTGCTGCAGGATCTCGGCTTCGCCGTGGACGAGACGGAGCCAGAACTCGGTCTCATCGTGGCGTCGAAGAATCGAGACGCATCGTCGACCGGGGAGATGATTGGGGCATTCTTTATAGGCGCGGCGAGCGATTCCGAGGTGACCTACAACGTCGAGCAGAGGATTAGAGCGTCCGTCGTAACGAAAGGGCTCGGAAAGGCTGGGACGAGCGTACGAGTTACCTTCCAGCGGATAGTCTGGAACAATCTCGGCGAGATCTCGGCGAACGAGAGCCTCGAAGAGCCCAAGCTCTACCAAGAGTTCTTCGCAAAACTATCGAAATCAGTATTTTTGACCGCATTTGATATCTAGTGGAGATAGGATGAAACGTTGGATACCAAGCGTGGCTCTCATGTCGGTTCTTCTCGGGTGCGCCCCGGTGCATGAACAGGTGCTCGACACGAGTGAAACCCAAACTCAACTTCAGATGCGGCAGGTTCAGTCGCGCACCTTCGAAACGAACGACAAAGAGCGCACGATGCGAGCGGTTATCGCGACACTCCAAGATCTGGGGTTCGTTCTCGACAAGGCCGACCTAACCCTGGGGACGGTGAGCGCCACTAAGCTTGATGGCTACGCGATGCGGATGACCGTCTCCGTTCGTCCGAAGGGAGAGGGAAAGATGGTCGTACGCGCAAACGCGCAAATGAACACCACACCCGTTACGGCCCCAGCTCCCTACCAGAGCTTTTTTCGAGCCCTTGAGCGCTCGATGTTCCTTGCCGCGCACTCAGTCGACTAGGGTTACGAGGGAGTGCCAAACCGCTCTGATTGTGGTTGGATAGCCCCTCAGAGGACTACCGCCACATAAACTCCATGACCACCGATTACCTCACATTTCCATCTGGCGCCCGCGTTCTCGTTACCGGGGCGTCCGGCTATACCGGCACGGTGCTCGTACAGAAGCTCGTGAAGCAAGGCGCCTCCGTTCGAGCGATCGCGAGAAAAAGCTCGAACCTAACTCCCTTCGAGGGCCTTTCCATAGAGTGGATCCGTGGAGATGTCTTTGATCCCGCTACGGTCGCTAAGGCTATCGAAGGTGTTGAGTACGTTATTCACGTTGCCGCCGCGTATCGCGAAGCGAAGATCACTGACGAGACCTACCACAAGGTTCACATAGAGAGTACGAAGCTCCTCGCGCAGGGACTACTCGGCAGTCCAACCCTTAAACGGTTCGTGCACGTCTCTACGGTCGGCGTACACGGCCATATCGACGAGCCTCCAGCCGACGAGGCCTATCGCTTCAGTCCGGGGGATATCTATCAACGCACCAAAGCTGAGGCGGAGCTGTGGATACGCGAGTTCGCCAAGAGCAAGAACTTCCCGATAGCGGTAGTGCGCCCCGCGGCGATCTACGGCCCGGGAGATAAGCGACTCCTCAAGGTGTTTGCGATGGCCTCGAAGCCTATCTTTCCACTCTTCGGGCGGGGGCAGGGGCTCTATCACCTAATCCATGTCGACGACCTGACCGATATCTTTATTCTGGCGGCACTCCATCCCGCCGCAGCCGGAGAGGCGTTTATCGCCGGTAATGCGACGCCGAGCCGTTTAGAGGATATCGCGCGCACGATCGCCGACGAGATCGGAAACAAAAAAATGCGCTTTGTTCGCTTTCCGGCTTGGCCCCTCTTTGTCGCGGCTGATCTTTGTGAGGCGATCTGCAAACCGTTCGGCATCGAGCCCCCTATTTATCGACGCCGGGTCGCGTTCTTCACCAAGGACCGCGCCTTCAACACCTCGAAACTCGAGCGCCTGCTCGGGTACACCAATCGCATCGGTGTCGAGGAGGGATTACGGTCCACCGCGCGGTGGTATCGGCGGGAGGGGTGGTTGTAGGGCCGCGCACCTGCGAGGGCGACCGTCCTTCCGTCGCCCAAAAATCGCAAACCACTGACCAGCATCGGTAGTCATTCGAACACGGCGACCGGGGACGGTCGCCCTCCCGCCCTTTAGGTTCTACTTCAAACCACTTAAAACTACTCATGTTTTCGGAATGGTGAACCGATACCCTCTCGTCAGCATCTCAGAGGGTACCCATGATTGCACAAGAATCGATTCTTTTCGGGGGGTTGGGTGTTTTGGTCGGCGCGGTCACGATGTGGGCTATCGCGCGAGCAAAGCTTGCTGCCCTCACGACGCAAGCCTTCCTTCACGAGGAGACCTCCCGCGATCTCTCACTCCAGCTCGCCGAAGCTCACGAAACCGCCGCTACCTTACGGGAGGAAACGAGCCGACAACGAGAGCGTCTCACACACTATGAAGCTCGAATTCGTGAGCAGATGCAGCACTTCTCATCACTTGAGGAAAAGCTCACGACAACCTTTAAGGCGCTCTCCTCTGAGTCGCTCAAAGCGACCACCGATCAGTTCTCCGCCCACTTTAACGCCACCGCTCGCGCCCTCCTTGAACAGGTCAACGGACAGGCGAAGGCGCAGGTAGACTCAGGCCATAAGCTCCTCGACTCTATTGGTCGCTCGATCTGGGACAAGCTCGGAGAGGTCGATAAGAGCGTCAAGGAGATCGAGAAGCTCAGGATATCCGGCGATGCGGAGCTGCGAAAACAGATTGATCATCTCTCTCGATTAAACGAATTCGTTGGTGCGGAGACCTCAAAGCTCTCGCAAGCCCTCACCAACTCTCGGGTACAGGGGGTATGGGGGGAGTTGCAGCTTCGTAATGTCGTCGAGGCCGCCGGAATGACGCCGTACTGTGACTTCTTCACCCAGGAGCATGCGGCGGGCGAGGGGGCCTCGAGCGTGCGGCCCGATATGCGGGTTCGTCTCCCAAATAACCTTAACGTCCTTATCGACGCGAAGTCGCCTACCAAGGCGTTTATCGAGGCGCTTAACGCAGGGGACGCGCAGCAACGGCGAGCAAAGATGCGCGAGCTGACGACGTCCCTTCGCGGCCACGTCCGAACGATGGCGAAACGAAACTATCCCGCCCACTTCGCGCCAGCGCTTGAGTATACGCTCGTGTTTCTTCCCTCCGAGAGCCTTTTCGTCGCCGCCGTAGAGGAGGACGCCGAACTTCTCAGTTTCGCTGAGGGGCACAAGGTTATTCTGACGACACCGCTCTCCCTGATAGCCTTCCTGAGGGCCGTAGCGTGCGGATGGACCAACGTAAAGGTTCAATCGAACGCCGAGGAGATCCAACGACTCGGCAGGGAGCTCTTTGAGCGCATGAATCGGTTTTACGACCGGTTCGCGGATCTCGGCAAAGGAATAGACGCGGTCGTTCGCTCGTATAACGATACCGCGGCCACCGGTCGCACCCTTACGGCGACTCGCAAGAAATTCGCGGAGCTAGGCACCGGCGAAAACACCGCGATCCAAGCCCCTGATGAGGTCACCACCGAAATTAGGGTTGTGGATAAGAGCCCGGATGAACTTCGTCGGATGACCGAAAGACCACCAAGCGCCTCCGTAGCAGCAAGCACTCTTTTCTACCAGGATACTAATCCCGAGTGCGAGTAAGCTGAAATCCAAACCGCGCCGGTCCATCGAGGATGAAGTGTCCCTCGATTGCGTCCGCGATCGGCGTTATCGAGGGGTCATCGATCTTAGCCTGATGCCGCAAGAGCTCTATGCAGAGCCCAATCGGTCTAAGAAGTGTAGGTTCATCATAGAAGCTCAAGGGCATGACCCGTCCCTGGCGAGTGATCGCCAGTAACGTTGACGCGAGGAGGCTTGCCTCCCCGACCTTTTGACTCATCGCGTCCGAGAGAACCGCCTGCGAGAACGGGTCGCTCAATGGGAGCGTAAAGAGCCTTCGGGCCATCACGGAGAGGAGCGCTGTTCGTATCGGACCGACAACCTCCGGGTCATCCTCGTCCCCTCGAAACCCCCGAGCGATCACATCAGAGTAGATGGAGTGAAGTTGCTTGTCGTGCTGGGGGGAAACGGAGTATCCCAATACTCGGATCGCGCGAAGGCGCTCCTCTAGCGGAGCGTCGTCGCCCGTAGCGTCGCGGAGGTTATCGAGAAGAGGCTCCGTCGGCCCAAATACAACAAGTCTCGCCAGTGAAGCTACGCCCGTGTGGGGATCATCGCAGGCTTGAAGACGAACCTCGCGAGACAAAGGATCGTCGAAGTGGCGCGAGAGGGCGACTACGTCCATGATGTTAGCGGCGCAGCTCTCAACACCTCCAATCCCCCCTTCTCGATACTCCCGCCACAAACGATGAAGTGCGTCACGAACCAGGCGTGTCGCCTCCGGTGGCCGCGAAGGCTCCTTGCGCAACCACCTCTCGACGAAGGCGTACGCGTCCAGTCGATTAAACGGGTCACGGAGAAAGCTTCCCATAGTGTCAACAAGAGCCGCCACACCCTCTTGCGACACCATCCGGTGATGGGGGTGTGACTCCTCAAGATGCGTCAGTGCCTCAAGGGCCCGGCGATTTCTCTCGGGTTCGATTCCTCCTATCGTTGCTGCCTTCACGAGAACCGAGGTCACCTCGTTCGAGGCTGCTCGTCGAAGAAGCACAATCGGAAAAAAGAGGAGCTTATCTATCTCACCCTGGTGACGTTCTCGGGTCTTCTCGCTGAAGAAGAGATCGGGATCAACGCACAACTTAGCTATCGCGACCCGCAGGGGTGCCATATCAGGCCCGGCGAGTGGCGAGGAGAGGCCGTGGCGAACGGCTTTCAGCTCTCTCGAGACAAGTCCTCGCAGGAACGCGTCCGTACTGAGCAGGGACTTGCGATTGATGAGGTCGACGGCGAAGCCAATATGGGGTGGGCTGAGGACCTTCGCGAGGCGATCACCTATAAAGGTCAGGACCCGACGAGATTCGGTGTCGTAGAGAATTGCTCGAGCCTCTCCGAGATGGACGTCCGTTGGGTGCTCAAGAAGGTGAACGATCTTTCGAGCGTCGCGTGAGCCATGGGGCGGGACAAGACCGTCCAGGTCGTGAAGGTCCTTATCGATCTTGTTCGTGCCCTGCGGTACCTTTTTGTTAGATGGGTCTGAATCGTGCGGGGGGATGGCGCCGAATTCCACAACTGCTCCTTGCTTTCGTATCGACCCTGCAACTAGCTTGAGGCAGGGGACGGCCGAGAGTCTCACGGCCCACGGTGGTCATCAAATCAAACACCGCAATCGGTTATACCTATGCTGATACGAAGTGTGGACCGAACAGAAAGCTACAGATAGCGACAGCGGCTATTCTGGCTCACCTTCCTCGTCGACGATCGTCATATCCATCGACCGGACGAGTTTGGAAACCCCGAACGGGGGAAGTGCCGCCGCCGGTCGCCCCCAGGTGACGATGCAGAGATTCTCCTCCGCGCGGGTCGTCGCGACGTAGAGAAGGTTACGTCCATACTCGTGGGAGCCGTAACTTTGATTGGTTGGATTCCAGAGAAGCACCGAGAAGAACTCCAACCCCTTTACCTGATGCACATCGGTTACGAGGATCCCTTCCTCAAATGAGAATGAGTACGCGTCACCGAGCCTTACAAGTTGCCCAAAGGTTGGCTGAAGCATCTTGTACGCGAACTTCGCCTCCTCAGGGGTCGCGCAGATAACCGCTGTTACCATTGACGGGTAGAGTTCCACCGCCTTGTTGAGCCACTTAAGCATGTGCTCGATGCCGTGAGATTCATTTCGGGTCTTGAACCAGATCGGAACACGCCCGTTTCTGCCGGTCTTCACGAGCGAGCGCTGCTGGATATGGTCAGCGAGCTTCATGATAGGGAGTGTCGATCGATGACTCACCTCAAGCGAGACATACTTCGACATATCGCCACTAAAGTTCCAATGCTTGCGAAGCTTGTCCCATCCGGGGAACGAACCGTGCTCGTCGATATTTTGGGAGGTATCGCCGACAAGGGTAAGATCTTTGTGGTTCTTTACCGCGCCGATAATAGTTGAGAGCTCTATCGGTGAGAGGTCCTGCACCTCGTCAACGATCACATGTCCGTACGTTCCGAATTCACCCTTTTCGTTTATCAACCCACCTGTGCGGAGCTGGCACGCCCTAAGGAGGAGCCCGTCATCGGTCCAGTCGAATACACCTTCGTCGAAGTTTCTTCGCGACCAGTCGTGCGTCTCCCGGACCAGCGCCTCAGAGATCAACCTCGTCTCATCGTGCGCGACGATAGCGGATGGGTTCGCAAGCACATCGAGGATATCGCGTTGGAGGCGCTCGATGGTAAGGCCTGTCTCCCGAGGAACTCCCTTCAGCTTCGCCTCAAGCGCCTTTAACAGCGCCAGAGATCGCTTCACCCGCTGCACGCCAGCAGGGGAAGGGGAGGCGGGGCGGGCGAGCGCGAAATCGGCGCTCGATTGAAGCTTCTTAAGGGTTCGACCGGCCCACTCATGGTAGGTGCGCACTCCAACCCCCGAGATACCAGCGGAGGGGAGAGAGTTCTCGACGTATCGCCGAAGCGCGGGGCTGAGCATCAGGAACACACACTCATTCGCCTTAAGGGGCGAATTCTCATGGTGAAGGAGCCACGCGAGGCGATGGAGGGCGACCGTGGTCTTTCCGGAACCCGCGACGCCCTGAATCAGGATCGCGGTATCGGCGTCAACGGTGATGGAACGGAATTGCTCGGCGGTAATGAGGGATAGGATCTCGGGAAGATGGCTATCGGTCGACTTTCGCCGGTGCATACTTCCAGCGCCCGACTCCCACGTCGCCGTCTTCGCGTTCCAATGAAAGGTGCCGAACCTATTTTGAATCGTCTTCAGATCTCCACGCTCGACCTCGACCCGGTTTCGAAGCAGAACCTTCCCAGATCGTTCCCTTCCGAGGATCTCTTCGAGGTAGTCGTCCCCCTCTTTGTATTCATAGTACAGCTTCGAAATAGGAGCCTTACGCCAGTCGATAATCCGCAGGTCGGGATTGGCCGCAAAGCCGAGTTTGTACTCAATAATCTTCGTGGAGCCGTTAGCCTCATCCTCTTCGAGGGAGATGCGGGCGAAATAGGGGTTCTCACGTTGCTTTTTGAGGGTCTCAAGCTCCTCACGCTTGGAGTCCTTGAGGGCGTGGGAGACCCCCTCATCTGAGGCGAGCAGGGCCTTATCCTCAACCCGTCGTGTCTCATGAATCTCGGAGGTGATTGCGCGAGCTCGCTGATTTTCGGCGTAGAGGCGTTGTTCGGCCTTCGCGATCTGCGCCGTAACGCGATCTTTTACGGTCGAAAACACCGCCTGTTCAGCGCTCACACTCTCTTGTTCTTCAGGGCTTAGGCTCATACGAGGGGACGAAGAATACCTTACCCACCTCAATCCTTCAAATGATAAACGTCCGTTTCGTTCCGGAGGGACGCAACTATTCCAGGTGCTTACCGATACGCATACATGACATTTTCAGACACCATTCAAACCCTTCAACCCCGGGAGAAGTTAGCCCTGAACGGCCCTCGAGCGCTCTCAGATGAGGAGCTCCTCGCAGTCATGCTTGGGAGCGGTTCTCATGGGTACAATGTGCGAACAGTGGCCTCTCAGGTCCTTCCGGTCTTGGATACCGACGAGGACGCTAACCTGACTCGCCTTCAAGAGGTACCAGGAATCGGCCCTTCTAAAGCGTACCTCCTTGCGGCCGCGCTTGAGTTCTCCAGGCGGCGCATTAAGCCGGAGGGGATTCGAATTCGAAAGGCGAGCGATGTCGTGCCCCTCCTCAACCACCTCCTCGACCGGCCCCAGGAGCACGTCATTAGCATCTCGCTGAGCGGAGCTCACGAGGTGATTAAGATTCGCACCGTGTCGATAGGGCTCCTCACAAGCTGCCCAATTCATCCCCGCGAGGTATTCGTAGGACCGATCATGGACCGAGCGTTCTCGGTTATCCTCGCGCACAACCACCCATCGGGCGATCCGACACCGAGCGAAGAGGATAAAAAGGTTACTCGACATCTCGCGCTCGCCGCGTCCACGCTTGGCATCAAGCTACTCGACCACATCATCATAGCGCGGCGGGG
Organism: Bdellovibrionota bacterium; assembly: GCA_044345405.1. Taxonomy (GTDB): domain Bacteria; phylum Bdellovibrionota_C; class UBA2361; order UBA2361; family OMII01; genus OMII01. The sequence continues at coordinate 67,727 of JBIJBE010000002.1, forward strand.
ATTCTATAGCTTTCAAGAGGCGGGGATCTTAACGAGCCGCGAGGGGTGAACACCGCTCGAATCCGAAGTTGGTAAGATACCAATCGAGGTTGTGACCTGGTTGTAGGGCCGACCCTTCAAAGGCGCACGAGACGTACTCCAGAACATCGGAGAAGGCAGCCGTGCACCCCTGTGCATGTAACCAATCGTACATGCGAGTTACCTGCTCAAGCCACTCCTCAAGGGAGAATTCACTTGCGAGAGCGCGCGCGCAAATCTGAGAAAGGTGTGCCGGGGCGGCCGGATTATTCTTCCACTCCCTATAAAGGGCGCGCGCTATCGCCGCTGAGCGCTCGGGCGAGAGCTTTGATACCGCCTCTCGATGCTGTTCGCTCAACGCATTGAGGGAAACGAGGAGGGAGAGGTCATACGCGGGATTTGCCATATGAAAACGGCTCCTAGTATCCTAGGTTTGGCGCGAGCCAGCGCTCCGCCTCCTCGATCGACATACCCTTACGCTTCGCGTATTCGATAACCTGATCCTTATCGATCTTTCCTACGTTGAAATACTTCGACTCCGGATGAGCGAAGTAGAACCCCGAGACGCTACTTGCTGGGGTCATGGCGAAGCTCTCCGTTAAGGAAAGACCTATGGACTCCTCAACATCGAGTAGCCTCCACAACTTTCCTTTCTCCGTGTGGTCAGGGCATGCTGGATACCCGGGAGCTGGGCGAATACCGCGATACTCCTCTCGGATAAGCGCCTCTGACGAGAGATTCTCACCCTTGCCGTACCCAAAGAACTCTCGAGCCCGTCTATGAAGGTACTCAGCTAACGCCTCCGCGAACCGATCGCCGAGCGCCTTGACCATGATAGATGAATAGTCATCGCCAGCGATCTCAAACTCTTTGGCGAATGCCTCAACGCCGTGGCACACGACCGCGAACCCACCCATGTAGTCGGTTATACCCAGCTCTTTCGGGGCGATGAAATCCGCTAGGCACAGGTTTGGCAGCCCCTGCCGATCTCGCTGTTGCCGTAAGAAGCAGAATCTTCCTTCCTCCGCATGGCCAATTTCGGAATTGCGAACAACGACATCATCCCCCTCGGCATGGGCGGGATAGATACCGATCACCCCTTCAAGCCAGAAACGCTTCTCCTCGATAATTCGGGAGAGAAGCTTCTGTCCCTCAGAGAAGAGCTCCTTTGCTTGCGCGCCATAGGTGCCGTTCTCGAAGATCGTCGGATAGGATCCTTTGAGCTCCCACGTCCAGAAGAAGGGGGACCAGTCGATGTACGAGGCTACCTCAGCGAGTGGGAGGTCTCTCACTACGAGGTTCCCAAGTACTGAAGGTGTCTCGATCTCGTAAGGCGCGAACGGTTGCTTTCGCTTCCGCGCGTCATCGATAGAGATGAACTTAAGCTCGTCACGCCCAGCCGCGAACACGCGCCGCTGCTCGGCCTGATTCTCTTTGAGGTCTTTCACGTACTGCTTTTTACGCTCCTCGCTCAGGAGGTGCGTGCACACCTCAACTGCGAGCGACGCGTCGGCGACGTGAACAACCGGCCCCGTGTAGTGCGGAGCCAGCTTGATGGCGGTATGAGCCCGCGAGGTTGTGGCGCCTCCGATCAAGATGGGGGTGGAAACTCCCTCTCGCTCGAACTCTTTGATGTTGTGCGCCATCTCATCCAGGGATGGCGTTATCAGCCCGCTCATGCCGATAAGGTCAGCTTTGTGCTCCCGAGCGGCCTTGAAGATATCCTGGAAAGGAATCATCACACCGAGATCGATGACTTTGTATCCGTTGCACGCGAGTACGACACCAACGATATTCTTTCCGATATCGTGCACATCGCCCTTCACGGTCGCGATCAGGAAGGTCTTCTGCGCTTCGGTAGAGCCCTTTGCGGCCTTCTCAGCCTCCATGAAGGGCTCAAGGTAGGCGACGGCCTTCTTCATGACGCGGGCGCTCTTTACTACCTGTGGGAGGAACATCTTCCCGGCCCCGAAGAGATCCCCCACGTGCTTCATACCGTCCATCAGAGGCCCCTCGATCACATCTAGGGGGCGACCCAACTCAACACGCGCCTCTTCGGCATCCTGTTCAATGAATTCAACGATACCCTTCACCAGGCTGTGGGAGATCCGTTCTCCTAAGGGGAGGTTTCGCCACTCTAGGAGCGCGCTTGAATCTTTCTCGCTCGTCTTTCCCTTGAACTGCTCAGCGAAGGTTATCAGCTCCTCGGTAGCCTCCGGGTGACGGTTGAGCACGACATCCTCAACACGCTTAAGAAGTTCAGGCTCGATCTCCTCGTAGACCTCAAGCATCCCCGCGTTCACGATCCCCATATCGAGACCGGCTCGAATGGCGTGGTAGAGGAACACGGCGTGCATCGCCTCTCTGACGTGATTGTTCCCACGGAACGAGAAGGATACATTGCTGATACCACCACTCGTCAGGCACCCTGGGCAGGTGGCCTTAATCTCCCGCACGGCCTCGATGAAATCGACACCGTACGCGTTATGCTCCTCAATGCCGGTCGCTACCGTGAGAACGTTCGGATCAAAGATGATGTCGTGTGGCGCGATACCAACCTCTTCCGTCAGAATCTTGAACGCTCGCTGACAGATTCGAACCTTATCCTCTCTGGTCGCCGCTTGCCCCTTCTCGTCGAAGGCCATGACGACCATGGCCGCTCCGTACTGATCGACGACGCGGGCTTGCTCCTTGAATTTCTCCTCGCCTTCCTTGAGGCTGATCGAGTTCACGATCGCTTTTCCTTGAACACACTGAAGCCCCGCCTCAAGCACCGACCACTTTGAGCTGTCGATCATGATCGGAACGCGGGCGATATCAGGCTCGCTCGCGATGAGGTTAAGGAACCTCACCATGCACCCCTCGCTATCGAGAAGTCCCTCATCAAAGTTCACGTCGATAATGTTCGCGCCATTCTCTACCTGCTGTCGCGCTACGGTGAGGGCCGCTTCGAAGTTGTTCTCTTCGATTAACTTTCGAAATTTTGGAGAACCGGTCACGTTCGTCCGTTCTCCAACGAGGATAAATGGATTCTCAGGAGCAATAACGAGGGGCTCAAGCCCTGATAACGCCAAACGACCCTTTACCTTTGGAAGTGGGCGAGGGGGGATGTCGGTAACACGGTCGCGAATAGCGCGGATATGCTCCGGTGTTGTTCCGCAGCACCCGCCTACGATATTGAGCAGCTTACCGTCGGCGATCTCGCCGAGCGCACCAGCGGTATCGGAAGGCTTTTCATCGTACCCGGTCTCGCTAAGCGGATTCGGAAGGCCAGCGTTCGGATAGCAACTGATGTAGCAATTCGCGATCGCCGCCAACTCTTGAAGATACGGCCGCATCTCGTGGGCGCCAAGAGCGCAGTTGATGCCAACACTCAACGGTCTCGCGTGCTGCACCGAATACCAGAACGCCTGCGCGGTCTGCCCCGACAGGGTACGACCACTCTGATCCGTTATCGTAACGGACACCATGACCGGAAGTCGCACCCCGGTTTCCTGAAATACACGCTCGACGCCAAAGAGCGCGGCCTTGGCGTTTAAGGTGTCGAAGATCGTTTCGACGAGAAGGATATCAACGCCTTCCTGGGCAAGGATGAGCGCCTGCTCGTAGTAGGAATCCTCGAGCTGTTTGAAGGTTACCGCTCGGTACGCTGGATTGTTCACATCAGGAGAGAGCGACGCGGTCCGGTTTGTTGGTCCGATAGCGCCCGCCACAAAGCACCGCCGTTTCGGCTGCTCCGCCATTACCTGTGCCACAGCTTCCTTTGCTACTCGCACGCTCGAACGATTGATCGCTCCAACCAGCCCCTCAAGCTCATAGTCGGCTTGAGCGATAGTGGTCGAGGAGAAGGTGTTCGTTTCGATAATATCGGAGCCCGCGAGGAGGTAGTTCTTGTGAATCTCACGAACAATATCTGGTCGGGTGATACTCAGGAGATCGTTGTTACCTTTGAGAAGCTTCGGGTGGGCCCGTAACCCCTCATCCCGGAAGTCATCCTCTTCGAGCTTATAGGTTTGGATCATCGTACCCATCCCGCCATCGAGAATGAGGTGACGTTGTCGTAAAAGCTCTGTTATCTCCCCAAAAGTACTAGGTGTTCGCATGGCCCAAAGCCTACCACGGGAGATCGGGTCGTTCAACCAACGGAGATGCTATGATGCCGAGATTGCGGGGTATTTTGGCTTGAGACCCGCCACTGACCCGAGCACATCCTAAAAAGGAGCGACCAAACGCCACACCCGCGCGGAAACTCCTCATACCCTTCGTAACCTCTGGATCGAACATCCTAACTCAGAGCGTATCGGAACCCGTATGTGCCAAGAAGTGACCAAGCACACCCCGGCCTCTCGCAAGGTCTCGGCGGACAAGCAGCTCGCCCTCAGCATGGAGAACACCGTGCGGCTGCGCCAAATGGTCGATGATTATATCTCGGGGGCGCCGGAGATCCCCGAGAGGATGCATCAGGCTACAGCTGAGATACGCTCTCGTATCGATGCTGCCGTGGATCCTCTCCTTTCACTCGGCACCGACAAGCCCATCAGCAACGAAGAGGCCTTCGCGGCCTTCAATAAACTTCGGGGGGTCTTGCACGGATGCGCCGTAAAAGGAGGAGCTCCTCAATCGGAGGAGGAGAAGCTCGCAAAATCGCTTATGGTGGACTATCGAAAGCACGCCCAGGACTTCGCTGAGGCGGGACTCGAAGTGTTCTCGGTTCCCACCCGTAGAACGAGCACCGGCGCCCATTTTCAACTAAGTCAGGAGATTACCGACCAAGCAAAATACGCCCGTACTGATGCGCGTGAGGGATCGTTCGGATTTTCACGATTTCTCATCTCAAAACTTCAAGCGGACTCCACCCCGTGGAACCCGGTAAACTTTGTAACGGCGCTCTTCAAGCTGAATGACCTCGACCACGGATGGACGAAACGGAGCTACGCGCCCGAGCTGTGCGAATTGGTGGTCCGCCGGCTCCATACGATCTCGAACAGGGAGCTCTTCGACGGACGGGCGATCGCCAACCTCGCCAAAATCGCGCCGGGGCTGCTCGAGGCCGTTACCCGGATCGAGCCCCGCAGTCCACAGCTTGAAAAGATGCTGTTCAACTCCCTCAGCAAGGCGGTGGAGTATTTGGAGGATAAACCGGATGAACGGTTCGCGGACGGATCGTTTCTCCTTCCAATGAGAGATATCTCAAGTCGATTCCTGACACCGGAAGGGGCCGGCGCGCTGTGCGCGTACGTCGCGAAGCTTAACCACCTCTTCTCCCAGATGTCGTATCGAAATCACCTGCCTACCGTGGCGGCAACTTTTCACGCCATTCACGGAATCAGCTCGTGGGCTCTTACGCCCGATTCGGAAACGAAGTTGACGGTGATGCTGAGCAATCTGAACGACCGCCTGAGTAGGAATACAGCAAACTTCGACCAGATCGCCGCGGCTTCGATCGTGTATGGGCTTAAAGGCATAGATTTACCGAACCTCTCCCAGGACGCGCAGCTGGAGGTGTGCCGCACGATTAGGCTCGTTGCTGAAGGGGTCGAGCGAATGCCTCTCGGGACGAAACTCAATCACGGCGCAATCTCATCGATCATTCATGGACTCACGGTAGCGCTGTGCGTCAAGGAAGGGGCCGTCGCGAGCGCCACAAAGCGACTGGTAAGCGCCGTTGAAGCGCGTGTCCCGTTCGATGCAGATAGGATCGACCAACTTGGCATGATTGCGGGCGCGCTCGTTACCCTTTGGCCCCACGCCCAAGATCACCCCACGCTGCGACAATCCCTTTTGCAGGCGATCGAGGAGCCGAGCGGGCACCCGCTCACATTTACCCGCTCCAACGATAAAGATATGATCGCGTGGCAAACCCTCCAGCAGGCGTATAGCCTTTTCTCTCGAACCATGCCCCAGCAGCTCCGGGACTTCGTGACCTCGATAAAGCCATCCGTCGAATCGTTCCGAAGACCGAGCCTGAGCGAGCAGAGGGTCCGTGGCTACCTCGCGGAGTATCCCAAACTAAGCTTGCTGGCGGTGCCCTATATTGACGGCTTTGAGGTTGACCTCATGATTCGCAAGGGACCCAAGCTCGTCGACCTTGAGGTCGACGGAGGCTTTCATAACGAACCCGCAAAACGGATCGCCGACGCTCAAAGGGATCTCTTCCTTCGACAGAAGCTTAAGGATATTACATTTGATATCGTGCGAGTCCCCAGCAACTGCACGAAGAGCGAGCTTTTTGCGGAGCTCGATCGTGTCTTCACGAACCCCGATGACGCTTCACATAAACCGATAGACGTCACCGTTTCACGATAGACTTCATGCTCTGTTAGACGAGAGCAATCCACTACGTCCTACAAGAGGCGCTAGCTATTCGCCACTTGCTGAACAGCACCCTCGTAAGATGGAGCGCCTCGCTCCATCTCTCTCACAAGGGAGAGAGCCGCCACACCACTGACCGTGCGCGCCATGCAGATATCTGAGGCCTCAACACTTCGAAGGGGCGGGGTGGTACCGAGCCAAACGATCTCATTGTCAACGACAGCACCACACGGAACCATCGAGCCCTCCCTTCGAACGGTGATTCCACTAGATTCCAGGATTCGAGCACTGAGCTCGACCTCATCCCTCTCGGACTGATTGGTGGCGGCGCTCGTGATAACCTCTACTCTGACCCCTCGCGCGGTGGCGGGTTGCAGCACCGTCGCGAACACGTGGGAAGATCGCTGCCCAAGGAAGGGGGACCCAATAACGATAGATGAGCGAGCTTCGCGCATATCGGTCGTTATCCCCGCAAGAAATGTCTCTCCATCGAATCGTTGGAGAATCGAACAATCGTCTACGCTCGGGGTGCTCGGCGTGATCGCGTCTGGAAGCACCTCCCGCGCGTCGACAATACCGCCCCGTTGTTCGATATCGGCGAGGATTCCCGTCAACAGATGTCGCTCGGAGAGTTGAGCGCGAAGGTACGAGAGGTCAGCGACGATAACCAACCGAACCTGAGCGCGACTGAGAGCCACGTTCAGGAGGCGAGAGCCGGCATCTCGGAGCGACGTTCCCGCAAGAAATGACGAAAGCGTGTGTGGTTCGCTCTCGGTGAGGTCTAGAATAATGGTATCTCGTTCGGCGCCCTGGAATCGGTGGACCGTTCCCACGGTCACGTTGGAAAGCGAGGCCTCTTCGAGGAGATCCTCAAGAAGGGAGACCTGAGCGCGATAGGGAGCGATAACACCCACGTCGCTCGGCCCCTCCGCCAGACCCGCTCCGCGGAGAACACCACACACCGAACGAACGATCAGGGCATGCGTTAGGTTGCCCTTCGAGTTGTTTTCGAGATGCCCGCGGGGCTCAATCGAGCTCGAGTCGATAAGAGTGACTGAACTGCGGGTCAACCACTCAGGCACACGCATCGCATCAAGAGTGGGGGCCTCCTTCTGTCGGGAAACGAGCTTGCCACCATAGAATCGATCGTTGATCAGAGTGCTGAGCGCCTCGTGCCCACGGAACTGCGTGGTGAGCATCGCAAGTGATGGATGCTCCTCACCACGATCAACTAGGTCTACGACACCCGCGACCTCAAAGACATCTCGAGCGAACCACTCTCTCGCCTTCGACGAGGACGAGAGCGATATTGGTGGCAACTGGCGGAAGTCACCGCCAATGACGACCTTCTCGCGCGCTAGACCCGCCAAAAAGACCACATAGGGGAGGGGGAGCATCGACCCCTCGTCGACGATAACAGCATCGAACTCGCCCAGGTTTTGACATCGAAGAACCGCCTGCGTGGCCGTACACGCCACCACACGCGCGCGCCGCAAAGCGGAAGCGCTCGAATCCTCAACAAGCGACTCAAGGTCCCTAATCGCCTCAGTGATATCGTCATCCCGGGTTTGGAGATCCTCAACTCGATCGTGAACCTCACCAGCGGACACACCTTCTAGTTCGGTTGCCACCTCGAGGATCTCCCCCGTTACCACCTTCATGGAGCGTTTGATATCCTCTATCGAAGTCCCTGAACCATCCCCCGCACCGTACCGAATTCGCAGCACGCGGAGCACGGTTGCCAACGAGCTCTCTGAGCTCCGAGCGTCAGCGTACAGCTTCTGAAGATTCACGAGCTCTTCCTGGAGCACACCTTGCTTCGCTAGTAAACCTTGCTGGTAGAGCAGCCCTTCAAGCTCTCGAGCGCACACCTCACGCTCCTTTCGAAGGAGCCCGATCCGTTCCCGAACCTTTCGTTGGTGAGTCTCAGCCAAATGCTCAAGCGATATCTGAGCACCGAACGCCCCCTGCAGGCCCTTTCGAGAGACCTGACCAACTCGAACGATACTCCCCTCAGGGAGGTTAACGCGCGACTTGCCGACGATCCGTTTGCATAAGCCAAGGACGGTCCCATCGACGGCTCTATTGGTGTGGGACACGAGGAGGATGCGCTTATTCTGCGAGAAGAGGTAAAAAGCTATCGCCGAGAGCGTTACCGTCTTGCCGGTGCCTGGGGGGCCCCAAACAAATGTGGCGTCGTTTCGGATAGCGCGACGAAACGCCTCTTGTTGATCGCCCGTCAGATCGTCAGGTGCCCCAATAAATTCACTATCCACCGGCGGTTGAATCGATGAGACGTCGAGCACCTGGGCCGCGCGCCGCTTATTGTAAGGAAAGGGGGGCTCATCTCCTGACACAGATTCAAGACGAGCCGCTAGGACAGAGAGGAGTTCAGACTTGTCGACCGTAAGGGTAGCTGACTCGATATCATCACCGAGATCGATGAACGTTTCTACATCGAGCCCATCGCTTCTTCGGGAGATCACGGTACACTCGACTACGGCGCCCCTGACGGATAGGCGTCCGCGAGCCTCTTCTTGCAGACGGGGCGGATTTACGAGATTGAATGAATAGAGGGGGCGTTGTGACGCGGTAGCGATCCGCTCGCCCTTACCCAGAGTGAACGAGGTTGAAACGCTCCTCGCCTCGCGCGCTTCGTCCTCAACGGCCGCGATAAGGGTCTGTAGAAGCTCTTTTGTGATCGGTTCGGTCATCGCCGCGGCACTCTAGCACGATCCTCTCGAAAAGGATCTAAAACTTCAAAAATCCTCAGATTTTTAGCAGACCTGACCTAAAACCGACACCCTCAAAATGCCCACGACGACCCGGGCTTTGACTAACACCTAACTCCCATAGATCATGAGCCCTTATGCCAATACCGAACGACACCTCTCTCTCCACGCTCCGCTCGAGATACGATCGGACCGTCTCTAGGGCCGAAAAGATCTCATCGGAATCCGAGGCGCCTGTGCTCGATAGGGCGCTCAAGGAGCGCGCGACGTTTGAGAATCTCGTCTCGACCACCCCTCAAATGGAGGTATTTCGAGAGCAATTCGGTATCGAGTGGGGGGAGCGCTTCACACCCGTCGCGACCTTCGTCAAGCAATCGTTTTTTGGACTCGAGGGAAAGGCTCTCGTTGAGCACCTATGGCGACAGCTCCCGAATTCTCGCTTCAAGCGTTTCCAGGAGGCGTTCTGCGATCCCGCTGACTATGCCATTCCGAAGCCGAATCTCCAGGCGCCGTGCGTGGAGTACCCAACCCGGGAGGTTCTCAACACATGCTCACTCACGGGATGTCTCGTTAGTCCTGCTCGCGTGCCTTTTAAGCTCCTCGTCGACCTCGGAATCGTCCCCGAACCGGAGGGTAAGATCTCAGACCTTGAGGCGTTGGCGATCAAGTCAGATCCTGGTGTCATTCAGACGCTCAAGGCTTTATGGGCATCGGCCGAACCCATTGCGCGAAACAATAACCGGTTCGTGATCGTACGCCCACTCCGCGACGACACCTCACGATACTACCCTGAGGCACGAGCGCTTTCGAACGGCGTAGTCGGTTCTCTGATATACACCCGAGAGAACGTGGCTATCGACCGATCGAGCGCAAGAAATTCACGGGGTTCGTGGACAGCGCCCCAGATAATCCCCGCTTTCTTCTCAAACATCTACGCTGCGCGGCGAAAGACTGAGCATCAGAACTCAAGCTATCAGCTTGAGACCACCACCGTGGGGAATCTCGCGGTTGAGTGGAACGAACTTACAACACGAGCGCGCGCAGAGTGGCGACGAAATGCTCCCCAAGAGGTTAAACAGGAGATTCGCACAGCGCTCGTGAGCCTAGTGGCGCGCACTCGGCTCGAGCTGAGCTCCGTGAGCCACCACCTTAAGCAGCGCGCCTCCGAAAGGTTCGAGGCTCTTGAGGAACGCCTTAGGAGCGGCTCCAACAACATAACAACGCACATAACGGCCGCCAACGCCGCGGTTACTGACCTAGAGAAACGGCTCGTACACGTTCCGTATAAAAGTGGGCACAACACCGTCGACTGCGAGCAGCTCTCTCGCATTATTAAGGACGGGGAACACGCGTTCGAATTAATGAGAACCTCCCTGTTCGCCGCGGGATGTCGACTACGCGACGAGATGACGCAGCGCGGCGGGTATTTTAGTCAACGTTCGCTCTCGGTTGAGCAACGCGCAACGCAAGCCAACATCCTCATCTCTCGAATGAGGATCCCATTGGCGGCGCTTAACAACGTACACCCTGTCCGTCCTTTGCGGGCTTTCGAGATCGCCCATCGAACCGCCTACACCCACCTGCGAAACGCGATACTCACGCAAAACGCTCAAGCGACTAAGGAGGCGATGGTTAAATTGGTTATCTACTCAAAGCTCCAACGCGCTAACGCGATCTTCGAGATGCTGCGCTCCCTAACAGGCCGTTCAGATGCGGTCCCCCTGAAAGAGCTGAAACGGCACGCGAGCGCCCTTCGGGGGCTCTTAGAGGCTCAGTCGGCTTTCCCGTACACGACCGTTCCCGAATTCCACGAGGTGTATCGAAAGCTTCAACGAACCGTGAGCACGATCGCTAGTGGCCTGGAACGATACGAACAGAAGGGGCTCGATCTCGACCAGCGGTCCCAGATGTACTCGCGGTTGCGGGCCTACCTCGATAAGACCGACCTCGAAGCGTACGCCAATGAACTCGTAGTGAAGGATGAGAGCTCCGAGTAAGGCGAGGGGGCGGGCAGCCGGGAGTATAAACCCAACCAAATTCCCCTTCGTGGGGACTAAAACACCCAGGTCAACCACCTAAAAGGGTGAAAATAACCAAAAATTTACCCTTAGAACGGTTCCTAGCTCGGCCAGATCGTATATATTGAACAGGCCGTTTAACGGGGTCTGTTTATGAAGATTCGTATCACTGGAGTCGCACATCGACTTGGTTCTGAGGTAGTCCACGCTGAGACCCTTGAGAGCTATTTCAAGAAGGATCCGGGCACGATAGGCCAGGTCTCTGGCGTTACGCGGCTTCACCGCATGGGGCCGGGCGAGGATCTCGTTACCCTGGCCCGAGACGCGGCGATCGACGCGCTGGCGATGGCAAACGTTCCACTCTCCAAGGTCTCCGGCATCTTCTCATCCTGTAATCCTACAACGGACTACCTGATCCCAACCCTCGCTCCGATGGTCGCGTCAAAACTCGACCTAACTCACGTTCTTGCCTGCAACGTCGGCATGGGGTGCGCGGGGGGCGTGCAAGCTTTGCAAGCGACCTTCAACCAGCTCCTCGCGGACTCAGCTCGCGGAAAGATAAGCACCTACGTGCTCGTGACGGGTGACCACATCAGCCGGATGATCGATCGTGAGAGCTGGAAGACAGCCATCCTCTTTAGCGACGGCATCTCGGCGGTCGTTGTTACGAACGATCCGGAAGCTACCGGCGGTTTCGTTATCGAGCACGTCGCCTCAGAGTGCTATGCGGGTGAGAGCGTCGATGTTATCAACCTTCCAAATTCGCTCGCCCATCGAGAGAGCGCGGAGGCAAAGGTATGCCTCCTCCAGATGCGGGGACGTGGCGTTTTTGAGTTCGGCACGCGAATCGTACCACGCGTTCGAGAGCTCTCGGGGGTCGAGGATTTTTCAAAGTTTTATATCATCCCTCACCAAGCGAACGTCCGCATGTTGAACGAACTTCCGACCCCGTTCGGAATCCGTGATGAGCAACTCTATACGGACGGTATCACCAAGATCGGAAACATCTCTGGCGCCGCGTGCTTCCTCGGCCTCGAGGATTGCATGAAGCGTGGGCTCGACGATCAGGCTGAGAAGGTTCTTCTCTGCGCGTTCGGAGCTGAGCTGCAGGTAGCGGTCGCGGTACTCAGTCGGTAATCGACGCCCGCTTGTTGCGTTACCGCACATCACCTACAATCGCGGTCATGAACGCATACGATATCTTCGCATCTCATTACGACTCCGTTGTTGGCCAACGTGAGGAGGTCGCGACCTTTCTCCAAAAGCTCCTCCGTACCTACTCCCCAAAAGCGAAAACCCTCCTTGAACTCGGGTGCGGGTCAGGAAGTATGCTGAAGCTTCTCTCGAAGCGATATCAGGCCCGGGGGATCGATCTCTCCGCGAAGATGATCGAGATAGCGAAGAAGAAAGCGCCGAAAGCGAAGGTCTCGGTAGGGGACATCACACAATTCTCTTTCGATGAGCGTTACGACGCCATCATCTGCCCCTTCGACACGATCAATCACGTCACAAGCTTTCCTGCCTGGAAGCGCGTATTCGCGAACGCTCACAAACACCTCAATCCAGGTGGCGTCTTTATCTTTGACGTGAATACCGAGACCAAGATGGAACGGTACGCCACAGAGCCCGTATTCGCCGAGATCATGAAGAATGAGATCTCGATCGTTGATGTGCAACGCGTTCGTCGGTATCGCTATCTGGTGAACCTTCGATTACTCAGGCGAGAGAAGGGTGAGCTCTACCGCAATCACGAGGTGCTCATTCCGGAGCTTGTAGTCCCCACGCCCCAGATTCTCAAGGAGCTCTCGAACTACTTCAAGCGGGTAACGCTCGTCGATCCTGACCGAAAGCAGCCCTCTGAAGAGACGGAGGAGTTGTTCTTTGTGTGTCAGGGGCCGCGGTAGGCGGGAGGGTCATACCTGTCCGAATCTGTCCCCATCAGATCACCCACTTGATCAACGCCTAAACTTCTGGCAAACATCATAGGGTATGACGAAGTCAACAACCCTTCTTAGCCTATCGCTACTAGGGCTCCTTAGAGAGCCCCGTGGGGTTGCTTGGCCTTTCGCCTCTGATCGCTCATAAGAGCCGTTAGAATATCGAAGAAGCCGGTAGCCCTGACGAGGGCGGGTTGGCTTTGTAGAGATGGCGCTGCTCGTCTCCCTACCTCTCCTCATCACATCTACCCATGGCGACCATCGAGTTCTGGCGAGCCATTTGAGCCGTTGGGGAAACTTTTTGGGTTAAAGGAAAGACAATGGAACGCTCCGCTTCTCAGAGAATTATTCTCAATCAAGACCGTTCACCAACGGCACCACCCCAAGGGAAGTACGTCCCGTACACCGAGCGGTTTCCTATCAAACTCCCTGACCGCACCTGGCCTGACAAACTGATCGAAAAGGCCCCCGCATGGTGCGCGGTCGACCTTCGCGACGGCAATCAAGCGCTTCCACGGCCGATGACGGTAGATGAGAAGGCCGGATTCTTTGACGTGCTCAAGAAGGTCGGATTTAAGCAGATCGAAGTAGGGTACCCCGCGGCTAACCGTGAGGAGTACGACTTCATCCGATTGCTGATCGAGGGGAAACACATCCCGTCTCACGTTATTCCACAGGTCCTCACCATGGACCGGCCGGACCTTATTAAAAAGACCTTTGACGCGCTCAAAGGGGTACATCAGGCGATCGTACATATCTATCGACCGACATCGATCGATCAACGAGAGATCTTCTTCAAGATGACGAAGGAGCAGGTGATGCAAGCGGCGGTGGATTCAACCAAGCTGGTGCGACGCCTCGCGGCTAAGGTCGATTTCCCGGTACAACTTCAATTCTCGCCTGAGAGCTTTACGGGAACCGAGATGGAGTTCGCTCTTGAGGTCTGTAACGCGGTGGTTAACGCGTGGGACCCAGGATCCCACGAGCAGGTCATTATCAACTTACCCGCGACGGTTGAACTCTCACGGCCAAACATCTACGCCGACCAGATCGAGTGGATGAGCCGACACCTCAAGCGACGTGACCAGGTTATCTTGAGCCTTCACAATCATAATGACCGTGGCACGGCCGTGGCGGCTACTGAGCTTGGGATTCAGGCGGGCGCAGATCGAGTTGAGGGAACACTCTTTGGAAATGGAGAGCGAACCGGAAACTTAGATCTCGTTAACGTCGCTGTGAATCTCTACAAGGAGGGGATAGATCCAGGGATCGATCTCTCGAACATCCCATGGATGACGGAGCAGTATGAGAAGTACACGGGCATGAAGGTTCCGCCTCGTCACGTCGTTGGCGAATTAGCTTTCACCGCCTTCTCCGGTGGGCATCAAGCGGCGATTGCGCCGGGCCTTGAGTACCAGAAGATGGCAAAAGACCCGCTTTGGCGCGTGCCGTACTTAGGCGTCGATCCTGGCGACTTCGGAATGGAATATGAACCGATACGGCTCAATGCTCAGTCAGGAAAGCACGGCGCAGCGTTCTGCCTGAAGGATAATTTCGGGTGCGAAGTTCCCCGTGGGATGCTCGGCGACCTCGTCGATATGGTTAAGGAGTGGTGCCACGCCCACAACAAGGAGGAACTCCAGGCCGATACTGTCTGGAAACTCTTCCACAAGCGATACGTAGAGCCGGCTGGTGAGGTAAGCCTTGAAAATTACACACTCACCCGCGATGGGATGAAGGTAAAGGCGTTTCTGGAGGTATCTGTGGCCGGTAGCGAAACGAAGACCGTTACGGGAAGCGGTAACGGTCCCATCGACGCCGCGACGAACGCTCTTAAACAACTTGGGTATTCATTCGATGTCCAGTCATTCCACGAGCACTCTCGCGGAGAGGGCTCAAGCGCTGAGGCAGTAGCCTACGTTCAGGTCTCCTCAGGTGACCGATCGGTGTTCGGTGTTGGAATTGACCCGAGCACGGAGCATGCGGCGATTGAGGCGCTTGTGGCGGGGGTGAATCGGTTGACGTGATGGGGAACGCTCCCCATCCATTTGAATCCGCACACGGGAGGGCGACCATTCCTGGTCGCCGTGTTACGAAAACGCAAAGATAGTTTGCCGCGCGAAATAATTCGGCGGCCAGGAATGGCCGCCCTCCCAAGGCCGCGAGCTCGCTAAAACCCCGTAGCCACCACCGAGAACGCCTCGTCAAGCATCTTCTCAACGAACTCCTGGCGAATGAATCCGCCACCGAAGAGGTAGTCCTGAGGAGTCCATGTTTGTGAGACCTCAGCTTTCCCTTTCTTGAAATTCAATGAGTGTGCGGTCGCGTCAATCTTCTTCACCTTGAAGGTGTAGATCAACTCCAACGAGTCATCAACGAACCGCACGCCGATCACGATCTCATCGACCAAGGAGAATTTGCGAAGGTCAGGGGCCTTGTACTTTACGTTCGTGTATCCATCCTTCCACGTTTCGCCTTTGTTGATGAGGCTGAAAACTGTTTCGCACGTATCGAAGACCGCTCTGAGGTGCGGATGCATCTGAACGGTGAGGGGAATGTTACCGAGATTAGAAAGCTCTTCGCTGTTGCCGTACAAAAGAAACGGAGTCTGATTTTTATCCGAGACAGGCGCGTTTCGATCTAACTGAAACTCCCATACACTCACGAGCTCTGCACCCGGCGATACGACGTGCGATCGATCGAGCTCAGCACGACTCAAAACCTCAAAGGCATCGTCAGCCTTCGCCTTTACCTTCTTCAGCACACCCAGACCGAGGACCAGAGAGAATTGGGGAAGGGCGCTTGGCTCCGATCCGTGGTTCTTCACCTTGACGGTACATGGAACCGCTTCGCCCTGGGTCACGGCCTCCAAAGGAACTTCAAGTCGAAACTCAAGTGGCTTCTGAATGTATACGCTTCGCATGGGTGACCTTATACATCGATTTGCGGGGTTCCAAAACCTGCAGCGGATTGGCGGCACGGCGTACCGGTGGTCCTTGCACAATCCCCTTGCCAACCCCGTCTCGATCCCCTATCTCTTACTTTACGAGAACTAGAAAACTAATAAGCTTTAATTCGTACTTTTGTGGGGGTAAGCAAGGGTTCAGGGTACGGTGGCCGCAACCCAGCACAACGGGAGGGCGGCCATTCCTGGCCGCCGTGTTGCGTAAAGCGAAGGTCACGTGCGATTCGCGATACTTCGGCGACCGAGGACGGTCGCCCTCCCTTGGTGCGAGTGGTATTCGGGAGGGCGGTCATTCCTGGCCGCCGTGTTGCGTAAGGCGAAGGCCACTTGAGATGCGCGATTTTTCGGCGACCAGGAATGGTCGCCCTCCCATGGTCGCGAGCGAAATGGTCGATACAAAACAACTAGAGAGAAGAGAGCACCAAACGATCAACCAAGCTCATCAAAACAATAAAGCACACAAAAGGGGACTCTACGCTCCAATCGGACTCCCCTTCCCCCTCTCCGCCCGCGGCCCCCTCTTCTCAACAGCCACGCCCTCGCCCTATCAATCAATAAAAACGGCACTATTCACGCCCGACTAAAGGCCTTACAATTAAAAAATGTCATCACTCGTGCTACGGGGAAAAACAACAAACGCGGAGAAGGTGTGGCTACGCATCTCAGCGTTCCTTTCGCTGAAGTCACCAGCTACTCGCGTGACCTACTCAGGAATCATCGCTGAGTGGTGTCGCTTCCTCCGCACCGAACCGGGCACTCCTGAAGCATCTGAAGCGATAATCGAGGCGACCGATCTTCACGCTATCGCGTATCGAAAATTCCTTGAGCAGAAACCGGGCGAAAAGCCACGCATGGCTCGGATGGGTGGTAGAGTTTCAGCTGAGCGAGGGATTACGCTTGAGCGAAATTCCGGTCGTGGAGTCAAGAAAGATGGATTAGACGCGACCCAATCCAACGCCACCATTCACAAGAAGTTCGCGGCACTCAGGCGGATCTATCGCATGCTCGTATCGAGTAATCTCGGTATCGCTGAGAACCCTTTTGAAGCCGATAGGGTACCTCCTCCTCCCAAAGACGCCGGGCGAAAGCGCCCTACTCAGATGATCGACTTTGAGCTCGTCATGGAGATCGTCTCCATCCCTGACACGAACACACCGAAGGGCCGTCGAGATAAAGCTATCCTCGCGACTCTCTTCGGAGGCGGACTGCGACGAAGTGAAGTGGTCGGTCTCCGCATCGGGGACATAAAGAAAACATCCTCCGGAACCACCTTTCTCTACCTCCGACACACCAAAGCCAAGAAAGACGCCGAGCAGGCTATACCCCGATGGGCGGCGGACCCTCTGTGGGAGCTCGTTCGAGAGCGTAAGGCCCAAGGCGCTATGGACGGCGACTATCTCTTCGTTGGCTTCACCGGAAAGGGTGGGCAAACGATCACGACCAAGCCGATGTCCGATACCGGGCTCTATCTTCTCTTTAAGCAATACTGCATGGCTGCTGGCGCAGGGACCTACGCCACCCCCCACTCGGCTCGCGCCACAGCGATAACGAAACTCCTGGCGGACGGAATACCACACCGTGAGGTTCAGGAGTTCTCCCGACACTCCAGCATTCAGATGGTAGAATGGTACGATAAGCGACGATTTAGCGTTGAGGAGAGCCCAGCCAAGGAGCTTTCATACGACAAACCACGCGGCAAGGGGCGTCGATAAACTCGCAGACCTCACTTTTGCGGCTCATCCACCCATCGAGGCTTTGTCACCTCGGTCGGTATTTCGTTCCAGCAACTTCTCAAGGTCATCATAATTAACGGGCTTCGTTAGAAAGAGATCAAATTCGATACAATCGCCACACCCGGGATGCATATCCTGGCGCTCCCATCCGGTAACGGCGACTAAAAGCGGCGCCGCCGCGCCAGAGGACTCCCGAATTCGTCTCGCCACCTCGTGTCCATTTATGTCAGGAAGCCCGATATCAAGAAGCACGACATCAGGGGTAAAACTCGCGCACTCCCGCAGAGCGGCGATTCCGGTCTCAGCGACCACAACGTTATGCCCAGCCATCTGAAGAAGCATCGCCATCGTTTGCGCCGAGGCGGCGTTGTCGTCAACGACCAGTATCTTTTGCTGCTGATTTCCCTGACCTGATGGACGCATGGGGCACCACTCCTCTTTTCAGGAAATGGTACCCCATGCTTGCGGATTCAGGGTATGCGATGGGGCAGTTCCCTGCCCCTACGCACCCTACTTACCCTATCGGTCAAAGGCGCGTCGTGGACCTCGGTCGCGGTTTCCAGAACGCTGTGGGCGCCCGCCGAAACCACCACGACCCCGAGGGGCGCGCGAACCACGGTCCGCTCCTCGTGGAGCACGTTCGCGCTTCTCGAGAACCTTAAGCGCGTCTACCTGGCTCATGTCTGGCCCCTCAAGGGACTCGAAGCGATCCCGAGGCTGTCCACGACGGTTAGCGGACTCGCCACCACGCTCGAAGTTAGAGCGCCCACCTAACCGGTCGTTACGTCGCTCAGAACCACCGGTACCACGATCGTTAGAACGTCCACGCGGCCGACTGCCACGCTCGTCACGGTTAAATTGCGGCCGTGGGCTCCGACCTTCACTCTCCGGTCCGTATGCGTAGCGAGGTCCACGCTCACCACCCTGGCGCTCCCGTCTGTCATTAAATCGTTGTCGGCCTGGGCTATCGCCACCTTCGCGCTGCTTGCGCTGATCTCCGTCGAAGCGTTCACGCCGTCCGAATCCACGGTCATCCCGATTGCCACGCGCCTCACGTTGAGGACGGTCGGTTCGATCACCACGCTCGCGCTGAGGTCGATCTGAACGGTCCCGCTGAGGGCGGTCGCCGCGCGGATTTCGATCTCTACGGTCTCCGAAACGTTTAGCCGGGCGCTCCGAACGATCTGACCGCTCTCGGCGCTCACGACGTGGCTCTGACGCAGAGTCGCTGCCAGTTACCTCGGTATTCTCAACCGCGCCATCCTCACGAGGAGCTCGCTCCTCGCGTGGAGGACGAGCCGTTCGCTCGCTACGCTCTCGCCGGCCTGGGCGCTCACGACGAGCGTTTCGTCCCGGACGAGCACGACGACCACCTCGCTCCGTATCGACCTCCTCCTCCTCAACACCGTCAAGGTTTGGCGTTTCGAGTCGAGCTACCGGCGCCTTGAGCCATCGCTCGATATTCCGAAGAAGGGAACCGTCAGCCTTCGTGACGAAAGAGACAGCCTCTCCAGTCGCCGACGCGCGACCAGCGCGACCGGTACGGTGAACGTAGGCATCGAGATTCTCAGGCATGTCGTAGTTCACAACGTGCGTAATTCCCTTCACGTCGATACCGCGCGCGGCGATATCGGTCGCGATCAGCACTCGGTAACGACCATCCTTAAAGCCGTTCAACGCCTGCTGGCGCTTCCCTTGCGAAAGGTTTCCGTGCATCGAGGTTACATGCTGCCCCTTGCGCGCGAGCTGCTCAGCGAGACGCTTCGCGGTGTGCTTCATCTTCGTGAACACCACAACGAGAGCCTCTCGGTTCTCTTGAAGCCAGTGCGCTAAGACGTGTGGCTTTGAGGCCTGCGCGATCTGGTACATCGAGTGCGACACGGAAGCTTTAGCCTCTTCCATCTTTACTCGAACAACCGCCGGGTCATTTTGAATCCCGCGGGTGAGCTCACGAATCTCGTCAGGCATCGTCGCCGAAAAGAGAAGGGTCTGACGCTCGGTTGGGAGCTTCGAGATGATCTTCTTGATGTCTGGGAGGAACCCCATGTCACACATGCGGTCCGCCTCATCGAGTACGAGGTACTCGATCCCCTTAAGGTCGAAGGTGCGCGCGCTTAGATGATCGAGCAAGCGACCTGGGCACGCGACGATGATCTGTGGCTTACCACGGAGCTCAGATACCTGACGACCGTGAGAGACACCGCCGTAAATCGTGATGCTCTTCAAGCCAGTTCGTGGCGCGAGCTCTTTAATAACATCATTAATCTGCTCTGCGAGCTCACGGGTCGGAGCGAGGATAAGCGCCTTAGCGCCCTTCTCTTTTGAACCACTAAGCTTCTGGAGGATTGGAAGAACGAACGCCGCCGTCTTTCCGGTACCCGTCTGGGCGAGTCCGACCAAGTCGCGCCCCTCTACCACGAGAGGGATAGCTTCCGCTTGGATTGGGGTGGGATGGGTGTAGCCGATCGCCTTGATCGTCTCCTGAAGAAAAGGAGCCAATGGAAGATCGTCAAAGGTAAGCGTGCGGATCTCTTCCGCAGCTGATGTATCGCTGTGCATTACTAGCCTATTTTACAGAGAAGTGGTGATGCCGGTGTCACACTACTTCGAACGTTGTATTTGGTAGTAAAGCCCGAATGTGCTCTCTGATGGCACCCGGCGCCCAACGATGTGGATGTAAGAACTTCACTAATGTTGGGGGACAGTACCATGTATGGGGGGATTAAGGAAATTTAGGGGGTAAGCCCGCCGAATACGGCCAGTTTTCGACTATGAAAGCACTGAAAATGCCGTATATGGGAACCCGTGACATGGGAGGGCGACCATTCCTGGTCGCCGGAATGTCCCATATCGCAAAAGACCTTCACCACCGATTGCAACGCGGCGGTCAGGAATGACCGCCCTCCCGGATCCCGGGGCGTAATAATGCGAGCGATCTCGCTCGCCGAACAGACAGCGTCACACCCCTACGCCACCTGAGCCGCCTTCGGCTGCGGTACCTGTACCTCAACCGGCGTAGCTGGGAGCTTCTTCTGAAGCCCGTAGAAAAGTGGGAAGTCCTGCGGAGCAACGAGAGAAAGCGCCCTACCCGATTTACCGGCCCGCCCTGTTCGACCGGTACGGTGTACGTAGGTCTCGGGGGTATCGTGCATCGCGTAGTTCACCACGAGGTCGAGGTCCTTCACGTCGATACCGCGCGCTGCGACATCGGTCGCCACGAGAACCTTCACCTCACCAGAACGGAACTTATTCATGGTGCGCTCACGCTCCTTTTGAGAGAGATCGGAATTGAGCCGCTCGCACTCGATGCCACGCTTGCGGAGAAGGATCTGTACAAGCTCCGTGTCAGATTTGAGGTTGCAGAACACGATCGCTGCCTTTGGCTGATACTCCTGGAGGAAGGCCGCGAGGGCGGTCGCCTTACTCGTGAGACCAGCATCTACCCTGCAGAAGAGATGCTCAATAAGCTGCGAGGTCTCCTCTACGGGCTCAAGCTCAACACGGAGTGGCTTCTTCAAGAATGACTCGGCCAGCTGACCCACACGTGGAGTCATTGTTGCGCTAAAAAAGCATCCCTGTCGCTCACGAGGGAGCTTAGACAAGATTGCTCGCACCTCTTCAACAAACCCCATTGAGAGCATCTCATCGGCCTCATCGAGGACGAACATCTTGCAATGACGAAGGTCGAGCTTTCGCTGATCGATCAGGTCCTGAATACGTCCAGGGGTACCAACAACGATTCGAGGATCGTTACGGAGGTCACGGATCTGCCCCTCCTGCTTGGCACCACCGATAATGCACGCGGGGCGAAGATCCTCAACCACCGAGACGATAACGTTACGCACCTGCATCGCGAGCTCTCGCGTCGGGCAGATAATCAAACCGAACGTTCCATCAACCGGCGACGCGTCGATGAGACGAGCGAGCATTGGAAGAACGAACGCGAGGGTCTTGCCACTTCCGGTCTGTGCCTCAACGATACAATCCTGTCCGGTAAGCACCGCGGGAATAGCGGCGCGTTGAACGGGGGTCGGAACTGTAATCTTAAGGGCTTTAAGCTGCCCACGGATACTTGGATGTTTAACGAGATCAAAGAAGGACGCCTCGGCCTGAGGAGCCTCTACACTACTACTGTCAGTTGTCATACGTACGATTCATCTATTGGGGATCGCAAACACTATGCGAGGCGATCCGGGTTTACATTGCGCCAGCTTTTCCGCACTACGAGGGCCTTCTCATCTACAAGTTTCACAAGAGGATGGGGAAACTTGGCCCTTGCACCGCTACGATCTTTTCTTCTTTGTTGCGGCGCCAGCGCGATGCCACAACCCTTACATACGTATAAGTATGCCATACTTCATGGCGTTGAGACACCCAGAACGTAACGCACTGAAGATTCAACGCTTTAAACGCAGCAACGCACCGGACCGGAACGCGGGAGGGCGAGCGTCCTCGCTCGCCGGGTTGCATGCGGCAAAGGGAGTTTGGCTTACTTCGCCGGCCCCATCAAATGCTTCAACGGCGTCGCGCACTCAGGGGTCTTCACCTCACCGTAACCGTACTTCCGCATGAACTCTTGGTTAAAACACCCCAAGAGCTGTCCGACCGGGTGGACCGTCGCATCCTTCGAGGCGTTCGCCGATACCTTCTGTACGCACGGCTCAACAAAGGAGGTGGTTATCGACGTGCACTCTGAGGGCTCGAGCGAATAACACTTGAGCCACTGGCCCCCATCAGAGCATATCTGCTCGACCACCTTGTGGATGGATGCTTTATCGGGCGCCTGCCCGCGAGGCGACGATTGAGCGCTCAAAAGCTCGACCCTAAGAAGAGACACAGAAAGAAACACCATCGCCGCTATAAACCTCATCGCTCACCTCGCGTCATTTCACAGCCGAATTATAGTGAGAAGCGCGGCATACGGGAACAGGGTATATCAGCCCCTCTGTGAATCCTTCGCTCGAGGCCACCTGTTCCCACCTGTCGCCATCCGGCGTCATTAAGGGCGGCGGTAGGTTGCGCAATGCGGAAAAACGAGCACTTTTCCTTTTCTTATTGTAAGCCGACCCCACGTTCTATAATCTCCAAGGTCCCCTCCACAATTGCTCTCTTTCATCTTCATACGGGTAGTGCCACAGGACACAAGGTTTTTTCCATGTCTCGTACTACCTCCTACGTGCTCCAACCTCCCAACTCTCCACGCCAATGTGGACAGTTGTATCGGTTGGAGACGAAAGGAGGATGGTATGACTGGTCGAAAGGCGCTTATGACGACCCTGAGAGACGCAGTCTCCAGGGTGGAGGTGAAGTTAGGCAGAGTTTCCCTCGCGCGGTGCAAGAAGGGAGCCCAGCGAGATTTTCTCGCGCGGGAGTTCATCAAGCGCTTCAAGGGGGTGGCGGCCGACGACTTCGACGAGATGCTCGACGACTGGATGGCGAATGATCGGCCGGACCCGTTGAGCGTACAATCGGTCCTTCAAGTGATGATCGAGACGGGAAACACCCGCTCAATCGACACGATCTTGGACAGTATCGAGGTGCGTATCGCTGGAGGAATACCTCCCACCGAGCGCGGCTTGTCTGAAACAGAGAGAAGAGTCCGAGACGGTTGGTGGGGGGATTGCGTACTCGAGCCGTTCGAGAACGCCTTCCACACAACTCCTCGACTTCGACGCCGGGTCAAACATCTGATGGATGAGGTTCAAAAAGTCACAGCCCCAGAACTAAGGAGGTGACAGACAACATGTTGTTGGGAGTTACGGTTGCGCATCGCGTACCTGCTCTCACGGTTTTACAAAACCTGAGGCACTCCCAACCTATTCTCGCGTGGCGCTGGCGGCACAAAATCACCGCAGAACATTTTACAACGCGAACCGAGAGAGTGGAGAGAGGCAGATCCTCTCATAGAAAGAATAGATGTATCCCCTAACAGTCCTGGCGGCTCTCTTTGTGAGTTCTTAGTTTGCGCGGCTAGTGACAAAGCTGCGATGAGATCTCTAAACCCCGCGCGACTCCTTCACCCGCTCAATAATCTGCTCAACCACTGAAGGCTCAGCGAGGGTTGTGGTATCACCAACAGCGGAATACTCCCCCTCACCTATCTTGCGCAAAATACGGCGCATAATCTTTCCAGATCGAGTCTTCGGAAGCCCCGGCACAAACCAGATCGCGTCAGGGGTCGCAATCGGTGAGATAATCTCTCGCACGGAGTGGATGATCTCCTTCGTTACATCGATCCCAGCACCCACATCCCCACGAAGCACGCAGAACGCGCCGATCCCCTGCCCCTTAATATCGTGAGGAATACCGACAACCGCGGCCTCAGCAACGACACCAGAGCGTACAATCGCGCTTTCGACCTCCGCAGTTCCGAGCCTATGCCCCGCCACGTTCAGAACGTCATCGACACGCCCCGTAATCCAGTAATACCCATCCTCATCACGACGACATCCATCACCGGTGAAGTAGAGCCCCGGATACATAGAGAAGTAGGTCTGGACAAATCGCTGATGATCACTGTACACCGTTCTCATCATGCCGGGCCACGGATACTTGATGCACAGCCGTCCCGTGATACCGTTGCCCTCGATAACCTTTCCCCCTTCATCCACGACGACCGGCTGCACACCGAAGAATGGTCGTGTGGCGGAACCCGGTTTTGTCTCCGTAGCACCCGGAAGGGGCGAGATGAGCACGCCTCCCGTTTCCGTCTGCCACCATGTGTCCACGATGGGACAGCGCCCCTCTCCGACGATGTTATGATACCAGAGCCACGCGTCCGGATTGATCGGCTCCCCCACCGTACCCAAGATACGCAGAGAGGAACGGTCGTAGCGCTTCACATGATGATCGCCCTCTTTAGCTAAGGCGCGAATCGCGGTAGGAGCGGTATAAAATATCGTGACCTTGTGTCGCTCAACGGCGTCCCAGTACCGTCCAGCGTCCGGATAGGTCGGAATCGATTCAAACATCACCGTGGTCGCGCCGTTCGAGAGCGGTCCGTACACAACGTAGGAGTGGCCCGTTACCCACCCAACATCAGCGCCGCAAAAGAAGATATCATCATCCTTAATGTCGAAGATGTATTTGTGGGTCGCGGTTACGTGCAGAAGGTAGCCGCCCGTTGTATGGAGCACACCTTTCGGCTTCCCGGTGGAACCGCTCGTGTAGAGGATAAAGAGTGGGTCCTCAGAATCCATACTCTCAACGCTTGTGTCGTAAGCGTCACCGATCTTTGCAAGCTCATCTTCGTAGGCGAGGTCGCGGCCCGGGGTCATCGGCACAGGGGTGTCCGTTCGTCGCACAACGAGGATATTTTTAATCGACGGACACTCCGCGACCGCTTCATCGCTCGTCTCTTTGAGGGGGATCGCTTTGGGACCACGCAAACCCTCATTCGCGGTGATTAGGAGCTTACACCCACAATCGTTAATGCGATCGCGCAACGACTCCGACGAAAACCCCGCAAACACAACGGTATGGATAGCTCCGATACGGGCGCACGCAAGCATCGATATCGCTGCCTCAGGGATCATCGGAAGATAGATCGCGACCCGATCTCCCCGCTTAACGCCGAGCTTCTTGAGAAGGGTCGCCGTCTTGCACACCTCACGGTGTAGTTCTCGGTAGGTGACTCGCCGCACCTCCTCCGGATCGTTTCCTTCCCATAGGATCGCCACCTTGTCGCCCCGATGAAGGAGGTGCCGATCGAGGCAGTTCTCACTCACGTTAAGCTTGCCGCCAACGAACCACTGCACGTTCGCCTGCACAAAGTCCCATGACACCACCTTGCTCCAAAGAGAGTGCCACTGAACGAGTGAACGAGCCTGCTGATCCCAAAACTTTTCTGGGTGCTCAACGGAAGACCTGTAGAGCTCCTCGTACGAGTCAGCGGTAATATGCGCCGTCGAGGCGACTGTAGCGGGAACAGGGAAGCGGGCGTTGGCGGTCATGAGAGAAACTCCAAGGGGCACAGCTTAAGACGCCGTTACGATAGCCCAAGCCGCCTCCTGGGAGAACTCAAAAAAAACACTTTTCCCCCCGCTAATCCCCTACAAAAAACACGTGAACGTGCTCGTAAACGTGAACGTGAACGTACCCGCTCCGAACCACGATTACCCATGCGCCTCCACCCCTACCCATGATATCCTGCCCCTATGGCCAACCACCGTACCATCATCGAACCGTTCAAGATCAAGGTGGTCGAACCCCTCACGATTATGAAACGCGAGGAGCGCGAGCCTATCCTGCGTCAAGCTGGATACAACCTCTTCTTGGTTCCAGCAGCGGCGGTGACCTTCGACTTCCTGACCGATTCGGGAACCACAGCGATGAGCGCCAATCAGTGGGCGGCGATGATGGTCGCGGATGAGTCGTACGCCGGATCTCGCAGCTTCGCGAAGTTCGAGAAGGTCGTCAGAGAGCTCACAGGGTACGATTTCGTGATACCGACCCATCAAGGTCGAGCCGCCGAGCGGCTCCTCTTCGAGGCGGTACTCAAGCCCGGCATGAAGGTTCCCTCCAACAACCACTTCGACACAACTCGAGCGAATATCGAACACCTCGGCGCGGAGGCGGTTGACCTTGTTATCGCGGAAGGACGGGACCCGGCGCTAAATCATCCCTTCAAGGGCAACATTGATCTCGAACGCCTCGCGACCTTTTGCGAGGAGGAGCGCGCATCGATCCCGCTCGGTATGATCACGATCACCAACAACACCGGAGGAGGACAACCGGTCTCCCTTGAGAATATCCGCGGCGCCTCAGAGATCTACAAGCGGCACGGAATCCCGTTCATCATCGACGCGTGCCGCTTCGCTGAGAACTCTTTCCTTGTTAAGACACGTGAGGCTGCGCAGGCTCACCGAACCGTTCGCGAGATCGCTCGTGAGACCTTCTCGCTGGCGGATGGTTGCATGATGAGCGCCAAGAAAGATGGTCTGGTGAATATCGGTGGTTTCATCGCTCTCCATGATAAGACGTGGGTCGAGTCGCTACGCTCTCTCCTTATCCTCACCGAGGGTTTTCCGACCTACGGAGGACTCGCCGCGCGGGATCTAGAGGCGCTCGCGGTTGGCCTTGAGGAGGTGCTCGATGAGGATTACCTCGAGTATCGAACCGCGGTGACCCGCTATATGGCTGAAGGCCTTAACAATGTCGGAATCCCGACCGTACAGCCCCCCGGCGCTCACGCGGTCTACATCGATGTAAAGCGGTTCCTTCCTCACATCCCTCCGCACGAGTTTCCGGGACAGGCACTCGCGTGCGAACTCTACCTTCAGGAAGGGATCCGGTCATGCGAGATCGGCTCAGCGATGTTCGGCCATTATACCGACCCATCCCACGACCCTAAGAGCTTTGTACCTTCACAGATGGAGCTGGTGCGCCTCGCGTTTCCACGCCGCGTGTATACTCAGAGCCACTTCGATTACATCCTTGAAGGGATGACGGAGATCGTTCAGCGCAAAGAATCCCTGCAGGGTATGCGCCTCACCTACGATCCACCATTTCTTAGACACTTCACCGCACGATTCGAGCCGATCCCGCGGTAATGCCGATTAAGCTTTAATGCCGATTCGAATGTAAGATCGATTTACATTACGGAGCGGGACAGGTCGAGGGTCCCGGCTGCGTGCAAGGATGAGTCGCTGGGTCCGGAGAGCGCCCTGGGCGGACCGGCTCGCGAGGTTCCGGGTCAGGTGTCTGTGGCGCCGGAGTCTTGCTCGGCGCTGGTTTAGTAGGCGCTGGTTTCGTCGGCGCCTCCGGAGCGGCGAGCTGACCCAAATCCATCGCCAAAGGATCGTGACTTGATTGGACTGTGTGCATCATACGCTAGTTCCTCTTGATGTCGTTCTCACCGATTATTACCAACTCATGCGCCCCCTCGAAAGTCCCCCCGCGTTTGCTTCGGACCTCAATAAGGGGCGCCACATGCCGTCGCCACGCCGCCTGTTCCACCGCACCCCTTCCATCACCTCGCTTAGGGAGGGGTGTCTTATAGGTTAGATGACGACTAGAGAGCTCAAGCGTGAAGCAGTTGAGTAAAGGAATGGGGTCGAAGTCGGGACGTGTGCGATCCACCGCGCCGATGTAAATGGTCTCATCACCCCTACCACTGGCGCCCCTCTCGAGGTGCTCACGATAGATCTCATAGGCGCGCACGAGAAGCCTCGGCGGCTCCACATCTCCAGGGGTGAGATCGTTCTTCCACGCCCCGTACCTATGTCGGAACGCCTCGAACAACTTCTGCCCCGAAACGGCGAATTGACGAATCTCCCGATCGGCTTTCGCGAGCGGCCGCACCGTTTCCTCTACACGGGAGCGATCGTCGCGATACGAGTGTACTAACCAAGGCCAGTGGACGTGACCATAGACGTCCCTCCACGCGGTCGATTGATGTTGCGCCTCCCAGGTAAATACCGGTTTCGAGCCGACCGGCAGCGCGTTACACATCCCTCCAAAAAGTGGGGACATGTGCCCAAGCACAAGGTGATTCTTACCCGCTTCTCGACACCCTTCGATTAGGTCGGGGATCGACAACTTCGCCGCGTTCGCGTCAAGAGCGATATGAGGACCCTCATCGAGTCCGAACGAGGCATGTCGCAGTTTGGCGTTCACAACCGAGACCGGAATGCCGTAGGCGAATCCGTACGAACCACTAAAATGATCGTTATCGATGATGTAGTAGTAACGGTCGTTGAAGAGCGTGAAATCGTCTGAGGGCGCGCTTACCCCGATCCATTGACGAAGCGCCACGATGGAAGCCATCTCTAGATTGTCGAGCTGGTCCGCGAACCAGAGCCCCTCATCCTTACGATACTCATGAAGAACTTCACGGTCGGGATTCAAGCCATGGAAGAGCTTATCGAGAATAGCTCCCGACATGAACGTTCCTCGACCGGGAGGGAGATCTCCATTGTCGCACCGAATAAATCGGACATCTTCAAAACACTCCATCGCGAACTCTCGAAACAACGGGAGTTTACCGGCAAGGGACCGATTCTCCATCCGCAAACGACCGAAGGAGTGGTACGCCTGGTGACGGGCTCGCATCACGATCCTGAAAGACTCTTCGAAACACTCCTCCTTCGCTTTCGGTTGCCAGCTCGGAAAAGGCACAGAACCATGTTGCCCCTCATCCCATCCTTGCAGCCATTTATAGGCTTCCTGATGTCGATTGAGTTGCGCTTTTGTGAGAGCGCCAGCCAGGTAGGTGTCGACGTGCCCTTCGGCCAGGATCCGCTTCGTGCGCTCAACGAAATCCTCGCGAGAGAATGAGAGCTGCCCCTCAAGGATCGCGACTCCGAGCTTGCGAAGATGTCGATTGAACGATTGTAGCCGAAGCGCGCGAGTTGGCTGAGTCTCTCCAGCGATATCCCATAGGTCTGAGATATGCTCGACGATCGGTCGTCGATACACCTTCCCGACCGCGTCCTCCGCTCGTAATACGATCCTGAAGATCTGAGCGCCGGTCTCAATTGGCTTATTGTGGATGAGAGGGATAAGGACTTCGCCAAAATCGGTCGCGCGCATGCGACCCTCGGGTACCATAATTCCTCTAAGGCTCCGCCGTCTCAAGCCATCGAACACGTCATCTATCCCTCGCTCAACCGCGAGGAGCGCCATGCCGTAACTCGTTGGGGTGTTCGGGTGGATCGGCTCGGTGTGAAATGTCCCTTTAAACGGATCGCCCTGCGACTGCGCTCGCTTAAGGCGTACGTACTCTCGCTCGAGTCGAGCCATCTCATCGTGACGGGACCTGTCGCCCGGAAAGTACGGAAAGGAACGCGCGCGAAGATCGTCCGGATACGGTTCGCTCCACTCAAAGATGTCGAGGTCGCGCACCGCCTCTCTCGCCTTCTCATCCATGAGAACAATTCGACGAGCGTTTACCATGAGCGAGATACTCACGAGCGCCTTTACGTACTCGTGACTACCTCGATCGACGCCGGCGAAAGACACCCGATCAACGCCGCTCAGGGAACGCCCCTTGAGTGGGTTTTCGTGGGAATGCTTCTCTGGAGAATCGTCGGGTTGAAAGTGCGGCATTGCTCTGAAGGGCTCCAACAAATCGCGGCAACTTCCTGGACTAACACCGAATTAGCTTCCTGACACCGGCAAAATGCGCACGACCCTCAATTGAGCGCTCGCGCACTATCTCTCTCGACCTATCTGTTTTCTATTTGGTATAATTTAAGAGCATTACCGACCAAAACCGACAGGCGCCCGGGCGTAAAAATAGCACCATGTTTCTCAACCTCTCTTCCTTTGAGCATCGATTGAAAAAAGAGAACCTCGTGCTCGTCGCCGTATTCACAACCTTCCTCTCGCTCCTTCCCACGGCATACGCCGCGCTCATCTCAAACTCAACGACCCTCTTCGCTGACCTCCTTCGATGCCTCGGCGAGTTCTTCGCGATCGTCGCATCGTGGGTAGTGCTTCTGAAGATGTCTCGCAACGATACCACGCGTTTTAATTACGGATACGGAAAGCTCGAGCAGCTCGCGGGCATCGCCGTAGCCGCCGCGCTCT
The DNA here is from genome assembly GCA_044345405.1 of Bdellovibrionota bacterium. GTDB lineage: Bacteria > Bdellovibrionota_C > UBA2361 > UBA2361 > OMII01 > OMII01. The sequence goes on from JBIJBE010000002.1 coordinate 97,973, forward strand.
TTCTCACGTTCCTCGTATCGCTCACGTCGGGTATTCGCGGACTGATCGTCCCAACAAAACTGGAGAACGCCGAATTCGGATTTATCTTCGCGCTCCTCTCGGTTGGCGGAAACGCCTTCCTCTGGACCTCTAATTACATCGCCGATGCCCGCTCGCCCTCTCCGATCGCGGAATCTCAGTGGCGACTCTTTCGCGCGAAGACATGCGCCACGATGGTAGTTGTGACCTCGCTTGGTGTCGCGCTCGCCTTCGCCGATAGTCAAACGAGCGTCTACGTGGATCCCCTCGGGTCTATCGCCCTCTCCCTCTTTATGTTGTGGCAATCGTACACGTTGGTTTCCGCTTCGGTTCCCGACCTCATCGACTACGCTATCGAGGAGTCGTTGCAGAAAACCCTCGACACTATCCTCGCCGATCATCGAGAGGATTATTCACACGTTGAGAAGGTTCGATCCCGACGCACGGCGCGACGGGTCTACCTTGAGCTCTTCCTCTCCTTTCCCGCCGACCTTCCCTTTGGAGAGGTTCACCGCCGCGTGATGCTCCTTAAGCACTCCATCGAGGAGCGCTTCCCGGGGGCCGACACAACCGTCATCCCCTCGCTATCCCAGCTAAACCCTTAAAACTACAGAACCTATCGCGAGCCGCCCCAACTATTTCCGACCAATAGGAGCCATTTCCGACCGGTGTTGCCATAACCCTCATGAGTGATCGATAGTTCGGATCGCGCTACTACGGGGTGTGCATGGATACTCAAACATTTGTCCTCAAGATCTTCCTCATCTACATCTTCATCAAGGCGCTCGTGCTCTGTCCCCTTGGATGGATAACCCTGTGCGTGTGGTGGAACGATCGACAAGAGGCGAAGCGCACAGCTCAAGCCACACAGCAACCTCTTTCAATCCCAGCTAACCGCGACACGGTGATACTGATCCCCCAAACCGACGTGGCCTAACGACGCGTCGCGATATACTCACTGACCGCATCGTAGACCATCGCGAGTTCAGCGTCGCTGACGCAGTACGGCGGCATACAGTACAAGACATCACCCAGCGGTCGAAGAAGCACACCTCGATCGACAAAGAACTCGCGAGCGTGATGCGCGGTGTTGTTCAGATATCCTCCGACCCCGTCGTTCCTAAGATTACACGCCAGGATCGTTCCCTTAACCCGAGGGTGGTCAACACCTGACATATCACGAAGACGCCCCACGAAGGCCTCATGCGATGAAGATATCCGTGCGCGTGACGCACAGCACTCCGCTGACGTTGTAAGGTCAAGACTTGCAAGAGCGACCGCGCACGCTATCGGATTAGCGGTATAGGTGTGCCCATGGAAAAAGGTTCGAGAGTGATCGGGAGAGATAAACTCCGCAAAAAGATCCTCTCGGCACATCGTCACCGCAAGCGGAAGCGTTCCACTCGTCAACCCTTTCGAGAGACAGATAACGTCAGGAGCTACCGTCATCTCGCTGGTGGCGAACAGGTTGCCCGTTCGTCCAAACCCCGTCATCACTTCATCCGCGATGATCAGTCCACCATGCCGTCGTACAAGCGAGGCGTACCGATCGAGCACCGAGGCTTCATACATCCGCATGCCGCCAGCGCCCTGCACGAGGGGTTCGAAGATAAAACCAGCGACATCGCCACCTCGACACGCGAGCTCTGCCTGCTCCATGTCGCGGTCGCTCCCTTCAAGGGAGAGAAACTCAACCGAGAAGAGCATCTCATCGAAAGGAGCCGAGAAGATCGATCGTGCCCCCACCGCCATCGCCCCGAAGGTGTCTCCGTGATACGCCCCCTCAAGGGCCAAGAACTTCACCCTGCGCTCACCGCGGTGACGGGCACGCTGGACGGCGAGTTTTATCCCCACCTCTACCGCCGTTGAACCGTTGTCGGAATAAAAGACCCTTTCAAATCCGTGGGGGACCACCTCACACAGTCTCTCGGCGAGCCTCACCGCGGGTTCATGGGTAACGCCCGCAAATATGACGTGGTCGAGCTGCTCGAACTGCTCCGTGGCGGCGCGAGTGAGGGCCGGATGACCATGCCCGTGGAGACAACACCACCAGGACGAGATCCCATCGAGAATCCTCTGTCCATTCTCGAGAGTAAGGAAGCCACCCTTGGCGGAAACGACAGGGAGCGGCTCTTTTGAAAAGCCAGCTTGGGTATAGGGGTGCCACACAACGCGCGCGTCACGCACGACAAGCTTGCTCATACGTTCCAACCGCACTGCGCGGCGAATTCAGAGATAGAGGACTGCGAAACCTCACCGAAAGAGGGAACCCTTCCGATCACCGAAACGTCCCCCATCGTTGTAATGATCCGCTCCGTATCGGGGAGCTCCTCTCCATTAAACACGATCCCCTTTACGGGTATATCGTGGGCGCGAAGGGCGAAGAGAGTTAGGAGGGTGTGATTGATACTGCCGAGGTAGTGACGAGAAACAACCACAACGGGAAGACCGAACCGCTTCATAAGGTCAAGGTTGGTGGCACGATCGTTAAGTGGAACCATCACACCACCAGCAAGCTCCACGACCAAAGGAGCGTCACACACCGGGAGCGTAAACTCATCGAGACTCACCTCGACCCCTTCAAGGGCCGCTGCGATATGGGGCGAGAGGCTCTTTCGAAGGAGATATCGCTCGCTAAAAATGCGCTGGGCGCCGTACTTGAGCAGTCTCGAAACCGCGACACTTTCCGCCGGTCCATCATCAGAACCGCTTGCTATCGGTTTCCAGTACCGAGCGCCCATGACCTCACAAAGAATGGCTGAGACGACTGTTTTCCCAACCTCAGTCCCTATGCCCGCGACGAAGACACCTCGGTGCCCCATAGAACGCCCCACTATTGCGCGATATATTTCATGGTTGGAATGCGAGCCGCCTCAAGCATCGACGGAAGAGACGAGGTGCCCTCGAACGCTCGCTGGAGGAATCCCTTCTTCTGATTCACGAAAATCAGGTTCGGAACCTCGTCAGGCTTAAGCTCGATCTTGGCTAGCTTCAGAGCCGCTCGCCCAGCGTCATAGACGTCGCCGAACTCATCGACGAGCCCCAACTCTTTAGCCTCCGAACCCAAGAGAACCCGCCCATCGGCGAAGCTCCGCACCTTTTCCTCGGGGATATTCCGCCCTTCAGAGACCGCCTTAATGAATCCCGCGTGAACCTTTGCGGCGGTTTCCTCGAGGAATCGACGCTCGACCTCGGTCATCGGGCGAAACTGATTACCAGCGTCCTTCAACGCCCCACTCTTGACCGTGATCATATCAAAACCGACCTTGTTCGCGATCGTCGTGAAGTTCGGTATCTGCATCACAACACCAATAGAGCCGGTTTGCGTGCCAGGTTGACAGAAGATACTTGAGGCACCAACGGCGGAATAAAGACCACCAGAAGCCGCGAGCGACCCCATCGATACAACGATCGGCTTCTCAGCTTTGAGGCGTTTCACCGCGCTGTATACCTCCTCAGATGGAGCAACCGCGCCGCCCGGAGAGTCAATCCGAAGGACTACCGCCTTCACGTCCTTATCGCGAACCGCGTGATAGAGTTCCTTCAATACATCCGAGGAATCCTCGATAACACCGGTCAACTCAATCACCGAAACCGCGGGGCCAAGCTTCTTGGCGACCGAACTAAGGCCAGCGACTATAGGAATGACAATGAAGGTTAACAGAACGATGGTAACGATCTTCGCGAGCCAGAGTTTATATTCTCTCATGAACGTAGAGGCCTTTTCTCAATGGGGGTGCTATCCGAAAACGTAGTCTAGTTAATCATTTGAGCCGTGGCTATAACTGTTTTTCCTCACGGCCCGGCCCCTTTCGGAGAGGCCCATCCCTTGACTTCCCCTTTCGACAGGCATGTACGATACTTGGCCAGCGACGTACGCATACTGGGCACCTCTATGAACACGACCATCGCCTCACTTCTATCCGAATCGGCCACCCTCAAAGCTACGCTCGCCAAGGACTCTGCATTTGTAGCTTCTCTAAACGACTCGGCCACTCGACTCGCGAACTGCGCCAAGAGCGGAGGTACGATCTTCGCATGCGGTAACGGTGGCTCCACCTGCGACGCTATGCACCTTTGCGAGGAGCTCGTCGCTCGGTACAAGCGCAATCGACCAGGGATCAAGGCGATGCACTTTATGGACCCGGGGGTCCTTACCTGCTGGGGCAATGATATCTCATTCGATAACGCGTTCGCTCGGTATGCAGAGACCTTCTGCACCCCTCAGGACGTCCTCGTTGCCATCTCCACCTCAGGGAATTCTAAGAACGTGCTTGCCGCTGTCGAAGCGGCTAAGGCCAAGGGAACATTCGTTATCGGCCTCGCCGGAAAAGATGGTGGCAAGCTTTCACAGCTCGCCGACCTCTGCGTGGTCGTTCCCTCTCAAGCGACAGAGCGCGTTCAAGAGGTACACATCACTTGCATCCACATATGGTGCGAACTGATGGAGACTATCCACGGATTGGCGTAGTCGCGCGGTTTGTCCGCACCAACGTGAACGTGCTCGTGCCCGTAAGCGTGGACGTCTCCGAAACAACTGTTTGTATTCAGGTCGCTTTTCCTTGCCGTAGCCCTATTGGAAACCGGTGACGCCGCTTATCCCTCGGCGAGATGATTTTGTAATGTCACATCCACCGCGCTTCAGGCCATATCGTGACCTATGAGGGGTGTACGAAGGATCTATCCCTCAACGATACGTCCAAGGAGGTTTTATGCGCATATCCGTCACCTGCATCATCGCACTCAGTATGCTTGCCTTAGGCGCCCGCTCGGCCAGAGCGGAGGATAACATAGCCTGCATCGCCGTACCCTACCAGGCGACACGTGTCGCCCTTCGATCGGATGGCGCAATCGGATACGCCGGGGCTAAGTTTTGGGGCCAAAAGGACGCAGACTATGGCATTGTCTACAACTGGTCAGAACTTGAAGATTACAAACCGGGCGGCTTTTGCCAGCCATTCGGTGTAGAGCAAGACGTAATCAAGATGTGCCAGGAATTTCTAGCGGCCAACGCCCCAGATGATTGTTCAAGCGAGCTTGAGGACAGTAAGAAAACGGTCATCAACCAAGCTAAACAGATCCGCCGTCTCGCGCAGGACAACAAGCGACTCAGGGATTTGTTGAAGCGCCCTAGACCGGTCGGCGAAGCGAGGAAATAAGCCAAGAGCCCACACAGGTCGCCACGTATGCGCGGGTCGCTACGACTTCGCGTGGCTCAACAGCGAAGCAACCCGCTCAGCGGTCATCGGAAACGCCACCTGAATCGCCTTGGCGCGGCGGAGGAAGAGGTGAAGGTCGTACTCCCAGGTAAATCCGATACCGCCATGCACCTGGATAGCTGCCTCGCACACGCTCGGTCCGACCTCCGCGGCGTGAGCGATAGCTGCCCTCGCCGTGAGGGGTCGCTGCTCAGGTGAGCTTACAACGCTCCACGCGGCGAACCGACAGAGCGCCCCGAGCGACTCACTTGCGGCGTAGGCGTCAGCGATCCGTTGTTGCACGGCTTGGAAAGCCCCAACGGGAACACCGAACTGCTCCCTCGTTTTGAGGTACTCAGCGGTCATCTCAACCACCCGAGCGGTCACCCCGTAGACCTCGCAGCCCTTCAGAATAGCGATCGCGTCGAGAATGGCACTCGATTCCTGCTCAGAGAAGATGATGGTCGGCACATCCTTGAGAGAGAGAGAAGCCAACGAGGTCGTAGAGTCGAGAGATGCCTGTGGGGTCACTACAACTCCGGGCTGTGAGATCGAACAGGCGAACACACGGGCCTCCCCCTTCTGTTTCACCACCCCGAGAAGACGGCTAGCCCCTTCGACTCCCCACGCCCACGGAATTTCACCCGATAGCTTCTTTGACTTGGCCGCTACATCACCGCAACAGGACGCGGAAGCGACGGCCGTGCCCGTTCCGAGCGCTTCATACCCCTTTCTCGTTTCAGCTCCGAGGAGACCAGGCACCACACCATCGCCAAGGAGTCGCTCAATAAGCGGCTCAGGGAAGAGCGCCCGCCCCACCTCCTCAGCGACGAGGCCCAAATCAGCGAAGGTAAACATCCCTCCATCAGGGCTAAACCCCTCTTCAAGCCCAAGCCCCTTCACCGACTCAATCAGCGCCTCATCTCGACGGAGGAGTGAGGTGATCCTCTTTCGCAGATACTCAGAGGGAACGGCCTCAGCGAAAAAACGCCTAACGAGATCCTGCAACTCGCGCTGATCTGACGTTATCTGCATACGCTCCTCCTTAGAGCATGCCCAACATCCCCTTCACCTCCTCAGAGGCCTCCCACGGGGGATTGAAGGTAATCTGAACGATCGACTCCTTAACACCAGGAATCGCGCCGACCTTGGTCTGCACCTCGTGCTTAAGCTGCGGACCGGCCGGACACATCGGAGAGGTGAAGGTCATGTCGATAATCACACGCCCTTCGTCGATGGCGATATTGTAGATCAAACCGAGGAACCAGATATCGAGAAAGAGCTCAGGATCCTCGACCGTTTTGAGGACCTCTATGACCTGTTCCTTAGTGGGTTCGGATGGTGGTGGGGTTTCGTTCATGGGCGGGATAGTAGCCCCTTTTTCGAACGGTGGGAAACCCTTACTGCGACCCGGCACCACCGGAGGGCGACCATTCCTGGTCGCCGAAATGCCAAGAACTCCAAATGGCCTTTGCTCCTTTCTACCATGTGGCGCTCAGGAATGAGCGCCCTCCGAAATCACAGGGCGCACATCTGAGAAATCGCGAGCTGTCGTATTTTTGGGCCAAAAAAAAAGGCGCGAAGCCTTTCGACCTCGCGCCTTCACCTGAGCACAGCTCAGAGAGAATTAGAGAACTCTCTCCTTAAGTGCCTTGGCTGGGGTGAAACGAACCTTCTTCCGCTTTGGAATGTGGATCGTCTCGCCTGTAGCTGGGTTACGTCCCATGCGAGCCTTGGACTCACGAACGTAGAGCTTGCCAAGTCCCATGAGAGGGATCTTGTAACCCTTACGAAGGGACTCAGTTACGAAGAGAGCGATATCATCGATAACCTCGCGAGCCTGTGAACGCTTTGGAAGTCCGCAGAAAGCGCGAACGTTCTCAAGGAACTCTGATTGAGTGTAGCTCAAAGTTGAGGTGTTGCGTGGCTTGGTAGCTACACGAGCCTTTGCTGATCCTGCAGCAGTAGCCTTTGCGCTCTTAGCTGGAGCAGCCTTGATTGCCTTAGCGGCCTTCTTAGCTGGCTTTACTACTTTCTTGGCGCTCTTCTTTGCTGCCTTTGCTGGCTTCTTTGCCATGTTAGTTCTCCTAAAGTTAGTTGGTATTAAATACCCTAGTCACTCGTTTCTCCCTAGCAGGGGCACCTTACGATTCAGATTCACCCTTCGGGGATTCAAAACCGTCCTGCTGCCCTCGTCTAGTTCGGTGAAAGAACTCGAACGGCCGCTGTTTGAGCATATCGACCAGTTCGATTTTTCCGACCACAACGAGCGCCGCCCCTCTATCTCATCCTTCAAAATAAGCCGTTTTTACGGGCTAAAAAAGAAGGTTCTTAATATCGGAAGCGAACAATCTGGGATATTAGTTACACTTTCATTGATAGATCAATACAAAATGTGAATAGCCATTTCGCAAAATGAGCCGTTTTTTCAGGGAATTTTATGCGGGTCACTCTCACTTACTCTCTTGCGCTTATCGTTACCTTGGTATGGCAGACCTGTTTTTCATCACATTCCGCGAGCGCCGATGAGCCACACACCCCAACGGCGCCGTTGACGTCGGAGTGCGCCCTAGGCGTCCCGTTGCGCGTGCCCATCACTGCCGAATTTGAGCGCCTCAAGAGCGAGACACCCTCTGTTTTATGCGTTTTTCGCCATAAAACGAGCGGTTTCCCAACCCTTAACATCGTTGAGGAGGTGGGGGTGGATGGCAGCAACCCTCCCAGCCTTGAGGAGTATCAGCAGGGCGTTGCGCAGGGATACCGAGCGGTAGGCTTGTCCGACGCCACCCTCTCGGATTCCATGGTCGGTGAGAGTCACGGACTCCCGTTCTTTACCACCGAGGTTACCTTTTCAAACAAGGGAACCCCGATGGTCGCGAGGATCCTCGTCGTGCAGTACCATGACATAACGTATACGGCGAGCGCGATCGCGGAGGCTAAGCCTCTTGAGGCTGGGCGAGCAAGCATCGCCCCCCTCATCGAAGGGATAGAGGTGGACGGAAACCTCGTACAAAATACCCGCGGCACCGTGAACCCCTGGACCCTACTCGGAGCGACCCTGGCGGCTCTCCTCTTGGTGTACGTAGGATTTCGAAGTGCTCGGCCGCGCCTAGCCAGGAAGTAGCTCTAAGCGTTCAGGGACCACGCCAGAACCGCCTTAGCCACATGGAGACGACTCTCGGCCTGGTCAAACACCACTGATTGCGGCCCATCCATAACCTCATCCGTTACCTCCTCTCCGCGATGCGCGGGGAGACAGTGCATGAACTTCACATGAGCCGGAGCTTTCGCCATGAGTGCTCCATCGACCTGATACCCAGCAAAGGCCGCGACGCGTTGAGCGTGCTCATGCTCCTGCCCCATCGAGACGAAGGTATCGGTGTACACGATATCGGCGTCAGCAACCGCCTCAACGGGGCTCGTGATAAACTCAATAGACTGCCCTTTTGATACCCGCAGCGCGTTGGCGACCTTTTGCTGCTCCTCAGGAACTTCATACCCTCGGGGACTCGCCACAACCACGTGATGTCCCCGCATTGCGCATGCCTGGACCAGCGAGGTGGCCACGTTGTTACCATCCCCAACGTAAGCGACCTTAAGCTCCTTCGAGCCCCGTGGAGCCAATCGCTCCATCGTTAGCACATCAGCGATCGCCTGACACGGATGGTGCTGATCACACAAAGCGTTAAGGATCGGAACTCGAATGACCGACCGAAGGGTTGAGATGGTGGCGTGATTGTATACACGAGCTACGATGATGTCGCAGAACCGCTCAAGGTTCCGACCGATGTCCGGGATCGACTCCCTCCCCGACTGATTCGCCCCGCTGGCGAAGATCTGACCACTCGAAAGGAATACCGGATGACCGCCGAGCGACACCGTCGCAACCTCAAAGCTCACCTTGGTGCGCAGCGATGGCTTCTCAAACACAAGGGCAACGAAGCGACCAGTGAGGGGCTTATCTCCCGGATCGCCGTTTACCCGCTCCACGCGATACCGCTCAGCCAAGTCGACGATAGCGTTAAGGTTATCAACTGAGAGGTCGGCGATCTTGGTTAGGCTTCTCATAGTCCTCCGGGAAACGGGCCAGACACCACGATACCTGTAAAAGATTGGGTGACAATGGAATTTTTAGTGAGGATTCAGAAAGGAGACAGCGCCCCCTGCCCCCGGAGGGCGCTCATTCCTGAGCGCCACTTCACTGCGTTCGGCAAAGTTCGCTTGCGACCTGCGGTATTCCGGCGACCAGGAATGGTCGCCCTCCCGAGGCGCGAGTTTGGGGGAATGCGGCACCTAAGCCGCCACCGACCTAAGAAACGGCTCTAATCCAGTAGCTCCGCCAACAAATCCGGTCAGCGTCTCAACAGCCCGCTCAGGATGCGGCATGAGGCCAACCACATTCCCCTCTTTGTTGCACACGCCAGCGATAGCGTTGCACGAGCCGTTCACGTTCGACGAGCGGTCAGCTGCGGCGACAACGCCCGCGGCATCGCTGTACCGGAACACCACCTGCCCATTCGCCTCAAGTTCAGCGAGGGTAGCCGGATCCGCGTAGTAGTTCCCCTGAAAATGAGCGATCGGGCAGGTAATCACCTTCCCCGCTTCCATCCCACTCGTAAAGAACCCTACCGACTTTTCGGTTTTGATATGAACGAACCGTGAGAGGAACCGCTGCCCAACGTTCTCAAGGAGCGCCCCCGGAAGGAGCCCAGACTCGCACAGGATCTGAAACCCGTTACAGATACCAAGTACCTTTCCACCACGACCAGCGAACTCCTTCACCGCCTGCATCACCGGCGAGAGCTTTGCGAGCGCTCCGGTGCGAAGGTAATCCCCGTACGAAAACCCACCGGGCAGCACCACGAGGTCAGCCTTCTGCAGATCGGTATCCCGATGCCACACCGGAAACGCCTCGGCGTTAAGAAGCTTACCGAAGACGTGCACCACGTCCTGGTCACAATTCGTACCTGGGAAGACGACGACAGCGACTCGCACTAGGCCTCCTTGATTTCGTACTGCTCGATAACTGGGTTAGCGAGGAGGAGCTTACATACCTCTTCAACTTGGGCGCGAGCCTCAGTCGCTGAAACCCCATCAACATCGAGCTCGATCACACGACCGACCCGAATGTTTTTGAAGGCGTTAAATTTCTTGTCTTTGAGTCCGGTCTCTATCGCCTTCCCCTGAACATCGAGAACGCCACCTTTGAGTCGAACGAGCACCTGAAATCGCATAGCACCATCTCCCTTCGTATCTTACACCAACGCCCTGTCGACGATCCTATCAACTTCCTTCAGATGTCGCGCCAAACTGAACACCTCGCCGATCTCTCCCTTGGTCATTACCTTGGACACAGCCGGATCCGCGATAACCCGCTCCTGAAGTGGAGCGCCACCATCAAAGGCCGCAAGCGCGTGTTGCTGCACGAGCTTGTAGGCGTCCTCTCGGCTCATCCCCTTATCAACGAGCGCAAGCAACAGATGCCCAGAGAACACCGTGCCCCGTGTGAGCTCAAGGTTCTCCATCATCTTCTCAGGGAACACCACGAGGTTCTTTACAACACCCGTGAATCGCCGAAGCATGAAATCAAGCGCGATCGTCGCGTCTGGAACAGCAACACGCTCTACCGACGAGTGGCTAATATCACGCTCATGCCACAGAGCTACGTTCTCAAAGCACGCCTGCGCGTAGGAACGAACGAGACGCGCGAGACCACACAGGTTCTCGGTCAAAATCGGATTACGCTTATGCGGCATCGCGGACGACCCCTTCTGTCCCGGAGTGAACCCCTCCATCGCCTCACGCACCTCGGTGCGTTGCAGGTGTCGAATCTCAACCGAGAAGCGCTCAATAGAGCCAGCGATACCAGCGAGGCACGCCATGTAGTTCGCGTGACGATCGCGAGAGACAACTTGGGTTGCAACCGTCTCACCGGCAAGCTCAAGCTTCTCCATCACGAGCGCCTCAACACTCGGGTCGATCCCAGCGTAGGTACCGACCGCTCCAGAGAGCTTTCCAACCGAGATATCCTCGATTGCGAGATCAAGTCGCTTGAGGTGACGCTTCATCTCAGCGTACCACCCGGCGAGCTTAATGCCGAAGGTGGTCGGCTCAGCGTGAATACCGTGCGAGCGACCGATCGTTGGAACGTGCGCAAACTCACGGGCTCGCTCCTTGAGCGTTCCCATCAATCCCTCTACATCCTTTTTGATGAGCAGACCTGCTCGTCGCATCTGCACCGCAAGGCAGGTATCAACGACATCACTCGAGGTCATTCCCCGATGCACGTATCGTGAGAGCGGCCCAACGTACTCAGCCACGTTCGTCAGGAACGCGATCACGTCGTGCTTAACCTCCTTCTCGATCTCGAGCACTCGCTCGGATGAGAACTTCGCTTTCTCGTTGTATGCCTGAAGCGCCTCAGCCGGAGCCTTGCCGACCTTTACGAGACCTTCTAACGCGTAACGCTCGATATCGAGCCAGATCTGATAGCGGGCATCATCTGTCCAAAGCGCCGCCATCTCGGGGTGGGTGTAACGTTCAATCATGCTGCGATAATTACCCTGCCTTGGTGTGGTTCATCAAGGCAAAGGCTCGGTAAACTCTCGTAAACATTTCCGCACAGAAGGGTTCTTAAGCCCTGGCTCCGGTCGGTACACCGTTCCAGATAGCGGCGCATGCACTCAAGCGCGAGGGTCGGGGTGTTACTGTTCTCACTTAAGTGCCCCAAAACGATGTGGAAGAGCTCGGGATGCATAATATCCTCGATGAGCTGTCCGGCGGCCTCGTTGCACAGATGCCCGTGGGTCGAGGAGATCCGCTGCTTGAGCTCCCAGGTGTAGCTACACCCTTGAAGCATCTCCTGGTCGTGATTCGATTCGATGATAATCGCGTTTGAACCGCGAACGTGCTCCTGAACGAGGGTCGTAACACGCCCGAGATCGGTAACAACCGAGAGCTTCAGCCCCTCGGCTCGCAGCCCGAACCCAACGGGATCGACAGCGTCATGCGCGATGCTAAAGGGGGTGATATCAACTCCACCAATAGAGAAATCCTCTCCGGTTGTGAACACCTCCCGCCGCTTCGGCTTGGAGATGTACTCCATCGTGCCCTCATTCGCGTACACCGTCATACCGTACCGACGGCTCAAAGTGGGCACCCCATGAATGTGGTCGGAGTGTTCGTGCGTTACCAAGATCGAAGTGATCGTGGCAGGGTCGATACCGTGCTCGACAAGGCGCTCCTCGACTTTCTTTCCGGAGAGACCGCAGTCGATAAGGATCCGCTGTCCCGCCGCTTCGACGAAGGTACTGTTTGCTTTGCTGCCTGAGGAGAGAGAGATGAACCGCACCCCTGGACTAAACCAAATTCAACTCAGGTAAACAAGGTTGTAGTTACCAAAAACGCTCCGATAGACTTAAGATAATCTCACCCATAATCAGAACGATAATAACCCATTCAAGGGTCTCCGAACGCCGCTGGGCTGATTGATCCGAGAGCTTCTGGTAGATGCTGTCAAGCGTGTCGAGCTTACGACGGATGCTCGAGTGCCACTCAGGAAGATGGAATCGGCTTGAGGCGAGCGAATACACCCGGGCTAGATATTGGTCACCCAAGAGCTTGAGCGCGTTCTCAACCGCCTCGTACAGGATAGCTGAGTCGACCTGCAGCCGAGCGACCTTGCGAAGGTCCGCCTCGCCCTTTTTACCTTTCGTCAACACATCATAAGCTCGTTCAAGGTACGCATCGAGCTGTTCATCAAGGAAGCGCATCTCAAGAAGCTCAACGTTACAGAAATCGAGCACCGCGACGACGTCCTCAACGTTTGAGCCGAAGAAGAGCGAGCTGTTCCAGTCCATCACGGCGATATCAGAGTTACCGTATGAGGTCCGGATGCCGAGTGCGTCACGGACCTCCTCGTCTCCAAGGTCTCCGCTCTCCGCGCGAAGAAGGCGCGCGAACTCAACCGGGAACGCGTCGAGGATGTCCTTCGCCTTAAGATCTCCCTCGAATTCCTCGAAATGGAACACCGCGAAATCCTCGAACGTATCGCCGAGGCCCGGTCTCTGAATCGCATCCCTCGCCTGATCGACGAATTGCCGCACACGCTCGCGAGCGTCGGCCAGGAGAGCGGCGTTGTCGCAGAGAACCTCGCTCAATTCGATCAGGTGGCTGACCGGGCCGGATATATCGACAGCATAGGTAACAGAGCACGCTCCGAAATCGAACACCGTGAGTTCAGCCTGGGGCTTGGTGAAGAACTTGGCGACGTTCAACTGCTGACACCCCTGGGAGATTCGTAGAGGGGGCGGATCGTAATCGAAATACTTAGGGGACCGACGATTACGTCGGAACCGGGTTCTCTCGACCCCACCCTCTTTAATGCTCTCCGCGGCCTTATCAAGGTTGACGGACATTCCCAATTCGAACGCGAACATGACGTAGCACGTGCCCCGCTTTAGGTGAGGCACAAGCGGTCGAATGACCGTGCGAATCGGGGGCACGTCACGAGATTCTTTGGTACTCACAAAACTCTCCTAGTTTTCCGTATGATTTCGGCTCATTTGATAGCTTTTTACAACGCCGAACAGTCCCCCAAGTATACCCAAAAACACCCCCTCAAGCGAACCTGAAACTAGCTAAGTGAGGGTTATCTTTTACATTGATTCTAAGTATTTAGCCGATTGACGGCCGATACGGTGTTCTCTAATCTGCTAACTATGCAGATAGGCTCTCGACCCCCTGTAACCCCCTCCTTTGAGGCCAACACCAAGGCCTTCGAAGAGCATCTTCAACGGTTGATCACTGAGCGAACAAGCTCCCGCCCACTTCCGACCGATCCGGCCTATAAGAAACACTGCGACCGTGGAAAGCTCTTCGTGCGTCAACGGATCGAAGCGCTCATTGATCCGGGCACAACCTTCCTCGAGGTAGCTCAGCTCGCCGGCGCCGGCCTCTACGATGGCGTGCGACCGGGCTCAGGGATGATTACCGGTATTGGCATCGTTGAAGGCACACCCTGCATGATCATCGCCAACGACGCCACGGTGAAGGGGGGCACCTACTTCCCGATGACGGTTAAGAAACACCTCAGGGCGCAAGAGATAGCGCTCGAGAACAAACTCCCCTGTATCTACCTCGTCGACTCCGGAGGGGCCTTCCTTCCCCTCCAGGACCAGGTATTCCCCGACCGAGAGCACTTTGGCCGCCTCTTCTTCAATCAGGCACAGATGAGCGCTCGAGGGATTCCACAGATTGCGGTGGTCATGGGTTCCTGCACCGCCGGAGGTGCCTACGTCCCCGCGATGAGCGATGAAGCGATCATCGTTCGCAACCAAGGGATGATCTTCCTCGGAGGCCCACCCCTTGTGAAGGCCGCGACCGGACAGGAGGTCACCGCCGAGGAACTTGGCGGAGGAGATGTCCACTCCCGCATCAGCGGCGTTACCGATCACCTCGCTGAGTCTGACGCTGAGGCGCTCCTCATGGCGAGAAAGAGTGTCGCGACCCTTGCGAACATCACGCCGAAGCGACTTACGAGATCCACACCACTCCCTCCGCGCTTCGACGCCAACGAGATCCCCGGCCTCATACCGGCAGATCCGAAGCAGTACTTCCCAATCCGCGAGATCATCGCCCGCATCATCGATGATAGCGAGCTCGATGAGTTCAAGGCGAACTACGGCGAGACGATCATCTGCGGCTTCGCTCGGATCGATGGGTACACCGTTGGCGTTATCGCGAACGACGGGATCCTCTTCTCAGAGAGCGCACTCAAAGCGGCCCACTTCATCCAGCTGTGCGAGCAGCGCCGCGTTCCCCTCGTATTCTTCCAGAACATCGTCGGCTTCATGGTCGGGAAGGAGTACGAGCACAAAGGGATCGCAAAAGACGGAGCAAAGCTCGTCACCGCGGTCGCCTGCGCATCCGTTCCAAAGTACACCGTAATAGTCGGCAACTCGTACGGCGCCGGCAACTACGCCATGTGCGGACGGGCATACCAACCACGTTTCCTCTGGAGCTGGCCACAATCGCGCATCGGCGTTATGGGGCCAGACCAAGCGGCAGGCGTTCTTACACAGGTAAAACGTGACAGCGCAGCAGGTCGTGGAGAGACCGTCGATGAAGCGGCGCTCGCGGCCTATCACGAAAAGATAAAGGCGAACTACCAAGAGCAAACGACTGCGCTCTTTGCGACCGCTCGCCTCTGGGATGACGGTATCATCACACCGAACGAGACACGCAGTGCCCTTTCGCTCGCGCTTTCCCTTGCGGATCTCGACACCCCGCAAGAGCACCGCGTATTCGGCACCTTTAGGATGTAGGTAACGCCTCATGGCTGATACGCGGGCAATCACTAGGGTCCTGATCGCAAATCGCGGCGAGATCGCGCGAAGGATCGTTCGCACCTGCACTCGTCTTGGAATCGAGACCGTCGCGGTGTACACCGATGTCGACGCTCATGCGCCGCATGTTCGTGAAGCGACCTTTTCTGAAGCTCTCGGCACACCAGAGTCATACCTCTCGATTGAGAAGATCCTCGAAGCAGCGAAGCGCTCCAAGGCCGATAGCGTCCACCCCGGTTACGGCTTCCTCTCCGAGAACCCCGACTTCGCCGCCGCCGTGCGAGACACCGGACTCACCTGGATCGGCCCTACAAGCGAAACAATCCGGAAGCTCGGAAGCAAGACCGCGGCGAAAGAGTTGGCTCGCCAGGCAAACGCCCCAACATCTCCAACACTCATTCTCCCCCCTGGCTCCACCGCCGACCGCGCGAGCGCCATAGCGAAATTCGGCGAGTCCGTTGGGTTCCCACTAATCTTAAAAGCGGCAGCGGGAGGTGGAGGTCGCGGCATGCGCTTCATCAATCCCGAGAGCGACATCGCCATGGAGCTCGACAGCGCGCAGCGAGAATCGCTCAAAGCGTTCGGAAGCGATGAGGTCTTCGTTGAGAAGTGCATCACCCCCGCTCGGCACATCGAGGTGCAGATCGTAGGTGACACACACGGGAACGTGGTGGCACTGGGGACTCGCGATTGCTCGCTGCAACGAAGTAATCAAAAGATCATCGAGGAGGCACCGGCCGTACATCTCGCACCGGGAAGCGAAGCGAAACTCCTTGAGGCGGCGACGAACCTCGCTCGCGCGGCCGGATACACAAGCCTCGGCACCGTTGAGTTCCTCTACGGGCAAGATGGGTCACCCTATTTTCTTGAGGTAAACACACGACTTCAGGTTGAGCATCCCGTCACAGAACTCGTCACTGGGCTCGACCTCGTGGAGCTTCAGCTCCGCATCGCAGCCGGCGAGACCCTCGCGGCGTGCGGCGTCACCCACACACCGGAACCACAGGGGCACGCCATCGAGGCGCGATGGTGCGCTGAGGAGTTCACCGACCGATTCACCACAGCGACCGGCATCGTGCTCGATATCGAGGTACCGCAGCCAGCGGCCCGCGGCACGATGGTGCGTGTCGATAGGGGCGTTGAGCCGTGCTCGGAGGTTACCCACTACTACGATTCACTCATCGGGAAAGTTATTGTCTACGCCCCCTCACGAGATCGCGCGATTGAGGCGCTCGATGACGTGCTCTCACGTTCCCGACTCAGTGGCGTTCGAAACAATCGCAACCTCCTCTTGCATCTCCTTCGAACGCCAGAGTTTAAGGCGCTTCAGCACACCGTACAGGGAACGAAGCTCCTGCTCCCTTCAAGTGAGCAAAACTCAGCGATCGTTCGTGAGGCGCACGTTATCGCGGCGGCGGTTCGATGCGCGACACCAAACTCCGCGTGGGCGTCGCAGGGACCATGGTCCTCGACGACAGCGCCCGATGCACACATCTCCTATCCATGGACAACGAGCGAGCACGGGAACGCTCTCTCAAGCACAACGAGACAAGACGGAAATTCATTCGTCGTGTCGGTAGACGGGCATTCCGAAACCATTACTTTCACGGAAGGGCCATTCCTGAACGGACTCGGCACCACAGCGACCCTTTCTCTCAACGGAGGAGCACCAAGCTCCGTATCGCTCTACCGCGACGGAAATGACCTCTGGGTTCATTCGAACCGAGGAACGGTCGTGCTCCACCAACCAGCGATCGGCGAACGCTCAGGCGGTGCCGGTAGTAGCTCAGCAAACGAGATCCGCTCAACGATCCCCGGTAAGGTCGCCGCGGTTCTCGTCAAAGAGGGAGATACCGTCGAGCAAGGAGCTACCCTGCTCGTGCTTGACTCTATGAAGATGGAGCATCCGATTCGCGCGACGATGAATGGAAAGGTGGCAAGCTTGCCGCTGCAGGTCGGCACGATCGTACACGCGGGAGCCCTGCTCGTGTCGCTAGAACCACATTAAACAACCTATGAATTGATAATTATGAAGCTCGGAACAATCAGCATTGTACTCGTGCTCCCGGCTCTACTTGGTGCGCTTGCGTGGCATTCTTATGTTCTATTTCTCTATCGGGTTGCCTATCGGTTGGCTTGGGTTGAAGAGAATCTTATCCTCTCGGGAATCCTCGGTTGTACCTATCTCTTCCTAGGCCTCTGCGCCCTTGCACTCACGAGCTATTACGCGGTCCGCACAGCATCTAAGTGGCTAATCGTGAAGATGGGGCTGTCAGCACTACTCACACTATGCTCGGTCGCATCGTTTTTTGTAGGCGCGTACCTTGGCGAGCTCTGGGCCGTTACTGGCGCCAAATCATATTTGGACGGCGTTGTTCGCTCCGCTAATGACTATCTGCAAAAAAAATGGGGAATATCCCGAGTCCTTAGATAAGCTCGACCTCCCTGCGATGCCGCGCTTAATAATGGAATCAGCAGACAGCAACAAAAAGCAAGAGCACAAGTCTTTCACTGTGCCGTACCAACGAATTGATGGTCGATCAATCATAGTGGGCTTCGAATACAGGAAGGGTTTCAGCAACGACGACTGCGCAAGTTATAAATGGACCACAAATAACCCGAGGTGGGTGTGCACATGCCACGGCTGTCTTACCGACAATCCGAATCGACGATAAGCTCTCTGGCAATAACCCCATCCCGGGATCTGGATTCAGGTTGCCTCGATAAACCGCGGCAAGGCGATCACTGGTAGATCGTTTCCTTCAGCCGCTTCAACAACATCAACATAAAGCCAGATGAACAGAGGTGAGGAAAGAAGCTTTGATTGAGCTTTTCAGCGTTGACTGCCACGGCAACAAGCTTAGTGACGGTCGCCGCATCTGCTGAAAGGATCTTCTCCGGAGACTGAAGAAAGGGCCTCAGCTCCTCAATCCAGCCCATCCAATCAACATCCTCGGAGCACAGACCGCTCCCCTTAATGCACTCTTGCAGATCTCTCACCTGCGGAGAGTATTCACCGGTAGTGATATACACTGAATGTGCGTCACGTAATCCGTCAGTCTCAAGGAGTGGAATAAAATCGAATAATCGCGTCAACGCCGCCTCGTCCATTTTCTCGGTATACCACACGAGAGCGTGTTCGACTATGACACAGAGAAGCCTTCCTTGCCCCTGAGCAGACCGCGGGCGACGTGAGAGGTGAAAATCACCGAGCGTCGTTACAGAGGTCAGTAAGGAGCGATACAACGTTAGCGTTAAACTCGCGTTGATTCCGCAACGCTGGACCGAACACGGCGTTGATGACCGGTTGAAGCATCCGCTTACCGAACACGATAAACGGCCCAATGATCTTACGGTGCGAGGTCGGAGTCTGGGGCCGAACATCGAAGGACCTCCCGCATCGCCTTTATAAGCGCACAGGAGGGAAGATCATCGAAGCGTAGAGTCGCTGATTCCAACCCCTGCCCCACAGCGCATACTCGGGATCTGCCGAGGAATTCTCAAAAGACACGCCTGCTGCGGCGGAGTCGATTTTTCGAACACTCCAAGAGGCTGGGAGGCGGTACCCGATATACATACAGGAAGAATAAAGAAACCGCCGCCCTACTCATCCCTACCTCAGGGCTCATCCCTGGCGCATCACCGCCGCGCAACGGCCCTCTCGATTGGATAGAAGGAGAACGAGTATTCCTTTAAAACTGCAATCACCGCCCAGTCCCTAAGGACGTGCCCGAATGCCTCTTGCAGCGAATCGGTAAGCTCTCCTATCTGCTCGGGGCTCTCCACTTCACAACGCATGATATAGTCCCAGACACCGACGAGTCGCATCATACTCACAATCGAACGCTGCTGTTGGCACCATCGCAAGATACTCTTGTGCATCTCAGCAGAGAGTGTATTGCTTGCAATCTGAATTCGGTATACTTGCATGCCAAGGCGAGCCGGCGAGACGAGATACGGAAAACCTGTTATAACCCCACTCTTAGTCAAAGCCTGTATTCGATAACCAATAGTAGACGAAGGGAGTCCGGTAGCGGAGCTTATATTTCTTAGCGATTCCGCGCCGCGACCACCTAATACTCGCAATATAGCGTGGTCGACCTCGTCGATGCTGACGATCCCAGACCCCGGCAGCGCCTCAAATCTTCGGCTATGCTTCACGCCCTCCGGGGCGAGGTATTTCCTCCCGAACCACCAGTATCCGATCGAGAGGCACGAATCTCTCGTATCGAACATGCCCGGCGCGCGAGCGTCGAGCTCCTCTAGGCGCCGAGCCACGTCAAGCGTATTCATCGCCTCAATACCGATATGATAGTCATACTTACCGGCCGTGCGATAAAACCATCTGATCCCGGGGGATTCCGTCACAGCCTGGGTAAGTCTTGCGCTGAGACTCTTTTTATCCTTCGCTGGAGAGAAGAAAACCTCAAGCTCGGTCGCCCCGAGCCGGTAGGTGTCGACAAAGACAGCCTGCGAGACAAGCCCCTCCTTGGCCCAACGGCTCATCTTCCCCTGGAGAGCGCTCTCTTTTATCCCTAGAGATTTTGCGAGCGAGCTCAACGGCTCGTTACCATGGAACTGAAGCGAGTACAGCAGGAACTTGTCTACATCTGAAATTTTTTGAATTTGTTGTCTTTTCAATCGACTCTCTACTTACAAAAGACGTCAATAACTAGCGCTCTAAACTAAAAACCGAAGCCCGACAAGAATAAAGGATGCCAGAGGATTTGTTATAAAACCGATACGAGAGAGAAGAAGGGAAGTGAACCCCATGGCTCACTTCCCTGCTGGCTACCGTCCTGCGTCAGGGCGCGTTCTGGTCTCCTGCCTGAAAACTGGAACATTCCTTGGCGCTTCGATTCCAAGTTTAACCCTTCCGCGTTCAATTTCTAACACGGTAATTTTGATGGAATCACCAATGACTATTACCTGATCACTACGCCGCGCAAGAACCAACATTAGACTATTCTCCCAAAAAAACTTCAAAGGCCCTCTGAGAAACCGTCGTCCCTCCTCTGGCATAAGAGTCAGAGCGACATACCGTTAGAGATAGAGAAAGTACAACCGTCAGTCAAACGACATGAACGGTGACCAACAATCGGCTCGAATATTGGACAAATACAGAGGCCTCGCCAACGAATATCTCAGGAGAGTGCGTAGCGAGAATAAACGTAAATCAGACATCACTCAATTCTCTCCGCCACCCAGTTGTACTCAAACACGCCACTCCGAGAACTAGATGAGCCGGTGACAACGGTTTTTCCAGACAGCGCAGAGCCGTCCGCGGACAGAACTGCAGAGCTACTCAGAGTGGCTCCGTTGATGGACTTCGCAAGCAAGTTTACGTCAAAGCCGTGTTCCCGAGGCGTAACCGAGACCGATTCAAAGTGAGTAAAGAGAACCTCGCCGCTCAACCCCGATATACCCGTTACGCCAACCAGAGTGATAGAAGAGCCAATGAATCCTCTTTGGCTCTCGTCGAATATGAAATAACCCTCCCCCTCGGCGGGCGCCGTAAGGGACCATTTCCAAACCCCGGCCAAGTGAGAAGGAGTTGATGCGGAATTGGACTTGCCGGCTGATAGCGGAGGATTCTGCTGCGGACCGGCGTCGACACGCGGAGTATCTGCTTGCTCCATCAACGGCTGGAGTGGTTCTGCCACAGTATTCTCGAGCCAGTCGACTGAGCTGTAGGTTCTTAACTGACCGTCCACTAATCGCTCAAACCCTTTCGTCGCTACCAGCGCCCCCGGTTCGGTCTTATCCGCAATGTAAAACAGGGCGGTGACTGAAACATCAGAGAGTCGCCGCACCTCGCCTTCTTGCGACACGCCATCTCTATTCGCGTCGAACCACAGGCCCAATTTGTCGAGTTCGATGCCGTCTATCTTTCCATTTCTATCAGTGTCCATGGTCGCGAGCGCTTCGTACCCATCTTTCCACGGAATGGCGGTGTGTTGGTTGTCCGAAGCGGGCTGCTTTCCGCCGAAGGTCCAACTGCCGAATAGCTGTTCGGCCGAGGTGATTGAACCGGTGTGTTCAGCGTCAAAAACAAGGACAGGGAGAGACGCTGAACCTCTCCACAACCACGTATCCTGCTTCGAGTGAGGGTTAAGCTTGAATGACACCATCGTGCTCGGAAGCAGAGAGTAGTCACCAGCCCATACCAGGGAGATCGGCGTAGCCATTTCAGCGTAGTAAGAGATAGATCCGCACGACATTTTGTCGGGCGTGATCGTCGAGACTGGAATCAGCTTGCAATTTTGATCAATGTAGAGAGAGCCCGCCTTACACCCCGGCTCTTTGTCCTCTTTCGAGCCTCCCCCGATCTGTGCCTCACCTGCATGACCCAGGGAGTTCGCGGCACCGTAACCTCCGAGGCAGTTGATGTACTGTTTATTTTGCTCGTAACTGTCTCTTGTCCGCTCGTTCTTCTCGAGAAGGTGTATCCAGAGGTAGCTGGTAAAGCACGTGGCGTACTTCTCCATCATTTCCTTGCCGGCCAGATCTACGCCCTTGGCCTGGGTGTATCCGAAATCTTGGTTATGACAGGTCTCGAACGCTTTTCTAGCAACGTCTTCGAAACACTGCAATGATTGCGCGCCCTCACTTGGTGATATCTTCAGATCTCCCAACTTGTGCGTGCTTCCGTGCTTGAAATTAAGTCCGTAGTAGCTGCAACTAGGGGTTGGAGTAGCCGTGCTTGTCGCCGTCGCCGTTCGAGTGGGTGTGAGCGTCGGAGTCCGGGTAGGAGTTCTCGTAGGCGTCGCCGTTCGAGTGGGCGTAAGCGTCGGAGTCCGGGTAGGAGTTCTCGTAGGCGTCGCCGTTCGAGTGGGTGTAAGCGTCGGAGTCCGGGTAGGAGTTCTCGTAGGCGTCGCTGTTCGAGTGGGTGTAAGCGTCGGAGTCCGGGTAGGAGTTCTCGTAGGCGTCGCTGTTCTAGTTGGGGTAGGCGTCGAGGTTGGTGTTTTCGTCCCCGAGCATCCGACTCTTCGGAGGTAGTTCAAGATGACTGCAGAATCGAGGGGCGTTACACTGCCATCCCGGTTTACGTCTAAAGCTCTCGAACTTTCACTAACGGGGCCTGGCCCCTTCTTGATGAGAAACAGGTCGATCGCTTGAGCGTCCGTTTCATTAACCACGCAATCCTGATTGACATCATAGGTTGATAAGACTCTGTCGCCGTTACAATCCAGCGGCGCGCAAGGCTTCGCTGTCGCCGAGCGGGTAGGAGTTGGGTCGAGCCGTGAGGGCGCATCCTCTGGGCTGCGAACGACCGGCGAGGCGTTACAAACCCAAGTCACGGGGTATGATACGGCCAAAAGACACGCGATCCCTAGGGCGCACAGGCGACTGCTGCAATAAAGAACAACATTGGCGACCGCACCGATTAAGCCTTCAGCGAAGTCGTTCAGCTTGATCACCATCCCCTATTCTCCTCTAAGGCGTATAGCAGCCAAGGATCCCTCGTGCACCTCCCTAAACATCACGGAAGAAGAATGCAAAAAACTTCCGAAAACCATCCGCGACCAGAGGGAACGGCAAATGCCGGGCGGTGGCCACGGCACCACAAAATACGCGAGTCGGCTCGCCCTCCCGATGCTAGCCATACCATACTAACTGTTGGGGGCTGTCGTCCGTTCTCGGACGAAACTTTACGTTTACAGCCAGTTTTGAGAAAGACCAAAAAATAGGAAGATTTCGGGTGCAAGAATGGGTAATGCGAAGGCACCGAACACATGGTCACCTTGTTTCAGCACCATACATCCTCAGGGAACCTTGCCTGCGGACTACGTTCATACCAGTGAGAGTAGCGGGCTTCCTTACCCAGGTTTCTCAGGGCTTTGAGAACGATCCCAGTGGGCAAGGTCATGCTGGAGGGGATTCCGAACGACTTTGCCCTTTACCGCGGTCAAACTAGCGGCGGCGGTCGCTTCTTGTGAGGGAAGGTATTTAAAGAGCTGTGGATTAAGGGCGGTGCGTTAGCACTAGGTATTTGATCAGTCCGCCTGGTGTTCATGCGCCGGAAACACGAAAGCCCTCAGTGATTGTGGAGTTCAGACCGGAGCGGTCTTGAATGGACTGCCGGTCTCTGACGTGAAAGCGCTAACTGAACTGTCAGTTAACTGTTAATGCGCGTCACTTCCTTGGCTGGTAGAGCTGGGTTCGTCAGCCGCTGCCTCGCACCAGAAAACTGACCTTGCCATCAAAAGAGCCCCTTACCAGTTTGCCCAGGGCCGGCAATGCCCCTCAAAGATCCCGGTGTCGGCGCTGATCGGGTTTGTGGCTCTCGACGGAACGCTTTCCGCCAAACTGGAGGAGGGGGTGACGGTATACTGCGATGTCCTTGAGGAACTCAGAAACCATACTCGCCGCACTAACGCGAACCTCAGTGTCTATTCTTGTTGGACATCCAAGTGAGCGCTGCGCAACTAACGCGGTACAAAATGAATCAAACTCCGAAAGCCATTTGGAGGCAGATACTTCCGCTAATAACAAGGGGTCGAGCACCGAAAGTTCGATTGCAACGAACGACTGCTGGCACTCCTTGACAAGACTGGCCTGCGACAAACCCGACACTCCATCGTCTTGCGTTATCAATCACGGCGAACACTCGGATAGCTCTGCCGTCGATGTTCCGGTGCTATTTTTTGGGGGCAGCAGAACAGGCGCCTCCGATCTTCAACACAAACCGCTCACTTCTTATTAAATCAGCTATCAGGATTACGTCGCCAGCTTTTCGGTTCAGACCTAATAGTCCTATTTTCATCCTCACAAACACTCGAAAACCCTCTGAGAACCGTAATCCCTCCTCTTGCATAAGAGTCAGACCGACACACAACTTGGAGCTAGAGAAACCCAAGATCTCTCGCAAACTACGTAAAGTGCATACAACTAATAGCCCGAACATCGGTCAAACGTGAGTCAGGACCAAACCCGAGCGGAACTCCCAGGAGCACCCCCCTCAGTTTGACAGGGGCACTAAGAACACTGACTGTTAAAGCGAGGAAGCTGCGTTGATACCTCCAGAGTTCGATTATACAAGGTTGTTCCCGTGGCAGCACGGGCCGCATCGCTTGAACTAAGGCTACGGCGCCGTGCTTTCTTAAGTGTCGACGCCGCTCGCTTCGTGAGGCGGTGAAGCTGCTTCGCGCGACCGGTTATCTCAGTGATATTTGATGAAGTCTGAATGGCCGCGCATCCAACGCATGATTTAGTCACCAGCGGGAAGCTCGACCATATGCTTTTCCATTGCGCAAGGTAGAGGTCCTGGGCCTCCTCCTCGTATGAAGCAGCGAGGTCCAAAAAGGTTGACGCGTTCGATACGCGTCTGATGCGACTCGCTAAATAGCGCACGGCAGACCGCTGTCGCGAGGCGAGATTATCGAGCTGTGACAACGTATCTTTGTTGTCGGCTTCGTTACACGAGATCTCTTCAACGGTACATCGCTGAGTCTGCGCCGAGGCCTCGACGGCGGCACTACCTAATGTCCACGTGATCACACTCGACGAGCTGGTGTTGTCACTTTCCGGAGTCGCGAAAGGGACAACCATCGTGAAGACATTACTAAACGCGCCTCGAAAGAAGGTCGTCGGTTGACCCGGATTCGCCACGCCTGGATCCACGGAATTCCGCGGGCCATAAGGAATTGCAACAGAGGATAGTTCATCACTCCTGTAACCGAAGTGTGCTAACAGGCTCCCGTCTTGCAGGACATCCACACACTCGGCAATCGGTGTTACCTTGTATTGTGTGTCAGTTTGAGTCTCTGTTGCTGACGTTGTCGCCGTAGGCGTCGGTGTCTTTGTCAGCGCTATGACCTCGCATGTTGCCGACGGTGTCGCCGTGGGTGTCGGTGTCTTCGTCGGCATTATGACCTCGCATGTTGCTGAAGGTGTCGCCGTAGGTGTCGGTGTCTTTGTCGGCACCACCTCGTCGCACTCGACATTGTCTTTTGGTGAGGAACATCCCGGATCCAATCCATCAATCAGACCATCTCTGTCGTCATCAACGCCGTTCTGACATTGAGAGGTGCCATCAGCCTCATTAGTATCTTGAGAACTTGAGCATCCTGGGTCAGCCAAATCGATAAGGCCGTCTCGATCATCGTCCGTACCGTTTTGGCACTGAGAGGTTCCGTCACCCTCATTATTGTCTTGAGGGCTTGAGCATCCTGGGTCAGCCAAATCGATAAGACCATCTCGATCATCGTCCGTACCGTTCTGACACTGAGCAACTGGCGATGCCTCGTCGCTATCATCAGGTCCACTACAAGCGAAGTCCTGCAGGTCGATCGCACCGTCTCTGTCGTTGTCCACACCATCCGAGCACTGACTCGCAATTTGGAAGCGATACGCGACCTTTGCGGCCTGCCACGGACCCTTCTGGCCACCTTGCCCGATTCCTCGTACGAACCACTGGTACTGCCCTCGCGGCAAAACCGTTGTTGGCGTGTAAGAAGTTGACGTCAGGCTTGCCTGCCTAATGACCACCTGGCCGTTCGCGGGGGAGATTTGTCTAACCACGATCTCGTAAGTTTTTGCCCCGGCAGCGGCCTTCCAGCGAAAAGCTACTTCAGGAGCTGAAATTACTCCGTTCTGAGGAGGGAATACCTGCGTTGGTAAGCCGATAGGTTGCGCACGAGCCTCGTTGTTGAGGGTACGGTCGTATGTCGCACTGCTCGTGAGGTCACGCCAGCATCCGGGGTCGGACGCGTCCGTCACTCCGTCAGAATCGTTATCCGAGCCATCCTGACACTGTGAGGTGCCATCAGCCTCATTAGTATCTTGGGGACTTGAGCATCCTGGGTCAGCTATATCGACAAGGCCATCTCGATCATCGTCCGTACCGTTCTGACACTGAGCAACTGGTGATGCCTCGTCATTATCATCAGCTCCACTACAAGAGAAGTCCTGCAGGTCGATTACACCGTCACCATCATTGTCTAATCCGTCCGAGCACTGGCTTGCAATTTGGAAGGTAAACGCGACATTTTCGGACTGCCAAGGACCTTTCTGGCCGGCTTGACGGACTGCTCGTACAAACCATTGGTACCTCCCCCGCGGCAAAGATACCAGTGGCTTGTAAAACGTCGAGGTTATGTTTGCCGTTCTTATGACCTCCTGGTTTGCTTGAGGAGAGACCTGTCTGACCGAGACCTCATAAGATTGCGCTCTAGCAACAGCCTTCCAGCGGAAAGCTAATTCGGGCGCCGTAATCACAGCGTTCCGAGGTGGAAACACCTGGGTTGGTATCCCTAGTTCTGGTTGCGAGCGAGCTTCGTTGTTGAGGGTACGATCGTAGGTCGAGCTGTTCCCGACGTCACGCCAGCACCCAGGATCTGCCGCATCGACCACTCCGTCGAGGTCGTTATCTGAGCCATCCTGACACTGAGAGGTTAGTAGACCTTCGTCGTTTAGGTTGGGGTCATATGAGCTAGGGTTTTCAGGGTTAGCCCAGCATCCGGGGTCATATCGGTCAGACAGGCGATCCCCATCGTTATCGAGACCATCGTCGCATTCCGTCCCACCTGAGCACAGATACGAGAAGTAAGCGTTTACACATCCATTATTAAAGCCAAGAACCGCCTGGCCGGTGGTGGGATCATACAAAGCTCCCTGGATGCTCGTGGAACTGCACTTAGAAGAGAACGTGTTAGTACCGGCGGCACACCTTCGATTTCTTCCGATAGTTTGACTTCCAGACGCTTGAGTTGATTTGAAAGAAGTTAGATGAGCGGTCGTCGCTGTTCCCGGCTGGGCGCATATATATCCACATTCCGAGATTCGGCCAGCTCCGCTTTGGGACGCGGTAATAACCCCATCCTCCCTGTTGTAGGAACATTCTACCGTTCCAGTACCGGCGCCGCCCTGTCTGACCTTTTGGAAATTTGCCACACTGACGACGCAAGTGAGACCAGCACCAATTGAAGTACCAGAGGAAACATATCCTGCCGTAAATTTTTGACTTGCTCCTCGAGAATTATGGCACACATATACGCCCTTTCCGTCGGCGTATCGATTGCTGGCAATGGAGACACGGTTATTAGCAAGGCGTACCTGGAAGAACGGCTCCTGATTCGCGGAGTTGTCGGATCGAACCCAAAGATAATTCCCCACAGAGGTAAAGCACTGGTCATAACCATCAGTGGACACGCTTTCTGTTGCCGAGATGTAGCCCATCTTAACGCCGCTATCCCGATATATCTCCTGGGCATTGATAACCGCCCCCCCAAGGAAGACTGACAAAAGTGAACAGAGCGTTGCGATTCGAAGAGATAATCTTGTTTTCATGACGATATTTGGACCTTTGTAGTCATCCTTTGCCGAGTTTCACTGTTTAGTGGCACCAATCTTTCTTAAGAAGGTCGACAAGTCGTTAACCCGACCTTCCCACACACCTTCCGTAAAACCCGCCAATCCCTTCTCCGTTGTTCGGCACATCGACATATGAGGGGCTCCGGGCCCAGCTACACGCCGATTCCCTTGAGAGACGAAAGAACGAAGCATTCTGGAGGACCTGCTCAAACAACCTTTTTTTGAGACTCAAAGGGAACGCACACCCGTGCCCCCCGCTGCTAGCTGACGTCCCCAGTCAGAAGTCCTTTTCCCCCTGCCTGACCACGGGAACATTCCCTTGGGCTCTGGATGCCCAATTACATTCTGTCGCCCTTGACGTTTAAAACCGTAACTCCGACGCTTCAACGAACAAGAATTGCCTCATCATGTTTCCGGGCTATCGCCAATCTGTGCGCACTCTTCTTAAAAACGTCAAAAGCCCTCTGAGAAACCGTCGTCCCATCTCCGGCATAAGAGTTGAATCGACCTACAGAACGGAATTATAGAAAACAAAAATCTCTGTCAAACGACGTAAGGTGTGACCAATTAACGGCACGGATCTTGGTCAAAATAGTATTCCGCCCTCCCCACAGCGACTCGCGCATGAACAGTTGCGATTGGCTTCACAAACTCAGTTTTTGGGTTCTATTTCGGTTACCATCACATCGTTACTCAGCAAGCACGAAACACTACCAACCCTTTTTCCCATCCACCGTGACGGATACGACCTCGGAATGCACTCCGAGCGAGGACCGGTAATTCTTAACAAAGCGACGACCGAGGAGCTCACGGGGGACGCGCAAGCGACACAGCGAACAAGATCCGATCCACGCTCCCCGAGAAAGTTGCGGCGATGCTCGTTAATGCTGGAGATATCGTTGAACACTGCGCGATACTGCTCGTGCTCGACTCGATGAGGATGGAGTACCCGATTTGGACGTCGGTACGTGGGAAGATCTCGACTCGTTAAGCTTACACCTGGAACGGTCGTGCAAACGGGGTTGCCTCTTGAGGCAGTTGAACAGGAATAATTACCGCGAGTCGTTACTCAGGTCGGTCAACAGCGACACCACATTAGCGTTAAACTCACGCTGATTACGGAGCGCAGGACCAAACACCGCGTTAATAACCGGTTGAAGCATTCGCTTCCCGAGAACGATAAACGGCCCAATGATCTTACGGTGCGAGGTCGGAGTCTGGGGCCGAACATCGGCGGAATAGATCTGACAGAGCCGTCTGAGAAGCTCAACTCGCTCTGGCGTCGCGGTGAATCCATCTCGGGTCACTGAGAATGAGAGCTGTGCGATATGGCGCTCATCCGCCTCGCTGAACTTACCAGCGGCGCGCAGGTCGGCCACCCGTCGGGCGAGCGCATCGCGAACATCGGTGTTATTCTCCCCCGCGACGGAGAGCCAGTTTGACTGTGGTGATGTAGGAGCTGCCATAGCGGCGAGCGTATCACAAGAACCGGTGGCGATGAAGCTCCACAAAACGGAGGCGGTGGAACTCCTCCCTTTTGGTGATATATCCGGCATCTAGCCCCGCCATCGCGGATACCAACATCCCGGCCCCCTCAAGCAAACCAGCCCCCGTTTGGTAGATCCGGATACCATCAGCGAACACCACTTCCCCCCGCTTTACCGCCGGTAAGGAGTCCCATTGGGGCGCATCCTCAAGCTTTCGAAGGTACCGGACGCTCTCTTCCAGCGTCTTCCCGCGCGGGGCAACCATAATCGCGTCAGGGGCGAATGCCGCCAGCTCCTCCCATGTGGTCGGCTTGCTGATTTCGCGCTGCTCCGAATTCATTGTGCGGCCCGACACAAGTCGAATAATATCAGGGATCCAACATCCCGCGATCTCCAAGGGCTCAACGCTTGAGAGCACAACCGTTTTCTTGTTTCGCAACCGCTCGTAGAGGTTCCGCCCCCAATCAAGGAGCTGCGATTTTAGGCGCTGCGCTCGATCACGTCCGGTTGGCCCCATGCCGATAAGCGTTCCCAGATCACCGTAGGCATCAAGGAGATCGTTAAGGCTCGCGATATCAACGGACTTTACCCGAACGTTCTTCATCCAGTGGTGCTGGAAATATTCCTGCGCAAACCCGCAGAAGTCGTCGGGGTTATCAGAAACGACCGTTGTAAGAATTACGGAGGGAGCGGCCTCTGTGAGCTTGTCGATATCGACCGGGATCGCTGAGAGGCCCGCCTGAAGCTTATCGCCCTCGACGCTACCGGAGGGCTTGGGAGCTGAGGACCTGGTAACGACCGTTGGCGTATAGTCACTCGAGGGTGGCTGAGGGCAGAGGTGAGTCACGCCGAAGACCTTCCGCCCGTCGTGGAGAGCGTACAGTATCTCGGTAAGAAATGGGTTCAGGGAAACGATCTTCATCAGCGCCTCGCGGGAAGGAACCTCTTCCACCTCTACCATCGGCCTAAGAGCTCGGTACCTTAAGAGGGCCCATCACCCGACCCGCAGGCGAGCCCAACCATCAACCCGACAAACCTCTGGAGAATTGGATTTACACAGGAAAATCCCACCCTCACCGCCACAACCACTCTACAACAGCGTTATTGCTCTTGACGGTCGGGCGACCGAGGGGACACTCTAATCACTGTAGTTTTGATTACGTATGTGTCGCGGGAACCGTCTCGCCCCTCCTTTTACACTCGAAAGCACCATGACCCCCTCGAACCGCCCCCTCCTCCGCTCCCGCCTTGCTCGAGGATTCGCCGTTGCGTTGCTCGTATGTTCGGTCACAACCCTTCTCGCCTGCGCCACCCGTAGCTCTAAGTTCTCCTCCCTTCTCAATCAAGGGATCATGCCGGTTAGTGAGGAGAACGCCTTCATGGGCGCTAACCTCTTCCTCGCTCGAGAGATGGAGCAGAGCGTATACCTTTACAACTTCATGAAGGAACGGGGCGCCCCGCAGGGAATCGAACTCAAGGGAGACAGCGAGGACGATGTAGAGGCGCATTTCTACTACACCTCAGGCCCGGAGGAGTACCTCGCCAAGCCAGCCCCTCGACCACGATTCAATCGAAACAAAGATACACGCAGGGAGTGGATCATTATCGGACCGTTCGCGGTCGATAAGGAGCGGTATCGCGAGATTCAACAGCTAGATAAAACTAATGGCGGCTCCTTTGAGATATTCGGTCGTCGGGAGTTCCTCGGACAGCAATCGAGCCCAGGCACACAGGTGGCTCTTCGTCCCGTATTCGTCCCGACTCCAATTCCTCCAAAGAAACACGTCGCGAAGAAGAAGCCGAGCGTTGATACCTCAGCCTCATCCACGATCAACTCCAAAGAGCCTGTAAACTTCGATCAACAGGCGCTCAAAGAGGCGAAGGAGATGGCGCCACGGGATGGACAGGGTGACATCGTACACACCGTGACTTCCAAGACCGAAACCCTTCAGTCGATCTCGCAGTGGTACACCTCGAAATCCACGAGCGCCGCTGAGGTTGCCAAGAAGAACGGACTTCCTGAGGATGCAAAGCTTAGTCCTGGGGCGAAGGTTATCGTTCCGAAGAGCTTGATTACCAATCCGAAGCGGATGCAATAGCACAGCGCAGCATTCGTTCTCTATACTGGAGAGCGCAGCCTCACAATCAACTAGGTAAGCCGCCGCTCCACAAGCGGCGAAGAGAGGTCATGCCCATTACACTGCACATACAAAGTCCCATCGCTCCGAGAGATAGTCATCTCATTCCGTCTATCGAGGGTGCCAACGAGCGATGAGATAAAGCCGTCATCGAAGGAATAGAACGCGACCTCTTCGCCTCGAAAGATCGGAGCCTGCGTGAGCTGCTGATACACAACCTCCGCCGAACGGTGACAATACACAGCGACTCGCCGGGCTGCTTTCGCCGCGCGATGAATACGCTCGGCGCTCGGGGCGCCCACATCGATCCAGGCTGTGAAGGTTCCATCGAGCCCTTTGATAGCGATAGCGGGATCCTCAGTTGCCCCAATACCGGGAGAGAACGAGATCCCCTCCCCGTACTCAACACAGAACGCAACAACACGCGCCATCATGAACTCAAGGCTCTCTGAGGGGTGCAACGCGGTGGGGAGCTTAAAGCTCTCGTAGACACTCCGGTCGGTATCGGAGAGATCAATCGAGAAGTGGTACACGGTTGATTTAGGGGACACGCAGTTTCCTTGATCTATGGTCGTTGTAGGGAACTCCTCTATGACGGAGGCAGTCCCTGAGGAAAGCTTAAAACACCAACGACACACGGCATAGACCGTACGGGCTAATCACATCGAGAGAGAGCAAGGATAAAGGTCGAATCACGTCGCCCGTTAGGCACAAAACAAAGGCCCCGCTGGGAAGCGTTTCCAACTCTATGCGTTGCTTGATCTTTGAGAGTGACTTGATAATTGAGAGTGAATGGTGCCCAGGAGAGGACTTGAACCTCTACGACATTTCTGCCACCAGCCCCTTAAACTGGCGTGTCTACCATTCCACCACCTGGGCGTATGATTGTCTGCGTTGTCTTAACGCGGACCGGGAATTTACTTCGGAACGTTGGCGCCGTCAACTGCCGCGGGCGGCTGAACGTCACTTTTTTGCTCAGTTTTTTGTTCGGTTGCAGGAGCCGCAGGTTGTTGTTGTCCCTCAGGAATACCGCCCATAACGGACCCAGCAACCGCGTCAACCTTCGCGGCACCTTGACCACCCTGATTGAGCGCAAGCTTCACGAGCCCTACCGAGGTGAGCATGAAGGCAATAGCGATGAAGGTTGTCATCCGAACCAGGAGGGACGATGCGCCACCGACTCCAAAGACCGTACTAGCGCCACCGCCACCCATCACGGCGCCCGCATCAGCGCCCTTCCCTTGCTGCAACAGCACGAGAATGACGAGCACGATAGCCAAGAGGACGTGGAGGGTCAGGACTGCGGTATACATGGTCTCTATCCTTGAACGAAAACTGGTGAGTAACCTAGCACTTGCTGGGGCGCAGGGCTAGTGGATCCTACCCCTGGGCGCCGAACGCCAAAACAACCTTAATTCACTATCTTAAGGCCCTGGCTACCCTTTTGCTTCTCATCAAGGGTCGCGATGACCTTACGAGCTACATCAAGGAAGATATCAGCGACCTTCCCCTCACCAGCGGCCACCGGGGTACCGGCGTCCCCTCCCTCTCGAATGGCCGGGTCGATCGGAAGCTTTGCTAAGAGTGGAACGCCGAATTCCTTCGCGGTGCGCTCTCCACCGCCACTTCCGAAGATCGGCATAACAGAACCGTCTGGCATCGGGAGTCCGGACATGTTCTCAACGATACCGAGAACATCAACGTTCACCTTCTTGAGCATGTTAATTGATTTACGCACATCCGCGAGCGCGACCTCTTGCGGTGTCGTCACAACAACGGCGCCGGCGAGCTTCACCATCTGAGAGAGCGAGAGCTGCGCGTCTCCCGTTCCTGGAGGCATGTCGATGATCATGTAATCAACAACGCCCCAGTTCACATCCTCGAACATCTGGTGGAGCGCCTTGTTGAACATCGGTCCACGCCAGATAACGGCGTCATCGGGGTGCTTCAGGAAGAATCCGAGCGAGATGTACTTAATGCCGTACTTCGCTGGCGGAATGAGCTTCTCTTCGTGATCAGGCACAACCTGTCCACCACCGAGCAGGGTCGGAATACTTGGACCGTAGAAATCGCTGTCGATCAATCCGACCCTTGCGCCAGTTTTCGCGAGCGCGATAGCCAGATTCACCGCGACCGTTGACTTACCAACGCCGCCCTTACCTGAAATAACTGGAACGATCTGACCGATACTCGACATAGCTACACTCCCATCTCTTGAGAAACAACATCCTCTTCGACTCGCTCATACCCCGGCACGGGTGGTTGCACCCAGTCCTCGCCGTTGTGCGCTCGCATCGCCTCGCGCTCGAGCAACGTTTTCGGAATCAACGAATCAACCGACTCCCACGGAAGGAGCTCTGAGAACCCGATCCTTCGAGAGACATAAAAATCAACGGGCGGCACACCAGGAACGATCTCGCGATCCGTGCGCTTCATGAGCCACTTCCAACTCTCTCCCTGCCGCTCCGCCTCGAGGAGGAGCTTACCAACTCGCCGGTCTCCCCGCGAGAGGAGTCCTTGGAAATAGCTCTCCTTCGGTGGTTCGAACCTAAATTCGAGGTTATGAACCTTCAGCACCTGCTTACGAAGTCGATCGATCTTCTTTTCAAGGGTCTTCGGGTCGAGCATCGGCTCCCACTGAAAAGGGGTCGAGGCTTTCGGAATGAACGGATTAACCGAGAGGGATACCCACCCCATCTTTCCGGTCGGCCGGGAGATCTCCGTGATCGCGTCGCGAACAGCGATAGCGAGCTTCGCGATAGCGTCGATATCCTCATCTGTTTCCGTCGGAAGCCCAACGATGAAGTAGAGCTTATACCCACGAATACCCGCCTCAGCGAGCTCACGAGCGGCGTTAATCACCTGCTCGTTAACCACACGCTTTCCAGCGGCGCGACGGAGACGATCACTTCCCGCCTCTGGAGCAAGCGAAACGGTCTTGTACTCACTCTCAGAGATACTCGCGGCGAGCGCACGCGTTACCTTCTGCGACATAATCGAGCTAAGCGACGCGCGCCCACCCTTCTCCGCTACCGTTTGCGCTAATTTAGAAATTGCCTTGTGCGAAGATACCGAGGCACCAACGAAGCCGATCGCATCGCTCTGCTCAAGACCAACCTGTACGGTGTCCTGCAACGTTTCCTCGTTACGTTTGCGGATCGGACGATAGATGTACCCAGCCACGCAGAAGCGACACCCCATCTCGCAACCACGCCCGGTCTCGGTGAGAAACATATCCTTGAATTCGGTCTCGGGGGTAAGAATTCGGCTGTGGGTCTTGAACTTCGAGAGGTCCTTCACAAATCGACGTCGAGGACGAGCGGGCACATCATCGGGAACCTCGTACCGCTCCATCGTGCCATCGGCGTTGTAGTGCGGTTCGTAAAAACGAGGAACGTAAACCCCCTCAATCTGCGCGAGCCCCTTGAGCAACTCCTCACGGGACCATCCCTCACTCTTCGCTTTATGGAACACATCAACGAACTCAGGTAGAAGCTCCTCCGCCTCGCCCACGACGATCGCATCTAAGAAATCGGCTATCGGCTCCGGATTCAAGGTAACGGCGGTACCACCAGCGATAAGGAGCGGAAATCTGAACTTCGCCTCGCGAGCAGCCTCTTCACGCTCCTCCCACGAATTGAAAAGAAGCCCCTGATTGTTGAGCATCTTGAGGAGGTGGGGATAGTCGGTCTCGAAGGACATCGAGAAGCCGAGCATATCGCAATCACCAAGAATGTTATTATTCTCAAATGATCGCCACTTCGTTGAGGCAACCTTCTCAGACTCGTGCTCTTCGGGAAGGAATCCTCGTTCGATAAGCACCCGAGAGTCCCGCGCGAGGATGTCGTACACGGCTTGAAACCCAAGGTTGGACATCGCCACCCAGTAGTTGTTTGGATAGGCGAGATGGAACTTCACATCTCCGGCGCTGTTGCTGTACGGCACAACGTATCGCTCAAGCGCTTTGAGCTCTTTATTCGTCGGATTCTTTAGCTTCGCTCGTTGAGTACTCACAGCTGCATCCGTTTCTTACTTGGGTTGAGTTGGTTGAGACGCCGGGGTCGCGCGCGCCGGCGCCTTCTTTCGACGCTCGGTGAGATTGGTGTATCTGTCGAGATTCAGCTCCGCACCCTTCACGCCCGGCGCCGCAACGAGGGTCTGTTGCTTTGAAGAGTTTGGTGGAAGGGTGTAGGTAAAGACATCCCGCTTCACAACGTCCAGGTTTTCATTGAGTTGGAGAGCTTCAACGTTTACGGAATAGGTGTCAGTCTTAGAGTTATTGAACACTTTCATGTCTAAGTGCCCCTCCTTCACCTTCGAGATAGATCCGCTCAACGGAGAGACCTCATCCCGTCGCAACTCGTCAAACCCAAACGGCTCAGGGGCAGCGCTCACGGCGCGCCCGGTGTTGAAGGTCGTCGAGAGATTTCCCCTCTTCGGTAGATCCTTATCAGGTGTCACCTCCGCGTAAGCAACGCGAGCGAGGGTCAGCACAACACACACAGCAAGAGCGCGTATGATTCGGTCCATGAGATCCTTTTGTGAGGTTTAAAACCCCTTGCGAGTACACGCAGTTATACGGTACGGAAACCGCAGGATTTTACCAGGTACCCGATCCCTTCACAACGTAGGAGACCTTGATGAGTATAATCATCAGCTTAGTAGCATGCCCCTCTGATGAGGTGGCCTCAGCCATCGCAAAACTGTTGGTAGACCGAGAACTTGCGGCGTGTGTCCAGGTCCTCCCCATCACCCAGTCGGTGTATCGGTGGAAGGGCGAGGTATGCATCGACCAAGAGGTCCTCCTCCTCATTAAAACCACCAGCGAGCTCAAAGATGAGGTCCAGAAAGCGGTCGAGGAGAACCATCCGTACGAGGTGCCTGAGTTTGTGGTGATTGAGGCGGCGGAGGTGTCGGAGAGATATGGGGAGTGGTTGAGGGGGAGTGTGCGTATAAGGTAGCCCCCCATTTACTCGCTACGTTTACGTGCACGTGCCACGTAGGACGTAGGACGTAATGCGTCTACGTCTTACGGTTAACGTGAGGCGGGATCGGAGAGAGCGGCATGGTGAATGGCTTATGGTGTACGTTTACGTCTACGTTGACGTGAGACGTAGTACGTAAACCGTCTACGTTTTGCGGTTAGCGTCAGACGCTATCGAAGTGCTGCACGTCCTGGTGTATTGTTTATCGTTTACGTATACGTTGACGTAGGACCTAAGCTTAAGACGTAAACCGTCTACGTTTTGCGGTTAGCGTTAGACGTGGTCGGAGGGCTGCAGGGCTTATCGCCTACGTAGACCTGACAACCCATCACTACCGCTCCCGAAACCCACGACCATCAACGATAACAGCGGGCCCACCATACCCATCCCCACCAAGGGACTGCGGAGGTGGCTGCGTATTGACCGGCACAGGCCCCGCGCTCGACCAGACGCGCATCTTCTGTCCGGTCTGCGTCACCACCTCCTCACCTGGAAGAACGGGAGGTAGCCTGTCATCGTCTTGTCGAGTGGTAGGCTTATCGTCGGCATCAGGAGCACTATCCCCACTATCACCCTGGTCAGCGAAAACGACACCAGTACCCGCGACAAACGCGAGCGCGACAGCGGAAAAGAATAAAACCGAACGCACCTTCATGAAGTCCCCTCAAAACGGACGTTAAAACGATATGGTCAGTGTAACGCCTTGTACACTAAGATGCACCTGAAATGACAAACGAAGGAAAAGTTACCGTTCTTCTCTCTGGCCGAGGATCTAACCTTAAGGCCCTGATTCAACAGCAGAGAGGATATCGGATCAGCCACGTCATCTCGGACAAAGCCGACGCTGGCGGGCTGGCGATAGCTCGAGAGGTCGGTATTCCGACGACCGTTATTACGCGAGGGGAACACCCCTCACTCGCCGCGTTCAAGGCCGCCATCCTCGCCGCGGTAGAGGAAACCGAACCTTCCCTCGTCGCTCTCGCCGGTTTTATGGTTGTTGTTCATCCCGAATTTGTCACCCGATTCCATGGAAGGCTGATCAATATTCATCCATCGCTCCTTCCTAACTTCCCCGGACTCGATACCCACACAAGAGCGATAGAGGCGAACCACCGCGAACATGGATGTACCGTCCACTTTGTAGATACTGGTGTCGATACCGGTCCCTTCATCGCTCAAGCCAAGGTGCCGGTACTGGAGGGGGATACTGCGGAAACGCTCGCGGCGCGGGTGATTACCAAAGAGCATACGCTCTACCCGTGGATAGTGCGGAGCATTATCCAGGGATCGATACACCTGAACGATCGCGCGGTGCGGTACTCCGCCGAAATCATAGCGGAGGCGCGCGCCCTCGGGTACACAACTTTTCAATAGAGAGGACTTATGACTGAACGGAAAATTACCTACGCGGGCCACTCGGCGGTGTTTGTGCAACTTGGCGCTAAGGTCGTCGCGATTGATCCGTGGCTTCGCGGAAATCCGCTCTGCCCTCCCGACCTTCAAGCCCCCCCTAAGATAGATCTGATCGTGTTGTCACATGGACACTCCGATCACGCGGGGGACGCGGTGCGCGTTCAGAAGGAGACGGGGGCGCTTCTCGCCGCGACCTACGAGCTCGCGATGATCATGATCGCCGAAGGGGTACCGAGCGATAAGGTGATTCCGATGAACAAGGGAGGCGCCGTGGATGTGGACGGGATCGAGGTTCGCCTCACCAACGCCTACCACTCAAGCTCCTACGACACCAAGAGCGGCACTATCTACGCCGGAGAGGCGTGCGGCGTCCTCCTTTCGCATGCGGGAGTGACCGTCTTTCACGCGGGAGACACCTCGCTCTTTACAGACCTGAAACTGATCGGCGAGCAGTTTCAGCCGGATGTCGCCTTCCTTCCCATCGGCGATCGGTTCACCATGGGACCATCGGAAGCGGCGCAAGCCGCGGCGTGGACAAAATGCAAGCTCGCGATACCGATTCACTACAAAACGTTTGAGCTCTTAACTGGCACGTACGATGAATTCGCCCGCGCGTGCGAAAAACTCGGCGTGGCGTCGAAGGAGCTGGAGCCGGGGCAGTCGATAAGTCTGTAACGCGTTCATCACACGCTTTGAGCACCGGGCAACGTCGACGTAAGACGTGAGACGAACATCGTCGACGGGTTTCGTTATACGCTTGCCGTCGACGGAATTCGTCACCGCCTACGAAGTGCGCGTTTCCACTCACGCACTTCCCGCTGGAGTGGGA
The DNA here is from genome assembly GCA_044345405.1 of Bdellovibrionota bacterium. Lineage (GTDB taxonomy): Bacteria > Bdellovibrionota_C > UBA2361 > UBA2361 > OMII01 > OMII01. The sequence goes on from JBIJBE010000002.1 coordinate 136,702, forward strand.
TCACACATCCCACTCCAGCGGTTCGTCACTTCACTTTTGCGCCGGCACGGGCGGAACTGGCTGACCCTGCTCAACAGGGGCCCGCTCCGCTGGTCGTGGAGTAATTGGTTGTGGCTCCCGACCACGAGCGATAAAGTAAATCAACGCTATCACCGCGAGGAGCGCAAGCACCCCGACGACGTTCGAAAGGTTGGAACGCTCTACGGTCGTTCCTGCTGGTGTTACGGTTGCCATATAGCCTCCATCAAGCTTTTCAAGAAGCGTACGGAGGAACAGGAAGCACTCCTATGACGTGCCCCAGGGGATAACAAACGGCATCACATCTACTTCTTAGCCGAGTAATCGCTTACCGCGCTCGAAATGGCGGCGACCACATCTGGGGTGAGCTTCACCGTGGCGGCCGCTAGGTTTTCCTGTAACTGATCAAGCTTACTCGCTCCAAGAATCACCGTACTTACATTTTGATTTCGCAAAATCCACGCGATGGAGAGCTGCGACAAAGAACACCCAACCTCATCCGCGACCGTTCGCAACCGAGCAACGATCTCCCGCTCACGATCGTTCCATCGCTCACGGAGCCAGGCGTATCCCGGAAGGGAGGCTCTACTATCGGAAGGTTCGCCGGAGCTGTATTTCCCAGATAGGAGCCCCGATCGAAGCGGGCCCCACGTCGTGAGACCCAAACCGATCTCATCATAGAGACCGGCATACTCCTTCTCGACCCGTTCATGGACGAGCACGTTATATTGCGGCTGCTCCATCTGAGGGCGGTGAAGATCTCTGCGGTCGGCTATCTGCCACGCCTCCAGGATCTGCTCAGCGCTCCACTCAGAGGTTCCCCAATAGAGCGCCTTTCCCTGCGAGATGATATCACTCATCGCTCGAACGACCTCTTCCATCGGCGTGTACGGATCGGGTCGGTGACAGAAGATGAGATCAACGTACTCAAGTTGCAACCGAGTAAGGGAGCCATCGATCGCTTGCATCAGGTACTTTCGATTGAGGGTGTCTTTTTCGTTAGGCCCATCATGAAGCCCCCAGAAAAACTTCGTTGAGATCACGTACGAGGAGCGTCGCCAGCCCAACTTCTTGAGGGCGCGGCCCATCATAATCTCGGAATCCCCTCCCGCGTACACCTCCGCGTTATCGAAGAAGTTAACCCCACCTTCATAGGCGTGGCGCATCAGCTCGACAGCGTGCGATTCATCGAGCTGCCCCTTAAAGGTCACCCACGATCCGAACGAGAGCTCACTCACCTTCAATCCAGCCGAACCTAACCGTCGATATTCCATAGGTATCTCCCCGTGCCACCGATAGTGCAGGACCACCAGCCGGTTAGCCAGCCCAGATCCACCAGACCTTCCCCGTAGAGCACACCATCTACGTGTAACCCATAACACTCTCGGGGAAGCTCGCACATAGTACGAACAGGGGAGGTCTCATGTCGCGCACCATAGTATCTAAACATGCACATCCATCGGGAGAAGCGGACCTCTCCAAAGAGGACCTTGGCCAACGACCAAATCCTGAGCAATCAAGAAGGGCATTTTACGCCGATTACCGCGAAGCGGTGAAGGAACTCCGAGCCGGCAAACCGGGGCGATTTATCGCCTATCAATCGGACCCTCGCATCAATCCTGGTCGTGAAAAGGCAACCCCCTCGAAGGGACCGGAATCCCCGCAAACCGCCGTCGATATCATAAACGCGGAGCGAATCAACCTCGCCACGGATACCAAAGTATCCGTCATCTCACTCATGGCATCGATTAGGTCCCTCACGATGACCCTTAGCACTTTTTTCAAGTAATGGCTTCTGGCCTTTCCTGCGGACGTACTATACGCTTTCGTACGAAACGACCTGAGCACGGTTATGCGACCGATTATCACCCTCTTCGCCATCATCAGTACCCTACTCACTTCACTAGCGACCACCACATCAGCGTGCGCCCAACCTCTCATGCGGTTATCGCGTGATATCAAACTCACGGGCAGGTCATCACTGCCTGGCATCTTGGCGGTAACCATCGTTCGGAATACCGACCACGAGATCCGGTATATTGATCTTGAACAGCGCCGGGTGCTCGAATTCCCTGCACCCGTTTCAGATGTTGGATTTCCCGCATTCTCTCCAGACGGAAACGCCCTCACCTTCGTTGGAAAGACCCGGAAAGGAAACGAGATATTTACCTCCACATGGAGCGGAGCGGATGTTCGTCGCGTCACGTTCAACACGGTCAACGACGGTAATCCCTCCTTTTCCGTTGAGGGAGACTCGGTGATACACTTCTCCGAAGGGCGGCGCTATAAGAGCGAGATATTTTCGACCCTTCGAGACGCTCCCTATACTCGTGAGCAACTCACCTCCGTTGGGGGTGGAAACACAACGCCGAGTGAGAGCCCTGATAATCGATACCTTCTCTACACAACCGATAGATACGCCCCGGCGTGGAACATCTGCCTTATCGATCAAGCCACCAAGCGAGAGGTGTGTCCGCTCAAGGGAGGCAACACCTCCACCTGCAGAGCTCACTGGTCACCAGATGGAGCTCGGTTCGTGTACACCCGAGAGCGGGGCAGCTCAGTCGATCTGTATATCTACACCGTCGCGACCGGAAACTCAGAGAAACTCACCAAACTTCCCCACAAAGAATACGACGCGGTGTGGTCACCCGACGGCAACTACATCGCGTTCGCTCACGATCCGACGGGAACTCAGACCTACGAGGTAAAGGTGGTGCGCATGAGCGACAGAGCTATCATTCCGGTGGCAAAAGCATCATCCGCTTCTCTGAGGCACCTGTCGTGGGGGGAGACTCATCCGTACACAATCGCAAGGGACCTGTGTCCGAGCGATCCCAGCAAAACGAAACCTGGAAGCTGTGGGTGCGGTCAGATCGATAGAGACACCGATAACGATACGGTGCCCGACTGTATCGACGGATGCCCGCTCAATCCTCGAAAACATCAAAGCCCCTCGTGTTCCTAGGGTGAGGAGCGATTTCGTATCCGGCTCGTGCGTCGCCGAATACCCCTACCCTCATCGTTTTCGATGTTTTCGTTATGAAATTCCACAAAGACGCGGCATCGGTTCTATGAACAAAGAGAGCCCTCTCATCAAACAAACGCCATAAACTCGGCAGCTTAGAGGCTTGCACCTGTCTACCATCACCCCCCACCGCGCTAACCTAATCTACACCTTGGCTCACACACCGTTTCGGGCAATGCTAGGTCAAAGATCCCACAGTGAGCAGTTCAAGCCGTTCTCCCCCCACGCCCACAGAGGCAGAAAAAAGGAGCCATATGGTTAACGCAGCCCGTACCGGATCCCTACCATCCCTCTCCCCTGGCAACTCTGACCGGGTCTCTATCCTCATAGTCGATGACAACACGTGCGGTGCCCAAACGCTGAGCATGCTCCTCGATCTAGATGGGTATGAGGTGTCGATAGCGAACAGCGGCAAGGACGCCCTAGCGCGCTTTCCCGCGATCAAGCCATCGGTCATCCTTCTCGATATCGGCCTCCCAGACATGAGCGGCTACGATGTCGCGCGGGGAATCCGGGCGATGCCTGAGGGAGAGAAGGTAACGATCATGGCGGTGACGGGCTGGGGAAGCGAACGAGACCAAGCCCTCGCGCAAAGCGCGGGGTGCGATCTTCACATGACGAAGCCCGTCAACTTCGACCGCCTTGAGCGCCTCCTCAAGGGCGAAGAGGTCTTGGATGGCGTAACCAAACTATCGAGTAAGTAGGACCACCGCGGTCGCCACGATCCCCTCCTCCCGACCGACGAAACCGAGCTTCTCGGTCGTCGTAGCCTTTACCGCGAGTTGGGTAGGCGAGCACCGGAGAGCACCGCTTAAGCGCTCTAGCATAGAGTTCACGTGCGGTTTGAGTTTTGGAGCTTCCGCGAGAACAGAGATGTCGGCGTTCACGAGTCGCCACCCTTCCTGATGCGCGATAGCCCAGACCTTCTCTAAGAGTACGATACTGTCGGCATCCTTGAACGCTGCATCGGTATCGGGAAAGAGTGTGCCGATATCACGGCCCCCTATCGCGCCGAGAATGGCGTCCATCAAAGCATGGGTCAGCACATCGGCGTCCGAGTGACCGAGGAGACCCCTAACGTGGGGAATCTCGACTCCACCAAGCACACATCGTCGCCCCTCGGCGAAACGGTGCACATCAAAACCCTGACCAATTCGCAGTTCCATGTCGATTATCCTAGTTGAGAGATACGAGTTGCTATCGTGAGGTCTCCGGGATGGGTCACCTTAATGTTGAGCCGATCCCCCTCGACCACCCGAACATCACGAATACGAGCTACCACACTGGCGTCATCGAGCGCCACAAATCCATCGGTATGAGCGGCGAAATGGGCCCCGCGCAACTCTCCGAGAAGAAACCCTTGCGGTGTTTGAACCGCCCACACGTTCTCGCGATCTATGACGGACGAAACCGCGCCGTCCGAGACCTTACACAGCGAATCGGGGACCGGAACAGCGGCCGTAACGGCGCCGAAACGAGCAACTCCTTCAACGACTCTTCGAACAACATCGACGGTAACACAACAGCGAGCCGCGTCATGAATGAGCACACACTCACGCGCCTCATCACCCCCTTCAGCGCGCATCCGCTCCGCGAGCGCCTCAACGCCTAGCCGAACAGACTCCTGTCGCGTAGCCCCACCGTGCACAAGGAGCACCTTCTCCTCGCCTCCGACCTCTTGGGCGAAGTCAGCCTCCCAAGCTGGGGGAACGCACACAACGATCCGCGTACAGAGCGGGTCGTTGATGAAAACACAGAGCGTACGAGAGATGATAGACGAGGAAGAAGAGGAATCTGGGATCCTCAACAACACCTTCGGAACATCGGCTCCCATCCGGCTTCCACTACCGGCAGCGGGGATGATCACCGAGTACTTCATGAGTTACACAAAGAGGGACTTGAGCTCTACCGCTACCTTGTCGTGAGGTCGAGCCTTCGCGATAGCGATCTCGGACACCAAGAGCGCCTCAGCCATATCGAGCATCTTTTTCTCACCGAACGAGAGCTCTTTGTCCGCGCTCAATACCGAGAGGTCGCGAAGAACGATCGCGATCTCGAACACCGAACCGGTTTTGATCTTCTGTGAATACTCTCGGAACCGACGGTTCCAGGTCTGCGTATCGATCTTGAAGTTTCGATCCTTAAGGATGTCATACACCGTGTCGATCGCTTTCTTGTCGATGATGCGACGAAGACCAACAGAGGCGGCTTGGCTCACGGGAACCATTACCTTCATCCCGCTATCGAGGATCTTGATGTTGTAAATGTGGTGCTCCTGACCACCAAGCACGTGAGTTCGAACACCCTCGATCTCACCAACGCCGTGTCCTGGGTAGACTATTTTGTCTCCCATCTTAAAGTTAATAGCCTCAACCGGCTTCACCGTCTCAGCGAGCTTCTCAACGGGCTGCCGAACAGCAAGCACAGGCTTAGCCGCGACGGTCTTCTCAGCCACCACGGAATCCGAACCAAAACGAGCGGTGATAACGTTACTAGACGAGGAAACACCTTCGGAACGGGTGATCTTAGAAACGGGCACCTTGCTCCCAGTCTTAGACACCAACTTCAACTTAGATCGCTGTGTTTTAAGCTTAACAACCTCAGCGCTCTTCACGAGGCTCGATTTCGAGATACGCTCAGCGAGCGACACCTTCTCAGCGGTAGCCGTTAGCTTCTCTTTCACACTTTTTTGGGATGAGGGTGAGACAACAGAAACACTCTTACGAACGGGCTTCTTTTGCAGCTTCCCGGCTTGAGAAGTCTTGGCGGCTTTTACACCGGAAGACTTGACCTTCAATGCTTGTGACTTAGGTCCAGTGTTCTTAGTTTTCAAAGTGTCTCCCCTCCCTTGGGACGGCATCTCGCTTCCACTCGATGCCTATTTCCAATTAACCGCTTGTGTGCGAGGTTCCAATTGGAACCGATGCGCGAAACCACAAACAGCACGTGTAGCGCTAACCCCTGTCCACTTCCTTACCACTCCACTTGTTGGGACACGTACCCTTGCGGGAGGCATCTCTAGGGGGATCTTTAAGGGAATCGAGGCGCTGTGTAAGCCGAGCTACAACAACGGGACAACCTCACCTAAAACCGCTTTCGCTTGCAGGAGTCTACCCTATGTGCCCCCTCTAGGTCAAACTTGGCCTCAGAGCCGCGACGTCATGAAAAGGTGAGTTTTTAGCGCTTTTTAGGCCACCTGGCGCCTCTCAAGCCACTCGGCGGCAGCTTCCTGAAGGCTTCGACACCCATGGGCATCCATAAAGGAGATAAGCCCCTGGTTTATGGAAGTAACGATGCCCGGGCCCTCATAAACGAGCCCCGTATAGAGCTGTACCATCGAGGCCCCGGCGGCAAGCATCGCGAGCACATCATCGCTCGTACTGATACCACCCACCCCGATTAGAACCATCCGGCCGGCGATCTGCTGCCCGAGGAATCGCACTACATTAAGGCTCTTCTCTCTCAGCGGCGCACCAGAGAGCCCTCCACTCTCGTCGATACGAGACGAGAGCGAGTCACGACTAATCGTCGTGTTCGTCGCGATAATACCCGCGACCGAGCACTGAACACACACATCAACGACCTCCTCAAGGGCGCTCAACTCAAGATCGGGCGCCACCTTGACGAAGATCGGGCGGCGGTGAGTGTTCGCCGAGTTCAACGACTGAAGGAGCGCCGTCAAGCGGTCACGCTCTTGAAGCTGTCGCAACCCTTGAGTGTTGGGCGAAGATACGTTTACCGTCACATACTCGGCGAGCGGCGCCAATCGCTCGAAGGAGTAGCGATAATCGTCGATCGCTTGATCGAGCTCGACCACCTTCGATTTTCCGATATTAATTCCGATCGGGGGAAGCTCCTTAAATCTTCGCCGGACCGCTTTTAAGCGCTCTTGCGCGTGGTCCGCTCCCTCAGACGGAAAGCCCATCCGATTTATCAGCGCCTTCTCCTCCGGGATGCGAAATATGCGTGGCTTTTGATTACCAGGCTGCGGCTGCCCCGTGATCGTACCTAACTCGAGATGACCGAAACCAAGCCCCGCGCACAAACCAACGAGCTCAACGTTTTTGTCGAGCCCCGCCGCCAGCCCAACAGGATTCGGGAAAGAGAGCCCCGCTACCGTAACGCGCAAACGCGGATCCATGACCCCGTAGCAACGCGTTAACGCTCCACAGAGGATGGGATTGTTCGCGAATCGAGCCCCGAACCGCATGAGGTCGTGCGCTTTTTCCGGATCCATTGAAAAGAAGAGCGGTTTCAGAAGGGTCTTGTACATACAATTCCTACTTTGCGGGGCGGCTCACGCGCGTTCCTCACGCTTCATCGTGAGAGCGTCCTCTCCGTTATCGGAATAGTAGTTTCTACGGAGTCCTACAACAGAAAACCCGCAGGACTCGTACAACTTTCGCGCCGGGATGTTACGAGCCCGAACATCGAGGGTAATGCTCACAACCCTCTCAACACTACATGCCCGCAGGAACTCATTCAGGAGAACCCTACCTCCACCCTTGCCCCGCCACTCAGGAGCGAGCCCAAGGGAGACGATATGAGCCTCGTCGCACACGACATGAGCGATCAGATACCCTACAAGCTCCTCGCCCGCGAAGAGCCCTCGCACGCGACTTGAGCGGCTTGAGAGCTCCTTCTCGAAGAGCTGAACCGACCACGATTTGGGATTCCAATTGGCGTCGATCTCCACCAATCGACCGAGCCACAAATGCGAAACCGGCGCCACATGGAAGTCCATGTCGGCGCCGGTTTCACCGTTAGCCTCGCCCGGTTTTTTTGATTCCGGGTTCGCCATACCGTTCCGATTACAGAGCGGCCTTAGCCTTCTCAGCTACAACCGCGAAAGAAGCGGGGTCAGAGAAAGCGATCTCAGCGAGAACCTTACGGTCAAGCTGAATCTTCGCTTTTGCGAGTCCTTGAATGAACTTGCTGTAGGAGAGTCCGTTCAAGCGAGCTGCCGCGTTGATACGAACGATCCAGAGACCACGGAAATCACGCTTTTTAGCGCGACGATCGCGGTAGGAGAACTGAAGAGCCTTCTCTACAGCGCGCTTCGCAAGCTTGAAACATCCGTTACGACGTCCACGATATCCTTCCGCTAATTTGAGACGACGCTTGTGACGTGCACGTCCTGCGGTTCCTCGTTTAACTCTCATAGGTACCTCTTATCAAAAAATCACTTATGCGTATGGAAGCATCCGCTTGATGTTGCGAGCGTCCTTCTGATCAACCAGTGCGTTCTTCACCAAGTTTCTGCGACGCTTCGGGCTCTTCTTAGCTGTATTGTGGCTGTGGTACGCCTTACCGCGCTTTACCTTCCCGTTCTTGTTAACGGAGAACTTCTTACTAGCAGTTCTGTTTGTTTTTATCTTTGGCATAAAGACCTTAACTACACCGACCCGTAACCAATACGGGCCCCATTACCTACACTTTCCCCGTCCCGATATCAAGAGGGGCACCCCCCTAAGCCGGCACAATAATGCGTAATGGTGGCGAATTTCTCACGCACCAACCGCCCTCCCATAACGAGGAGAGCCTCCCACTTCTTTAGTAACAAAGGGGGCTTAGGACAACTATGGTAGGCGCACACAGAGTCGAACTGTGGACCTCTTGCTTGTCGAGCAAGCGCTCTAACCAACTGAGCTATGCGCCTATAAGCAGGTGCGGAGTATAGTCTGAAGAGCCAGCTTGATTCAAGGCCTCAACTACGAAGCTTTCACCTGATCAGGCTTAAAAACCCCGAATGTTTTCAGGAGTTCGTACGCTCGCTGGAACTGATTGTCCTTCTTCCCCCACTCGCCGATATCCTCCTTCTCCGGATCTATCGAGGTAAGGTCAGGGCGAATAGCCGTGGTCTTGTTAATCTTCTGGAGCGCTCCTCCATCTTGCGCCGGAGCGTCACCGGTCGATGGATTGCGGATAGCGCCGGGAATATCTTCCTCTCGGATCTCACCGATCGGAGAGCGAACACCTTGCAGCTGGTCGTTTCCATTCGAAATCGCCTCAACCTCCACGTCTGGCTTCACGCCACGCGCTTGAATCGAATTTCCGCTCTTTGTGTAGTAGAGCGCCGTGGTCAACGCCAACGCCCCGCCGTTCTCAAGTGGGGTAATCGTTTGCACGGAGCCCTTTCCGAAGGTCTGCGTGCCAACGATAAGAGCGCGCCCGTGATCCTTGAGTGCTCCCGCGATGATCTCCGAAGCGGAAGCCGAGCCACCGTTCACAAGCACCACGATCGGGTAATCAGGCTCGGTCCCGCGGCTATGCGCGAAGAACTTCTGCTTCTGGGCGTCAACGCGACCATCGGTGTACACAATTACCCCCTCTTTGAGGAACATGTCACCGATACGAACCGCTTGAGCCAACAAGCCGCCAGGATTGTTACGGAGGTCGAGAATGAGGCCACGGAGCTCCTCGCCGTTATTGTCCTTCACCATCTGATCGAGGGAGGCCTTGAGATCGTCAGCGGTGTGCTCCATGAACTGACTCACCCGAACGTACGCGAGACCATCTCCGAGGTATCGAGAGCGAACGCTCTTAACCTCGATATTGTCTCGAATAATCGTAACATCAATGAGGTCTGGAATTCCCTTACGGCTGAGCGAGATCTGAATCGGGCTACCTTTCGGGCCACGCAAACGCTTCACCGCGTCAACGAGCGAGAGCTCCTTGGTGAACTTACCATCAATCTTAACGATGATGTCACCTGGGCGAACTCCAACCTTCTCGGCAGGAGATCCCTCCATCGGCGCGACCACAACCAGCAGTCCATCCTTAATCGTAATCTCGATACCGAGACCACCGAACTCACCTTTGGTCTGTACTTGAAGATCTTGGTAGAAATCTGGATCGAGGTATCCGCTGTGAGGATCAAGGGTCGTAAGCATGCCTTTAATGGCGCCCTCTACGAGTTTCTTGTTTTCAACGTCGCTGACGTAGTCGCGCTTCACAACCGAGAGAACATCGGTGAAGACCTTGAGCTCTTCGAAGAGATTCGAGCCAGCGCGCTCTTTAGCGGAAACGGTTGGAAGTTGACGGCCGGTAAAGACAAGGGCAACACCGAAGAGAACGCACACACTAGTGAGAACTTTTTCACGAGCCGAAAAACCGGAACGCACCTTCTCTCCTGATCCCTTAAAAATTCCGCGCATCGTTATCGCTTTCCACCCCAACAAACACTGCACACGCAAAAAAACACCTAAGTCCGTAAAGGTACGATGCGCGTAAAGAGCATCGCGAACCACCTCATGACGCGACGTGCGTAAAAATGTTTCAACGACGAAAAGCTACAAAGAAGGCTCCCGAAGAACTTCCTTCGATGACTTCCTCTACAGTACTCGAAAGATCAGCCCCCCACAAGGAGACTCTGCTAAATTATCGTGAAAATACAGTAAGGTAAGGGGCATGTTGGAGCGACGTCGGTGCACCGGACAGAGACTGTGACGCCGAGTGGTTGTCACACACCACCCGAGCGCTCCAACTTTTCTTCTTGCCTCACTGCTAATCTCGGCTACGCTCCTCCCCGAAAGATTGGAGGAACCATCATGTCAGACACCCTTCTTGGCCTCGATATCGGAAGCTCGTCGGTCAAAGCCTCACTCATCGACAGCGCATCCGGACGGGTTATCGCGCACGCCTCCTCGCCAGCGACCGAGATGGCGATCGACTCCCCCCAGCCGGGATGGGCCGAGCAACATCCCGACCTGTGGTGGGAGCACGTCTGCAACTGTCTGTCAGCACTCAAGAATAAATGCCCTAGCGACCTAAGCCGCGTAAAGGCGATCGGCATCGCCTACCAGATGCACGGTCTCGTCCTGCTCGACCGCGACGGCAAACCGGTTCGACCAGCCATCATCTGGTGCGATAGTCGAGCGGTGCAGGTCGGAGAGACCGCCTTCCGAGCGATCGGCGAAGACACATGTCTCTCGAAGCTCGGGAACTCACCCGGCAACTTTACCGCCTCTAAGCTTGCCTGGGTGAAGGCGAACGAACCCGAGACCTTCGCCAAGGCCGCCTACTTCATGCTCCCAGGAGACTACATAGCCTTTAAGCTCACCGGTCGCTTTGGCACCACCCCTTCCGGTCTCTCGGAGGGGATACTGTGGGACTTCCAGAGCAACGAACCGGGGGTCTTCCTCCTCAAACACTTCGGCATCTCCCCGTCCCTACTCCCACCCATCACCGGCAACTGCGCCGTGTTCGATCATGTCCGTTCAGAGGTAGCGGCTGAGCTCGGACTCCCCAAGGGCGCTGTAGTGTCGTACCGAGCGGGGGATCAACCAAATAACGCGCTTGCGTTGAACGTCCTCAACCCTGGGGAGATCGCCGCGAACGCGGGAACTTCAGGGGTCATTTACGGCGTAACGGAGAAACTCGGCGTCGATCGGCAATCGCGCGTGAATAACTTCCTTCACGTCAACAGCACTCAAGAGCGCACACGTGTCGGCGTACTCATGTGCGTTAACGGAACGGGAAGTTTCTATCGGTGGCTCAAAGGGACCCTCGCACCAGATCGCACCTATCAAGAGATCAACGCGCTCGCCGAGAGCGCTCCGATCGGAGCGCACGGGATCTCCGCGCTTCCCTACGGGAACGGCGCTGAGCGAACGCTGGGCAACAAGGTCGTTGGAGCGTCCTTAGAAAACCTCGACCTCAATCGCCACTCGCAAGCGGATATCTTCCGAGCGGGCCAAGAAGGAATCGTGTTCGCGCTCGCCTACGGACTTGAGATTATGCGGTCGATGGGGCTCTCACCGAAGCTCGTACGAGCTGGCCTCGCGAACATGTTTCAGAGCGCTCTCTTTCAGAGGACCTTCGCGACGACGACAGGGGTTCCCGTGGAATTGCTGACGACGGACGGCTCCGAAGGAGCGGCGAGGGCCGCGGGAATCGGCGTGGGATTGTACACCTTCTCAAGCGCGTTCGTTGGACTAACGCGCCACGCGGTGATCGAAACTGATTCCGCGTCATCCGCGGCGACGCACGAGGCGTATGGCCGTTGGAAGGAAGCTTTGGGGAGGCATGGGGTGTAGGGGCTGCGGAACGCCAATAGAAATCCCCTAATGTAACGCGGCGACCAGGAATAGTCGCCCTCCCCCTTCGCCAAGGCTTCGGGGGACATGCCGGTCGCCGCGATGTTTAGGAAACTACTAGCCCGGGTTACCCAATATACCGATTAAACACCGCCTCGAAGAGTTCTTGGCGACCCGATACGTTCGGAGCTACCTCACCCTTCTCGAGCATGTACTTCTCAAGGGTGTCAAAGGAGGCGGCGCCTTCAGAGATCTGAAGACCGATACCACTCTCCCATGAGGCGTAGCGCTTGTCGGTCATCTCCTTAAGCACTCCATCCTTACGGATATCCGCCGCAATCTTCAAACCGTGCGCGAAAGCGTCCATCGCTCCGATGTGCGCGTAGAAGAGATCGACCGGCTCGAAACTGTCGCGACGAACCTTCGCGTCGAAGTTAAGACCTCCGCGACCGAGACCACCTTGACCGAGGATCGCGAGCATCACCTGAGCGGTGGTGTAAATGTTCGTTGGGAACTGATCGGTGTCCCAGCCGAGCAACTCATCGCCACGGTTCGCGTCAACAGAGCCGAGCATACCGTAGCTGCTCGCGTAGGCGAGCTCATGCCCCATCGAGTGTCCAGCGAGGGTCGCGTGGTTCGTCTCGATGTTGAACTTGAACTCCTTCTCAAGGCCGTAGGTCTTGAGGAACGCCATGCACGCGGCGCAGTCACTGTCGTATTGATGGGTGGTCGGCTCCTTCGGCTTCGGCTCGATCAGGAACTGCGCGTCGAGGCCGATCTTGTTGCGGTAGTCGACCGCCATAGAGAGGAATCTACCGAGATTGTCGAGCTCACGGCGAAGTTGCGTGTTGAGAAGGCTCATGTACCCCTCCCGTCCACCCCAGAATACGTAGTTCACACCGCCGAGCTCCTTCGTTACCTCCATCGCTTTCTTGACCTGCGCGGCGGCATACGCGAAGACGTCCGCGTTACAGCTCGTTGAGGCGCCGTGAACGAACCGCTTATTACTGAAAAGATTTGCGGTTCCCCAGAGGAGCTTGATACCGGTGCGCGATTGAGCGTCTTTAAGCTTCGCGACCACGGCATCGAGGTTCTTGTTCGACTCGCGGAGGTCCTTACCCTCTGGAGCGACATCCCTATCGTGGAAGCAGTAGAACGGTACGCCGAGCTTCTCCATAAACTCAAACGCGACATCGACCTTCTTGAGCGCCATGTCGAGCGAATTAGAACCATCGTCCCATGGACGCACCGCGCATCCCGGACCAAACGGATCGCTGCCGGTTCCGCAGAAGGTATGCCACCACGCGACCGCGAAGCGAAGGTGTTCCTTCATCGTTTTGCCTTCGATCACCTCATCAGCGTCGTAGTGACGGAACGCGAGGGGATTTTTCGATTGTGGGCCCTCGTACTTAATCTTTGGAACATCGAAATACTGAGTCATGATCTCTCCCGAACATGTAGACGAAGCGCTCTTCGCGACCGTGGGTGACTCCATAGGAGTGAGTACCACACGAATCGAACGACAAAAGCGACTGAAAGTTTATCCACGCTTGGAAAAAATATCCCCGGCGAGGAAGCGGTACAGCCGAGCGTTCAACAACAACGCCCTTTGAAAGAACTTCAAAAAGTGCAGTTTGGTATAGCAAGTTTACCGTTGCGGGGACATGTAAATTTTTGGGGCTATCCACTTGAAAGGACGCCAAGAGGTAGGACTCAGAATTCGGAGCGGAACCAAACTGTGATCAGGAAGAGCGCGTCGCGCATCAGGATACCAACGTTATGACCGCGACGCCCGCAAGCATCAGAATAGCCCCAGGAAGACGTTCAGCGAGAAACCGTTCATCAAAGATTAATCGTCCAAGAATCACGGAAAAGAGGATGCTCACTCGTTTCAAACACACAACGTGATGAACCGGCGCAAGTTGGAGCGCGAAAAGGTATGCGCCGAGGGAAATCGCGTTACTTCCACCGATCGAGAGGAGCGAAAGGTACGATCCTTTTTGCAGCGGTCGTTTGAATCCCCCCTTCTTGAGAACGACCGGGAACATGGCGAGGGCGATACAACAAAGCTGGGCGCTCCCCCAGAAGGTCCGATTCACGCTCTGGACAACCACTCGATCGACACAGGCGGTGACGGTCCAAAGGAACGAGAGACCGAGCATAATGCGGGGACCAGACTCGCTGAGAAGCGCGCGAAACGGAGCGAGCGCCCCTGCTTTCGCTTTATCGAGGTGCAACACGTACGAGCCGAACGTAACAAGGGTCGCCCCCAACACTCCAGAGGCGGTCGGAAGATCTCCAGTCAACATCGGGGCGAGAACGAGAAGAAACACGGGGGTGAAGGCGGTCATGGGAACGCAGATCGAAAGATCTGAGAGTTGGAGCGCCTTGACGAGCATGAGCCCACCGACGACGTGACAACAGGTCACAAACGCGAGCAGGCCCCACACGTACCCCGGGACCGACTCCGGGATATTAGCGACGAGCGAGGGGATGAAGAATGGTAACGCGCACAACGCGTATGACCACGAAATGAGGGGGCGAGGAATGGAGGAGCTCGCCCGTTTAGAGAGCGCGTCTCGCAACGCGTCTCCAACACCGGCCAACAATGCTAGAACGATCCACATAGGCTGGCACACTATAGCGAATACCCAACCACAGGGAAATGAAGGGAGGGATCTACATCCAGGAGCATGCTCCCACAATCACTCAGAGCGCTAGGACGGCCGAGGCGCATCCATGACCAACAGGGAATTTCGAAGTGCCCATTGACGCACATCCGATGCATCTAACGTGGAGAGCCTTTCCGCCATATCAACCGCCGTGGCGACCTGATCTTGAGAGGAGACCGGCATATCGGGGTGCCAGAGGTAGCTTCTAAGGATAGCGTCTATGTGGCGCAGAGGACGCTCCTCAGACCTAAGGATCTCGTAGCACCAGGAGAGACCGGGAAAATAGGAGTCGTTGTAGAATTCCACCAGTGAGCGATGAGTATCCCACTCATGTTGGTGTGAGAAATGCTGAAGCAAGACCAATTTGGAGGGCGAGTGGCCCAAGTAAGCCGCTTTACAGAAATACTCTCGCGCCGTATCGGGAGACACTAACCGTCGACCATCAGTCATGAAGATCTCACCGATCACATGATAGGAGTGCGGATTCTGTTCCCGGTCCGCAACGTCAATGAGCCTCTGAATGCCGCGGTCAAACTGACTTCGCGTCAATCCGCTCCTCACATAGAGCTGAAACCACCGAGCCTCGGCTCTCGAATCCTCAAGGCTGGCGGCGAAAAGGTTGGACTTGAGATCCACCTCGTTAATATCGACGAAGCGCCCACGCAGCGATGCTTCGCACAACATCCACAATCCCTCAGCGTCGCGCACCGGAGAATCAGCCAAACACCTCGACACAGCCCCATCTCTGCCGACCCTTTGAAACTTTTCGGCGAGTGATTTACGAGCCACATAACTCATCCGATTCACGGCGGAGAGCAACGTGTCGGCGACCGAGTAGAACCTTACGGAGCGAGCGGCCTCCTCAAAAAAGTCACCAGTGAGCTCCTCGGGGCGAGACTGGATCAGATCTCGAACAGCTTCGCGGGCGCGACGATCCTCGCCATTCGCGGCTTCGAGCAACAGAGAGGTCCTTGCCCGTCCCATGCCAAGAGAACGGCGCGAGTCGCCCTGAGGGGTAAATCCGGGGGATAGATTGCCTGACATACGAGCAGTCTAGGGGGTGTTCGGCCATTATGCAAAGGATCGACGAGCCCCTTCAAGCAACAGCAATGAAGAGAGCAACTTGGAACTCGCAACTAATCATCCAGTCCATCAGAGATACCGAGCATCCCTCCTAGATACTTAAGCTTCCCCTTCAAGGTTCGATGCTTCGCCAGGATAGCCACTATAAGGGCAAGAGGT
Organism: Bdellovibrionota bacterium; assembly: GCA_044345405.1. Taxonomy (GTDB): domain Bacteria; phylum Bdellovibrionota_C; class UBA2361; order UBA2361; family OMII01; genus OMII01. The sequence goes on from JBIJBE010000002.1 coordinate 152,700, forward strand.
AAGACCACGTAGAAAACCAGGGTTCCCGGAAGAAACTTATCCTGCAAGAACCAGAGATATGCCCAAACACTCCAGGTAGCCGTCACGAAGGCGTAAAACACCAACGCGGGTCCAGCGGGTAAGGTAAAAAAGACCCCACTCACAACGAGGAGCACAGCTGAAAGAAGCTGTAGCTCAATCGGCAGCGGGGTTCTATGAATCCAGCTTCCGGTACGCAGATTGCCCAGAACGGTGGCGTGAATCTCAACTCCAGCCATAGGGCGAGAGCTCGTCGGTGTCACAAACGAGTCCTTGAGGGAATACGAGAGACCGGTCGCCAACGTATTTCCCACCGCCACCATTTTTCCTTTGAGGAGCGCCTCATTGGTCGCTCGATCGTTTCGGAGGATCTTATAGATTGATACCGTAGGTATCGTGCCAGGCGGTCCGTAGAAATTAATGAGATCTTGATAGGCTGGCGCGCTCCGAAGCTTGGCCCACCGCGCATAGGAGTATGGCAACGGCAAAACATCACGCTCACTCTCTTTCGGTTGCGTGAAATAACGTACGCCCTCAACGTCGATCACATTCACCTTCACGGATCGTGTCGCTGCCGTCATGAACTCCTCACGAGGAAACACCTCAACGAGTTTCGCGGTATTAGCGATATTATCGCGCTCGACGTAGTCGAACGCCCCGATAAACGTGGGGAGCGCTCGAAGTGACGCGGCGAGCTTTTGATTGTCCTCTTGACTTGTGCCGGGGTCTCGAAAGATCAGATCCAGAAAACAGCTCTCTGCTCCGGAGGCCGCAATGGTTGTAACTAGATCACCAACCATTCCTCGCGAAAGCGGTTGAATGTGCGAGAGGCCGAGCTCACGGTACGTGGCCTCATCAAGGGCAGCGATAATAATATCAGACGGAGGAGGGCGAACTCCCCGAACACGAAACCACACATCAGTTTGAGAAACCTCGATCCGTTGACCGACTGGAGAGAGAAAGAGAGAGGCATGAAGGATGAGAGCCCCGAGCATCATCGAGGCCATAAAGAGCACCGGCAGTACGCGCCGAAGAACCCTTTGCAATCGCCTCTTGAATTGTCGAGAAAATAGCGCCATGACCCCTTCCCCTAACTCTGAGGTGCCCTCAAGCCTACTATCTCTTACCGACTCCTGATAGCGGCTAGATGCTTACCCCGGTGAGCCTCTAACTTCCGGGCTGCCCTCCCTACTTCAATCGGTCCAACGGGGGAAAAATAGACGAATCACGCCGAAAATATGCGTCACCCGGTCCAACCAACCCAATAACCGAAGAGAGTACCTAACACTATATACGAGATCCTCTTATGGTAGCCTTAGTATCCCCAGGGCGTACGCAAGATGGAACCGCGGCCTCGACAGCTCCCGCTGCCGCGCCATCGGTTGCCAATGAAGCCATCACTCAAACAGCTGTAGATCCTCGCTCTTTTCGTCAAAGCCTCGGCCAGCAGGCGATGATCGCGACTATCAAGAACCAAGACCTCGTAAACTACGCCTACCTCGTCCTCATGAAGGAAAAGGGGCATTCCGCTCCCAACGCCTATGAGCACGCATCGGCGAAGCTTGAGAAGCTTTTCGGTGTGAATCTTAGCGAGGTAGAGCGTTTAGACGCCCGACAAGCGTCATCGCAAATCAGGATAACCGACGGCAACCGGGAGATCCTCTCAACACGTTTCGGTGTGGGAACACATAAGCAGGAGGCGCCAACCCCAGCGGCCGAGACAATAACAGGCCAAAAGATCATTAACGATCTCTATGCGAGAGCGAAGGAGCTCCAGCGAGAGTACGGAGCGAACGCTGGACGCCTCGTTGGCTCTCGAAGCAATGACCAGGACGCGATCGTGAATCGGCTCGCCGAGATCGCCGGGATCAAAGATACCACCGGGCATACGATTTGGGAGATCGCCAACTCTCACCGCACCGAAGCCTTTACCCTCAAGAGCTACGACAAGGAGAAACTCGGAAAGGAGGTCGCAGATGTCATCGCGAGCAACCATGCGACCTTAAGCCGATTGCGTGAGGAGGAGCGCTTGAAGCCACAAACCACGGAGCGTCGCGCCCATCATCGAGAATCGACGACCACGCGTCCCGAGCGCTCACTCGAAGGAAAGGAATTAATCGCCACTACCGTGATCGAACCGGGCGGCCGGCTCTTGAAGCATGTGCGAGATACCATCACGGACGCGCAGGGCAACCCGGTCGTATCCGTGGAGCGAACCCGAATGAACCTGGGTCCACTCTCCTTCAATCTTCCTGGCAAGGAGTACAAGGTCAGTGAGGGGGTGCCGGAGGCGCAGGCTAAAGAGATCGCCCGCGAGTACATCAGGAACAGCTACCGACGCAATCGATCGGAATAGCCACGGCAACGAGCCGCGAGCTCGTCACACAAGAATTCGATGCCAACAAAAATTGGTATCTTAATAACGGAGCAACGCTCACCATGGGTGTAGCCTCCTTCATACGGGTAGAAGAAGATCGACGAACGGTTTTACATTGGTCATTGGCTCTGTGTTGTGTGGCTCACTTGATCCTCCCGAAGGAAGATCAGGTGAGCCACACGCTCTACCTCGGACATTCCGTCCCGGGTGAACTCACATAAACCAAAGACCATGAAACTAAACCTGATGAACATCCTCGCCGCTGGCGTCCTTCCGCTGGCCCTCTGCAACTGCACCACCACCGTGGCTCACCATGTCCCCGCCGCTCGCGGGACGGCTACTGGTGATATCAAGGTGGATGCGTTGACAAGCGTCGCAACGCAATCGAGAATCGTTCCGGGCTGCGTCACGCCTACGTGCGCGCCCGGTCGGACCTCCCTTGCGTCGGCAGCTCCTTGGACCACGTCCAATGAGGGGATCACGGTGACGACCAACCGCCTCTCCAAGGTGGAGGGATTCAACCAAGTCGCTTCTGGCGTGGGCAACCTCGCTCAGGGCGCTGGAGTCCTTACCCTTGGAATCGGCGCGGTCAACGGAAAGCTGGGTACTCGAGTGAACAACAGTTCTTACTCGTCCAGCCGTTCCGGTGTCCACCTCGGAGGATGCGCCAACCCAGACAGCCCCTACATCTACGGCTACTAACCGTGCCTTGATGTAGGTTGGGAATCTCCGGTGAAACCTCTATTCATATCGAATATGTTTCGCCGGAGGTTCCTGTGGTTTTTTTTATACGGTTACGTCGATCTTCTTTCTCCCTTCCTTTTCTTGGCAGCACAAGACAACCGCGCGGCGAAGAGAGTCGAGCTCAAACTAGCTCCCATGAAGCTCATGCATAAGGCGCGCTACGGTACCCAACACCGAGGAGGGCTCCCCGCCGAAGCGCTCGAGCGCGTCGTTAATAATCCGCCCATCATGCTGAGCCACATCATCCGCAAGCTTCAATCCATACGAGAGGGCATCGCCCATACGTCGCTTTTCAAGGGGCTGAAGTACCGTAAGCGCTGTGTCGATACGACGCCAATTTTCGTACCCAGGGGTATCAGTTCGAGTCGCGTGGCGTGGATGCACAAAGGTGTGCGCCAGATCGCGAAGGGAACGCCCATCCCGAACGCGAAGGAGTTCATCCATCGTAGCGGGAGAAGGATATTCCGTTATCGCCCTCCATATAGGAGGATCGAGGGGGGCCTTAAACTTCCCAGTACGTGAATGGCGTCCTTCATCCCGAGCGATCTCAGGCGCGAAGATCTGAGCCCGCATCGCGGGCGATGCGGCGAGCCATAGGAAACGACCAGTCTCTACCTTCCCTCGATCGGTGTGATGGTGCGCGGCACGGCCGACGTTCGGAAATAGATTTCGCATGTAAAATTCGATGTGATGAAAGAGGTGCGTATCATGCGCGGACCCGGGAAGAGGCAACGTGTGACACCTTTCGGACATCACGGCGCTCCGGAGCCGCAAACCATGAAATCCTGTATCAAAGGCGAGGGATCGATGCAGCATCTCGTATCCGACGAGCTGCTCCCGATCAGCGCGTTGAACAGCTTGCGCGATGAAACTCGCGCGAGAATCACCACACTGATGGTCAAGCACGGCGTTGAGGATCTCATTTCGGAGATTCGCGAGTGCGAGACTAACGTCAGACCTACCGCTCTCCGTCGCGAGATCCTCCCCGAGGAGGTGCCGCGTTACCGAAAATCCCAGCGCCGCGTGGTCGACCCCAAGAGCCCCACTCTGAGGTCTCGCAAAAAGCGCTGGCTCATAGAGCCTCCCCACGTCATGCAAAAGGGAGGGAAGAATGAAAAGCTCGTGATATGGAGAGAGATCCTCCTCCAACGCCAGCCGCAATCCAGCGATCGGATCCTTGTAGAGAACGTGCCGCTTGTCATGTCCAGGATGTCCGTAACCGATCGAGGCATGAACAAACGATATGACCCGCTCAGCGATCCCCTGAATCCGCTCCCTACCCTCCGGACCTTGAAGCCACTCACTGACGGCACGCTCCTGTTCTGGGGTATTGAGCATCTCGGGACGAGGCTCCCGCCCCAACGCGTCCTTATAAAAGGAACGAAACTGCCCCGCCGCCTCCAGCGAGAGTTGATGAAAGGCGCGAATATCCTCTGGGTGGGAACCTGGCGTAGGAAAACCGAACTCGCCGACAACGGTGCGAGCAACGGAGAGAGACGGGGCAACATTACTCGTGAAGAGTGTCATACAGCGTATACGAGAGGCCACCGAGCGTGCCTCTACGTTGTTGATATGAGCCTAACATGAAACCTCGACGCACAACTCGAGGGGCCGTAACCGTCGATAATGAGAGGGCGCGGCCTCCGCGAGGCCAAGAGGTCAAGTTACGAAAAAACCCTACGACGATCTCGCGGTGAAGCGCTCCATGCGCTCCAAGAAAGGTCTCTATCCAGGATACCGCAAACTTCGGTGCCAATCCTCGTGACCGTGCGCGGTATCGAAGGTAAGGTCTTCACCCTCACAAGGCACAAACTGACGGAGGGTCTCTCCAAACTGAGCCGCTTCAGTTGTTACAGGGATTACCGGCGCGGACTGCGCGCTGCAATCTTCGGGACGTTTAGACTGTTGCTGGGGATCTACTGCCATACACACACCTCGTGTACATGAAAATTACAACGCGCCACATTCGCCCTCAATCGGCGAATCGGCGGACTACGCAGAATAGCGCCTATGACCATCGATTGAAAAGAGGGGGAAGAAAAATCTTCAGATTGCGCGGCAACCCATCTCCGCTTCACCGGTATCCAAGGTGCGTAGGGAGTCGCAAACTAAACACTACCCCAACCACCATGGAGAGCTCATTCGCTAGCTCCCGGGCGATCACTGGATCGGGCTCCCCCTCAACGACCGCCCTGCCTATCTGTCCCAAGGTATTAATGATCCCAACCCGAGAGGAGATACTCCGCAAGGACTCCGGGCGCCGGTCGGATACGTCGGGGAAGAACTTCGCCCGTAAAGAACTATTCTGATACGCCGCTACAGAAACCGAGTACTGAAAGCTATGCATAAGATATCCAATCGCGTCCCCGCGCTGGAAATCAAAGGGCGGCATCGCCAATCCGGACTCCAAACAGCGCCTGAGGAAGGTACGATCCTCACGCCCTGCCTTCAGGCGTTCAAAAAGCCCCTGCTCCCTGAAATAGGTCGCAAGGGGGCCCCGAAGTGAGGAATCAGGGTTTTGCATGATCGCCTGAATCACCATCAAACCGCCGAGCCGGGCGCTCGTAAGGGATCTCTCACTATCAAACTGCTCGGGGCACGCAAGTCGAGGATCTCGGCTTTTAAAATAGAGCTTCGGCTCACTCACTGACGCGGTTAGCCATGCGATAACCGGAACAAGCCCCCCCTCTTGAAATCTAGACTCCAGCACTCGAGCGATCTGAGAGGCCGCAACCAGCCTGACGCAAGAGTCTGGGTCTGTGAGCCCTAACTGCAAGGCGGGCATGCGACGACTAAGCTGAGGTGAGAACAACGCGCGACACCGCACGTTCGACGGAGACTCCTCTGACGAACTGACGGAGGCGATAATGGCTTTTGCCGGAACCATCGAGATGGACATGCGCCTTATTCTATCCGACCTCTCCAACCTCACTCAAAGATTACGTCGCACATCCCGCGGAACCGTGCCATTTTGGACAGGAAACGCCTCTAACGCCCAATCGGTGCACTACCCTTGAGCCCTCGTTCGCAGGCATACCTCAACATCCGCGGTAGCATCCCAGAGAAGCGGGGTCGGATCGGGGAAACGAACCTTGAAAATATCGACTTGAGACGCGGGAAAATATCCATCAAGGGTCTTGTTGATATCGTTCTCACAACACCACTCGTAGTAGTCACGCGAGATAGATTGCAGATGAAGATGGCTCCACCATCCTCCGTTATCCGGAGGGGCGCCAATATCCGCAACCACATCTCCTTTTCGCACCTCATCCCCAATCTCGACGAGGGATTTTCCAAGATGACCAAAGAGAACGTATTCCGTATCGCCGGCATCTTTTCGTGTCCGAACAACGACATAAGGCCCCCACCCGCCATCTGGATTCTTGTCGTCATCGACCCACACCACCGTACCGTCGCGCATGCAGCGCACGGGAGTGCCGGCTGGAAGACTTACGTCGATACCGCCGTGAATAACAGGCTCTTTAAGGTATCCACCACGCCACAGGTCGGTTCTATCCTCAAGGTATCCGCCGTGACTCCAGGTAATCTCTTCCGCCGCGTGATACCGATCTACAAGCTCTTGCATAAGCAGAGGCTCTAAGAAAGGACTCCTCCCATTCACATTTCGTCCAACCGCCCAGGCGCTCGCGAGAAATCTCCGATCGAAGGCCGCTGCCTCTCCGTTAAAATTCATCTCAAACCTGACGAGATCTGATGACAGCCGGGGAAGAGTCGCTTGTTCCAGCGCGATCCCCTGACGAGCGTGTACGATTGTGGAGGGCAACATATCGATAAAATCTCCAATCGAGCGGCGCCCGTTCCGTGCGCGGGCTACCTCGGCGTGGCCTTACTGTGTACCGAGTCACGGGCGCTAGGCAAATGAACCAGGACCCACTTCAGAGCAGAAAGCGAGTAAAAAACACGGTCTTAAAAAGATATAATGCAATCAAGTTGGCAACTTAGACGGCTCCATGACCCTGCCCCCGATTTTTAGGAAGAAATGTAGGGTATACTTCAGTCGGCTTTCGGCAAGAAACACTAATACTGAATTCATCCCCCCGGATACGTTATGATAAAAGGACGCAATCTTCAGTTACGCGCGCTCGAAAAGGCGGATCTCCTCTTCCTTCACCAGCTGCACAACAACTACAAGACGATGAACTATTTCTTCGAGGAGCCGTTCGAGACCGTTCGGGAGCTTGAGGACCTCTACGAAAAGCACGTTCACAACTCAACGGAACGGCGATTCGTGCTTGAAGAGAGGAGCACCGGCGCAAGCGTTGGAGTACTGAGCCTCGTCGAAATCGATGAGATAAACCGAAAATGCGAGATCGATATCATCATCGACGAGCGGTACCAGGGAAAGGGGTACGGCAAACAGGGCTTTATCCTCGGGGTTAAGTACGGTTTCGATGTCCTTAATATCTTTAAAATGTACCTGGTTCTTCTGGCTCACAACGAGCCCGGACGTCGAGTTTATCAATTCGCGGGATTTAAAAAGGAGGGGCGCCTCAAGAAGGAATTCTTCCTCAACGGAGAGTACGTCGACGCGGAGCGTATGTGCCTCTTCGACTACCAATGGAAGAGGCTCAAGAATCACCTTAACGAGTACGTAGGATTCGAGTCACCGGAAGTTCTCCCACGACCCAATCGGTCCAGAACACACTCTCATCACGATATACAAGTAGCATCCTAGGCTACGGAGGTGCGCCCATCGGCGAGCGGGATCGTCCTCCCGTGACGATGAAAGTGTGAGTTCGCGCGCGTCCTATGGAGACCGAGATGCGGATATTCCAGAAAAAACCTTCAAACGAATACCCGCATCATGATTCACACCTCGACTACTTGCGAACCAGCAAAATAGTCATGGAGAGCCCGCTCATTCTCAGAGAGAACCAGGAGCCACCCGAGGGGAATCAAACGAATGACCGCACGCGCAACAGACTGACGACGGGAAAGTCGTTGTCCATCGAGGGTGGTCACCCGAATACGCATCACCTGTTTGCCGACGGTCGCTCCTTGCGGAGAGGCTTCCATCGCGGCGAAATACACCACGGTAAGAAGCATACCGATTGCGGCTGGCCCACTCAGAGCGGCGTGACCGATCTGTATGGTATGGATGTGAAACACGGAGTGAATCGCTTCAACTCCGAAGCTAATTAGGAAGCCGTCAAGAATGACGGCCGCTATACGACTTGTTGTTTGTGCCTTTGTCATGGGGTTGTTGGGGTTGGTATTTTGCGATGCATTGACTAGATCGTAACGAAACCTTCGAACGGCCTATACGCATCTCGCTCACCAATCGAGAGCGCGCGAACTACCCATACCAATGACCGGACCGCTAGATATCCGGGGCCTAAAAAGAACAGAGCCGGCAATCTTACCGGATATCAGTTTCTAGGGGAAGTTTTCTATCAGAGCCCCCGAGGGCTCTATTCGCTCGCGTCCACGGCCAGACTACATCGTCATCAAAACCGGCACGCGCCACCCCGAGAGTGCGCGAAAAGTCCCCTACTACAACCTTCTTTGCTCTGCTAACTTCCCTGTATGACAACACCTTCTCGTGACATCTTGCATCGCTATCGGGTTGCGCTGTGCGCGCTTATCGTCACCGTCGCAAGCTACGTCACGTACGTGTCCGGCTACGACAAGCCGAGCGCACTATTCTGGGACGAGAACTACCACATCGCCTCAGCGCAACATTACCTCAATCGAGACTTCTTCATGGAGCCCCATCCGCCACTCGGAAAGCTTCTCATCGCGCTCGGGGAGTACGCTCTTGCACCGAACGAACGGGTGGACCAGTTTCGAAACACCGACCATGGCACGGGGGAGAGCTTACCCCCCGGCTTCTCTTTCGCTGGCTACCGGCTCATCCCGACCCTTCTCGCCTGGCTCACAGCGCCCCTACTCTTTCTCACCGCATGGATCATCAGCGGGCGGATCGTGTTCGCGCTCCTCCCAGCGGCGCTCTATACCTTCGATAACGGCCTTATAGTTCACAGTCGCGCCGCGATGCTCGAGGGACCCCAACTGTTCTTCGTAGTCGCCGCCCTTCTCTCGTTTTTTGCTGTGGTGAAGGGGACGGTCCGAGAGCGTTACAGGCCGATCGTAGTATGCCTATTCGGAGCCGCACTTGGCGCCGCGATTGGAACCAAAGTAAACGCCCTGGTGCTCTCGATCTTAATTCCGCTCCTGCTCACTCTCCCCGGCACCGTGCGCTCGAGACTAACACTCGTCTTCAACGCGATCGCGAGCGCTGGGCTCGTCTATACCACAATATGGTGCGTTCACCTCTCCGTAGCGCAACATCGAAACCCCAAACTGAAGGAGAGCGGGTACTACACAACCGATCCAGCGATTCGCGGTATAATCGACCATCCCGAGGAGCGTGGCTTTGGTGACGTTCTGAAGTTGATAAAGGCGGGAGCCATCGATTACCTCGCTCACTACCAAAAAGGGGTCCCAAACCTCGACCTCTGCAAGACGAGCGAGAACGGTAGTCCGGCATTTTTGTGGCCGTTCGGTGGCCGCACGATTCAGTATCGATGGGAGACCGCACCCGGCAACTCGGCGAGATATCTTTACCTTGTACCTAATCCAGTGGGATGGTTTCTCGCCTTAGCGTCCCTTGCGATCGCGACATCCCTCCTTATCGGCGCGACCTTCGGCCCGCGGGTTATGCGTCTCAAAAATCTCCCTACTATCGCACTTCTCGTCGCGATGTATGGGGGATACATGGTGGGTATGGGGCAGATAACCCGTGTGCTCTATCTCTATCACTACTTCATTCCTCTCTTGCTCGCTTTTTTACTCACCTCCGTCATGTGTGGGGAGATAGATCGAATTGGCCCCGTGATGGTCACGGAGCGACGCAAGGTGGGTTTCGTCGCGGCCTGTATCTCCCTCACCTCTCTCTGCTACATCTGGTACTCACCGTTTACCTACTACAAGCCGATCGGGGACCGAGAGCTGGCGAAACGTGCCCTGTTCTCCTTTTGGGACTTACGATGCTCAGGATGCCCCCGCACTAACTTGTTGGCATCAGGTGGAACCCCAACTATCTTCACCCCTCGATTCGCCGTGAGCGATGTCAAACCGACAACGGTAAAGCAAGGGTGGGGTCAGCCACGACTTGGGTTCAGCGTAGACGGGAGATCGGTGACAGCGGGTGGGGTGCCCTATCCCTCCTGCTTCGGAATGCACAGCAACGCTATCCTCACGTATCCCATCAAGGGGCGCTTCCTCCGACTTACGGGAGAGGCTGGATTGCCGGATTACGTCGCTGGCACACGGGGCAGCGTCACATTTGAGGTTGAGGGAGATGGAAGGAAGTTATGGGAGAGTCCAACCGTCCGAGGGGGAGATCCCGCATTGAGACTGGACATACCTATCGTCGGCATAGACACCCTTATCCTAAGGATCCGCGACGCGGGTGACGGCACCTCACACGACCACGGTTTCTGGGCTAATCTGCGCTTCGAGGAATCTGCTTCACCACATTAGCGAGACGGGCTCCCTACGCCAGAAGCGCTTACAGCTTCGTTATGCGAAAGAGCTACGATCGCGAAGTCGGATTCAAAATAGCGTCGAAACTCCTGCTTAGTTTCCGTCAATAGGCGCAACGTTCTCGGACCAATCGCGGTGTCATTCGCGCCAGCGTCCTCCTTGGAATGGGGAAAGTTGGAGGTGATGTTCGCGATCTGGGTGATCATGGCGCGCCTCTTGTGGCAACGTCGACCAAAATCTCCATCCAGAGCAAGAGGAGGCGCTGGGGTTTCGAGGTAGCTCTTGAGCCATTTCGCTCTCGACAAGGTATCGGCACGCCACGGAGAGGCCTGCGTCTGGGCGAGCTTGAGGAGCGCATGATGGTGAGCCTCGCCCTGCTGAATACTTGCAGGAAGGCCAACGTTCAAAAGGTGTTGAAGCACCACAACGGTCTGAGCACCCTCGTGAGGTTCGTACGCGTTTCGAACATAGGAGAGCGGCTGTTGCGTTTTACCACTCTCCCATATCCCCTGAAGTATGGCGTGCACTCGGGGATTCATGAGGGAGGACCTCACTTCGGCCGGAAGTCCAGGATCACGGAAGAGGGCCGTAACCTCCCTGTCGGGGGCCAATGCGGGCACCGCCGGTAGGGATGCCTTCGCCAGGTTCGCCCCCTCCTTCTCTGGGGCAACCGCCTCGGTTCGCTTGTGACAGCCGGTGAGCAACGTGGCGGCAGTGGCAAGGACGGCCGCCGTGTTTCGGATGTGGTTTGAGATATCTTTCATAGAGGGGGGACTCCTGTAAGGATTATGAAGGAGCTGCCATATTTTGTTACACACGCAGAGGACGCGGGGCACATGCAGTCGGATGGAAACAGATACCGACTCGTCGGTCGAGACACCGACACCGAACCTACCTAGGAAAATCCACCACTCTTCGCGCAATCACGACCACCATCGCCTCCATTTCGGAGCTCGCGACGTCACCTCCCTCAAAACTCGAGAGCTCACTTCCGGATTGCGTGACGAAGCCCGCAAGGCAAACACCCCACATTGCGCCGTCTCGCCATCCTGAAGCGCTGAGCCGAGAGGGAAATTTTTTAGTTACCTTACTTGTCAAGGTGGCAAAGGTACCTTAGGCTCCTTGTCTACCGAGACAAAAGAGCGGCCGGGGATGGGATGAATGCGCCTCTCGTCTCCAGCGTAGCGAGATAGAGAAAGGAACGGTCAACAAAGCGATTAATGAATAATCCTTTTCAAAGCTTCCTGCCACCACATGGCGACCACACGTCCACACCGTCCGTGCGAGGCGACACCTCTCGGCGATCGAACTACCAGCAGGACGAGACTCACTTTCTCGATGGGGTCTCCTTCCCCCCCGCTCGAGGGCGATCTGGATGGACCGCTGGTTTTTCTGAAGATATTGAACGCGCACGCTCGTACATTACCACCTCTCCCCAGCTCGACCTGCAGGTCGTCGATTTAAGGTTGCTATTCGAACGAGACGCCGCCGAGGCGCTGAAGTTATTCGACCGATGCTATGCTCTCTATCGCCGGAGCTTCACCGACCCAAACGAAATAGCACCAGAGACCGCTCTCATTAAAGCCCTCCTCCGCACAAGCAATCCTTGTCACATGCTGGTACTTATGCAGGGAAGCGATGTTATCGGCGTTCGGCATTCCTCAATCCTTAAAACCGACTGTGCTGAGTTAGGAACGTGCGCCTTCGATGAATATCTCTATGTAGATCCCTCTGTACGCAAAGGCGGCATCGGCAAGGCTTTACTGGAAAAGACCGACCGCATTCTTGCCTCGTGGGGGATCCGATTCGCGTTCGCGGAAATAAACGATCCTAATGTCATGACACCGGAACTCGTTCGTAAGGACCTGGAATCCGGAATATCACCGGAGCAACGATTGCGGTTCTGGAAGAAGTGCGGCTACGAGGGGATCGACGCCCCATACCTCCAGCCCCCTCTCACCCAGGAACTTGATGCGGTGCTTCACCTCCGGATCGCCATCAAACAGATCAAAGGAATGATGGCGGCGAGTGTACCCAGCAAATCCTTCATCGCTTTGCTACGAACCTTTCACTCCACTTTTGTCCCCGATGTGAACTACTGTGAGAGTGCGGGTCGCCTCTACGAGGAGATCAAGCGGACTCGACCAGTTCGCACACCGATCATCCCACTCGACGATCCTCGGTCAGCTCTTGGTCCATGGGTACCGGAAAATAAGGATAATTCTCAGACGAGAACCTTCGACGCCTAGGCGCTATCTAGAGAAATACAAAAAATCCTCTGAGCTACAAACGGCAGTCCAGCTGGCTTTAGCTCACGGGGCACCCAGCGAATGAGACCGTACCCGTCGTAGACGAGGGAGATGATGGTGTCCATGCCCCCACACCATACCAGTTGTGCAATCCATTGACGTAACAGACGCCCCAAAATGTGTACGCGGCGGAGGCCCGGTCGCCAGCGGAATTCAGTTGAATGACCCCCGTAACACCAGAGTAGCCGTTTGCCGCTCGGGCGAACGCCTTGCGGTCATCCGGCCCCCCTGTTCCAAACGCGGGATCCGAAATAAATGCGTTCGCCATAATCATCACGGCGTCATACGCGGCGAGCGCAAACCCGTCAGGCATGGTCTGGCCCGTACCGCTCATAATTCGTTGAGCGTCATCGAGCTTGTCAGCCGGAATGCCAAGGTTAGGACTCGGAACTCCATCAGCTTCGGCGGAGAAAAAGGCCGGTCCAGCCGACGTTACGATATCCGGATTCTGACTTACTCCATCCGAACCGAAGAACGGAACACCCTGAAGAGCGGGCACACCGCGAGCGTCAGCGAAAAGGTCCGCCACCTCATCGAATCCCGCTACGTATACCCCTACGCCACTCGCAGCCCCTCCCGCCGCGGTTACCGCGTCACCGATGGCCTGCGCGACATCACTGAAGTCGCTTCCATGATTGGATGAGTAGACGATCGGCGGTGCAAGGGCGATGCCGGCGGCTGAGAGCTTCGGCCGGAGCGCGGTCACCAACTCCGTATTGCCAACATCAGCGCGATTCACGGTGACAATCGCGCGCAATCCTTGCGAGACGATAAGATCCGAGGTGGCCTGCACCTCCACAAAGCTGGTCGGACACATTCGATACAATGCGTCGTTAGGGATTGCTAGAGATTGGGCGGTGCTTGATTCGCTCACCACCAAGGCACCAGCGGCGTTCGCCACGGGAAGAACAGCTTGCGCCTGACTACTAGAGGAGGGCCCAACGAATACCCGAACCCCTGAATCGAGGAGCGCCTGCATCTGTTGCGCGGCTTGCTCAGGATTCCCGCCGGTATCTCGAACCTCTATACCAAGCACTACCCCAAGAGCCTTCGCGTCCTCCTGCGCTTGGAGGATAACCTGCTCAACGTACTGGTCAGACCCACTCGCGTCACCGGAGAGATCGAGGAGGGCTCCGATCCGCACATCCGCGTCGACCGGGTCTTCACCCCCGCCCCCTCCCCCCATATTGCATCCGAACACGGAGAGAGTAGACACAACGAGGAGCGCCGAGAGTAGCTTTGCAAACAAGATTTTCATGATAAGGAACCTACCCCCTCTTGTTCATGTTGGGGAGTGCAAATCGATAGAAATCACTGACTTTACCCTTCGCATCGGGGTAATTGAACGCCCCCCACTAACCCACATGCATCGTATCGACGCCCCGCAGCATCTATCCAACGAGGGCTAATAGGCTCTCTCATTCGTTGCCTGGCGAGGGACTTAGGGCGGTAGTCCCGTTGATCGCAGCGCCGCCAGGACTCACACCTCCTTCGCAAGGTTCCGCATGGAATGGAGATACAACAACCCAGCATTCGAAGTTGACCCGGTTCAACCCGCACTCCAGGAATCTCCGTGGAGTGGTCATCGCAAATTCGCCTACGACCTCGTGCTCGCGGTGCGACCACAGAGCATTGTCGAGCTTGGCGCTTTCGTCGGAGCCTCCCTCTTCGCGTTCGCTCAAGCGATAAAGGACAGCGACCTCACAACCTCACTGACGGCCGTCGACACCTGGCTCGGTGATGAACACGCCGGATACTACGGAGATGGGGTATACCAATTTGTCCATGATGTAAGCTCTAAGGTTTTTCCGGCACAGAATATTAGACTCCTTCGCAAGACTTTTCTTGAAGCCCGCGCCGACGTCGTGGACAACAGCGTATCGATCCTCCACATCGATGGACTTCACACCTACGAAGCGGTGAAGGAAGATTTCGAGACGTGGCTGTGTAAGATGGCTCCTGACGGAATCGTGCTGTTTCACGACGTAGCGACCGACAGGGACTACGGCTCAGTCACCTACTGGCGCGAGCTGTCAGAAAGGTATCCATCCCTTACGTTCCACCACAGTCACGGCCTCGGTGTTCTCTTTCCAAAGGGTGACCGATACCGTCCGCTCGTCATGGGCGCGGATTGGATCGCGCGAAACATGCTGTACGCGCTCGACTTCGTCGCCCAGTCAAACGCTCTCCTCGTATCGCGGTTCAACGCGAAGATTGAGGAGCAGGCCAATCAGATCGTCCATCTTGAGAGAGCCCTCAAGGAGCGCGAGGCCGTCATCGCGAAGAGCGCTCGGGCCACAGGCTAAGTATCACGTAGGACCGCCATGTCACATTCCCCGACGGTGTCCATCATCATTCCCGTCTTTAATCAGTGGGGGTACACGAACGCCTGCCTCGACGCGCTGGCGTCCACGGTCCCCCAAACACTTCCCCACGAAATAATAATCGTCGACAACGCGTCCTCTGACGAAACCACCGCGGGCCTCTCGTCATGGCAGGCGAAGTTACCCTCGTTACGGGTGGAACGGTTTGAAACCAACACGGGATTCTCTCCTGCCTGCAATCGAGGGGCGGAGATAAGCCGGGGAACCTATCTGGTGTTTCTCAACAACGACACCGTTCCTCTCGCCGGATGGCTCCCTCCTCTCCTGCGGGAGCTCGAACAACCCGATGTCGGGATGGTGGGCCCAAAGCTAGTATCAAGCGATACCTTTTCGATTAACCACGCCGGATACGTCTTCGGCGCCGGGGCCTTCTACGGGATTTATCAGGACCGCCCCTCAAACCTCCCCGGGGCGAATAAAAAGCGCGATTACCAGGCGCTTCTTGGGGCATGCATCGTCCTTCGCCGAGATCTCTTTAATTCCCTCGGAGCCTTTTCCCTCTTGGGGCTCGAGGATATCGACCTGTGCCTCAAAGTTAAGACCCACGGCTTGAAGAATCGCTACGTGCCAGAATCGGTCGTGATCCATCACGGCTCGGTGACCCTGAACAATAGCGAACCCGGCTCATTTCCCATTACTGAAACAGCGGACTTCGGACAACGGTGGTCCACGGAACACGTGGCGTGGGATGACTACCTCTTTTACCTCGCCGATGGACAATGGCCTGAACCGCAAGCCGTTCCGGGTAAAAGCGCGCAACAGGTCGCTAAAGAGTCTATCGATACCTTGATCGAGGGGTATGTAGCTCTCCATACGCAAAGACCCCGAGACGCTCTCGCCAAAGCGGAGCAAGCTCTGAAGATCTGGCCACATAATCCGATGGCGTATCTCCTGCTGTGCTCTCTCCTCCTTGACGACGGACGAACAAACGACGCCATCAGGGAGCTAACTCGCATCAGGGATTTCTCGTTCTATCCGGGCCTCCTGGCCCACCTCCTGCCAATCGTGTCGCAGGTGTTGCCGCCGGAGATCGTCCGACTGATCGCGCTACAGACCTAAGAGGTTTGTCGGTACAAGGGTATCGAGCGAACAACCGCTCCGAGAATGCTCAAAAGCACCGCTCCCTGACGAAAGAGGCGCGACTACGCAATCGCGACGATCGAGATATGAACGTACACAGCCCCTTGAGCAACCGAACGCTCAATGCGGGCCCACGCCATCGAGGAGGACCCATTCGACGCGGTAACCACCTTGTAGAATCGGTCCGGTAGAAGTTTAGTCGCTTCTCGAACACGAGCGAAGCCTACCTCATGCAGGGCGACCGCGGCCTCCCTCTCATTTTTAAAAACAACGAGAGCTTCAGAGCCCTCTGAAACTCGATACTCACTCGCGGTTACCGAGATCGCTTTGCGCTCAAGAATACCCCTCTGACAATTCGTTAACGCGAGCATCTGTGCCGTAACCGCGATACCGTTACCGGAAATTCGAACCGAGGTGGCATCACTAGATGGCACATCCCCGCGTAGTAAGGGCGATGATGGCGCATAGGAAATAACATCGTCGTTAGCGACAGCGCCTCCACAAAGAGCCACGTGTGACGCGCGGGCCTCACGAACCATCTCCGTCACTTTGAGCTTCACCTGAAGCCCCGTCGCTTGAACTTGTCGCGCCACCGCCATACTAATAATCCATGGAAGAACTACACCCACTCCAAGGGACGTTCGAGCCCCTCCTGAGGACACCAAGGTAAGACGAGGTTGCCCGTTACTCAAATAGCGGAGCATCGATTCGTCAGATTAACCCTAGGAAGAACTGATCCCAACAAGGGGTGATAGGATCCGGGCTTGAGCCCCCTCGCTCCGTTGGCGGGGTAGGCAGGTGCCTCCAATCGGGTCACACCGCGACCCACTATCCCGCGGCTCTGCCTCAGGAGCGGGAAAGCACCCCTACCATCGACCGGCGAGATGACGGTTCCCACAGTTGTGGAGATACCACTGACGCTGACAGCAGATGTGCTACACACCATTATCCGTCTATATGAGCGCTTATATACTAACTATGAAAGCGTATCTATTTGACATTTCGGCTCCCTCTGGTACTTTTTTTGGGCTCCGATGGCGACCTCACGTGAACTCAATTGCGTGATGAGATACCCAACACACACCCATGGAACAAAACATGAAGGACGCGCGTGACACGAGACACCCTTCTGCCGAGGTTAGGACGAAACTCTCCTCCAACTCGGAGTTCGTCCCCCCGTTGACCTTTCCCGCTCGTGATGTGGTCATCGAGGCTGCTCGGGTTTTCGCGACGAATCCGTTCGGGTTTGAGCCAAAGTCCCGTTTTTGGCGGGAGATCGGAGCCACCTGCGGCGTTGAGGTTCGGCAGTCGATCCTTCGAAATAGTTTGCACAGTGGTCTTCTCTTACCACCCGGGGACCTTTTCGGCGCGCCTCACGGCTATCTTCCCGGACCGGCGGCCTTCGCGCGTGAGGCGAGCATCGCTTCCATCCCTGGACTTCCCGACCGACCGAGCGCGGAGGAGATCCTACACAACGCCCGTGCTCGAACGCTCTCACGGGTTGTCCAGCTCATCACGGAAAATGGGCAACCTTCCGCCTCTGATGTCGCGACGGCGCTCAATCTGCCACCCGGCACAGCGGACAAGGTTGTCGCCTCGCTTCAACAGGAGGGCTTTCTATCCCTACACCAATCGAGACTCCTACCCACGGATAAGATGGAGTATTTTCTCGGCCAACCTGGACTTGTCGAACGAATCAAGTCCCGCGCACCGAGCGCCGAATCGGGTCGCGCTTCCAGCTACCACACAAAGAGAGCGGAAGCGGAAAAGGTATTTCAAACTGTCAGAGACCCTCTCCTGAGGCTTGTTTCTGATCGACCCGGTTCAACGGCTCACGAGCTCTTCGCGATGACACCCACTATCGGCGACTGGATGCCTGCGGAGACCTCAAAGGCCCAGTTCATCCGTTGGCTCGATAAGCTTGTAGAGCAATCGGCCCTCGTTGCGCAGAGGCAACGACAAGGGCCCGTCCGCATAGTGCAGCTCTATTATATCGCCGGGGGACACGAGAAGGTTCCGGGGTCTGGGGAGACATCGCCGTGTAGGTGACGATGCCCCATAGAGGCTACGGCAGCCAAACCGCACCCACGAAGAGCGAGGAATGCCGCGCCCTCTAGCGAGTCCAATCCGGATTGCGCTCCGCGCCCCAAAACGAACTCTCAACGAAGAGGCGCTCCACAACGTCGGGAGTTAGGAGGGCAAAGATCCCCTGATTGAGCGCTTGTCGCGCCCCTATCTCCCGCTCGAGCGGCTCACGGTCATACGTGAACTGAACGGGCTCGCCCGAATTAGCGTTGAGAACGAAGAGCCTGTCGGTGTTAGGGTCGTTCAACTCCGTGCTCGTGAACATCAGGAAATTTCCACACGGAGACCAACACACAGCGCGATCCGCGCGGTGATCCTCGGTGAGCTGGACTAAGTGAGTGCCGTCGCGATTGGATACGTAAACGTCCCCATCATCTTGAAACGCCTTCATCAG